>JAWWOH010000142.1:0-26343 GCA_033851845.1 Actinomycetota bacterium
AACGGCTACTACGGCCCCAACAAGGGCGCCCTCGCCGGTCTCATCGGCGCGGTGCTGCTGCTGCAGACGCTCATCTTCAACCCGGGCGGCATCGGCGAGAGCGTCGCGCCGATCCAGCGCTGGCTGAGGGGCAAGCCGCTCACGCTCCACGACGACTCGGCCTCTGCCGGCCCCGGCGCAGTGGAGGGCTCCAGTGTCCGTGCTTGAAGTGCGCGACCTGTCGATCCGCTTCGGTGGACTGCAGGCGCTGCAGGACGTCAACCTCGACGTCAACGAGTTCGAGATCGTCGGCTTGATCGGTCCGAACGGCGCCGGCAAGACGACGGCGTTCAACTGCATCACCGGCTTCTACAAGCCGGGCACCGGAACGGTGACCTACCGCGGGCGCGACGTCACGCAGGTGCCGCCGCACAAGAAGGCGGCCATGGGCTTCGGCCGCACCTTCCAGAACGTCGGCATGGTGAAGTCGTCGACCGTCCTGGAGAACCTCAAGACCGCACAGCACGCTCGGGTCGAGTACGACGTGAGCGCGGGTCTGCTCGGTGCCCCCGCGGTTGGCCGGGAGGAGCGCGACCTTGCCGAGAAGGCCGACGCGATCCTCGAGCTGCTCGGTCTGGAGGCGGTCCGCAACCTGCGGGTGGGCGGCCTGTCCTACGGCACGCTCAAGCTGCTCGAGCTCGGCTGCGCGCTCGCGACCGAGCCGGACATCCTGCTGCTCGACGAGCCGTCCTCCGGCATGGGACCGGAGGAGGCGCACCAGCTCGGCGAGCGGCTGATCGACCTGCGGCAGGCCTTCGGGCTCACGATGCTGCTCATCGAGCACCACGTGCCGCTCGTCCTGTCGGTCTGCGACCACGTCTACGTGCTGAACTTCGGCCGGCTGCTCGCCGAGGGTCCGCCGTCGGTCATCCAGACTCATCCCGAGGTCGTTGCGGCCTACCTCGGTGGGGAGGCGCCGGAGGCACTGGACGCCACCGAGGAGACGGCCGAGGACGCAGCGCTGGACGCGCAGCTCGGGCACCACGAGGTCGCCCCGGACAGGGCCGCGACGCAGGTGCTCGACGTCGCGGGCACTGCCGCCAAGCCCGTCGCGCGGCCCCGCCGCCGGACGGCGGCCGAGCAGCGCGAAGAGGCGGCGGCGGGCGCCCGGCCGGCCCCCCGGAAGAAGACGCCGCGATGAGCCTGCTCGAGGTCGAGGACCTGCGCACGGGCTACGGCGCACTGCCTGTCCTGCAAGGCATCTCGTTCTCCGTCGAGGAGGGCGAGACTGCGGTGATGTTCGGCCTGAACGGCGCCGGCAAGACGACCACGGTCAATGCGCTGGCCGGGCTGCTCCCGATCTGGTCCGGCGACGTCCGGCTCGACGGCAAGAGCCTCAAGGGCCTCGACGCGCCGAAGATCGTTGCCGCCGGCATCGGTCTCTCGCCCGAGGGACGCCGCGTCTTTCCGGCGCTGTCCGTGCTCACGAACCTGCGGCTCGGCGCCTGGACCCGCAAGAAGGCCGGCAAGAAGCAGACCGACGACGCCATCGCCCGCGTCTTCGAGTACTTCCCGCGGCTCGAGGAGCGCAAGGACCAGCTCGCCGGGACGATGTCCGGCGGGGAGCAGCAGATGCTCGCGATCGGCCGCGCCATCATGAGCCGGCCGCGGATCCTGATGATCGACGAGGCGTCGCTCGGGCTGTCGCCCAAACTGGCGCAGACCGTGTTCCAGGTCGTCAGCCAGATCAACGACGACGGTACGACGGTCGTGATCGTCGAGCAGAACGTCGGCGTGCTGCCCTATGCCGACCAGGCCCTCATCATGGAGAAGGGCACGATCACGTACGACGGCCGCGGCGCCGAGCTGGAGAAGTCGGGCGACCTCCGCAAGACCTACCTCGGCGACGCCAGCGACCTGCACTGAGAAGCGCACACGAGAAAGGGCCCGCCGGATCGGCGGGCCCCTTCTCGCTGTCTGGGTCGAGCAAGCGGTGCGTCAGTGCACGGTCACGTTGGTCGCGTGCTCGGGCTGGCAGACGCGGCACGGCTTGAGGTCGCGGGCGGCTGCCTCGGCGGCGGTCACGTAGGTGACCTCCTCGCGGCCGTCGACCAGCCGGCACCCGGGCACGTGGTAGGACGCGGTGCCGGCCGCGAACAGTCCGTCGACGTCACTCGGGACCACGCCGCTGCCTGTGCCCTGCTGGGCTTCGACGAGCTGCATCAGCACGCCCTCGAGGCGCTGGCGGTCCTGTCGGGCGTTCTGGGTGACCATCAGCGCGGCGCCGACGATGACGAGCGCCACCCCGCCGAGCCCGCCGGAGACGATGTAGGGGATCTGCGCCGCGAGCACGAGGTTGCCGGCGGTGCCGTTCCACCCGACGAGGATCCCGACGAAGCCGACGAAGATGATGGCAAGCGCGAGCTTGCTGCCGAGCTTGCCGAACTGGCCTGGCTGCATGTCGGACTCCGTGGGCGCTGAGTGGGTTGGCTGTGTCTGGCTGAGACCGTGTTCGACGTCGGGGGCTGGAATCCTGCTCAGTGTGCCCGGCGGCCGCGGCGGGCGCGCAGGTAGTCGCTGACGACGTACTCGCCCAGACGGGACGGATCGGGCGAGAACACCCGGCCGCCGTTGCGGGCCGCGAGATGGTCGATGAACGCCACCAGCCGCGGGTCGTCGTCGAGCATGAAGACGTTGATGGTCGCACCGCGTCGGGTCACCCGCTCGACCTCGGCCATCGTCAGCTCGAGCGTCTCGGGCAGCGGCGGCCAGCAGAACTCCGCGTACCCGTCCCGCGACAGGTGCGCGGTGGGCTCCCCGTCGGTCACGACCAGCACGACCGGCTCCGCGTCGGGGTGCCTGCCGAGGTGCCGGCCGGCGAGGACCAGAGCGTGCTGCAGGTTGGTGCCCTGCACGCGCTGCGCGTCGAGGCCGGCGAGCTGCTCGATCTGCAGGACCTGCGCGTAGTCGCTGAAGCCGATGATCTCGATGGCGTCCTGCGGGTACTTCGTCGTCACCAGCGAGTGCAGAGCCAGTGCCGTCTGCTTGGCAGCTGCCCAGGTGCCGCGCAGCTCCATCGAGAACGACAGGTCCACCAGCAAGGCGACCGCTGCCGTCGTACGGCGCTCGGTCTCCACGACTTCGAAGTCCTCGACCTTGAGCCGCACGCCCCCGGGTCCACCGCGAAGCACCGCGTTGCGGACCGTGCGGACGACGTCGAGCGGCTGCTCGTCGCCGAACTCCCACGCCCGCGCGGCACCGGTGATGTCACCGGCTGCGCCCGCATCCTGTACGTCGTGGACCCCGCGACCGCGGGATTCCAGGTCGGAGAACACCTTGCGCAGCGCGGTGGCCCCGATCCGTCGTACGGCGCGAGGGCTCAGCTCCAGCCGGCCGTTCCGGTCGCGGGTGAGGTAGCCCTGCTCGTGCAGCTCTCGCTCGATCCGCTGCAATGCGGCGACGTCGTCGAGCGCGCCGCGGCCGAGCGCGCGCTGCACGGCGTCCTCGTCGATGTCGTCGAGCGATGCGCCGGGGTAGTCCTGCCCGAGCGCGGCCTCGAGGTCGTCGAGGTCGGCGAGCTCCTCCAGTGCGCTGGTCGCCTCGCCCATTCCCATGCCCTGCTCGCCGCGCATCCGTTCGCGACCGCCCCAGGGCAGGTCAGGCCGCGCGGCCCGCAGCGCGTCGCCCAGCTGCGCCATCTGCGCCGCCATGTCCATGTCCATCGCGCCCTGCATCAGCTCACCGAGCTCTTCCCGCTGCTGCGGCGTCAGCGAGTCCATCAGTCGCTGCTGCGCTGCGGCCCGTCGGGCCAGGTCGTCGATCAGCTCTGCGAGCGTCTCCGGTTGCGAGGGGAAGAAGCCGCCGTGCTTGGCCATGAAGTCGTCGAACTGCTGCTGCGTGTGCTCGCCGCGCGCATCCGCTTCGAGCATCGCGTTGAGGTCGGCGAGCATGTCCTTGACGGCCTGCATGTCCTCCGGCGACGCGTTCTGCAGCGCCTCCTTCATGCCGCGGAACTGGCTGTCGAGCACCTCGCGACGCAGCAGCTCGTCGATCTCGTCGTACTTCGCCTTCGCCTCGGGACTGCGCCATCGATAGGGCTTCAGGGCCTGTACGGCGCGCGACGTCTCGCGGGGAAGCGTGTCCAGCTCCATCTCCGCCATCCGCGCGGCGTCGGAGGGGTCCGGGAACAGCGCCGCCTTCTCCAGCTCGAGCGCCTCGTCGAGCAGCGCCTGCACCTCGTCGAGAGTGCCGTCGAGGCGTCCTTTCTGCCTCGCCTGCCGCTGTCGCTTGGCCACCTGACGGCGCAGGTCGTCGAGGCCGCGCAACCCATCGGTGCCGCGGCGCAGCAGCTCCCGGAGCGCCTGCCGCGGCGATGCCCCTGCCAGCACCTGCTCGCCGATCTCGTCGAGCGCAGACGCGACGTCGTACGGCGGCTCCAGCGGGTCCCGCCCACCGGACCACGAGCCGTATCGGTACGACGGCAGCCCGCTCACTGCTCGCGGTCCTTGCTGTCCAGGAAGGCCTGGTAGGCAAGGGATCTGCGCAGCCTCGACGCGTCGCGGACCGGCCGCATCAGGGGGCGTACGACGGCGACGTACATGACAACCACCGCGAGCAGCAACCAGGCGTCGCTGACCCCGGCGCTTGCCACGACGTAGGCCGCGGCAATGAACATCGCGAGGGTGAGCAGCCCGGTCAGGAGCACCCGGCGCCGCAGCGCGACCGGGTCCGGTGCCGGCTGCTCGGTCATGAGCTAGCCGCCGTAGACGGTGCGGCCGGGCACCGCGTCCTTCGACAGCCGCCGGTTGAGGTGCAGTCCCTCGAGGGCGAACTCCACCGCAGCGGCGGCAAGACCCGGCGACTCCTCCTCGATACCGAGCTTGGTGAGGATCGCCGCGAGACCGGGCACGGCGCCGAGCCGGTCGAGCAGCTCGGCGGCCGGAACGAGGTCACCGGTCTCGACCGTCGCGCCTTCGTCGAAGCGACCCTGCAGCCCACTGAGGTCGACGCCGGCCAGCTGGGCCCGGAACGCATCAGCGGTCGCCTTGCGCAGCAGGTGCGCGAGCACTTCCAGCTCGCGGCCCTCCTCGGCCGCCTCGAACTCCACCTTTCCGCGAGAGGCGGGTACGACGGACGGCAGGTCGCAGACGCGAGCGACCGCCTGCGACTCTCCGGTCACGGCCGCTCGGCGCACCGCCGACGCGGCGACCGTCTCGGCAGCCGCGACGGCGAAGCGGGCACTGACTCCGGAGCGCTGGTCCACCTGGGGCGAGTCGCGCACGAGTCTGGTGAAGCGCGCGACGATCTCGAGCAGGTGCTCGGGCACCACGGGCGCCGCGAACGGCGAGCCCGGCCAGCCGAGCACCGCCTCCTGCCGCATCAACGCGATCTCATCGGCGAGCCGCAACGGGTAGTGCGTGCGGACCTCGGCGCCGAACCGGTCCTTCAGCGGCGTGATGATGCGGCCCCGGTTGGTGTAGTCCTCCGGGTTGGCGGACGCGACCAGCAGCAGGTCGAGCGGCAGCCGCAGCATGTAGCCGCGCACCTGGACGTCGCGTTCCTCCAGGACGTTGAGCAGCGCGACCTGGATGCGCTCGGCCAGGTCCGGGAGCTCGTTGACGCTGAAGACGCCACGGTTGCTCCGCGGCACGAGCCCGTAGTGGACGGTCTCGGGATCCCCCAGGGTGCGGCCTTCCGCCACCTTGATCGGGTCGACGTCGCCGATGAGGTCACCGACGCTGGTGTCGGGGGTCGCGAGCTTCTCGCCGTACCGCTCGCTTCTGTTCTTCCACCCGACCGGCGTCGCGTCGCCGTGCTCCTCGACGAGTCGGATGCATCGCACGCACGAAGGTGCGTACGGGTGGTCGTTGATCTCGCAGCCGTCGACGACGGGCGTCCACTCGTCGAGCAAGCCGCTGATGGTCCGGATGAGTCGGGTCTTGCCCTGACCGCGCTCGCCCAGCAGGACGAGGTCGTGACCGGCGAGCAACGCGCGCTCGACCTCCGGCAGGACCGTGTCGTCGAAGCCGAGGATGCCCGGGAAGGGGTCGCGGCCGTCGGCGAGCCGGGCGAGCAGGTTGTCGCGGATCTCGGCCTTGACCGTTTTGTGCTCGTGACCGGCGGTGCGGAGCTCGCCGAGCGTGGTCGGTGCGGGGGCAGTCGTCACCCTGCCCACGCTACGTCCGCTCGACCGACTCCGCAGCGTCCGACTCCGAGGTCGCCCCGACGACCGCCCCCTCGGACGCAACGGGAGAGGATGGGGGTATGGCGGCGCACATCGCGGACGGGCTGGCGCTCGACGCCGACCTCGTGGTGGCGGCTGAGCGGGCCAGTCGCGAGGCCGTTGCCTCGTTCGGCGCGCGGCGCCCCGACCTGGTGTGCGCGTTCGTCTCCGGCGGCGACCCTGGCGACATCGGCGCCGCCGGAGAACGCGTCGCAGGGATCACTGCGGCCGGCGCCATGGTCGGCTGCAGCGCCGGTGGCGTGATCGGCTCCGGCCGAGGCATCGAGGGACAGGCGGCGGTCAGCGTGTGGGCTGCGCAGCTGCCCGGAGTGAGCCTGCGGGCTTTCCACCTCGAGGTGATGCGCGCCGATGAGGGGATGGCTGTCGTCGGCCTGCCCGAGCGGACCGACGCGGATGACGTGGCCGTGCTGCTCGCGGATCCCTACAGCTTCCCGGCCGACGGGTTCGTCAGCCGCGCCAACTCCGCGCTGGCCGGTCTGTCGATCGTCGGCGGGATGGCGCACGGCCCGGCCGGTGCCGGCTCGACCCGACTCTGGGTGGACGGTCGGACCCACGACCGCGGCGCCGTCGGCGTGCTGATCGGCGGAGCCGGTCTCGTCGCCGACGCCGTGGTCAGCCAGGGCTGCCGCCCGATCGGCCCGCCGATGGCGGTGACCGCTGCAGTCGGCAACGTGGTCGTCGAGCTGGCCGGCTCCCCGGCTCTGCAGAAGCTGGAGGAGGTTCTCGCCGGCCTGCCACCGGCGGAGCAGGCGCTTGCCAGCTCGGGACTGCAGCTTGGCGTCGCGATGAACGAGTACGCCGACGAGCACGACCGTGGTGACTTCCTGATCCGCCCCATCCTCGGCCTCGATCCCGACTCCTCGGGGCTGGTTGTCGGCGACCTCGTGGAGGTGGGCTCGACCGTGCGGCTGCAGGTGCGTGACGCCGAGGGCGCGGACGACGACTTGCGTGAGGTGCTCGGCGCCTACCGCGGCCGGCAGCCGGGTATCGCCGGTGCGCTGCTGTTCTCCTGCAACGGCCGGGGCGGGCACCTGTTCGGTGCCACGCTCGGGGGTGCCGACCACGACGTCAACGTCGTACGCCGGGAGCTGCGAACGACGGGCGGAGTAGCCGGCTTCTTCGCCGGCGGCGAGCTGGGCCCGGTCGCCGGCCGCAACCACCTGCACGGCTTCACCGCTGCCGTGCTGGCCTTTCGGTCATCCCCATGACCGTTCTCGCGATCGACATCGGCGGGACGAAGATGGCCGCCGCGATCGTCGACGACGACGGCACCATCGTGCGCCGGGACCGCACCCCCACGAACCGGACCGACCCGTGGCCGGACTTCGTCGCGATGCTCGACCGGCTCGTCGACGGGCAGCAGCTGGACGGAGTCGGCATCGGCTGCGGCGGCCCGATGACCTGGCCGGCGGGCGAGGTGTCACCGCTGAACATCCCTGCCTGGCGCGGGTTCCCGCTGCGTGCACGGCTGGCTGACAAGTACGCCGGCGTGCCGGTCCGGCTGCACAACGACGCCGTCGCGTTCGCCGCGGCGGAGCACTGGCGAGGAGCGGCGCAGGGCGTCGACAACATGATCGGCATGGTCGTGTCGACCGGCGTCGGCGGCGGCATCGTCAGCGGCGGCCGGCTGCTCGACGGCGCCACCGGCAACGCCGGCCACATCGGTCACGTCGTCGCGGATCCGGCCGGTCCGATGTGCGTCTGCGGCGGCCGCGGCTGTCTCGAGGCGATCGCCCGCGGACCGGCCACGGTGGCCTGGGCACGCGAACGCGGCAGCGTCGCCGAGGACGGCCCGGCTCTCGCACGGCTTGCGCAGGACGGCGACGGGATCGCTCTCGCCGCGTTCGCGCGATGCGGCGACGCGGTCGGGCGGGTCATCGCGTGGTGCGCCGCGCTGCTCGACCTGCAGATGGTCGTGGTCGGTGGTGGGCTGGCGCAGAGCGGCCCACCGCTGTGGGAGCCGATGCTGGCGGCCGTGACAGAGCATGCCGTGCTGCCCTTCTTGACCGAGCTGCGCGTCGTACCGCCTGGCCTCGGTGGTGACGCCGGACTCGTCGGGGCGGCCGCTCTCGTGCTCGCAGGCGATCGGTACTGGTCCGCGGACTGACGACACGACACACTCGGGTCGTGACCGCTGTGGACCTGCCGCTCGTCGACCTCGCCGCCGTACGCGCGGCCCGTGAGCTGCTCGCCGGGGTGTCGCGCGAGACCCCGCTTGAGGGGTCGCGCACGCTGTCGCGTGCCGTCGGCGGTCAGGTGTCGCTGAAGTGCGAGAACCTCCAGCGCACCGGCTCGTTCAAGATCCGCGGTGCCTACGTCCGGATCGCCAAGCTCTCCGATGCCGAGCGCGGACGGGGCGTCGTGGCGGCGAGTGCGGGCAACCACGCGCAGGGCGTGGCGCTCGCCGCGAAGCTCCTCGGCTGCGAGGCCACCGTCTTCATGCCCGAGGCCGCGCCGCTCCCCAAGGTCGAGGCCACGCGGGCGTACGGCGCGAGCATCCGGATGCACGGTGCGACCGTCGACGACGCCCTCGTCGAGGCCTCGGCCTGGAGCGAGCGGACCGGTGCGATCCTCATCCACCCCTTCAACCACGTCGACGTGATCGCGGGCCAGGGAACGGTAGGGCTCGAGCTGCTCGAGCAGTGCCCGGAGATGAAGACAGTCGTCGTGCCGGCCGGTGGTGGTGGCCTCGTCGCCGGCATCGCGGTCGCTATCAAGGCGCTCCGCCCGCAGGTGAAGGTCGTGGCCGTGCAGGCGGCCGGCGCCTCCTCGTTCCCCGGTTCATTGCGCGCCGGTCACCCCGTGCCGCTCGCGAGCATGTCGACGATCGCGGACGGAATCGCCGTCGGCTGCCCTGGCGAGATCACGTTCGCCCACGTCCGCGATCTGGTGGATCGGGTCGCGACGGTCGACGAGGACGCGCTGAGCCGGGCCCTGCTGCTCTGCCTCGAGCGAGCGAAGCTCGTCGTCGAGCCGGCCGGAGCTGCCGCCGTGGCCGCGCTGATGGAGGACCCCACCGCGTTCGAGCCACCGGTGGTCGCTGTGCTCTCGGGCGGCAACATCGACCCGGTGCTCCTGTCCAAGGTCATCCGGCACGGCATGATCGCTGCCGGTCGCTACCTCTCGCTGCGGGTGCGCATCCCGGACCGCCCGGGTGGTCTGGCCGCGCTCCTCGGGGTGCTCGCTGGCAGCGGTGCCAACGTGCTCGACGTCGAGCACCAGCGCACGGGTCGCGGTCTGCACCTGGACGAGGTCGAGGTCGACCTACAGCTCGAGACGCGCGGCCGCGACCACGGCGAGCACGTCGTCCAGCAGCTGCAGGGTGCCTCGTACGTCGTCACCCCCGGATAGGACAAGAACGGCATATCGTCCCCTCTGTCGACAAACGCAGGGGGACGGCATGCGGCGAGTGCTCGTGGTTCTGGCGGCAGCGGCGCTGCTTGTCGGCGGGCTGGCCCCCGCGGCGAGCGCGACCCCGGTCTGCACGGACGGCTACAAGGGCGGGCCGCCGCTCGCGGCGTGTGGCAACCGCATCTTCCCGGAGTCGGCGATCGCCCGGGCCTACATCCAGTACACGCCCGACCCCAGCGGATTCCGCGAGTACGCCGACGGCATCGCGTTCCTGGCGCAGAAGTACCCCCGCTACGTGCAGGTGTTCTCCCTCGAGTCGCGCTACGGCAAGAAGGCCGTCTCGGCCGGTCCCGATGGCAAGCGGTCCACCGCAGCGGGCGACACGGGCGACGGCCGGACCATCTGGGTCATCCGGCTGACCGACCGCAACGTGCCGGACAAGGGCAAGAAGAAGCTGTTCTTCAGCATGTCCGTGCACGGCAACGAGCGCGGCGGCTTGGAGGGCGGCCTACGCGCCGTCGAGGACCTCGCCATCGCGGCGAGCAACCCCGACGCGACGATCAGCGACGGTGTAGCCGGCTACAAGAGCGCCACCGGGCGTACGCCGGTGATCCACACGTACGCCGTACGCGACGTGCTGATGAAGGAGGACGTCTACCTCACCGACTTCAACATCGACGGCTGGGAGGTCGGCGACAACTACAAGACGCCGACCGCGCCGTACGAGCGCGGCAACAGCATCGGGACCGACCTCAATCGCCAAGAGCCGACCATCGGTCGGATCGACCCGTCGCGCAACCCGCTGGAGGAGTCCGAGACCCGCTTCGGCACCCAGCTCATCGACCAGCTCGCGAAAGACGCTGGCGGCCGGCTCTCCTACGGCGCCGACATCCACGGCGAGCTGACCAGCCGGGCGTACGTCGACATCATGTACCCCGCCGGCGAGTTCGACTCCGTCAAGCATCGTCAGCTCATGGCGATCGCGGAGCGCACGAAGTCGGTCATCGACGCGACCTTGTACGCCGGTATCCAGAACCAGATCGAGAACCAGACCGGCGGCGACGAGGGCCAGGGCGTCGAAGGCGTCGTCTGCGACCTCAGCCCGACCGGCTGCATCAACGAGATCAGCAACACGATCCCGACGCAGCCCGCGCACTGGGCGACGGTGTGGGACACGCTCGGCTACACGGACACCGGGTTCATCGGCGACTACCTCGCCAGCGATGCCGCGGTGACGGGAATGGACTACGAGATCTTCCTGAACCACACAGTGCCGGACAAGGCGTGGAACGTGTACCTGCAGGAGAACCACATCAACGCCTCCCGCGCGATCGTCAAGACCGCCATGGCGTACGCGCTGTTCCAGGACCGTGAGTTCAACGCCGCAAACGTGAAGGTCGAGACCGGCGGCCAAGCGGGCTACGTCCTCGATCCGGCGTACGTCACCGACACCGACGCGAACGGTCCCGGTGAGCTGCCAGGACCACAGGGGGACGGCGTCGGCAAGAACGGCCAGCCCGTCGCGCAGCGGCACTACAAGGCGACCCGCATGAAGTTCTTCTCCGACGAGGGCCGCCTGATGCCGCGGCCGTACCGGGCGGTGCTGCCGGCGGACATCGCGAGCAGCGCCAAGGCCCTGAACGGCCTCGACTCTCTCGTGCTCGCCGACGTCGCGCTTCCGAAGGACGCGCAGGGGCGGGCGGTCGATGCGAAGAAGTACTACGCCAACATCGCGGCCTGGGTGAAGCGCGGCGGCAACCTGGTGCTCACCGACAAGGCGCTGCACGCGCTCGGCGATCTCGGCATCGTCGACGGCGGCAAGGTGAAGGACATCAAGGTCTACCAGCCGTACAGCGACATCGGTGACTTCAAGGACCCGCTCGTCGCCGGTCTGCGTGCGAACGCACGTCAGCTCGTCGAGGCAGCCATCCTCGGCTACGGCATCGGCGGTTCGGCATCACCGATGACCGCGATCGACCCCGACGCCTTCGCTGCCGCTGGCGGCAAGGTCGTCGGTACGACGAACAGCCAGGTCACGCTCGGTCGGATCCCGGTCGGCAAGGGTCAGGTCCAGGTCGTCGGGGGAGCGCTCCCGACCCCGACCGAGGACAACGACCACCGCTACGGCCTGCGCGACTACGGCCTCACCTACAGCGGCCTGTACATCATGGAGAACGCGATCCGATACGACGCACCGGGCCTCGGGGCCAGCGCGCCGGCCGGGTTCTCCCCGGTGCGGCCGGGGACGCCGGCGGCCGACGCGGCAGCGCGCCGTGAGCGGCTCGCTGCGACCGGAGGTGACACCACCCTCGTGACGCTGGGTGCCGTGCTGCTGCTGACCGTCCTTTTGCTGCGACGCCGGCGGCGCGTGATCCAGTAGCCCTGCGAAACCTCTGTTGGGGGTAGACCTCGAGCGCTCCACGCGGGCAGGTACGTGGAGTGGACTACCAGGCACGCCAGAACGACTCGGTTCGATTCGGCGTCCCGGTTCAGCGGGAGGCGCGCACGCCGGCCGCCACCTGCTCAGCCGGGGTCAGCGTCCTGCTCGTCGACGACACGCTCGACCTGCTGCGGCTGCTCCGGATGCTCTTCGACTTCCACGACGGGGTCGAGGTCCTGGCGGAGGCTCACGACGGCCTCGAGGCGCTGCAGCTGTGGCGAGTGCACCGGCCGGCCGTCGTGGTGATGGACCTGCGCATGCCCGTCATGTCTGGCTTGGAGGCGGCCGCGCAGATGCTCGCCGAGGACCCGGGCCAGCGCATCGTCATGTTCTCCGCTGCGTTCCGACAGGTCGACTACCAGCTCGCCGACGCGATCGGCGTGACCAGATGCCTCGACAAGCGTGACTTCGAGCGACTCCCGGAGCTGGTGGCGAGCCTCGCCCTGACGGCTCACCAGGTCTAGCGGGGCCAGGCGGTCGGGTTGAGCCGCTCGACCCAGAAGCCGCTGTTGCCGTCGGCGTACCAGACGTCGTGGGTCACGGGGTCGAACGCAGGTGCCGACATGGCGTAGCCGCCGCCGCTCGTCGGGTGGTTGGCGTAGCCGACCTCGCGCGGTCGCAGCGGGTTGCGGATGTCGAACACCCGCAGCCCAGAGGCGATCGTGCTGCATGCCACGATGCCAGGCTCGATGCGCTGCGGCACGGCGCAGTAGTGCGCCGCGTAGCCCTGGGTCCCGCTGCTGGCGCCGGGGTCGTCGGCCTGGTCCTTGCGCGCGGTCCGCTCCCACACCGCGAGCCGCATCCGACTGACGACCTTCGGGTGCTTCTCGTCGCCGATGTCGATGATGCGGACGCCGCCGACGTTCTCGTCGGGGGAGTACGACGTGACGTCGCTGTCGTACTCGTCGAACTCGACGACGTACTTGTGGCCCTTGATCGTCACGGGGATCGTGCTCTGCGGGATCGTCACCTCCGGCCACGTGACGTAGCCGAGCTCGGTGACCTGCGGGGCGAGCGCGCGGCTCTGGATCTGCGAGATGTCGAGGATGCGCATCCCGCCGCCGCCGTTGGTGATCTCGCTGTAGTAGTTCTGGGTGTATCCGCGGTCGCTGACCACGTCGGCGAGGTAGGCCCGCTTGCCGTCGTCGGAGATGGACAGCCCGTGCTGCGCGAACTCCTCCGACCGCCACAGGATCGTCGGCACCCCCGGGTTGGTCAGGTCTATCGCGGTGAGGCCACGGTCGGCGGTCGTGCTGGCCCAGTAGGTGTTGCCGTCCGGCGAGAAGGCGCCCTCGTGACCGAGGATCCCGAGCGGTGTCGTCGCCTGCAGCGCCGGCTTGCGGCAGTCCTGCGAGACGTCGTACACGTCGACCGCTCCGACCTGCGTGACGGGCGACCCGGCGACAGCGGCGAGCAGGCCGCGCTTGGTGTTGAGCCGGAACGACTCGTGGGGCGTCTTCATCGCGAGTGTCTGCAGCACCGTCGTCCGCACCGGCTTGGCGGGGTTGCTCATGTCGAGGACGACGACACCGCCCGGGCTGTCCGGCTCGTTGGTCGGGAACAGCAGCGTGCCGTCGTAGAAGCCGCACTCGTGGCCGGCCTTGTCGACGTACCGGTGCACCTGGAAGCCGCCGCTGTCACCTTCATGGCCGATGTCGGTGACGTTGCAGGTGAAGCCCTTCGCGGCTCGGCCGCTCGTGTAGTCAGCCGGTGACACCCGCCCCTGCCGGCCGGTCTCCGGACGCGAGCCCGGGTCGCACGGCGCCTGCGGCGTCGGGCCCATGCCCGGGGCGGTGTACGCCGGCGGCGCGGGCGCGAGGCCGGCGTGGCCGAGCGATCCGTGCAGAGCGGCGTACGCAGCGAGCGCGGCCACATCAGGCGGCGTCGTACGTGCGGTGGCCGCCACCGTGCCGGCGGTCAGCGCTGCAGCGGCTGTGAGGGCGAGGAGGGGACGAAGCCGAAGAGACATGCCTGCGGCATTCGGCGCCGGACTGCCCGAATCCTGCCTAGGGCTGCACTGCGCCCTGAGCGCCCGCCTCTACCTGCTCGACCGCCTGGCGGATCTGGGCGCTGAAGCCTTCGCTCGTGCCCTTCAGGTCGACCCACTGCCGGTCCTTGCTCACCGTGCCGCTGACGCGGAACCGGTCCCCGCTGCAGCTGACCACCACTGCGGCGATGAGCGCGACGACCGAGAGGATCAGCACGGGGGTGCTGGACAAGCCGGCCCCCAGCACGAACAGCGCGAGGGTGACCGCCCAGCTCGCCCATGCGATGAGGACGAACTTGCGCCGTTCGGCGACGCAGCGGTCGCAGGCGGGGAGATTGGCCTTCACCCTGGTCCGGATCGCCATCGCGATGATCGCGGCGACCAGGATCCCGATGAGGATCGTGAGGTAGACCCAGCTCGGCGTGCGGGTGTAGAAGTCCCGCTTCGATCGGCGCGTAGCCGGTGCTTCGTGACGCGCGCACTGCGTGGGCAGCTGGCCGCTCGCCAGCCACACAGCAGGGACACGTGCTGTCGCCATCGTCGTGCTCCTGCTAACCGACGTACGGCTGTGCCGTGAGCAGCTCGACCTTCATCTGCCTGCCGTTGGGCAGCGTGTACTCCACCGTCTCGCCGATCTTCGCGCCGGTGAGCGCCAGCCCGAGCGGAGACTGCGCGGAGTAGACCTCGAGGCCCTCGTCGCCATGGGTGTTGTCCTCGCGCGAGCCGATGAGGAAGCGCTCCGGGTCGTCGTCACCTTCGAACCGCACCTCGACGACCATCCCCGGGCCGGCCACCCCGGACGTCGTCGGCGCGTCGCCGACCTTCGCGTCGCGCAGCAGCACGGTCAGCTGGCGGATCCGGGCCTCTAGCTTGCCCTGCTCCTCCTTGGCCGCGTGGTAGCCGCCGTTCTCCTTGAGATCGCCCTCTTCACGCGCTGCCTCGATCTTGGCGACGATCTCGGCGCGGCCCGGTCCGCTCTTCTGCTCGAGCTCGGCCTTCAGCCGGTCGTAGGCCTCCTGGGTCAGCCAGGTGGTCTGCTGTCCGGACTCGGTGCTCACGTGCGGTCTCCTCGGGTTGGTCTGTCGATGCTATTGCCCTCGGCGGCGGCGCAGAGGCTGATCACAGCCGTCTGCAGCCGACCAGCTCGCCGTTGGCCGCCCTGGTCCTCGTGCGCAGGTCGACGACCAGCTGCTGGCTGCGCTGCCCGGACGGCTTGACCTGCACCAGCTGGGAGCCGGTCTCGATGCCGGTGCGGTCGCGGGCCCGTACCTCGCACTCCCCGTCGTGCCCGCGCGTGACCACCTGGAACGTGATCCGCACCAGCGTGTCCGACCGCACGTCGTACGCCGTGAGCTCTGCATCCAGCCGGCCCTCCTGGTGCCGTGCGTAGGCCGCGTAGCCGGCGAGCAGTGCCGCCCCGCCGAGCGCGCCGCCTACGACGCCGGCCAGGATCCGGTTGCGCCGGCTCGGCGGGTCGTAGCGGCCGGGCGGCAGATCGGGCGGCACGGGACTCCCTGACGGGTAGGCGCTGTTGCAGTGAGGGACGATCGTCCCTCGGGACCGGACGGGAAGGGCACGGGGTGGCCGAGCAGGAGCAGCAGCCGGATCAGCTCCGCCTGATGTGTGTGCACGCGCATCCGGATGACGAGTCGAGCAAGGGCGCCGCGACGATGGCCCGCTACTCGCACGAGGGCGTGGACGTCCTCGTCGTGACGCTCACCGACGGCTCGCGCGGGTCCGTGCTGAACCCTGCGATGGACCGGCCCGACGTCGTGGACAACATCACCGCGATCCGGGCGGCGGAGATGGAGAAGGCCCGCCACATCCTCGGCGTCCGGCAGATCTTCATGGGCTGGGTCGATTCTGGTCTTCCCGAGGGCGACCCGCTCCCTCCGTTGCCCGAGGGCTGCTTCGCGCTGGGTGACCTGGAGGAGCAGACGCGTGAGCTGGTCCGCGTCGTACGGCACGAGCGTCCGCATGTGATGACGACGTACGACGAGAAGGGCGGCTACCCGCACCCGGACCACATCCGCTGCCACGAGGTGGCGATGGCGGCCTTCGAGGCGGCCGGCGACCCGGAGCGGTTCCCCGACGTCGGCGAGCCGTGGCAGCCGTTGAAGCTCTACTACAACCACACGTTCCACAAGGACCGCCTGGTGGCGCTGCACACGGCGATGACCGAACGCGGCATCGAGTCGCCGTACGGCGAATGGCTCGACAACTGGGTCGACAAGCCGGAGGACGCCGACCGGCTCACGACCCGGGTGCCGTGCGCGGACTACTTCGCCACCCGCGACCAGGCGCTCATCGCGCATGCCACCCAGGTCGATCCGAACGGCCGCTGGTTCGCCTGCCCGATCGACCTGCAGCAGTCGGCGTGGCCGACGGAGGACTTCCAGCTCGCCCGGTGCCTCGTCGACACGACCTTCAGTAGGGGACTCCCCGAGGACGACCTGTTCGCCGGCATCCGTGAGACGGTCGCGCGATGACCCTGTCCGCGGCGCCGTCCGGGACGGCGGGTCCGCTCGCGCTCCTACTCGTGCTGCTGGTGGGCGTCGCCACAGTGCTGCTGATTCGCAACATGAGTGCCCGCCTCCGCCGCCTACCGCCGTCGTTCGAGGACCCCCAAGAGCGCAACGACGAGGACGAGACTCCCAGCGCCCCAGCTTGATCACCGAAACTCAGTCGTCGCTGCGTCGTTGGCGGGAGCGCTTCAGCTCGGAGCGCTGGCGCTTCACGTTGAGGCGGCGCTCCTTGCTCGACCTCGTCGGCTTCGTCGCCCGGCGCGGTGGCGGCGGTGGGGCGACAGCTGCGCGCAGCAGCTCGGCGAGGCGTTGCTCGGCCGCCTCGCGGTTCTGCAGCTGGCTGCGCTGCTCGCTCGCGGCAACGGTCAGCACGCCGTCCACGAGCCGACCGGCGAGGGCGGCCAGCGCGCGCAGCCGCAGGTGCTCGGGCATGGTGGGCGAGCGGGCGACGTCGTACGACAGCTCGGCTCGGCTGTCGCTGGTGTTCACCGACTGACCGCCCGGTCCGGACGACCTGCTGAAGCGCCACGACAGTTCGGCCTCGGGCAGCACCAGCCGCGGCGTCACGCGCAGCGGCCCGGGCATGTTGCCAGGGTAGATATGCCGCTACGCCCCGGGAACGATCCGCAGGGCCCGGCGACCGCTGGTGCGCGTCGCCAGCCAGCGCTCCAGGTCGTCCGGTGCGATGGGTCGGCAGTAGAGGTAGCCCTGTCCGACGCTGCAGCCCAGCGACACCAGCTGCTCCGCCTGGCCGACGGTCTCGACCCCCTCCGCGATGGTCATCAGGCCCATCTCCCGGCCGAGGCCCACGATGCTGCTGACGATCGTGCGGTCGCGGTCGCTCGTCTCCAAGCCGCTGATGAAGGACCGGTCCACCTTGATCTCGTCGATGGGGAAGCGACGCAGGTAGGCCAGCGACGAGTAGCCCGTGCCGAAGTCGTCCAGGGCTAGGCCGATGCCGGCGTCGCTGAGCTGGCCGAGCACATGTGCGGCGGAAGGCGCAGCCAACGCGTGTTCGGTCAGCTCGAGACGCAGCCGGTCTGCCGAAAGCCGATGCACCGCGAGCCGCTCGAGCACGCGGTTGGGGAGCGACGGGTCTGCGACCTGTACGGCGGACACGTTGATGCTGACCCGGCCGGGTCCGCCCGAACGCATCCACCACGCCGCCTGCCGGCATGCCTCGTCGAGCACCCAGTCCCCGAGGGCGACGATGGCGCCCGACTCCTCGGCGATCGGGATGAACTCCGCGGGCGGGATGGTGCCGCGCTCGGGATGGTCCCAGCGGACGAGCGCCTCGACGGCGACCAGGGTGCCGTCGCGGAGGTCGACCTGCGGCTGGTAGGCGAGCCGCAGCTGGCCGTCGCGGATCGCTTCCGCGAGCTGCTGCTCAACGGTACGGCGGGTCGCGGCTCGATAGCGCGCGTGGTCGTCGAGCAGAGCGACCTGGCCGCGGCCGCCCGACTTGGCGAGGGCGAGGGCGTTCTCGGCGTCGGTCAGGAGCGAACCGACGTCCGAGCCACGGCAGGACATCGCGGCGCCGGCGCTGACACTGACTTCGACCGCGCGATCGGTCGACTCGAACGGCGCCGAGAAAGACGCGACGACCGCTTGCCCGCTGTCCCGGAGAAGGTCCCGGTCGCCGGTTTCGACGATGACGAGGAACGCGTCGCCGCCCCAGCGCCCGACGGTCGCCTCGCGAGGCAGCACGGCGCGCACCCGCTGCCCGGCGGCGCGCAGGACGTCATCGGCCGCCGTGGCGCCGATCAGCTCGTTCAGGCGTCGGAACCTGTCGATGTCGACGAGCAGGACTCCGACGCCATCGGGCGACCGGCCGAGTGCCTGCGACAGGCGGTCCAGCAGCAGCGCGCGGTTCGGGAGCCCGGTGACCTCGTCGCGTAGCGCGCGTCGGGCAAGGGCCGCCTGGGCGCGTTGCCGGTCGGTGACGTCGATCGCGACGACGAGACGCGCGGCCGGTCCCCACGTCGGCACCGACCTGCCGTGCACCTCGACCTCGAGCAGGGTGCCGTCCTTGGTGCGATGCATCCACACTGCGCCCCGGTCCGGTTCTTCCGGCGGGCGCTCGAGGTCGAGCGCGAGCGCGGCCCGGGCCGTCTCGGGACGGATGTCGTTGATGGTCATCGCGAGGAACTCCTCGACGGTCCAGCCATAGCTCGCCACCGCCGCGTCGTTGACCGCGAGGAACTGCAGGGTGTTGCGGTCGAAGACCCACATCGGCACCGGCGACTCGGCGAACACTCCCTGCCAGGCGGCATCGCTGCGACCGAGGTCCGCCTGCACTCGCCCGAGCCGCGCCGTCACCCACGCGACGGTCTCGCCAATGAGCACGGAGAGCGGTACGGCGTACGCGACACTGGCGACCTCCTGCGGGCCGCGGTGGTCGATGAGCATGGGGGCGAGGTAGGTCACCGCGAAGAGCGGGGACAACAGGAGGGTCGTGCCGCGCGGGTGGCACAGGCCGGTCCAGGCAGCGACGACGGTGAACAGGATCGAGTACCGGAAGCCGTCCGCGCCGGTGAAGTAGTTGTGGATCGCGATGAGCCCGGTCGAGAGCAGCGTGAGCCACAGGGTCGCGGACCGCGGCCACCTGTCCCAGGGCAGCAGCATCATCACGCCGGCCGTGGCGATTGCGGCTGATCCCGCGATGACCAGACCGACGTGGCTGCGGGCCGGGAGCAATGGCGTGACGACGATGACGAGCAGCCCGCAGATCGAGAACAGCGCTGCGGAGATGCGGGCGACGGTCACGCGGTCGAGCGGATGCGGCTGCTCGCTCACGGACACGCCCGGCAGTCGCACCACGCTCCTTTGCAGCCGCCTCACAGGGGTGTCGCGGCCCGCGTCCCCGACGTTCCTCCACGGATGGGTGAACCGGAAGAGCTTCAACGCGGACGTTGCGGCACATTCCGGTCAGATCTCCTTGGTTAGGGTCCGGCGCATGGTGAACCGCCTCGCCGACAGCACATCGCCCTACCTGCAGCAGCACCGCAACAACCCCGTCGACTGGTGGGAGTGGTCACCGGCGGCGTTCGCGGAGGCTGAGGGCCGCCAGGTGCCGGTGCTGCTGTCGATCGGGTACGCCGCCTGTCACTGGTGCCACGTGATGGCGCACGAGTCGTTCGAGGACGAGACGACCGCGGCGTACATGAACGAGCACTTCGTCAACATCAAGGTCGACCGGGAGGAGCGACCGGACGTCGACGCCGTCTACATGGAGGCGGTGCAGGCGATGACCGGGCACGGCGGCTGGCCAATGACGTCGTTCCTCACGCCGACCGGCGAGCCGTTCTTCTGCGGCACATACTGGCCGAACGAGCGCAGGCACGGCATGCCCTCCTTCCGCGAGGTGCTCGAGTCCGTCGCGCGCACCTGGGCCGAGCGGCGCGACGAGGTCCTCGAGGCGGGCGCCGACGTCGTCCGCCGGTTGTCCGCAGCTGCTCCGGTCGGTGCTTCGGCCGAGATCACTGGCGAGCTGCTCGACGCCGCGGCCGCGTCGCTGCGGTCGTCGTACGACGACGTCGCGGCCGGCTTCGGCGGTGCGCCGAAGTTCCCGCCGTCGATGGTGCTCGAGTTCCTGCTGCGGCACCACGCGCGTACGGGTGACGGACTCGACCTCGTGTCGGCCACCTGCGAGGCGATGGCGCGGGGCGGCATGTACGACCAGCTCGCCGGCGGTTTCGCGCGCTACTCCGTCGACCGCCACTGGGTGGTGCCGCACTTCGAGAAGATGCTCTACGACAACGCGCTGCTGCTGCGGGTGTACGTGCACTGGTGGCGGGCGACCGGCTCGGACTTCGCGCGGCGCGTGGCGATCGAGACGGGCGATTTCCTGCTGCGCGACCTGCGTACGCCGGAAGGTGGCTTTGCCTCGGCGCTCGACGCCGACACCGATGGCGTCGAGGGGCTGACCTACGTCTGGACCCCGGAGCAGCTCGTCGACGTGCTCGGTGCCGATGACGCTGCGTGGGTGGCGAAGCAGATGGACGTCACCGCCGGCGGGACGTTCGAGCACGGCACGTCGGTCGTGCAGAGGCTGCAGGAGCCCGACGACCCCGAGCGCTACGAGCGGGTGCGCTCGATGCTGCTCGCGGCTCGATCACACCGTCTGCAGCCGGCGCGTGACGACAAGGTCGTGTGCGCCTGGAACGGTCTCGCGATCGCTGCGCTGGCCGAGG
This sequence comes from Actinomycetota bacterium, assembly GCA_033851845.1. Taxonomy (GTDB): domain Bacteria; phylum Actinomycetota; class Actinomycetes; order Mycobacteriales; family SCTD01; genus RYN-124. Next base: position 20,720 of record JAWWOH010000142.1, read on the forward strand.
GCGGCGCACTGCTCGACCGCCCTGATTGGGTCGCGGCTGCGGACACGTGTGCAGAGCTGCTGCTGCGCGTGCACTGGATCACCGCGGACCAGCGGCTGCGGCGCGTCTCCCGCGACGGAGTTGCTGGTGCGCACGCCGGTGTCCTCGAGGACTACGCCGACTTCGCCGAGGGCCTGCTCGCCCTGCACCAGGTGACCGGCGACCCCGGCCGGCTGGACGGCGCGAAGCACCTTCTCGGCGTCGTGCTCGGGCAGTTCAGCGACGGGGACGGCGGCTTCTTCGACACGGCCGACGACGCGGAGCAGCTGGTCCGACGGCCGCGGGACCCCACGGACAACGCGACACCATCCGGCCTGAGCGCAGCCGCGGGCGCGTTGCTGACGTTCGCCGCGCTGACGGGGTCCGACGAGCACCGGACGGCCGCGGAGCGGGCGTTGTCGACTGTTGCGCCGCTGTTCGCCCGTCATGCGCGGTTCGCCGGCTGGGCCTGCGCGGTCGCGGAGGCGCTGTTAGCGGGGCCCGTGCAGGTCGCCGTAGTCGATCGCGCAGACCTGCTGGCCGTAGCGCGGCGTACGACGGCACCCGGTGCGGTCGTCGTCGACCAGGGACCACTTCTCGACGGTCGACCGACGGGGGCGGCGTACGTCTGCCGAGGCTTCGTGTGCGACGCCCCGACCACCGACACCACGCGACTGCGCGAGCAGCTTCAGGTCGTCCTGTGATGTCGAAACCGTAGGGGCGCCACCCCACCGCCGCAGCTGCCGCAAAGCACGACGATCCGGACAGATCAAGCGGACAGGGGGGCCGGCACCGCGATGTGGCTGATCACGACGCGCGACCTGCAGTGGCGGCTGCGGCGGTTCCTGATCGCCGGCACGGGCGCCGCGCTCGTCTTCGCGATGACGCTCGTGCTGGCCGGGCTCGCTGCCAGCTTCCAGGCAGAGGCCGGCCGCGTCATCGACGCGGTGGGTGCCGACACCTGGGTCGTGCCACAAGGCGTCGAGGGGCCTTTCACCACCCTGTCGCTCATGCCGTCTGCTGTCGGGTCCCGGGTCGCCGCGCTGCCGGGCGTCCGCGCCGCGGATCCGCTTCTCGTGCTGCACCAGACGGTCGACCGGCACGCGCAGGCGATCGACGTCAACGTCATCGGCTATGGGGCAGGTGGCATGGGCACGCCGCATGGCGTGCGCGGCCGGCTCCCGCGCACGGCGACCGAGATCGTCGTCGACGACAGCCTGCACCTCGGCCGCGGGGCGCAGTTCCGGATGGGCACTACGCAGTTCCGCATCGTGGGCGTCACCCACGGGATGAGCGTGACGGGCGGCCAGCCCGTCGTCTACCTGCCGCTGGCGTCGGCCCAGCGGGCGCTCACCGGTGGGCAGCCTGTGGTCAGCGCGATCGTCACCCGCGGTGTGCCGCGGGTCGTGCCGGCCGGCTACTCCGCCCGGTCCGCGGGGCAGACGCGCACGGACCTGTTGCGACCGCTCGCGAGTGCGATCGCCTCGATCCAGCTGACCGAGCTGCTGCTCTGGGTCGTCGCTGCCTTGGTGGTCGGCTCGGTCGTCTACCTCTCCGCTCTCGAACGCGCCGGTGACTTCGCCGTCTTCAAGGCAACCGGCTGGTCGTCTCGTGCGTTGGGAGCCGGGCTGGCGATGCAGGCGGTGCTGCTGTCGACGGGTGCGTCCCTGCTAGGGGTCGTCGTGGCCCACGCCCTCGTGCCGGCCTTCCCCATGACCTTCTCGATCCCGCTGCACTCCGCCTTGCTCCTGCCCGTGGTCGGCGTCGTGGTCGGCTTGCTGGCCTGCCTGTCCGGCCTTCGCCGAGCCGTGGGCGTCGATCCGGCGCTCGCGTTCGGAGGTCGTTGATGTCCGGCGTCCGGGTCGACGGGCTGACGGTGGCGTATCCGAGCGGCGACTACGTCGTACGTCCGCTCGACGGGTTCTCGATGACCGCCGAAGACGGCGAGCTCGCCCTGCTGCTCGGTCCGTCCGGCTGCGGCAAGACGACGCTGCTGTCCTGCCTGGCCGGGATCCTGTCGCCCACCGAGGGCAGCATCCGCATCGGTGGCCGGGACGTCTCGGGTCTGGCCGGAGCAGAGCTCACGGACTACCGCAGGGGCACCGTCGGCGTCGTCTTCCAGGCCTTCAACCTGGTGCCGTCCCTGACCGCGCTGGAGAACGTCGCGGCGCCCCTGTGGGCGGCCGGTGTGCGACGGGCGGCCGCCCGGCGGCGCGCCGCGGACCTGCTGGAGCGGGTGGGCCTGACCGAGCGGATGACGCACCGCCCGCGTCAGCTGTCCGGCGGCCAGCAGCAGCGGGTCGCGATCGCCAGAGCGCTGGCAGCCGATCCTCCGGTGCTGCTTGCCGACGAGCCCACCGCGCACCTGGACTACCTGCAGGTCGAAGGCGTGCTGTCGCTTCTTCGCGACCTGGCTCGGCCGGGTCGCGTCGTCATCGTCGCGACCCACGACGACCGGATGGTGCCTCTCGCCGACCGGGTCATCGACCTCGCCGCGACCGAGCCGGAGGCGGCGCTGGCCCGCCGGGTCGAGCTGTCACCCGGCGAGGTCCTCTTCGAGGAAGGATCGCGGGGTCGGCTCGTCTACGTCGTGGAAGCAGGGGAGATCGAGCTCTTCCTGTCCCGTGGCGACGGCAGCGAGGAGCGGCTCGGCATCTCCCGTGCGGGCGAGTACTTCGGCGAGCTGGCGCCCTTGCTGGGCTTCCCGCGTACGGCGACGGCCCGCGCGCTGCGCAAGTCCGTCGTGGTTGCGTACGACGTGCAGGAGTTCCGGCTGCTGCTGGGCACCGACGGCCTCCGCCAGGTGCTGCGCGGCCGCCGGCCCGGCCGGGCCCGGCCACGCGCCACAGCGGCGTCTCGGTCGTCCTGACCGGCCCGCCACACGGAATACCGGCGCGACCACGACTGTAGTGGTGTAATGATGTAATCACCACGGAGGTCGACATGAGAGCACACCGAGAGCAGGACGTCCCCGCTGCGGACGGCATCGACGGCTGGTTCGCCGGGCGGCTGCCCGATGGCTGGTTCCAGGGACCGGCGGAGATCACCGTCGACCGTGACGAGATCCTCGTCGTCGGTCGCATCCCCGCCCCCGACGCCGCGAGCGACGACGCGGTCAGAGCGGAGGCTGAGGCGGGGCGGGTCACCAGGTTCCGCGAGGAGACCCGCGAGGCGCGCATGAAGATCGCCCGCGAGGCGGAGCACCGCTTCGGCCGAAAGGTCGCGTGGGGCGCGGTCGCCGGCGACACCCGGGTCCACTTCACCACCCTGTCCGTGCCGGTCATGACCCGGCTCCGCCAGCCAGAGCGGCAGGTGCTCGACACCCTCGTCGACGCCGGCGTCGCGCGGTCGCGGTCAGAGGCGCTGGCCTGGTGCGTGAAGCTCGTCGGCCGCAACACCGAGGAGTGGCTGGCCGAGCTGCGCACGGCGATGGAGTCCGTGCAGCAGGTCCGCGAGCGCGGCCCCGCCTGACGCATTCAGGACGTCCGAACAGGTGGTCGCTGGGACGACCACGCAATCGGACGTCAGGAGGAGGTCAGGCGCGGTAGGTCGTGATCGACACTGCGACGTAGTGGGTGATGAAGGCAAGCAGCGTGCAGGCGTGGAAGATCTCGTGGAACCCGAACCAGCGCGGCGACGGGTTCGGCCGGCGCAGTGCGTAGATGAGCGCGCCCGCTGTGTAGAACAGCCCGCCGACGGCGAGCAGCACCAGGACTGCCAGCCCGCCGCGCTGCAGCACAGCGGGCATCAGTCCGACGGCGACCCAGCCGAGTGCCAGGTAGAGCCCGACGAACAGCCAGCGCGGCGGGCGGCGTACGACGTTGCGCAACAGGATGCCCACGGCCGCCCCGCCCCAGACCACGCCCAGCACCAGCCACTGCATCGCGCCGTGCAGCAGGAGCAGCGCGAACGGGGTGTACGACCCCGCGATGAGCACGAAGATCATCGAGTGGTCGAGGCGGGCCATCACGTCGTACGCCCGCGGCGACCAGGCTCCGCGGTGGTAGGCCGCCGACGTACCGAACAGCAGCGCGACGCTGCCGGCGTAGACCGACGCCCCGACGCGCTCGCGCGCCCCGTCGGCGAGGCAGATCAGCACCGTCCCCGTCACCAGGGAGATGCCGAACGCCGCCTGGTGCAGCACGCCGCGCAGGCGCGGCTTCAGCGCGGCGCCGACCTCCGCGAGCTTGGCCTCGAGCGGGCCCGGCGAGGTGTCGGCCATGTGTCTGTCCGGTGTCCGATCGGGTGCGGGATGTCACAGGCGAGGGCCCTGTCGTCACGCGTGGTGACGCGGCACACTTGCGGGTAGTTCCCCTGTGCCGCGTCGCGCATCCTCGATGGAGAGGCTCCCATGACCACCGCTTCCACCATTCCCGGCCTGGATTCGGCCCCGACCAAGCACGCCAAGCTCGTGGCGTGGGTGCGGGAGATCGCCCAGCTGACCAAGCCCGACCGGGTCGAGTGGGCGGACGGCTCCGAGGAGGAGTGGCAGCGGCTGACCCAGCTGCTCGTCGACAACGGGACGTTCCTCAAGCTCGACGAAAGCAAGCGCCCGAACAGCTTCTACGCGAAGTCCGACCCGACCGACGTCGCCCGGGTCGAGGACCGCACCTTCATCTGCTCCGAGCGGGAGGCCGACGCCGGCCCGACCAACAACTGGATGGACCCGGCGGAGATGCGCGCGACACTGGCGCCCCTCTTCGACGGCTGCATGCGCGGCCGCACGATGTACGTCGTCCCGTTCTGCATGGGCCCGCTCGGCGGCAACATCAGCCAGCTCGGGGTCGAGATCACGGATTCGCCGTACGTCGTCGTGTCGATGAAGATCATGACCCGGATGGGACAGCCCGCCCTCGACCAGCTCGGTGCGGACGGCTTCTTCGTCCCGGCGGTGCACACGGTCGGCGCGCCGCTCGAGCCCGGCCAGCAGGACGTCGCGTGGCCGTGCAGCAACACCAAGTACATCGTCCACTACCCCGAGACGCGCGAGATCTGGTCGTACGGATCCGGGTACGGCGGCAACGCGCTGCTGGGCAAGAAGTGCTTCGCGCTGCGCATCGCGTCGGTCATGGCCCGCGACGAGGGCTGGATGGCCGAGCACATGCTCATCCTCAAGCTCACGCCGCCGAGCGGCCGGCCGCGCTACGTCACGGCTGCCTTCCCGAGCGCGTGCGGCAAGACCAACCTCGCGATGCTCCAGCCGACGATCCCCGGCTGGACAGTCGAGACGGTGGGTGACGACATCGCGTGGATGCGCTTCGGCGACGACGGCCGCCTCTACGCCATCAACCCGGAGGCAGGCTTCTTCGGCGTTGCACCCGGCACGGGCGAAGACACCAACGCCAACGCGGTGAAGACCTTCTACGGCAACAGCATCTTCACCAACGTCGCGCTCACCGACGACGGCGACGTGTGGTGGGAGGGCCTCACCGAGGAGCCGCCCGCACACCTGACTGACTGGAAGGGCAACGACTGGACCCCGCAGTCGGAGACCCCGGCGGCGCACCCCAACGCCCGCTTCACGACCCCCGCCGGCCAGTGCCCGACCATCGCACCGGAGTGGGAGGACCCGAAGGGCGTCCCGATCTCGGCGATCCTGTTCGGCG
>JAWWOH010000069.1:0-16977 GCA_033851845.1 Actinomycetota bacterium
GATGCTCTTGACGCCGTACTGCTTGCCCTTCTTCCAGAAGTCGTAGGCGCCGAAGACGTTGCCGTGGTCGGTCATCGCCAGGGCCGGCATGCCCATCTCGGCCGTCTTGGCGAACAGGTCGTCGAGCCGGGCCGCCCCGTCGAGCATGGAGTACTCGGTGTGCACGTGCAGGTGCACGAACGAGTCGCTCACTGTTTCTTCACTCCTGGGTACGCCGGGTCGGGCTGCGTACGGTCCGAGGGGAAGAACGGGCCGTGCTGTGCAGGTCCTCGATCGTGCCACGGCGAGGCGACAGAACCGGGCACAACGCGCCGCAGGGCAGGATGCGGCAATGCGTCCGTTCCGGTGGCTGGGCTGGTTCGCGCTTGCGGTGGTCGTCGGGCACCACGTCGGGGTGATCTTCGCCGGGCTCGGGGACGCGGGTCGCGGTACGCAGTGGGCGGACTGGATCGATCTGCTCACGCCGTACGCCGTGATCGGCACCGCCCTGCTGACCCTGCTGGGGGCGGGCGCTGACCGCCGCGCCTGGCTCGTCGCTGCGCTCGGAGCAGTCGTGTACGCCGAGGGGCACGGCATCCACCTCGCCGCCAACAGCGTCGGCAACGCCCGCGGCAACAGCCAGCCGGTGCACCTGTGGGACGAGGTGGTCGGGCACTACATCTGGTACGCCGGGCTGTTCCTGCTCGTCGCGGCCCTCGCGATCACGCTGGCCGACCGCCCGCGACCAGGTGGCGCGGCGTGGCCGCTCGCGGTGCTGTTCGGCGTGACCGCCGCGACCAACGGCATCGAGGGCGGTACGCCGTACTTCACGATCGCGGTTGCGCTGGCCTTCACGGTCTACGGCTGGCGGCACCGGGCCGGCGCGGGGCTGCTGCTCGTCACGGCGTACAGCGTGACCCTCCTCGCCCTGGTCGGCTGGGGGCTCTACTGGGCGATCGCCGACGGCCGCGCCTTCCCGCAGTTCAGCGAGCTCGGCTGGATCTGAGCCGGCTGGCTAGGCCCTGCCGGTGCGCTCGCGGTGCTTGCAGCCCGGCCAGCAGCAGGGCCGGCGCAGGCCGTCGACCAGCTCCTCCTGCGTACGCCGGATGCGGCGCTCCCGCGTGCTGGCCTGCTTGGCATCCTCGACCCAGCAGATGAACTCGTTGCGGGCGAGCGGCGTGATGTCCTGCCACGCAGCGAGGGCCTTGTCGTTGGCGATCAAGCCGGCTCGCAGGTCGGCCGGGAGCTTGTGCACGACCCCGCCCGCGACTCGTGTCACGGCGCGTCTCCGGTGACGGCGCGGCGGCCGGTCGCGGCCCACTGCGACCACGAGCCGGGGTAGAGCCGCCCCCGCGGCAGGCCGAGGTGCTCCGCCAGCAGGAGCGTGTGACACGCGGTGACGCCGGACCCGCACGACGAGACCCAGCCCGGTGCGACGCCGGCCGCCGTCAGCCGCGCCCTGAGCTCGGGCACGGGCAGCAGCAGACCGCGGTCGTCGGAGTTGTCGCGCGCCGGCAGGCTCCGCGCGCCGGGGATGTGGCCGGGCCGCCGGTCGAGCACCTCGTTCTCACCGCGGTAGCGGTCCGCGGGTCGCGCGTCGAGAACCGGGACACCCTCGAGCTGGTCGATCTCCGCGAGCAGCTCGGCCGGCCACGGCTGCGCCGTGAAGGCCGCAGGTGCACGGGTCACGGCTCCGCTCTCGCGTCGGCCGCGCCAGGCCGTGACCCCGCCGTCCAGCATCGTCGCCTGATGCCCCGTCACCCGCAGCATCCAGACCAGCCGGGCGCAGATCGCACCGCTGTCGTCGTCGTACGCGACAACGACGTCCTCGTCGCCGATGCCTGCCTCGCGCATCCCGGCCGCGAACACCTCCGGGTCGGGCAGCGGGTGGCGGCCGTGCTCTCCCGAGGGCGGCCCGGCCAGGTAGCGGTCGAGGTCGACGAACACCGCACCTGGCAGGTGCGCCTGCTCGTACGCCGCCTGCCCGGATCGGCCGTCGGCGTACCAGCGCACGTCGGCGAGCACCGCCTCCGGGTGATCGCCCAGCCAGCTCGCATCGACGATTGGCGCGACCACTGCTCAGAGCTCCCTTCGCATGCCGAGGTGCTCGATGCCGGCCTCGAGGTAGACCTCGCCGAACGGCCCGAACCCCGCGCGCTGGTAGAAGTCCTTCGCGTGCAGCTGCGCGTGCAGCTCAACGGCCGGCAGACCCAGAGCCCGGGCCCGGTCGACGAGGACGTCGAGCAGCATCCGGCCAACACCCGCGCCGCGCACGTCGGGAGCCACCGCCATCCGCCCGATGGTCCCGACCGTGCCCGTTGTCCCCGCCGCCAGCCGCAGGTCCTCGCCGATCCGGCCGTTCACCAGCCGACCGGTTCCGACAGTCCGTTCCCCGTCAACGGCGACCGCATGGTCAGCGCTGCTGTCGAGCTCGTCGCGCTCGAGGTCGGCCGGCACGTCCTGCCCGAGGACGAACACCTCGTGCCGCAGGGCATAGGCGGCCGGCATGTCCTCAGGCCGCGCGAGACGGACCTGCAGGCTCACGCGCCGTTGCCGGTCGCCGGGGTGACCGGTCTGGTCACGGTGACCTTCTGCTCGGGCAGCAGTGGCTGAAGCTGCAGCGTGTCGACGTCACCACCCCCGATGTCGACGGCGCGTACGCCGGGGATCGCCGGCAGGGCGGCGAGGTCGCGGGCCGTGCCGCGAACGAGCGCGCCGAACAAGCAGGCGCAGTTCTTGCCGTAGGCCCGCGCCTCTTTCAAGGCCGTGGCAGCGGCATCAAGGTAGAACGCCTTGAACTGCTGCTCCTCCTTGCTCTCGCCGGTGATGGAGGCGGCGAGGTTGATGAACTCCTTGCGATCACGGACCTTGCGCTTGGAGACGGCAGCGAACGTGATGCCTACGTCCTCTGTGACGGTCGACCCGATGGGAATCGGCAGCACCTCCGCTGTCGGCAGCTGCACGTGGGCCAGCACCTTCTTCACCTGCAGGTCGCCGAGCAGGGACTGCGCCTGCTTCGCGGTCAGGTAGCTGCTGAAGCTCACCAGCGCCGTGTAGGTGTGGTCGGGTGACGTCGAGGAGAGGATGACCGCCCGCTTGCGCGTGGCAGCGATGTAGGTCGCGACCTTCGTGCCCGGCGCCGGTCCGAGTGTCGTGGGGATGGGCGGCTCGTTCGACCCGGTCTGGGCACTCGTCCGTTGCCGGTCGCCGGCCCGCTCGAGAGCGACCCCGGAGCCGGTCAGGAAGACGGCCGCGACCAGCAGCAGCCCGAGCTGCGGGACGTCGCGAAGCAGTGCGAGCGGCCCGCGGCTGGCGTAACGGTCGTCGAGCACCCGCAGGGGTGATCCGGGCCCGGGGTCGAGCACCGCCGACGTGACACCTCGGATCCGCTCGAGAGCCCGCTCCCGGCGTACGCCCGCGGTGTCGACGAACGCACGCAGCCGTACGGCGAGTCGCGGCACCCACCGTTCGTCGATGTCGTCGAGCTTCACGAGAGCTCCGCGATCCGGTCCAGCGCGCGCTGCAGGTCGGCGGCGTACGGGCTGGTGAACTCCACCCATCGTCCGTCGTCGGGGTGGGCGAAGCCGAGCCGCACGGCATGCAGCCACTGCCGCTCGAGCCCGAGCCTCTTCGACAACGTGGGGTCGGCGCCGTAGGTGACGTCACCGACGCACGGGTGCTTGAGCGCCGCCATGTGCACGCGGATCTGGTGCGTCCGCCCGGTCTCGAGGCGCACGTCGAGCAGCGTCGCGTGCCGGAACGCCTCGATCGTCTCGTAGTGCGTGACGCTGTCACGGCCACCTGCGACGACGGCGAACTTGTACGCCGAGGTCGGGTGCCGGTCGATCGGCGCGTCAACGGTGCCGGTCATCGGATCGGGGTGCCCCTGCACGAGCGCGTGATACCGCTTGTCCACGGTGCGCTGGCGGAACGCGTCCTTGAGGACGGTGTAGGCCCGCTCGCTCTTGGCGACGACCATGACCCCGCTCGTCCCGACGTCGAGCCGATGAACGACGCCCTGACGCTCCTCGGCGCCGCTGGTGCTGACCCGGTGCCCGGCCGCGGCGAGGCCGCCGATGACGGTGGGGCCCTCCCAGCCAGGGCTCGGATGCGCCGCGACGCCGACCGGCTTGTCGACGACGATCAGATCGTCGTCCTCGTGGAGGACGACGAGCCCCTCGACCACCTCGGGCGGCCGGCTCGGCTCCGTGTCCGGGCTGGGCAGGTCGACGTCGAGGGTCTCTCCCGCGCTGACCCGGTCGCTCTTCGCCGCCGTCTTGCCGTCGAGGCTGGCCCCCCCGCTGGTGACGATCTGCGCCGCAGCGGTGCGGCTGAGCCCGAACAATCGGCTGATCGCCGCGTCGAGGCGCAGGCCGTCCAGCCCCTCCGGAACGGGAACGGTCCGATGCGCGCTCATGGGGTCATTCTGCGGGATCGGGCGGCTCGTCATCGGCGGACTTGCGGCTGCCGTCGAGCTCGATCCCCCGCAGCGACAGGAGTACGGCGAGGATCCCGCCGCAGACGATCGCGCTGTCCGCCAGGTTGAACACCGGCCAGACGCGGAAGTCGATGAAGTCGACGACGGCGCCCCGGCCCGGGCCCGGGGCGCGGAACACCCGGTCGACGAGGTTGCCGGTAGCGCCCCCGAGCAAGAGGCCCAGGCAGGCGGCCCAGCCGGCGCTGCCCAGCCGCCGCGCCGTACGCACGATCACCACGATGACCGCGACCGCAACGGCCGTGAACACCACGGTCGCGCCCTGGGCGAAGGAGAACGCCGCCCCGCTGTTGCGGCTCACCGCGAGCAGCAGCGCACCGCCGAGCAGCCGCACCGGCTCGCGGTGCTCGAGGTGCGCCACGACGAGGTGCTTGGTGATGAGGTCGAGCAGCAGTACGACGACGGCCACCGCCGCGAGCAGCCAGGTGGTGTGCCGCGCGGCACGCGTCAGCGGCGTTCCTCGCGCTGCTTGCACGCGACGCACAGCGTCGCCCGCGGGAAGGCCTGCAGACGCGCCTTCGGGATCGGGTCGCCGCAGTTCTCGCAGCGGCCGTAGGTGCCGGCGTCGAGTCGGGCCAGCGCCCGCTCCACCTGCAGGAGCAGGTCACGGCTGTTGTTGGCCAGGGACATCTCGTGCTCGCGCTCGAACGTCTTCGTGCCGGCGTCGGCCTCGTCGCCCGACCCCTCGCTGCTGGCGTCGCGCTTGAGCGTCGCCTGCACTTCTTCCGCGTCGTCGATCTCGCCGCGCAGCTCGCGGGCCTGCTCCTCGAGCTCCTTGCGGATGGCGTTGAGCTCAGACCGCGTCCACGCCTGCTCGACCGGGATCGACGGCCGCTTCTTCTCCGGTGGTTTGGGCGGAGCGGCCTTCATCGGCTGTACGACGGACCGCGGCTTGGGAACGACCGGCTCCGGGGCCTTCGCGGGTGCCTTCGCAGCCTTCGCGGCTTTCGCGGGCGGCGGCGGAGCGACCGACGCGGTACCGACCTGACGCTCCGGCGGGGCCGGCGTCGCCGCCGGAGCCGCGGCGACCTTCGTCGGGCTCGCCGTGGTGCCGGGGCCGGGCCCGCTGCTCTTGCTCGGCGCCTTGGCGAGTCCGTGCGGCTTCGCCGGCGGGGTCGGCCGGGCCTTCGGGGATGCGGCAACCGGCGCCGCCTTGGGCGCCGTGCGGGCGGGCGCCTTGTTGACGCCCGGTCGGTTCGCCGGGCCCCGGCCCGCGGCACTCTTCTTCGCGGGAGCCTTGGCGACCGTCTTGGCCGACGCGTTCTTCGCGGGGGCCTTCGGCGCGGCCTTCTTCACCGCTGCCTTCTTGGCGGGTGCCTTGACCGCGCTCTTGGCGGGAGCCTTCTTGGCCGGCGCCTTGGCTGCGCTCTTCGCCGGCGCCTTCTTGGCCGGTGCCTTCGCCGCAGCCTTCTTGACCGCAGCCTTCTTGACCGCGGCCTTCTTGACCGCGGCCTTCTTCGCGGGCGCCTTGGCCGCGGTCTTGGCCGGTGCCTTCTTGGCCGGTGCCTTCTTGGCCGGTGCCTTGGCCGGCGCCTTCTTGGCCGGTGCCTTCGCCGCAGCCTTCTTGGCGGGTGCCTTGACCGCGCTCTTGGCGGGAGCCTTCTTGGCCGGCGCCTTGGCCGCTGTCTTGGCCGGCGCCTTGGCCGCGGTCTTGGCCGGCGCCTTCTTCACCGCGGCCGGCTTCGCGGACGGCTTGGCCGCGGCCTTCTTGGCCGGGGCCTTGGCAGCGGACTTCGTGGCGGGGGCGGCCTTGGCGGCGGACTTCTTGGCGGGGGCCGTGGCAGCCTTCTTGACCGGCGCCTTCGCGGTTGACTTCGCGGGCGCGGGGGCCTTCGTGGCCTTTGCGGCGGTCTTCACGGGAGCTGCTTTCTGCGCGGGCGCCGGGGTGCGGGGGGAGGATACGGAAGAAGCGGCCGGAAGCACGGACGGCCCGGGCGGGGCCGGCGGCGGTACGGCCGGCCTGGCCGGCGCAACGGGCGCCTCGTCCTTCTTGCGATGGAACGCGGCGCGCAGCTTGCTGCCGAGCTTCCCGCGCTCCGCGGCCATGACGCCCCCAGTCCGTTGGCAGGCTCGATCGCTTGATCACGAGCCTGCGGAGGATACGTCGAGGCGCAGGAAGCGACAAAGACACCACGCCGCGCCCGACCGAACCACCGCACCCGCTTGTTGCGAGCTGCTCGCAACAAGGTTCAACGTTCAAGCGCCCCGGATAGTCCCGCCGGTCCCGAGTCGGCGTTGATCTTCTGGTGGCGCGATCGGGCGTGGACACGCCTGGCGGGTGGCGGCGCAATCGCGCAGTCAGAAGATCACCGGCAGAAACGCGGCTGACGCGGCGCGCCGGTACGCTGGCACCGTCGCGGTGACGGGGACGAGTAACGCCGAACGCAGCACGGAGCGACCCGGGGACGGTGCGAGCCCGGGTGTGTGCACGGCGTGAAGATCACCCCCACCACATGTCACTGCGGCAGCACGGCAGGGAAAGAGGGGGCGCCGCCCAGACACGAGGGCGCGGTGCCAAGGAGGGTGGTACCGCGGGGAGCGCAAGCACCTCGTCCCTCCGTCGACGAGCAACACCGCGACGGAGGACCCCATGAAGAAGCTGCCCGCCCAGGTCGACCTGCCTGCCCTCGAGCACCAGGTCCTGGCCCGCTGGGACGAGGGCAAGGTCTTCGAGCGCAGTCTCGACCAGACCGCCACCGGCGAGCCCTGGGTCTTCTACGAGGGCCCACCCACTGCCAACGGCCACCCCGGCACCCACCACGTCGAGGCCCGCGTCTTCAAGGACCTGTTCCCGCGCTTCAAGACGATGCAGGGCCGACACGTCCCGAGAAGAGCCGGCTGGGACTGCCACGGCCTGCCGGTCGAGCTCGCCGTCGAGAAGGAGCTCGGCTTCACCGGAAAGGGCGACATCGAGAAGTACGGCGTCGCGGAGTTCAACGCCAAGTGCCGCGAGAGCGTGCTGCGGCACGTCGACGAGTTCGAGCGGATGACCCGGCGCATGGGCTACTGGTGCGACATGGGCGACGCCTACAAGACCATGGACACCTCGTACGTCGAAAGCGTGTGGTGGTCGCTCAAGCAGATCGCCGACAAGGGCCTGCTGGTCGAGGACCACCGCGTCGCGCCGTACTGCCCCCGCTGCGGCACCGGCCTGTCCGACCACGAGGTCGCCCAGGGCTACCAGCTGGTGACCGACCCGTCGGTCTACGTCCGCTTCCCTGTGACAAGCGGCCCGCTCCAGGAGCTCGGCGCCGCGCTGCTGGTCTGGACGACGACGCCGTGGACGCTCGTGAGCAACACGGCCGTCGCCGTGCATCCCGACGTCACCTATGTCGCAGCCAGACGAGGCGACGAGGTGCTGGTCGTCGCCGAGCCGCTGCTGCACAAGCTGGGCGAGGACGTCGAGGTCGTGGCGCGGATGCAGGGCGCAGAGCTCGAGCACACGACGTACCAACGGCCTTTCGATCTTCTGGACATCCCCGGCGCGCACTACGTCGGGCTGGCCGACTACGTGACCATCGAGGACGGCACCGGCCTGGTGCACCAGTCCCCCGCGTTCGGCGCGGAGGACCTCGAGGTGGCGCGCAAGTACGGTCTGCCGGTCGTCAACCCGGTGCGGCCCGACGGCACGTTCCAGGAGGACCTGCCGCTGGTGGGCGGGCTGTTCTTCAAGAAAGCAGACCCGTTGCTCGTGCAGGACCTCGAGGAGCGCGGCCTGCTGTTCCTGTCGCAGCCGTACGAGCACAACTACCCGCACTGCTGGCGGTGCGACACCGCGCTGCTCTACTACGCGCTGCCGAGCTGGTACATCAAGACAACCGCCATCAAGGACCGGCTGATCGAGGAGAACGCCCGCACCGACTGGCACCCCGAGACCATCAAGACCGGCCGGTACGGCGACTGGCTGGACAACAACGTCGACTGGGCCCTGTCGCGCAACCGCTACTGGGGCACGCCGCTACCCGTGTGGCGCTGCACCGAGGACGGCACGCACTGGCGAGCGGTTGGCTCACTGGCCGAGCTCGGCGAGCTAGCGGGTCAGGAGCTGTCGAGCCTGGACCCGCACCGGCCGTACGTCGACGACGTCGTCGTGCCGTGCCAGACCTGCGGCGCCGAGAGCCGGCGGGTGCCGGAGGTCATCGATGGCTGGTACGACAGCGGTTCCATGCCGTTCGCGCAGGTCGGCTACCCGTGGAGCGGGGTCGAGCCGGCGTACCCGGCGCAGTTCATCTGCGAGGCGATCGACCAGACGCGTGGCTGGTTCTACACGTTGATGGCGGTCGGGACGCTGGTGTTCGATCGTTCGTCGTACGAGACCGTGCTGTGCCTCGGGCATCTGGTCGACAAGACCGGTCGCAAGATGAGCAAGCACCTGGGCAACGTGCTCGACCCGTTCGACCTGATGGAGCGGCACGGCGCCGACGCGGTGCGCTGGTTCATGCTCTGCGGCGGCAGCCCGTGGTCGTCGCGTCGCGTGTCGCACGAGGCGATGGACGAGGGCGTCCGCAAGGTGCTGCTCACCTACTGGAACACCGCGGCCTTCCTGACCCTGTACGCCGACGCGAACAGCTGGACGCCGTGGAGCGGCCCGGCGGGCGAGCCGACACTGCTCGACCGCTGGGCGCTGTCGCAGGTACACGCGACCGCGCTCGAGGTGACCGCAGCGCTCGAGGACTTCGACTCGCTGCGCGCCGGCCGAGCCCTCGCGAGCTGCGTCGACGACCTCTCCAACTGGTACGTCCGCACCTCGCGACGGCGCTTCTGGGACGGCGACCCGTCGGCGCTCACGACGCTGCACGAGTGCCTGTACGTCGTCACGCTGCTGCTCGCTCCGTTCACGCCGTTCATCACCGATGAGGTGTGGGACGCGATGTATGCGCAGTCCACCGAGCTGCCCGAGTCGGTGCACCTCGCGAGCTGGCCGCGGATCGGCGGCGACCTGGTTGACGAAGGCCTCGCCCGCGACGTCGCCTTGGTACGCCGGCTCGTCGACCTCGGCCGGGCGGCCCGGGCCGAGTCCAAGACGAAGACCCGCCAGCCACTGGCTCGAGCGCTGGTCAGCGCAGCCGGCTGGGAGCGCCTGCCCGACGAGCTCAAGGCACTGGTCGCTGCCGAGCTCAACGTCGTCGCGCTCGAGCGGCTGTCGGGCGATCTCGTCGACGTCTCGGTCAAGGCCAGCTTCCGGGTGCTCGGAAAGCGCTTCGGCAAGCGCACCCAGACCGTCGCCGACGCCCTCCACGCCGCGGACCCGGCGGCGATCGCTGCCGCCCTCGCTGTCGGCACAGCGACTGTCGAGGTGGACGGGGAGCAGGTCGAGCTCGGCCCGGACGAGGTCATCGTCACGGAGACCCCGCGGACCGGGTGGGCGGTGGCGAGCGGCGCAGGCGAGACGGTGGCGCTGGACCTGGAGATCACTCCGGAGCTGCGCCGGGCCGGGCTCGTGCGTGACGTCGTGCGGCTGGTGCAGGACGCCCGCAAGAGCACCGGGCTCGACGTCAGCGACCGGATCGAGCTGTGGTGGCGCGCCGACGGCGAGCTGGCCCCCGAACTGACCGCGGCGTTACGCGAGGGTTCGTCCCGGTTGGCGGACGAGGTGCTCGCCGTGACGGTCAGCGAGCAGGCACCCACGGCGGACCTCGCCGCGCACGTCGACGACGAGCTGGGACTGACGTTCTGGCTGCGCGTAGCCGGCGGCTGAGCCGAACGGAGCAGCCGGTCCGGCGCATTCGTGGGCAGCCGGGGGAAGGTTCACCCGTTTGCCGCGAAAGGCTGCGCCCGGATCGGGCCGATGCACAGGAGGACAGTTCCAGCGCCGCCCACGGAGGACCCGGTGACCGTCTACACCGTCGAGAGCCCGAAGCCCGTACACAAGTCGTTCCGGCTGACGCGGCCTGGCAGCCACACGGCGGTGCAGAGCCAGATCCGGCCGGCCCTGGTGCTGCCGGAGCGCGAGGCACGGGTCCTGCTCTCCGCTGCGCAGCGTGAGGACGTCTCGCGCGGCGGCGTGTTCTCCGCCGGCCCGGCCGGCATCCAGCTGTGGAGCGGCGCCTGGGACGGCCCGGGTGGCAGCCACGGCAGCGCCGCGCACCTGGGTTCGGTGGACTGGTCCTACGACACGCCGGCCCGGCACTACATCACCGTCTACCGCGTCCTGGTCACGGCGGCGGGCGCCGAGCTGGGCCTGTCGACCGACTCCGTCCTCGCCCGCGTCATGGCGCTCGGGGGCCTGTCAACGGAGGGCGCGACGCTCGCGATGACCGTGCCGCCGCCGCGGGACCCGTTCCGGTCCAGCGAGCTGCAGGCGCGCGCAAGCATCGAGGCCGAGCGGATCTGACACCCCCTCGATCCGCCTCGCCAGCGACCGCCGTCCCGCCCGGGGACGGCGGTCGTCGCGCGCTCAGCGCCGGGCGGCGGCCTTCTTCGCCGGGGCCTTGGCGGCCTTCTTCGCCGGCGCCTTGGCCGCCGTCTTGGCAGCTGCCTTGGCCGGGGCCTTCGTCGCCTTCGCGGCGGTCCTCGCCGGCGCCTTGGCGGCTGCCTTCTTGGCCGGCGCCTTCGCCGCCCCCGCCGCGGCCTTGGTCGCAGTCTTGGTCGCGGTCTTCGCGGCCGCGGCCTTCTTGGCAGGCGACCCGGCCGGCTCGGCCGCTCGCTTCGCGGGCGCGCCGGTGGCACGCGCCGGCGCCGTGCGGGTCGACTGCCGGGCAGCGGTGACCGGGGCGGCCAGCTCCTCGGCCACGGGCTCTTCCGGAGCCGGCGTGGCCGCTGCGGCGAGCGCGTCGTCGGGCTTGCAGACGCCGCACGCGGTGTACCCGTCGGCGCGGGCCTTCTCGACCGGGACCTCGTCGGCGTCCTTGCCGGTCAGGTAGCGGCAGCCGGCGGCGTGGTAGCGCGGCCGGCCCTCGACGACCAGCACCGATCCGCTCACCGACGCGGCGGCTGCCGCGGGCTCGGCCGCTGCGCGGCTCGGCTCGCTCGGCAGGTGCCGGGCGCCGGCGGGGATGATCGCGGTCACACCCTCGACGTCGTTCGAGGCAGCCAGCGCGGGGGCCGCCGGAGCGGCCTGGGTGGCGTCTTCGCCCCGGCGCTGCATGACCCCGATGATCAGGAACACGAACGCCACGACGCTTCCCGCGATCGACGCGTAGATGAACCCGAGGGTGCCCGAGATCAGGCCGATGACGAGCAGGACGATGGCGACGACGACGAGCGCGCCGCTGATGACGATCACGGGGTAAGTCCTCCGGCGTTGGGTGAGAGCCCGGGAATCCTAGCGGCCGTCAGATTGGCGGACGTCGGGGCGAATGTCGGCGCGATCACTGCTCCGCCGGCGGCTCGGGCCCGTCGTCCAGCTGGTCGCTGAACGTCGGTGGCGGCACGATCGTGAACGGGCCGATCGGCTCGGGCCCGGTCGAGGACTGCAGCGGGGGCACCGCCCGCAACGGCGGCGGATCGGCCTCCCGCGGTGGGCCGCTCGGTGGCGCAGCAGCCGGCGCCGGCGCCGGCGTTGCCGGTCTCGACGGCAGTGGCGTGGGTGCCGGGGGCGCGGCGGCAGGGGGCGCGGCAGGCGCCGGACCCGAGGCGGGCGGGCCGGGCGGCGCGAGCGGCGGCTCGGCCGGCCGGTAGGACGGCGGCGCGGCCGGCGCGGCCGGCCGGGCCGGTGCGCTGGGCGCCGGCGGCTGGCCGACAGCCGCCGGTGGTGGTGGACCGCCGGCCGCTCCGAGGCCGACAGCAGCGCTGCGCGCGGCCGCCGGCACGCCCGCGCCGCCGTCGTCGGGCGCACCACGGGTGGACAGGTCGCGCAGCTGTCCTTCCAGGTAGGCCTTGAGCCGGGTGCGGTACTCGCGCTCGAACGCGCGCAGGTCCTCGATCTGCACCTCGAGCTCGCGCTTGCGCTGGTCGAGCCCGCCCATCGCGACCGAGATGCGGGCGGCGATCTCGTTGTCGACGTTGTCGGCTCGGCCCTGCGCCTCCGCCACGATCTTCGCTGCCTCGGCGCGCGCCTCGGCGACCACCTCGTCGGCCGTGCGCTGGGCCAGCAGCAGGGTCCGCAGCGCGGCCTCCTGGCCCTCACCGGGGGCGAGCGGCGCCGCCGGTGGCGGGGCGGTCACGGGAGCCGCCGTGGGCGCTTGGAACGCCGGCGCGGCGGGCCGACCCGTCTTCAGGTCGGTGTTCTCGCGCAGCAACCGGCCGAGCTCGCCCTCGACCTCATCGAGGAAGGAGTCCACCTCGTCGAGCGAGTAGCCCCGGAAGGTGATCTTGAACTGCTTGTTCGCGACGTCAGCGGGTGTCAGCGGCACGGGGTCACTTCCATCTCGGTCTGGCGGTCTGCGCGGTCATCATCTCAGTCGCCCGACGACGTTCATCAGGATCTGCACCACGAAGAACAGGACGATGAACGACAGGTCCAGGCTGACCCGCCCTATCCGCAGTGGCGGGATCACCCGCCGCAGCGCCTTCAGCGGTGGGTCGGTCACGGTGTAGCAGAGCTCGAGGGCGACAGCGACGGCACCCGCCGGCCGATACGACCGGGCGAACATGAAGACGTACTCCATGATCAGCCGGAAGACCAGCAGGATCAGGAAGACGAGCAGCGCGAACCACACGACATCAGCGACGGCGGCCACGGGGTGCGGGTTCTCCTGGATCGGGGACGGTCCAGACCCTAGCCAACGTGGCGGTCAGGACACCTGCCAGGACTGGCGGTCAGGACTGGTTGAAGAACCCGCCCTCGACGATGAGCGCCTTGTCCTCGGCCGTCACCTCGACGTGCTCAGGTGAGAGAAGGAACACCTTGTTGGTGACCCGCTCGATGCTGCCGCGCAGACCGAAGATGAGACCGGCGGCGAAGTCGACCAGTCGCTTCGCGTCGGTGTCGTCCATCTCGGTGAGGTTCATGATGACGGGGGTGCCGTCGCGGAAGTGCTCGCCGATCGTGCGGGCCTCGTTGTAGGTGCGCGGCGTCAGCGTCGTGATGCGGTAGGGGTCCTCGGGGACCGCGGCGACATGCGGCCGGTGGCTCGGAGCGGGCGCTGTGTCGAGCGCCATGGATCCGCGGGTCTGCGTCGTGTCGGCGTACGACGGCCGACTCGACGAGCGCGGTCCGAGGTCGGTGCGGTAGGCGCGCGTCGGCGCGGCCTCGTGCGGCGTGTCGTCGTAGCCGTAGTGGTCGTCGTCGTAGCCGCCGTGCCGGTCCTCGTCGTCCTCGACCAGGCCTAGGTAGAGACCCAACTTCCGCATCGCGCCGGGCATGTCGGGCTCCTCCGGGGGGCGTGTTGGGGAAGGCGGTTGAGGGGGTTCCTAACGGGTCCGAAGAGTAGCGGTGAGCGGTGGCCGAGAGCCGAACAAGGCGGTCCCGACACGCAGGAGATTTGCGCCGGCCGCGACGGCCGCCTCGAGGTCGCCGCTCATCCCCGCGCTCAGCACACCCGCGTCCGGGTGCTGCCGTCGTACCTGCTCTGCCACCACCGCAAGCCGCGCGAACGACGGCGCGGGATCGGCACCGAGTGGCGCGATGGCCATCACCCCGGCGAGCCGAAGCCCATCCGCCGCCGCCGCAAGCTCGACGAGTGCCGGCACCTCGCCAGGTCGTGCTCCACCACGGCGCGGGATCTCGTCGAGGTCCACCTGGATCAGTACGTCGATGACGCGGCCGGCCCGCACCGCACCCTTCGCCAGCGCTGTGACGAGAGCCGCCCGGTCGACGGAGTGCACGACATCGGCGTACGACGCCACGCTTCGCGCCTTGTTGGTCTGCACGGCACCGACGAAGTGCCAGCGCACGTCCGGTACGGCAGCCGCCTTCTGCGCCGCTTCCGCGTCGCGGTTCTCGCCGAAGTCGCGTACGCCGAGGTCGCGCAGCAGCGCGACGTCGGTCGCCGGCCACGTCTTGCTGACGGCAACGACGGCGACCTCGCCGCGGGCCCGCCCGGCGACGGCGCAGGCAGCAGCGACGCGGCGCTCGACCGCGGCGAGGTTGTCCGCGAGCTCCTGCCGGCGGGTCAGGTCAGCCATGCCAGTCCGGCGTACCGACCGGTGCAGCCGCCGTCGCGGCGGTAGGAGAACAGGTCGGGGCTCTCGACCGAGCACGCCGGCAGCCACTCGACGGTCACTCCCGGCGCCGTCAGCTGGTCGACGACGCCGGCCGCGATCTCGAGTGCGGGCGAGCCGTCGGCCGCGACGCTGCGGGCTCCCGGCACCGCGCGGACGATCTCGGCCTGCATCTCGGCGGGCACGGGGTAGCAGCGGCCGCAGACCGACGGCCCGACCCGGGCCACGATTTCGGTCGCGCCCTGCTCGGCCATCGCCCGGAGCATCGCCGGGACCACACCGAGGGCCAGCCCCTTGCGCCCGGCATGCGCCACCCCGACGACACCTGCCGCCGGGTCCGCGGCCAGCACCGGCGTGCAGTCGGCGACGAGCACCCCCAGGGCCAGGCCGCGGGATCGGGTGACCTGCGCGTCCGCCTGCGGTGGCGGGTCGAGCAGCCCGGAGACGACCGCGACCGTGACGCCATGCACCTGGTCGAGCCAGCTGATCGGCACGTCCAGCGCCGCAGTGACGCGGCGACGGTTCTCGATCACCGCAGCCGGGTCATCGCCGACGTGGGTGGCGAGGTTGAGCTCGGCGTACGGCGCGGCGCTGACGCCGCCGTACCGGTCGGTGACGGCGAAGCGGACGCCGGGCAGCGTCTCGTCGTGACACAGCACCGCACCACCCTGCCGCACGCGCCCGGCGTCGTATGAAAAAACCGGACGCCGGGCCCGTAACCTCACGGACAGTGACTAGTTGTAGTGATGTCGTCACTCTGCGTGCCTGTCCCGACCCGACCGGCACGCAGCGCGGCGATGCACGGGACACGTTGATCCGGACGGTCCCCACCGACGCCTGAAGCAGTCCGGGCGCACGGAGAGACACGGTCGCCTAGACCGTCCGGGGAGTGAGTGGCGAGACCGACCCGCCTTGGGGTTCCGACATCCGTCGGCACCCCGGACGGGAGCCGACGATCCGCGCGGTCCACACCGACGCTGGGAGAGACAACCCGGCGCACGGAGAGACACGGTCGCCTAGACCGGGCGGGGAGGCAGTGGCGAGACCGGCTCGTCCGAACAGACCCGGGTGCTGTGCCCACCAGGCCAGCAACCCGCTTCGACTTCGGACGGGAGCACGACATGTTCAGCAACTCCATCAAGAAGGCGCTCGTTGTTGCTGGCGTCGCTCTCACCCTCCCGGTGCTGAGCGCCGGCACCGCGTACGCGGACAGCGACAACGGGCACGGCAAGGCAGTTGGCACCGAGAAGCACGACGCCGCGGTTGCAGTTCTGGCTGCGTCGTCCGAGCCCGGCAGCTCACTTCGTGGCACCGAGACGGACACGTCCGGCTCGAGCACGAACCCTGACGGCACGTTCCAGGGCAAGAGCAGCTCCACGCCGGACCAGGACGGCAAGGGCATGGACCGCGGCGCCGTGAACAACGACAAGACCGGTCCGGGGACGGACGGCAACAACGGGTGCGGCAACGAACCACGGCTCGCCGCCCCCCGCGATGGCGGACGTCCGACGGATGACGACAACAACGGCTGGTGCGGGTCGAAGCCCAAGCCGGTGCACACGGCCCACCTGGCCCGTGCCTCGGTGAAGGTCATCGCCCGTCCCGTCGCCGCGAAGGTCGCCGCTCCGGTGCGCGTCCTGAGCGTGGTCACCCCGGCCGCGCCGGCCGTCGCAGCTCCTGTCATCAAGAAGGCTGCTGCGAAGGTCGTCGCACCCGGGACCGCGACCCCGCTCGTGGCCGCTCCGGTCGCTGCCAGTCAGCGGACGGCCGTGCGTGGCGCCGGGTTCATCGGCCCGGTCGCCGGTGCGTCTGTCGTTGCTGCGTCAGCTGTGGCGCCGACCGCGCTCCCCTTCACGGGCGCGCCGGTGGGCCTGCTGCTGATGGTCTCGGGTCTGCTGGTCGCCCTCGGTGCGGTGTTCGCGCTCGCGGGCACCCGCCGTACCGCCTAGCACGCAACGTCCGAGTGCTCGGTCGCTCCGGCGACCGGGTACTCGGACGCAAGACAGACCGAAGCGACTACTTCAGGAAGTCGGGCACGTCCAGGTCGTCCTCGAACACGACCGTCCGGCGCGGCGGCGGGGCGGTGCGGCCGCGGTCGGTCTCCGCCGACGCGGCGGCGAAGGCCGGCGGCTTGGGCAGCGACGTCGGGGTGGTGGCATCGGGCAGCGTGACCGAGTCGTTGGCCGGCCGGCGCGTCTCCACCCGCCGCACCGGGGTGGGTACGCCGGCCTCGAAACCGGCCGCGATCACGGTCACCCGCACCTCGTCGCCAAGGGCGTCGTCGATGACGGCGCCGAAGATGATGTTGGCCTCGGGGTGGGCGGCGTCTGCGACCAGCTGAGCCGCCTCGTTGATCTCGAACAGGCCGAGGTCGGAGCCGCCCGAGATCGACAGCAGCACGCCGCGGGCGCCGTCCATGCTCGCCTCGAGCAGCGGGCTGGAGATGGCCATCTCGGCCG
>JAWWOH010000086.1:0-3387 GCA_033851845.1 Actinomycetota bacterium
TCCCGCGCCCGATCAAGACCAACTTCCGTGAGGGCCTCACCGTCCTGGAGTACTTCATCTCCACGCACGGTGCGCGCAAGGGTCTCGCCGACACCGCTCTTCGTACGGCGGACTCCGGCTACCTCACTCGTCGTCTGGTCGACGTGTCGCAGGACGTCATCATCCGCGAGGAGGACTGCGGCACCGAGCGCGGCGTCGTCATGGCGATCGCAACCCGCAACGCGGAAGGCAACCTCGTCCGTGACCCCAACGCGGAGACCAGCGTCTACGCACGCACCCTCGCGGCTGATGTCGTCGTCGACAAGAAGGTCGTGCTCGCAGCCGGCGCCGACCTCGGCGACGTCGCCATCACCTCGCTCGTGGAGGCCGGCGTCGAGGAGGTCAAGGTCCGCTGTGTCCTGACCTGTGACAGCAAGGTCGGCACGTGCGCGTCCTGCTACGGCCGCTCGCTGGCCACCGGCAAGACCGTCGACGTCGGCGAGGCGGTCGGCATCATCGCCGCGCAGTCCATCGGCGAGCCCGGCACGCAGCTGACGATGCGCACCTTCCACACCGGTGGTGTCGCGGGTGAGGACATCACCCACGGCCTGCCACGTGTGGTGGAGCTCTTCGAGGCCCGTACGCCGAAGGGTGTCGCACCGATCGCTGAGGTCAACGGCCGACTGCGCGTCGACGACACGGACAAGACCCGCAAGCTGGTCGTCGTCCCCGACGACGGCAGCGAGGAGATCGCCTACCCGGTCTCCAAGCGGGCCCGGCTGCGGTTCGCGGACGGCGATCACGTCTCCGTCGGCGACAAGCTGCACGAAGGTGCGGTCAACCCGCACGAGGTGCTGCGCATCCTCGGCCCGCGTCAGGTGCAGCTGCACCTCGTCGCCGAGGTGCAGGAGGTCTACCGCTCGCAGGGCGTGTCGATCCACGACAAGCACATCGAGGTCATCATCCGCCAGATGCTGAAGCGGGTGAACATCCTCGAGGCGGGAAGCACCGACTTCCTGCCCGGCGCGCTCATCGAGCGCTCCGTGTTCGAGACCGAGAACCGCCGGGTCGTCGCCGAGGGCGGGGAGCCGGCCGCCGGCCGCCCGGTCCTCATGGGCATCACGAAGGCCTCGCTCGCGACGGAATCGTGGCTGTCGGCGGCCTCCTTCCAGGAGACGACCCGCGTCCTCACGGACGCGGCGATCCAGGCCAAGAGCGACTCGTTGCTCGGCCTGAAGGAGAACGTCATCATCGGCAAGCTCATCCCGGCCGGCACCGGCATCAGCCGCTACCGCAACATCCGGGTCGAGCCGACCGAGGAAGCCCGCGCGTCGGTCTACTCGATGGCCGGCTACGACGACCCGGAGTTCGCGTTCGGTCAGGGCGGCGGCGTCGCCGTACCGCTCGACGACTACGACTACGGGCGCGACTCGTACCGCTAGTCGGTCACTGCACGTCGCCGAGAGCCGTTCCCCCGTGGGGGAACGGCTCTCGGCCGTTCCGGCGTACGTCTTCCGCTAGGTTGCGGCCGTGACCAACCCCGACGACCCGTTCGCGCCGCCGCCCGGTCCGGGCAACCCGGAGTCGGGTGGGTTCACCGGGCCGCCGCCCGGTCAGGCGGGACCGCCGCCGGGCTACGGTCCGCCACCCGGATACGGTCCGCCGCCGGGATACGGCGGACCGCCCGGCTACGGTCCGCCGCCGGGATACGGCGGACCGCCCGGCTACGGCCCGCCGCCGGGTTGGGGTCAGCAGACGAGCAGCAAGGCCACCGTCGCGCTCGTCCTGTCGGTCGTCTCGTTCGTCGTCTGCCCGCTGATCCCGGCGATCGTCGCGCTGGTCCTTGCCTCGTCGGCCGACCAGGAGATCCGCGCGTCCGGCGGCCGGATCGGCGGCGAGGGGCTGACGAAGGCGGCCAGGATCATCTCCTGGATCAACATCGGCTTCAGCATCCTCGGGGCGATCGCGTTCTTCGCGATCCTCGGCTTTGCCGCCAGCGACAGCACCTCCTACTGAACTGACGCCTCCCACAGCTCGGCGTACGCCGCGGCGAGCCGGGGGAGCTGCCAGGACGCGTTGAGCCCGCTCGGGTTCGGCAGCAGCCAGACCGGTCGGCCACCCAGCAGCTCGGCCTGCTGCCCGACGAGCGCCTTGCGGTGGCCGGTCGCGACCCGGTAGGCCGTCATGCCGAGAAACGCCACCCAGCGCGGCTGCCAGCGTTCGGTCAGCTCCGCGAGCTGGGGTAAACCGGCCCGGATCTCGGCGTCGGTGAGCTCGTCGGCGCGGGCCGTCGCCCGGGCCACCAGGTTGGTGATGCCAATCCCGGCGACCAGCACCTCATCGGTTTCAGCCGGGTCCAGCCGGCGCGGCGTCCAGCCGGCTGCGTGCAGGGCCGGCCAGAGCCGGTTGCCGGGCGACGCGAAGTGCAGCCCGCGATAGCCCGACTCCAGCGACGGGTTGATCCCGCACAGCAGCACGCGCATGCCCGGCCCGACCAGGTCCGGGATGGTCCGGCCGTAGGCCTCGAGCAGCTGCGCCCGCGTCGGCCGCACGAACTCGCTCACGCCCACGTCTCTACCCGACCCGGCCTCGGTCCGCCCCGCCGTACCCGGTTCTGGGCCGACAGAAATGCACACTTCTCGGTACGGCGGCGGCCCGACGAGCGGGCGCCAGGATGCCGGATCGCGGATCTGTGCAGTTCCGTCGGCGGAAGGGCCCGGCGACATGGCGCGTTGACCCACGGGCGTAGTGACGCAGCCCACTTTTGACCCTCCCCACGCGTGCGGGTAAGGTCTCCGCTTGTGCCTGGGGCGACCCGGGCCGCTCCGCGCCCTCATCGAGGGCAGTCCTCGTAGGGCCGGCGGAGCGCGGCTCACGCCGCAGCAACACCCTCGCACCATCTCCCCGCGATTCGTCGCGGGCGGGGCGCGGACCGGGCGACACACCCGACCGCGTGGGGCGCAGAAGTCCGACAGCCAGACCAGAGCAGACGAGCAGGAGACGCGTTGCCCACGATCCAGCAGCTGGTCCGCAAGGGCCGGCAGGACAAGGTCAGCAAGACCAAGACCCCGGCACTGCAGGGAAGCCCGCAGCGCCGTGGCGTCTGCACGCGCGTCTACACGACCACGCCCAAGAAGCCCAACTCGGCGCTCCGCAAGGTCGCCCGTGTCCGGCTCACCAGCGGGGTCGAGGTCACCGCCTACATCCCCGGCGTCGGCCACAACCTTCAGGAGCACTCGATCGTGCTCGTCCGCGGCGGTCGCGTGAAGGACCTGCCGGGCGTCCGCTACAAGATCATCCGCGGCTCGCTCGACACCCAGGGCGTCCGCAACCGCAAGCAGGCCCGCAGCCGCTACGGCGCGAAGAAGGAGAAGAGCTAGTGCCTCGCAAGGGCCCCGCCCCGAAGCA
>JAWWOH010000126.1:0-23946 GCA_033851845.1 Actinomycetota bacterium
GAGCCCTTGTGCGCCGGGATGAGCCCGACCTGCTTGGGGGCCGACGGCTTCGACACGTCGACGATCGCGATGCCCGCGTTGGGACGGGCAGCAGTCACGCTGCGGTCGCCCAGGTAGGCGCACTTGCCGGCCAGCGCGATCGGGGAGTTCATCCCTCGGTTGCCCAGGTCGGTGTGGCCGACGAGCTGGAAGTTCTTGATCGTGCCCGGGATCGACGGGCTGCCGACCGTCACCTGTGGCGTGCCGGCGGCACCGGCGGGCAGGCCGCTGACCAACAGGCCGGACAGGCCGGCGACGAGGCCGAGGCGCAGGGCGGTCGTTGACTTCACAGCAGCTCCCAGAGGCAGACTCCCTGCCCCTTTCGCCGCTTAGGCCCGACTTCCTGCCCGGTGGCGGAGCGAGGCCAGCCCGAGGAGCGCGAGCGCGGCCGCCAGCCCCGCGAGCGGCAGCCCGCCCGTGGCCGGCAGCGGCCCGCCGGCCGGCCGGCTGACCGGTGTGGGGCCGCTCGCCGCCGCGGCGCAGACCTTGGGGTCGGCTCCCGAGTCGGCGCCGCCGCTGCTGCCCGGAGTCAACGTGACGGCGGCACCGTTGCAGTTGCCGTATCGGTCGCGGGCGCCGCCGGCCGGCACGCTGTCACCGGACCTTCTCACCGTCGCCCCGTCGGCGAAGGTCGGTCGGAAGGTGATGTCCTGCTCGACGACGGCCTCGGGGTAGCGCACCTGGACGACGCCCGAGCCGGTCTGCCCGACGGTGAGGATGGTCGACGGGACGACGGTGAAGGTGGTCGACACGATCCGGTAGTGGTTGGCCGTGACGACGATCCGATGCGCCCCGACCGGCTCGTCGCGGGGGATCTCCCACTGAGCGGCGTACTGGCCGTTGTCATCGACCCGCCACACGATCTGCAGACCGAAGTCGTCCGTCGCGGGGAGCCACGTGTTGCCGACGAGCCTCTGCACCGAGACGAACGGCTTGCCGACCGGCATGTCCAGTCCCTTGGCCGCGCCCGGCCAGGACATGCCGGCGCGCGTAAGGCGTTGCACCGTCGACCTCGGCTCCTCCACCGGCCCGGCGAGCTGTCCGCCGGTGCCGAACGGCGCGGCGGTGTCAGCGACCCCGTTGCGCGGGTCGGCGTCATAAGGCGCGGTCGCGGGCAGCCCGGCCCGCAACTGCCCGACGAGCTTGACCAGTTCCTCCTGCATCAGGACCGACGCCTGCCGGCCGTACATGGTCGATCCGCCCTCGTAGTGCTGCGCGTCGTACTCCTCGGGTGTCACGAAGTACGACATGTACTCGTTGGCAAGACCGGAGAGCTGCACCCCGCTGACTCCGGGCGGGGCCGCCTTGGCCAGCGCCGTACGCACCCGCCGGCCCATGTCGACCGTCATCTCACCTGGGATCGTCCCGATGATCCGCTCCCCCACCCGCGCGACCGTGAGTGGGACGGCCTTCGGCGTCGAGTTGCCACCGGTGAGCTGCGCGTTGGTGACCACGATCTTGTGACCCTGAGCAGGGTCGAGCGGGTAGTCGACCGGACTGCTGCGGCCCTCGAACGGCTGCTGCGTGATGTCGTAGAGCGGCCCGCGGCCCTCCTCCGATCCCGTGAATAACGGCAGCCCGGTGGCGGCGTTCATCGAGACGGCACCGCCGGCTGTCTGCTGACCGCAGAAGCAGACCCGCGTCCAGCGCACGCCGAGCTCCGGCGTCGTCGTCAGGTGCCCGCCGGCCTCGCGCCACGCCGCAAGCATCTGCGCCGCTTCGACCCGGCCAACCATGTCCGCAGCGGCGGGACCTGATCTGGTCAGGCCGGCCGACTGGTCGCCCTCGTCGGTGTTGCCGTACGCGTTGATGACGTCCTGCGACAGTGGCACGCCGCCCTCGCGCCGGATGGTGTCCTCGACGACGCGGATCGCGGAGCCGTGGTGGTCGGCGTTGTAGACGCCGTACGTGTACTTGTTGACCGTGCCGTGGTCGGCGAACGTCGACCAGATGCCGACCGGCTTGTACGACGTACCTACTTTCTTGTCGATGCGCAGCACCTGCACGTCGGGGTCGATCGTGTGCACGTAGCCCATCGGGTCGTCGGAGACCTTGCCGGCGCCGTAGGCCTTGTCGATGCCGTGGTCGCGCAAATGGGCTTCGAGGCTGCGGTTGGCCGTCAGGCCCTCGAGGTGCGCCGTGGCCCAGCCGACCTTCGCCGGTGCGAGGTCGTCATCGGCGCGGGTGATGGCGAGCACGAGCTGGCGCACTTCGAAGGCGTACAGCTGCGGGTCGAGAGTGCCGGCGACGTTCTGGTCGGTCAGTGTGCTGGTCGTCATGAAGACCGTGTTGTACGTCGTGAACGGGTAGTAGCCGCTCGGCGCCGCGTGCGTGTGACTCGCCGACACGATGATGTTCGCCTCGGAGAAACCGCGAGCCTTGAGCTTCTCGGCGGCCGCCTTCACGACACCGCCGGCGATGCCGTTCAGGTCGCTCGCGACGAGGGCGAGCTTCTGGCCGCCGCGGCTGAGCACGACGGCGCGGTTCTCGATGCGTGTGTGGACGCCGCGTAGCACGGCATCACTGCGCACCCAGCCCTGCATGTAGTAGCCGGTCGGCGACGTGATGTCAGCGCGGCCAACGCCGGCGAGAACTTGGTCCGCGGCCACCGCAGGCGAGGGCGTAACGAAACCAGCCACCGCCAATGAGACAGCGACGAGCAGACCGAGGACCAACCCGCGACGTCGCATCTGCCGGACGCTACTCGGTGGTAACGAAGTCGATCAGGTGCTCGACCGCGCGCAGCAGCGGCACCTCGAGATCGGCGTACGAGTCGACGCCCGCCAGCACGCGGCGCCAGCCCTCCCACGGCGCGCCCCAGCCGAGGGCGGCGCAGATGCCCTCCTTCCACGGCTGTCCGCGCGGGACCTCCGGCCACGCGGCGATGCCGACGGCCGACGGCTTCACCGCCTGCCAGACGTCGACGTACGGATGACCGTTGACGAGGACGTGCGGATGGTTGATGCCGGCGACGATTCGCGACTCCTTGCTGCCGGCCACCAGGTGGTCGACGAGGACGCCGAGTCGCTGTCCCGGACCGGGCCCGAAGGCAGTGATGTGCGCAATGAGCTCGTCGACGCCGTCGAGCGGCTCGACGACGACGCCCTCGACGCGCAGGTCGTCGCCCCAGACGCGTTCGACCAGCTCCGCGTCGTGCTTGCCCTCGACCCAGATGCGGCTGCCGCGGGCGACGCGCGCGCGTTGACGGGCGACGGCGACCGACCCCGACGCGGTAGGCCGCGATGATGTCGGTGCAGCGGCAACCGGGCGGGTCAGCGTCACGGTCTGTCCGTCGAGCAGGAAGGCGGCGGGCTCGAGCGGGAAGACGCGCACGACGCCCCGACGATCCTCGAGCGACACCCGCTCCTTGTCGCACTCGACGACAGCGCCGCACCAGCCGGTCGTGACCTCCTCGACGACGAGGCCTGGCTCCGCCGCGACTGTAGGGATGACCGCGCGTGGGCGTGGTCCGAAGACGTCCGGTTCGTACTCGCGGCTGCGCACCCGTCGACGCTAGGTGCGCCCCCGTCGAATGAGCCGCAGCGACACGGCTCAGGCCTGCAGGTCGATGACCACCTTGACGTCGTCGTCGTTCTTCGTCAGTGACTCCGCCCAGCGATCGAGCGGAATCCGGCGCGTGATCAGTCGCTGCAGCCACGTCGGGTCGGCCGCCCCGAGCGCAGCCGCCGCCTGGTCGTAGTGCCGCCTGCCGGCGTTGACCGAGCCGAACACGATCTCGTTGGTCAGGACCAGATCCTTGTTCAGCGCGGTGAACGGCGTCTGCATCTGCGCGCGGCTGGCGGAGATCCCGGTCAGCGCAACGATCGCGTTGGGACCCGTGTGGTCGAGGCACTCCCACACGACCTGACCGACGCCGGTGCACTCGATGATGACGTCGGGTCGCAGTACGAGGTCTGTCACCTTCTTCGAGGAGTACGTCGCACCGAGGGCGGCAACGAGGTCGGGCTTCGGTCCGTCGGTCGCGAGGTCGACGACCGTGACCTCGAGGCCGCGTTGCACGCCGAGGAGCGCGGCGAGCAGGCCGATGGGGCCGGCGCCGGTGACCAGCGCAGTGCGCGGTGCCCAGTAGGCGCGCGACCCGATCCGGTCGACCTGGTCCCACGCCTTGGCGACGACAGATGTCGGTTCGAGCAGCACTCCCAGGTCGCCGAGCACCGGGTCGAGCTTGGTCAGGAAGCGCGGGTCGGCGCGCCAGGACGTCGCGCCATACCCGTCTGCGCCCTTGATGCCTCGCTCCACGTAACCGCCGGTGAGGCACATGTCCCACTGGTCCTCGGCACACGCAGCGCAACCATCGGGCCGTCGTACGACGCCTGCGACCAGGTCGCCGGCCACGAAGCCGCTGTCGGCCGGCGCCTCGCGCACCCGGCCGAGGGACTCATGTCCGAGCACGAGCGATTGCGATCCTGCCGGCGGGACGCCGTAGCCGTCCTTCACGATCTCGACGTCCGTGCCGCAGACGCCCATCAGCAGCCCGTCGACGAGCACGCCACCATCGGACTCCGGCGGGTCAGGGCGCGCCTCGACCTTCGCTGTATCAGGGCGGCCGGGTACGACGGACAGGACGCGCATCCGCCCAGCCTGCCTTAGCGTTCCTGCTTGTGCAGACCCCCGGCAGCGCACCCCCGCGCAGTGCGCTGCTGACCGCCTGGGGCAATGCCTGGCTGGGTGGTGAGGTCGCTCTCACCGAGCTCGTCGCGCGCGTCGGAGTGATGGATGACGACCACACCGTGGCCGGGCTGTGGGTCGACGACTTGCCGCTCGAGCAGGCGGTCGCCCGGCTGCGGGCCGACGCGGTCCTGCGGCTGCGACTGGTGCTGCCGGCGCCGGGGGACGTGCTGGGCCTTCCGGGTCCCGGGCCGTTCACGTCGGCGGCGCTGACCGCGTCCGAAGCGGTGCTCGCCCTGCGCGCCGATGGCTCGGGCACTGGCCTCGTCCCGACGGTCACCGCTCACGGCACGCCGTTCGACGGCACGGTCACGACGGTGCTCTGGACGGCGTACGACGTAGGCGTGGCCGGCCCCGACCCGGGCCCCTTCCTGCACGACGCCGAGCACGACCTTCGCCGCGGTGTGCTGGATTGCGTCGAGCTGCTGCGGGACCTCGACGTGGCCCGCTGGCGTCCCGAGGTCGCCGGGGCGCTGCAGGACCTGCGCACGCAAGCGCGCCGCGGCATAGAAGACGACGAGCTGCCGGGGTCGTACTCGATCCGTGCGCGACAGCTGCTCATCCAGGCCCGCCAGCTCGCCGGCGTGCTGTCCCTTGCGACAGTAGATGCCGGCGGGGCGGTGGACACGCGCGAGACCGCGGCCCGCGAGCAGGCGCTGCGCGGGCTCGAGCACCTGGTGCGGCGGGCGCGCGTTGCGGCGTACAACTCCCACGGCCACCCGGTCGTCGAGGTGGACCGGTGACGCTCGCGGTGAGCCTCGGCTCGTCGTAGATTCGGTGCGGTGACGGACGGGATCAGCGCGGAGCAGTTCCTCGAGGCCGAGGGGGTCGAGGACTGGCGGGTGCTGCCGTCCGGAGAGGTCGCGGCGTACTTCGCAACCGGAAAGTTCGCAGCCGGGGTGACGTTGATCGACGAAGTCGGTCGGCTCGCCGACGAGGCCAACCACCACCCCGACGTGGACCTTCGCTACAAGGGCGTGACGGTGCGGCTCAGCAGTCACGACCTCGGCGGGCTCAGCGAGCGCGACGTCGCCCTCGCCCGCGCGATCTCGGCCGCAGCACGCGAGCTCGGCGTGGCGGCAGAGCCGTCCGCCGTGCAGCCGTAGCCAGTGGGTGATGGGCTGAGCGAGCGCCTCATCAAGATCGTCCGCGGCTCCGCATCGCTCATGACAGTGCTGACTGTCCTTCGAGCGCGCGGCCTGTCTGACGCTCTCGTGATGAGCGGCGCGGTCTACCAGACCGCGTGGAACTCGCTGACCGGCAGACCGGCTGACTACGGCATCAAGGACTACGACGTCGGCTACTTCGACCCGGATACGTCGTACGAGTCAGAAGACGTCGTCATCCGCGGTGTCGCTGCGGGGTTCGACGAGCCGCTGCGCAGCAAGGTGGAGGTCCGCAACCAGGCGCGCGTGCACCTGTGGTTCGAGGCGCACTTCGGGCATGCGTACGGCGAGCCGTTGACGAGCACAGCCGAGGCGCTGACTCGCTTCGTGTGTCCGGCCTTCGCGATCGGCGTGCGGCTCGAGTCCGATGACTCGGTGACGGTCGCCGCTCCCTTCGGCCTGGACGACGTCTTCGCC
Organism: Actinomycetota bacterium; assembly: GCA_033851845.1. GTDB lineage: Bacteria > Actinomycetota > Actinomycetes > Mycobacteriales > SCTD01 > RYN-124. Next base: position 6,312 of record JAWWOH010000126.1, read on the forward strand.
ATGCGGCTGCGGCCCAACCCGCTGCGCGTCCCGTCCACCGACTGGCAACGCATCGTCACCTCGGTGACCACGCGGTGGCCCGAGGCCGTGGTCGACCCGAGCTGACGCGGAGGGGCGAACGCGAAAAAAACCTATGCACACCAGGCGATTTCGCTTGACCGTCGTCGGTCCGGGCAGTTACTATCGAACATCTGTTCGAGTCCGATGGAGGGAGGGTGGCATGACCCTGGCGACGATGCCTCCCACCACCGCTCCGGGGCATCTGCTTACCGAGGCGATCGACGGTCTCCTCGCCTCCCCCTCCGTCGAGCTCGCTCCGGTGCACGCTCTGGAGCGGCTCGGCACCGTGCTGACCGAGAGCGAGCGCCTCGCCGTGGTCGCCCTCGACGGTGTGCACGACATGGAGGAGCGGCAGCTCTACGCCCTCGACGGTCACGGCGGCACCGCGGGTTGGCTGCGGGCCAGGCGCAACGGCGGAGACCCGACGATGCGCGCGTTCGCGAGGCGGCTGGCCGAGCGCCCGCACGTGCGCGATGCCATCACCTCCGGAGTGCTGAGCACGGACCTCGCGGAAAAGGTGTGTGCAGCCCTGTCCTCCGTTCCTGCGGCAGCGCCCCAGGACACATTCGAAGGCGTCGTCGTCGACGGCGCCCAGCAGGTGCTCACCGAGATGTTCGGTGGCAGCGCCAACCAAAACCACGTGGCCGAGCTCGCCCGGCGCTGCACGACAGCGGTCGAGGCAACGCACCTGGATGTCGATGCCCGCTTGGAGCCGGTGTTCGTGTTCCTTGCGCAGACGGTGCCACCGGCCGTGCTGAAGCGCACGCTGCGCGACCTGACCGAGGCGCTCGTGCCGGCCGCGTCCGACGACGAGCTGGACGAGCGCTACGACGCGGAGTACTTCGACCTGCAGCAGGTTCTCGACGGCCGTTGGCACGTCGACGGCTACCTGGACCCCGAGACCGGCACCGCGCTCAACGCCGAGCTCGACCGCCGGATGGCCACCGACGCCGATGACCCCCTCTGCCTGGAGTCTCCGGGCAAGCGACGGGCGCAGGCACTGGGCTCGCTGGCCCGCGATGGTCGCGGGTTCGAGGGATCGGGCAACGACCGGCCGGCCGCAGACATCACGATCGTCGCTACCGAGCGCACGATGGCCGACGCGCCCGGCGCGCTGGCGCCGCGGATGTCCGACGGCACTCGGATGCGCCTCGAGACCATTCACCGGCTCGGCTGCGTGGGACGGATCGCCGCCGTCATCCTCGATGCAGCCGGCAAGCCGATCGGTGCCAGCGGGACTCATCGCAACGCCACCCGACGCGAGCGACGTGCACTCGAGGCCCAGTGGGGCGGCTGCGCGGTCGACGGATGCAATCAGCCCTTCTCACGAACGCGGCCACACCACGTCGTCCCGTGGTGGCTCTCGAAGATCACCCGTCTCAAGGACCTCATCCCGGCCTGCGAACACCATCACCACGACATCCACGAAGGCGGCAGGACCTTACGGCTGCGTGACGGTCGCTACATCAACCCCACCGGCTGGGCCGACGGCCCGGCCAGCTGACACCTGCTCCTGGTTCTCTTGCGAACCTTGCTGCGGTCTGTGGACTCTCAGCCACGGAGCCAGCTGCGCTCCAGCGACCGAAGCCTAGGGGAACTCGAGATGCGACGCCATGCGGTAGCCCTGTTCGCACTGGTACTGGCAGCGTCGACGGCGCATGGCGCCCAGGCAAGGCAGGGGTGCCCAACCCTGACCGACGACAAGGGCGACACAGGGGCCTTGGGGTTCCATGTGCCATCGGACGCCTCTGACCTGACGTCCGTAGACGTGTCCACCAGCAGAACCATGCTGACCGCGTCATTGACCGTTGTGGGACAGCCGGTGAACAACGAGCCCGGCATGTCGCGCATCTACGACGTCTACTTCGAGACCGGCGAGAACGACTACGTGCTCCGAGGAACGTTGGGCAACGGCGAGAGCCTGTTCCAGCTTGTGTCCCACTCCCTTGTTGCTGACACCGGACTCGGCACGACGGCCGACCACTGGCAGAGCGGGAAGGCCATTCAGGGTCACGTTCACGGCCACACTGTGACCATCAACGCCCCGCTGGACCGAGACCTGCCATTGCTCGGTCACCGCGTCCAGGTGAGCGCCGAGGCATGGATCGCAGCGGCGAACGACATCTCAGTCGCCGGCACGAGGAGTCCGGACGGGGTGGCGGTCGGTGTTGACGGGACCGAGGCCCGGGCCTTCCGCGTCGGCGACCGCGGCTGCGCCTGATCGGAGCACCTACACGCGCAACCAGACGGTGGACGCCGCCGACACGGTGACCGCGTCGCCCGACACACCGGCGCCGTCGGCAGTTGCCAGCAGCAGCTTCCCCGTCACCGGCAACTCCACGGACTCGGTCGCGCTGTTCAGGATGCACACGAGCCCACCCTCGCGACGGAACGCGAGCACGTCGTCTGGCGCGTCCAGCCAGGTCACCTCGTCGCCCAGAGCGCCGCGGAGCGACCGTCGTACCGCAAGCATGGAGCGGTACGCCTGCAACACGGCAGGCTCCGTGTCCACCGCCTGCGCGGCCGCGTCGGCACCGAACGGCAGCCACGGCTCCCCCGTCGTGAAGCCGTGGCCCGGTTCGCCCGCCGTCCACGGGATCGGCGTACGACAGCCGTCGCGACCGATGACCTTCCCGGCGGTGCGGAACCAGGTGGGATCGGTACGCCGATCCGGCGGGACGTCCGACTCCTCCAGCCCGAGCTCCTCGCCCTGGTAGAGGTACGGCGAACCCGGCAGCGCCAGCAGCACGGCGGTCACGGCGAGTCCGCGGCGACGGCCGAGATCGCCCCCGCCATAGCGACTGACGTGCCGCGTCAGGTCGTGGTTGGACAGCACCCACGTCGGCGGGTGGAACGCATCGAGCGCCTTCTCGATCGTCCTGCGCAGCGCGGCAGCGCCCCACTGGGTCCGGAAGACGGTGAAGTTGAAGGCCTGGTGCAGTCGGTCGTCCCCGACGTACCTCTTGACGCGCTCGACGTCGAGGATGAAGACCTCGCCGACCATCATCCGGTCGCCGACGTACGACTCCCTCAGGCGCCGCCAGTCGCGGTAGACGTCGACGACCTCCGGCTGGTCCCACACCTGCGGGCGACCGACATCGGCCGGCGCGCCCGCCACCGCAGCGGTGTCCTCGTCACCGAGCGTCGGTGACTTGTAGAGCCCGTGCGCGACGTCGATGCGGAAGCCGTCGACGCCTCGGTCGAGCCAGAACCGCAGGATGCGCCGGAATTCCTCGTGCACCTCCGGGTTGCGCCAGTCCAGATCGGGCTGGGCCTGATCAAACAGGTGGAGGTACCACTCGCCGCTGGCCTCATCGCGCGTCCACGCCGGTCCGCCGAAGACGCTCGTCCAGTTGTTCGGCGGCGATGCGCCGCCGTCCCGGCCGTCGCGGAAGAAGTAGCGGGCGCGCATCGGCGACGACGGGTCGGCCACAGCCGCGCGGAACCACGAATGTGCAGACGAGGTGTGGTTGGGCACGATGTCGACGATCACCCGCAGATCACGTGTGTGCGCCTCGGCGAGCAGCCGGTCGAACGCGGCGAGGTCACCGAACATCGGCTCGACGTCGGTGTAGTCGGCGACGTCGTAGCCGTGGTCAGCCATCGGCGAGGGGTAGAACGGCGTGATCCAGAGCGCGTCGACGCCCAGGTCGACGAGGTGGTCGAGGTGCGTGCGGATCCCCTCGAGGTCGCCGACACCGTCCCCATCGGAGTCGGCGTACGAACGGATGTAGATCTCGTAGACGACGGCGTCGCGCCACCACTGCGAAGGCATCGTCCGACGCTACCGGGGCGTTGTGGGCCGGATCGGCGGCGGGCAGCAGCGGGCCGGGCAGCGATCGTGCGTCGCGACACATCCGTGGCTGTCGACCTCGGGACCGGCGGCGCGCTCGGCAACCAGTCGAACGAGCATCTGCACGAACTCCGGATCCGTGCCGACGGTCTTGGCGCGACGAACCGTCATGCCGTCGAGCGACGCCGCCCGCGACGCCGCCTGCACGTCGAGGTCGTAGACAACCTCGACATGGTCGCTGGTGAAGCCGATCGGGATGAGTACGACGTCGCGTACGTCCTCGGAGTGCAGCTGCTCCAGGTGGTCGCCGATATCGGGCTCCAGCCACGGCACCTGCGGCGGACCGCTCCGCGACTGGAAGACCAGATCCCACTCGTACGGCGACCCGAGCCGGTCGACGACGCCGGCCGCTGCGGTCCGCAGCGCTTCGACGTACGCGCCTCCCGACGGCCCGCTCGTCTCAGCCATGACCAGAGGAATCGAGTGCGCCGTGAAGACGAGCCGCGGCTCACGAAGACTCCCGAGCTCGGCCGCGACGTTGCGCGCCTGCGCGGACAGGAACCCGTCCTCGCAGTAGTAGTGCCGCAGCTTGGTGATCCGCGGCAGCCCGTCGACCTGCGCACCGGCGATGTCCTCCTGGTACTGCCGACAGCCCGAGTACGAGGGGAACGCACTGGTCACGATCGCGTAGGCGTCGTCGACGCCGTCCGCGCGCATCTGGGCCAACGTGTCGGTCAGCAACGGGTGCCAGTTGCGGTTGCCCCAGTAGACCAGCCGGTCCTGAGCGGCCTGCAACGCGGCGACCAGCTCGCGGCACTGCGCGTTGATGGGCGAGACCCCGCCGAACAGCTCGAGGTAGTGACTGCCGACCTCCTCCAGCCGCTCCGGCGGGATGCCGCGACCACGCGTCACGTTCGTGAGGAACGGCACGACGTCGTCGGGACCCTCGGGTCCGCCGAACGAGACGAGCAGCAGCGCGTGCTTCACCCCGACATCCTGCCGGTACCGTCCCGCCATGCCCTCACAGCCTCGCCCGGTCGCCCTCGTCACCGGCTCGTCGTCAGGTATCGGTGCGGAGATCGCGCGTCGGCTCGGCAGCGACGGCTACCACGTAGTCGTCAACTCGCGGTCGTCGGTCGAGGCCGGTCGGGCGGTCGCGACGGAGGTCGGCGGCAGCTACCTGCAGGCCGACGTCGCCGACGAGACGCAGGCGCGTGCGCTGATCGAGCAGGTCCTGGCCGAGCACGGCCGGCTCGACGTCCTCATCAACAACGCGGGTACGACGCAGGTCATCCCGCATGGCGACCTGGCGGCGGCGACGCCGGACGTCTGGCGTCGGCTGTACGACGTCAACGTCATCGCGCCGTTCGTGCTCGTCACCGCGGCCGAGCAGGCGCTCCGCGCGGCGGCACCGGGCTGCGTCGTCAATGTGAGCTCGCTCGCCGGCGTACGGCCGACGGGGTCATCGATCCCGTACGCCGCCAGCAAGGCGGCGTTCAACCACCAGACGCGCCTGCTCGCCAAGGTGCTCGGGCCGGACATCCGGGTCAACGCCGTCGCGCCCGGGCTGATCGAGACGCCCTGGACCGAGGACTGGACCGACCTGCACGCGCTCGTCGGGGCGGGCGCGCCGATGCGCCGGACCGGTCAGCCGGCCGACGTCGCGGAGGTCGTGATGGGGCTGGTGCGGTCGACGTACGTCAGCGGCCAGGTCGTGGTGGTGGACGGCGGCCTCGGGCTGGTGACGTGACAGCCGGTCCGCTTGCGCTCGTCGGCAGCGGTGAGTACCTGCCGGTCATGGCCGACGTGGAGCGTCGGCTCATCGAGGGTCGACCGCCGCGCTACGTGCAGATCCCGACCGCGGCGGCGCACGAGGGAGCCGCCTCACTGGACCGGTGGATCACCCTCGGCCGGGAGCAGGCGGAGCGGCTGGGGGTCGAGGCGGTACCTCTCGTCGTACATAACCGGGTTGAGGCGGACGACGCGTCGCTGGCCGCCCAGGTCGAGGGCGCCGGCCTGATCTCCCTGTCCGGCGGCAGCCCCACGCTGCTGGCCAAGGCGCTGCGCGGGAGTGCCGTGTGGGCCGCGATCGAGGCAGCGTGGCGCGGCGGGTCGGCGCTCGCCGGGTGCAGCGCCGGCGCGATGGCGCTCACCTCGTGGGTCCCGTCGCTGCGGCGGCCCGGGCTCGACCCGGAGCAGGGCCTCGGGCTGGTGCCGCACCTGCGGGTCATCCCGCACTTCGACCGGTTCGAGCGGCGGATGCCGGACCTCGCCGGCCGCTATCTCGCCCGCGCGCCGGAGGGCACCGCCGTGGTCGGCGTCGACGAGGAGACGGCGCTGGTCTGGGACGGCGGCGGCTGGGCGGTCGAGGGCGTGCGCAACGTGTGGGTGCTTCGCCGCGACGGACGTACGCCGTACGCCGCCGGGACCGTGCTCGACCTGCCCCCACCGGGGGCCGAGGGCTAGCGTCTGGCCATGCGCGCCATCCAGATCACCGAGTTCGGCGGACCTGAGGTCCTGAAGGTCGTCGAGCTGCCAGACCCTGAGCCGGCCGACGGGCTCGACCTGATCGAGGTGCGTACGGCGGGGGTCAACTACGCCGACACGCACCAGGTCGAGAACTCCTACCTGTCCCCCGCGACCCTGCCGCTCGTGCCCGGATCCGAGGTCGTCGGGATGCGGCCGGACGGGACACGGGTGGCTGCGTTCGCCATGGAAGGCGGGTACGCCGAGAAGGCCCGGGTGTTCCCGATGATGAGCTTCCCGGTGCCGGCGGCCGTCGAGGACGGCCAGGCCCTCGCGCTGATGGTGCAGGGACTGACCGCATGGCATCTGCTGCGGACGACGACGCACCTGGCGGCTGGCGAGTCCGTTGTCGTCCACGCGGCGGCCGGCGGCGTCGGGACCATCGCCGTACAGCTGGCAAAGGCATGGGGCGCCGGCAACGTCATCGCGGTCGCGTCGAGCGAGGAGAAGCGGGCGCTCGCCGCCGAGCTCGGTGCCGACGTGACGGTCGACGCCGGCGAGCCGGACCTGAAGGCAGCACTGGAGAAGGCCAACGACGGCCGCAAGGTCGACATCGTCCTGGAGATGGTGGGCGGGCCGACGTTCGACGCGTCGCTCGCGGCGTTGGCACCCTTCGGCCGGCTGGCGACCTTCGGCATGGCGTCGCGGACGCCGCCGAAGCCGATCGACGCAGGGGCGCTGATGTCACGCAGCCGCGCGGTCCTGGGCTTCTGGCTGGCGCACTGCTTCACCCGACCGGAGATGCTGCAGGGGCCGATGGCAGAGCTGCTGTCGATGGTCGCCGACGGGTCGCTGAAGCCGATCGTCGGTGGCACGTACCCGCTCTCCGAGGCCGCGCGAGCGCACGAGGACCTCAGGTCCCGCCGGTCCACCGGCAAGCTCGTCCTCGACGTCCGCGGCTAGCCCGCCGCCAAGGCAGGGCCGAGCAGGCTGCCGGGGCACCAGCAGTAGACGTCGTGCCAGGCGCGACGGCAGTGCGGTGGATAGGTCAGCGCCCGGATCACCCGCGCGGGGTTGCCGGCGACGAGCACCTCGTCCGGGATGTCCTTCGTGACCACCGCGCCCGCAGCGACGACGACACGGGAGCCGATCGTCACGCCGGGCAGCACGATCGCCCGCGCACCGACCCAGGTCCCGTCGCCGATGACGACTGGCTTCGCCTTCGGGTCACGTCCTTCCATCCCATGGCTCGGCGTGTCCATGACGTAGACCTCGTTCGCGAGCGCCACGTCGTCGCCGATGGTGATCGACAGCTCGGAGTAGACGATCGCGCAGTTGATGAACACCCCGTTGCCGATCCGGATGCGGCCCGGCCCGCTGACCAGGCACTGCCGGTGAGCCGACCAGATCTTGACGTTGTCGCCGATCTCCAGGTCCGGCGCGTCCACGACCGGGTTGCCGAGCACGACCGGATCGCTGCCGACGCGCCGCGCCGTACCGAGAACGCGCGCGACATGACGTCGCTCCTTGCGCGCCTTCGACCACCCGGCGACGCCCACCGCGCCAGGCTAGGCGTCGCCTACGCTCGGCGACGTGGACGACCTGCTGACGCGCTGCGCGCACGCGGGAATCCCGGTCGCTCCGCCCACCGATGCCGCGGTGCACGCCGGCACGGCCAGGCTGAGCCGGCGTACGCCGATGGACGAGGTGCACGCGCGCGAGGTCACTGTCGCCGCCCAGACCGCCGGACGGGACCACGACGAGCGGATCCTCATCGTCCCGAAGCTGCGCGCGTGGCAGCGGCCGCATCGCGGCGGGGACGTGTGGCGCACGCCGCTGCCGCCGTGGGGCATGCGGCTGTCGCGTCTCATTCGCTCGGTACGCCGGGCGGTCGGTGACTGCGAGCTGCTGCTGGAGTGGGCCGACGACGGTCGGCGCTGCCGGCTGGTCTCGGTACAGCGGCTGGCATGACGCAGGAAGCGCCTGAGGTCATCTGCTCGGCGAAGGGATGCCGCAACGCCGCGGCGTACATCCTGGTCTGGAACAACCCGTCGCTGCACACGCCTGACCGCGAGAAGACGTGGGTGGCGTGCGACGAGCACCGAGAATCGCTCTCGGAGTTCCTCGACCGTCGCGGCTTCCTCCGCCGCGTCGACCCGCTCTGACGACCCTGCTGGGCGCAGCGCGCCGCCGGTCGTATTGATCACGGGGAGTTGTGCGGCTTCGACCGCCGCGCGGACCGACCAGAGCACCGTGATCATGACCGCCCGGCGCGTGCGGTCGGGTGCGAGAGGTGGCGGCGTGCGGTCAGGTGGCGATGTGCAGGTGGAGGTCAACGACATCGCCGAGGTCGATGGCCTCGGCCCTGCGCACCACGGTCTTCACTGGGACGAGGTAGAGACCGTCCTTCGGGAACAGCGACGTCTCCCACGACGTGTCGCCGAGGGTCGCCGTGACCGGGATGACACCCCACCCATAGGTGACGGCAAACGCGATCGCCGAGATCTCCGCCGACTGCCGCTCCGGGACGGCGACGTAGTGCCACGGCGCCGGCCCGCGCCAGTAGAAGACCTCGCCGCGAAAGCGCAGCTCCACGTCAGCGGTAGCGGAAGCCGTCGAGGAACCGCTTGAAGACGCCACCCTGCGGCGGCAGCGGGTCGGCGACCGGCAGCGGCGTACGCCGACGGGTTGCGATCGGCTTGTCGTAGTCGGTGTTGGCGATCGCCTCGACGACCGCCGACTCGTCGAAGTCCTCGCTGCCCTCGATGGAGGGCACGAAGCCCACCAGCATGCCGTTGCGCATCACCTGCGCCTCGAGACCCGCGGTGCCGTCGGTGTCCCAGATCGCCTGCCGGCCATCGGGCAGCTCGATGCGGATACCGAACTGGTAGACGCCGGCCTTCTCCATCTGCGCGCCGATGCCACGTCCGCGCAGCGCCTCGACGACCGACCGGGCGCGGTTCTCCTCCACGCCACCACCGTATGTCGCCGGCTACGTCGCGGGGGCACCCAGATCGGCCAGCCGCGCCTCGACGGCCTGCACGACGCCCTTGCGGTTCTTGTGCGCCTCCTCGTAGGCAAGCAGCACCTGCAGGTCGGGCAGGTCCGCGGACTCCGCGACATGCGCGATGACCCGCTCGCCGCTGAGCTTGTCGTAACCCGGGAAGGGTGGCTTGGCGCCATCCGGCTCCACGCCCGTGTTGTCGGTGAGCGAGCCCACCGCGCCGAACTCGTCGACGGCGACCTCGACCGTGCCCTTGGCTGTCGGCACGGTCGTGCCCTCGGTTGGGTAGGGCTCCGCGTTCTGCCGCCGGTCCGTGATCTCCTCGACGACGTTGCGGGCCTGCTCGTAGCCGAAGGTGGCGAGGCCCGCCGACAGGCTGAGCGCACGTCGTCCGATCCCCCAGCCGAGCTGGATGGGCTTGGTCAGCACGTCCTTGGTCATGGGCACGGTGATCCTCCTCGAAAGCCTTCGGTTACCGGTTGTCTACCCGTGCGGCGGTGAGTCCAACGGCCGAAAACTCCGCGACGGGTGTGACCAGACGCACATAGGGTCCGGCCATGAAAGTGCCCCGCCCCACCACCCTCGCCGGCAAGAACGTGCAGCTCGTCCCGCTCGCTCACGAGCACGCCGAGGACCTCTTCGAGGCGGGCCGTGACGCCCGCGTCTGGACGTGGCTGCGCGACCGGCAGCCGGCAACCTCCGCGGACACCGCCGCCCAGATCGAGCAGGCCCTCGCCGATCCGGAGCGGCTTGCTTTCGCGGTCATCCAAGACGGCCGGGCCGTCGGTACGACGTCGTACGGCGACATCGACCTCGGCGTCAGTGGCATCGAGATCGGCTGGACCTGGTACACCCCGGCGGTCTGGGCGACCACCGTCAACCCGGAGTGCAAGCTGCTGCTGCTCGCGCACGCCTTCGACGACCTGGGCGCCGAGCGGGTGTTCCTCAAGACCGACGGCCTCAACACCCGCTCGCAGGGGGCGATCCGCAAGCTCGGTGCGCAGTACGACGGGACGCTGCGGCACCACCGGCTGCGCGCCGACGGCTCGGTCCGGGACAGCGCCTACTTCAGCATCCTGCTGTCGGAGTGGCCGGACGTCAGGGCGGGCCTGGAGCGCCGGGTTGCAGGCTGACCCGCACCTGCTCCTCGCCGACGGCGACAACGTCACCGGGCCGGAGCTGCCGTCCGCGTCGCGACTCCGCCTCGCCGTTCACCTCGACCTCGCCGAGGTCGAGCAGCACTCGCGCGTCTGCACCGGTATCGGCCAGTCCGGCGAGCTTCAGGAACTGCCCCAGCCGGATTCCGTCGTCGCGCACCGGCACCTCACGTGTCATCAGGGCGGCATCCTCACGGCCGCAACAGGACCTTGATGGCGATGCGCTCGTCCATCGCGCGGTAGCCGTCGGCGACCTGGTCGAGTGGCAGCTCGCAATCGAAGACGCGGCCGGGGTTGATCTCGTCGTCGAGGACCGCGTCCAGCAGCTCGGGCAGGTAAGCGCGCACCGGCGCCACGCCGCCGCGGACACCGACGTTGGTGCCGAACATCTGCCGGATCGGCAGCTCCGCGCCGTACGGCACGCCGACGTACCCGACGGTGCCGCCGGGTCGAGCCGAGTCGAGCGCCTGCTGCATCGACTCCTTGGTGCCGACGCACTCGAGGACGGCATCGGCACCGATGCCGTCGAACAGCTCGCGCACGCCCGCGACACCCTCCGAGCCGCGCTCGGCGATCACGTCCGTCGCACCGAAGGCGCGGGCCAGCTGCTGGCGCGGCTCGTGCCGGGACATCGCGACGATCTGCGCGGCGCCGAGCCGCTTGGCCGCCAGCACACCGCACAGGCCCACCGCGCCGTCACCGACCACGACGACAGTGGAGCCGGCGCGGACGCCCGCCGCGAGGGCCGCGTGATGCCCGGTGCCCATCACGTCGGAGAGCGTCAGCAGGCTGGGGATCAGCGAGGCGTCGGGCCGACCCGGCACGGCGACCAGTGTGCCGTCGGCGAATGGCACGCGCACGTACTCCCCCTGCCCGGCATCCGCAGTGCCGCCGCCCTCCGGGTTGCCCCAGTAGCCGGCATTCAGGCAGGACGTGTAGATGCCGTTTCGGCAGTTGACGCACGTCCCACAGCTGATGGCGAAGGGGGCGACGACGAAGTCCCCTGCGCGGACCGTCGAGACCTCGGAGCCCACCTCCTCGACGACGCCGACGAACTCGTGACCGATCCGCACCGGCTCCTCCACCGGCCGAGCGCCGCGGTACGGCCACAGGTCCGATCCGCAGATGCAAGAGGCCACGACGCGTACGACGGCGTCGGTCGGCAGCTCGACCTTCGGGTCGGGGACGTCGACAAGGCTGATCTCGCCCGGGGCGTTGAGAACGGTCGCGCGCATGCGGCCAGTCTCCCCCGCGGACCTGCGGTCAGTCCTGCCAGCCGGCGGCCAGTGCGCGCACCCGCTCCGCGACGTCGGCCGGGTCGGCTCCGGCCGCGACCGCCATCCCGACGAGATACGTCGTCACGGGCGCGGCCGGCCGCTCGACACCGTGCGCGACATCGCGGGCCAGGTCGAGCACCTGCCGGACGTCCAGTCCGCTCTGGAGACCCAGATCAGCGACCACGGCGGCGACCCAGTCGTCGAGTGTCTTCACGTGGTCCCTCTCGCCGTTGCCAAGTCCGAATCGTTGTCGCAGTCGAACCAGGGTGCGGGTACGCCGGCTGCCACCGGCAGCCTGACGCGCACCCCGTCGAGCGAGCGCAGTACGCCGCCGAGCGCAACGCCCGCCGGCTCAGCCGGCAGCACCCGGCGCAGTGCCTCGGTGCGCCAGGCCCCGACGAGGAGCTGGTCGCGACCGTCCTCGTCGACGGCGAGGGCGCCGTCGGCCTCGACCGCGTCGAGAAGCGTCGCCACGGCAGCAGGTGTCACGAACGGCAGATCACCGGCCAGCAGGACAACGCGATCCGCGGTCACCTCGGTCAGCCCGGCTGCGAGAGCCGCAACCGGGCCGCCGCCGGGCGGGGCCTCTCGGCACCAGTGGATCTCGCGTTGCGTCGTACGCCGCGGTCCGACGACCACGATGCGACTCGCGCCGACAACCGCGTCGAGCACCCGCTCGAGGATCGGGCGGTCGTCGATCACCAACGCGAGCTTGTCGACGCCACCGAGCCGGCGGGCCGACCCGCCGGCAAGGACGATCGCGTCGAAGAGCTCAGCCACCGATCGCTGACATCGGTCGGTCGGGCTGGAGGAAGTCGGGTTGGTCGATGCCGTGGCCGGCCTTCTTGGCGCGCACGGCAGCCTGCATCCGGACCGCGAGCTCCGCGTCGGTCGCACCGGCCCGCAGCGGCGCGCGCAGGTCGGACTCCTCGCGCGCGAACAGGCAGTTGCGCAGCTGTCCGTCGGCCGTCAGCCGGATGCGGTCACAGGCCCCGCAGAACGGCCGGGTCACCGAGCCCACGACACCGACCCGGGCCGGTCCACCGTCGACGAGCCACACCTCCGCCGGAGCCGAGCCTCGCTCGTCGGCCGTCAGCGTGTGCCGGGCCGACAGCCGCTCGAGGATCTCCTCTGCGGTCACCATGACCGCGCGGTCCCAGGCGTGCTGCGGGTCGAGCGGCATCTGCTCGATGAAGCGCAGCTCGTAGCCGCGCTCGAGGCACCAGTCGAGGAGGTCGAGCGCTTCGTCGTCGTTGACGCCGCGCATCAGCACCGTGTTGACCTTCACCGGGCTGAGACCCGCAACCGCCGCGGCGGCGAGGCCGTCGACGACGTCAGCGTGCCGATCACGACGGGTCAGGTCGAGGAACCGCTGCGGCCGCAACGTGTCGAGGCTGACGTTGACGCGCCGCAAGCCGGCATCGGCGAGCGGCTGCGCGAGCCGGGTCAGCCCGAGCCCGTTGGTCGTGAGCGACAGGTCGACGATGCCGGCAAGGCGCTCGACGAGCCCGACGAGACCCGGCCGGATGAGCGGCTCACCACCGGTGAGACGCACGGTTTTCACGCCGAGCGACGCCGCGACGGTGATGAGCCGGACCAGCTCGTCGTCGGTGAGCAGCTCGGGTGCCGGCAGCCAGGGCAGTCCCTCGGCCGGCATGCAGTAGGTGCAGCGCAGGTTGCACTTGTCGGTCAGCGACACGCGCAGGTCGCTCGCGACCCGGCCGAACGTGTCCACCAGCGCCGCGGTCATGCGTCCAGACTACGGCGCAGGTCCGACATCAGTGGCTCATCAGAACATCACCACCGACCGGAGGACCTCCCCTCGCTCCATCTTGTGAAACGCCTCCTCCACGTCGTCGAGCGTGATCCGCTCGCTGACGAAGGCGTCGAGGTCGAACCGGCCCGACTGCCACAGGTCGACCAGCAGCGGAAAGTCGCGGGACGGCAGGCAGTCCCCGTACCAGGACGATTTGAGCTGTCCGCCGCGCCCGAAGACCTCGATGAGCGGCAGCTCCAAGGTCATCGTCGGGTTCGGTACGCCGACGAGCACGACCGTGCCGGCCAGGTCCCTCGCGTCGAAGGCCTGGCGGTAGGTCTCGGGACGACCGACGGCCTCGATGACGACATCCGGACCGAAACCGCCGGTGAGCTCCTTCAGCCGGGCGACGACGTCCTCCGTAGATGCGTCGACCGTGTCGGTTGCGCCAAGGCCGCGGGCCCACTCCAGCTTGCGCGCGTCAAGGTCGACGGCGATGACCTGCCGCGCGCCGGCGTACAGAGCGCCTGCGATCGCCGCGTTGCCCACGCCACCGCAGCCGATGACCGCGACCGTGTCGCCCTTCCCGACCGGCGCGGTGTTGACCGCCGCACCGAAGCCGGCCATCACGCCGCAGCCGATGAGGCCGGCGGCGGCCGGATCCGCCTTGTCGTCGACCTTCGTGCACTGGCCGGCATGCACCAGCGTCTTCTCCGCGAACGCGCCGATGCCCAGCGCCGGCGAGAGCTTCGTGCCGTCCTCGAGCGTCATCGGCTGCGCCGCGTTGTGCGTGTTGAAGCAGTACCAGGGACGGCCGCGCCGGCAGGCCCGGCAGTTCCCGCAGACCGCGCGCCAGTTCAGGATGACGAAGTCCCCAGGTGCCAGGCCGGACACGCCCTCGCCGACCGACTCGACCCGACCCGCCGCCTCGTGCCCGAGCAGGAACGGGAAGTCGTCGTTGATGCCTCCCTCGCGGTAGTGCAGGTCGGTGTGACAGACCCCGCACGCCTCGACGCGGACGACGGCTTCGCCGGGGCCGGGGTCCGGGATCACGATCGTCTCGATGGTCACCGGAGCGCCCTTGCTCCGGGCGACCACTCCTCGTACCTGCTGCGGCATGCGGCGGCTCCTGTGTCGGGAGCCCCTACCGCACCACCTCACGCAACGCGCCGTCCAGCCTTCGCGTGCGCCCGCGTCCGTCGAGGTGCTCGAGCAGTGGGATCGCGACCCGCCGGGTCGTCCCCCACGCCTGGCGGGCATCGCTGGGGGTGAAGGGCTGTGGCAGGTCCTGCAGCAACCGCACGGCGCGGTCCGGGGCATCGGGCAGCAGCACCACGACAGGTGGCAACCGCAGCAGCCGGCCGGCCGCGACGGCGGCGGCGATCTCCCGCCGGCCCAGACCCAGCGCGTCGAGCTCGGGCTGCTCCGGTGCATCGAAGGGCGAGGCGGCCAGCCGCGCGGCGAGCACCGCCACCCCCGGGCTGACCACGTCCACGGCGGCGGCGACGCCCGCATCGGCGGCCGGCGCCGGCCGTTGACGTCGCCTCACCGCCGCGTCCACGCTGACCAGGATGCCGCCGATGACGACGCCCCCCGGGTCGCGCAGCACCACCCGCTCGCCGACCAGCAGGGGCAGTGGCCGCGGCAGGCCGAGCCGCGTCATGCCGGCACCAAGCCGGCGGGCGTGGACGGGCACAGCCGCAGTGCCAACGTGCAGCACGAGCTGCCTCGACGTGACGTCGCCAGCCACCTGCACGTCGACGGTCGTGGTCGACCGCCAGGCCTTGGGCGTGAGCAGCGCGTCGCCACGGCTTATGGCGTCGCGGGCGACGCCGCGCAGGTTGACAGCGACGCGCGACACCGCGCGCACTTCGTCGTACGCCGATCCGAGGCTCTGCAGCCCGCGTACCCGGACCAGCCGACCAGCGAGCTCCAGGCTGTCCTCGACACGAATCGTCCCGGCCCCCAGCGTCCCGGTGACCACGGTCCCGCTGCCGGTGATGGTGAACGCCCGATCCACCCACAGCCGGACCGGCGCCGCAGTGTCCGGCGTCGGCAACGTCGTGACGAGGCGCTCGAGTGCCGCGCACAAAACGTCGAGACCGGCTCCGGTCGTGCCGGACACCGCGACCGCTTCAACCGGGCCGAGAGAGCTCGCCGCGATCCGGCCCTTCGCCTCTGCGATCGCCGGAGCCGGGTCCGCGAGGTCGCTCCGCGTCACCGCGAGCACGCCGGTCGTCAGGCCGAGCGCATCGATCGCGGCGAGGTGCTCGCTCGACTGCTGCCGCCAGCCCTCGTCGGCGGCGACGACGAACATGACCCCAGGCGCCGGGCCGAGACCGGCAAGCATGTTGCCGATGAACCGGCTGTGCCCTGGCACGTCGACGAAGGCGAGGTCAGCTCCCGACGGCAGCGAGGTCCACGCGTAGCCGAGGTCGATCGTCATCCCGCGCCGGCGCTCCTCGGCCCAGCGATCGGGCTCCATGCCCGTGAGTGCGCGGACGAGGGTCGACTTGCCATGGTCGACGTGTCCTGCAGTCGCTAGGACATGCATGCCAGTACGGCGTCCCGCAGCCGGTCGTCGTCCTGCTCCGGTATGCAGCGCAGGTCGACGAGGCATCGCCCGCTCTCGACGCGTGCGACGACACACGGCGTGCCGCGCCGCAGCCGCTCGGCGTACGACGCCGGCAACGAGACCGCCCAGCCGGGCAGCACGACGCCAGGTGCGCCACCGCCGCCGACGGCGCCGTGGCTCTCGACGACATCCCCATCGACAGCCTTCGCGAGTCGCTCGGCGCGGAACCGCAGGTGGTAGGGAGCGGCCGAGATCGCCTGGCTCACCAGCGATTCCGGACCCCGCAGCGTCGCCTCCAGTGCGGCGAGCCTCGTCTTGTCGACGCGCAGCGCACGGGCGAGCGGGTGCCGGCGCAGCGCTGTCACCGCGTCGGCAGTGCCGAGGACGAGTCCGGACTGCGGGCCGCCGAGCAGCTTGTCGCCACTGCACGTGACGACGGTCGCGCCGGCAGTGAGGGCGGTTGTCACGTCCGGCTCCGCGGGCAGCAACGGCTCGGGATGCAGCAGCCCGCTGCCGACGTCGGCGACGACCGGGACGCCGAGGCTCGCCAGCTCCGCCACGTCGACAGAGCAGGTGTAGCCCACGACTTGGAAGTTGCTCGGATGCACCTTCAGGACACAGCCGGTGTCCGGCCCGATCGCACTCGCGTAGTCGTGGACCGAGGTGCGGTTGGTCGTGCCCACCTCACGAAGCCGCGCGCCGGTCGACGCGATGAGGTCGGGCAGTCGGAAGCCGTCGCCGATCTCGACCAGCTCGCCGCGGCTGACGACGACCTCGCGCCCGGCAGCCAGTGCCGTCGTCGCGAGCACCAGCGCGGCTGCCCCGTTGTTGACCACGAGGGCGGCCTCGGCTGCGGGCACGGCGGCAAGCAACGCCCCGACTGTCCCGCGGCCACGGGCTGCCCGGGCGCCGGTCGTCGCGTCGTACTCGACATCGACGTACGCCGATGCCGCGACCATCGCGTCGACAGCTGCCGGCGTCAGAGGGGCGCGGCCGAGGTTGGTGTGCAGCACCACGCCGGTCGCGTTGAGGACCGGCCGCATCGACGTGGCCCGATCCGGCAGCAGGCTGACGGCTGCGTCTGCAACAGCGTCGACACCGACGTCGCCCGCCCGCGCCAGTTCCTGGGCCGCCGTGACCGCCGCCTTCACCGCGGCCCGCCCCAGCCGCGCCGCTGCGTCGACCAGACGGTGGTCGGCGAGCAGCGCGTCGGTACGCGGCACGCCCCGACGTACGTCCGTCATTGCGCGACCCTACGGCGGGAATGGCGGCAGGATGGGGTCGGTTGAGACAGGTGATTGCTTGCTCAACTACCGAGGAGATGCCATGCCAGCCGTGACCGCGGACACCCTGACCCTGCCCCGCGTCGCCGCCGCCGGTCTCGGTGACGTCGAGCGCCCGATGAAGTCCCTGACGACGGCGCCGATGGGCCTCGAGGGCGAGGGCTTCCCGGTCCGCCGCGCGTTCGCCGGCGTCGACTACCGCGACCTCGACCCGTTCATCATGATGGACCAGATGGGCGAGGTGGAGTACGCGCCGTACGAGCC
>JAWWOH010000057.1:0-23927 GCA_033851845.1 Actinomycetota bacterium
GGGACACGAAGACCTCCCGGTCGTAGAGCGGTTCTTAGACAGCTCCACTCCACGACGGGAGGTCTTCGCTTTGCAAGATCACTTAGGTCGTGTCACACAACCAACGTGCCTGGGCAGTACAGCTAGCAGTCGCCCGCCGCGCGTCAGAACGCGTGAGCGTCGGGTGCGCACCCTTCTTCTGACACTCGGTGGTGTCAGCGGGCGGTCAGCTCGGCTGTCGGCAGTGCCGCGATGACGGCAGTGGGAACGAGCAGCCGAGGCTTGCCGGCGTACCCGTACGCCGCCACCATCCGGCTGTCGTAGAGCCGACGGAACTTCCCGCCGGACACGACCCCGACCAAGTGCGTCGTCGTCTGCACCAGCGCGCCGTCGCGGATCGGCAGCGTCGTCGGCGTCGGCTGCCAGTCGCGCCGGTAGGCGTACGGGTCGACCGTCGTCGCGGTGGGCGCGACGACCTCGGCCGGGACGACCGCGATGTCCTGCGTCGTCCAGCCGCGGCTGGCGAGCGAGGCGGCGTCGACGGCCAGCCGGTTGCCGTCGACGTCGACGTAATGCACGTCGGCGGTGCCGTCCGTGCGCACCAGTGCGCCGGGGTACAGCGGTGAGTCGGGTACGACGTCGCCGACGGGCAGCGCGGCGAGGTCGGCATCGGTCGCCGGCCAGATGCGCGGGTCCGGGTGGCCGAGCGCGGTCAGCTGCTCGGACGTCACGGCGACCCGCTTGCCTGCCGTGACGAGCCACAGGGCACCGCCGCTGTCGCGGGCGATGGTGCCGTCTCTCAAGACGACCGGCGCCGCCGTACCGAAGCCGAGGGACTCGCCCGCCGACATCGGGATGGCGGACGCTTCGGTGAGGCCGTTGGCGGCGAGGACCGTCGCCGAGATCGTCCGCTTCGTCGTTCCGTCGAGCAGGAACAGCGTGCCGTTCGGGTGGCGGACCAGGGTGCCGTCGGGATGCGGGCCGCTCGGGCTCGGGGCGGCGATGTGCCGGGCCGCGATGAGCGACGGGTAGGCGTTGTAGACGACACCGCCCCAGCCCGAGCTGCCCTTGTGCAGCTCGAAGTGCAGGTGCGGACCGGTGCCCTCGGCGTTGCCCGAGTCACCGCGCCAGGCCACGAGCTGACCGGCGAGGACCTGGGCACCCGGCGCGATGCCGGCCGGGAAGGCCCAGTCGGCGGTGCCCTTGCCGTCGTCGGTGCCCGGGGTGTCGTTGTTGACGTGGATGAACACGACGGCCCAGCCGAGCGCGGGTCCGCGCGTCGCCTGGATCGTCAGGTAGTTGCCGCCGCCGACTGTCGTCTCCCGTTTGACGGACGTGACGACGCCGTCGAAGGGCGCGACGAGCGGGGTCATCTTCGCCCCCATCAGGTCCTGGCCCATGTGCTTGCGGGTGCAGCCCGAGCGGCAGGCCAGCCAGTTGTCGGAGTAGCTCGTCAGCGACGACGGCCCGGCGACGGGGAAGAGCATCGGCACCACGACGCGCGCGGTGTCCTCGTACTGCGTCCCGGTGGTGTCGGTCTGGATGACCGCGAGCGCGGGGGTCGTGAGCCCCGCGGCGAGAAGGACGGCAGCGGAGAGCGCAAGGCGGGGGCGCATGAAGGGATCCAGGTGTGGTCGACGACGCGAGTTGTCCGGTTCTTCGACCCCGACCGGGTGTGCCGATTCACTCGAACGGGTGACACAGGCCCGGCGCCCGGGCCGCCGCTCGTCCGGCAACCGCCCTTCCCGACCGGTTCGGAGCCTTTGCCGCGGCGATCGTTGATCACCGGGAGATGGGCGGTTTCGAGTGCGCCCGCCGTACGAGAAGTGGGGTCAGCGGCTGCGGAGGACGTAGGCGTCGGGGTCGAAGCGCTTGGTCGCGCTCTTGAAGCGGAACGTGTACGACGGCCACAGCGCGGAGTTGCGGCCGGCCGCGTCGAGGTACCAACTCCGGCAGCCCCCGGTGTTCCACACCGTGCCCTGCAGCCGCCGCTGGAGATCCGCGTTGAAAGCCGCCACCACCGGCGCTCGCACCTCGAGCGACGCGACCCGACGGGCGTCCATCAACCGGAGCGCGTCGAGCAGGTATGCGAGCTGCGCCTCGATCATGTAGACGACGGACGTGTGACCGAGCACCGTGTTCGGACCGAGCAGCAGGAACAGGTTCGGGAAGCCGGGCACGGTCGTGCCCAGGTACGCCTCCGGACTCGGTCCCCACACCTCGGACAGCAGCCGGCCATCGCGACCGCGCACGCGGGCCGCGATCGGCTGATCGGTCACGTGGAACCCGGTGCCGAAGACGAGGGTGTCGACCTCGTGCTCGCGACCGTCGGCGTCGATGACGGAGTGCGGCCGCACCTCGACCACGGGCGACGTCACCAACTCGACATTCGGTCGCATCAGGGCGGGGTAGTAGTCGTCGCTGAGCAGGATGCGCTTGCAGCCGATGCGATACGACGGCGTCAGTCTCGTCCGCAGCGCGGGATCGGGCACCTGCCGGGCGAGGTGTCGCCGGGCCATCTTCTCGGCCAGTCGGGACATCCGTCCGCCGCCTGTGAAGGCCAGCAGGTTCAGCTCCCGGAACCAGTAGATGGCGGTGCGTACGACGCGCTGCCGGCGCGGGGCGGCCCGGTACCTCGCCTTCGCCTCTTCCTTGATCGCGCGATCCATGCGCGGCAGCAGCCAGGGCGGCGTCCGTTGGAACACGGTGAGCGCGGCCGCCTGCTCCGCGACCACGGGGACGAACTGGATGGCCGACGCACCCGTGCCGACGACGGCGACCTTGCGCCCCCGCAGGTCGAGGTCGTGGTCCCACCGGGCCGAGTGGAACGCCGTCCCCGCGAACGTGTCGAGGCCCGGCAGGTCGGGGACGAGCGGGTCACTCAGCGGGCCGGTTCCGCAGACCAGGACGTCCGCGGTCAAGCTGCCGCGCGAGGTCGTGAGCTGCCAGCGCCGGGCGTCGTCGTCCCACGCCGCCTCGAGCAGCTCGGCGCCGTACCTGAGGTGCGGACGTACGCCGAAGTCGGTCGCCACCCGCTGCAGGTAGGCATGGATCTCGCGCGACCCCGAGTACGCCCGCGACCAGTCGGGGTTGGGCGCGAAGGAGTACGAGTAGAGGTGCGACTGCACGTCACAGGCGCAACCGGGGTAGGTGTTGTCGCGCCAGGTGCCGCCGAGGTCACGGGCGCGCTCGAGAACGACGAAGTCGTCCTGCCGCGCCTGCTTGAGCCGGACTGCGGTGCCCAGTCCGGCGAAGCCGCTGCCTATCACCGCCACCCGGACGTGCTCGGGCAGCGGCAGGTCCTCGCTCATCCCCCGACCTCGGCGGCGTGCTGTCGCAGCCGAGTCTGACAGGCGGCGTCAGGTGCCGGTCTGGCGCTCCGCCGTGACCGCGCCCGCCGCGAGCAGGTCGACGCAGCGCGCGCACAGGTGCACGTCGCGGCGGACGAAGAAGTCGGACTCGCCCTGGCACAGCGCGCAGTCCGGCCGGACCCGCATCGGCGCGGGCGTGACGACCCGCGGGCGCCCCTTGAGGCCGCTGCGGATGACGGCGATCCAGCGCTCCCTGTCGTCGGGCGCAGCGGGAACCGGTGCCTCGCGGGCGGCCGCCACGCGCTCGTCGCGGCGGCGGGCCTTCTCCTCGTCGTACCTGGCCTGCGGGGACGGCTCGGCGAGCAGCTGGCGCAGGTATCCGGTGATGACCTCGGCGTCCTGGACGCTGGTCGCCTGGGTCGGCAGGGTGCCGACGCGGTGGCGCAGCTGCCACGGCCGCCAGCCCCGGCTGATGAGGTCGTCGAGGAGGCCGGCGACCTGCTCCGTGTCGAGCTCGCGGGACACGGCGACCCGCAGCTGACCGAAGACCTCGGCGGCGTGAGGGGACGTCGCGAACATGATCCCCACGGTTCCATGGGGGACCGACATAATCCGGGACCGACACCCGGGCTGTGGACGTTGAGCCCTCAACTTTCTTGCTAGGATGGCGCCATGACACGGTGGCTCGACGAGGAGGAGCAGCAGACCTGGCGCGCCTTCCTGGGCGCCCACCGGCTCGTCTTCGACCAGCTCGACCGGGAGCTGCAGCGCGACAGCGGCATCCCGCACGCCTACTACGAGATCCTGGTACGGCTGTCAGAGGCGCCCGACCGGGCATTGCGGATGAGCGCCCTCGCCGACCGCTCGCAGAGCTCGCGCAGCCGGCTGTCGCACGCCGTTGCGCGGCTGGAGGACAACGGCTGGGTCGAGCGCCGCAGCTGCGCCGACGACAAGCGGGGCCAGGTGGCGCACCTCACCGACGCCGGCTTCGCAGCGCTGGCCGCCGCCGCACCCGGGCACGTCGAGGGCGTCCGGGCGCACGTCTTCGACCCGCTGACCCCCGACCAGGTTCGGCAGCTCCGCGAGATCAGCACGGCGCTCGTCAAGGGTGTGCTCGCCGGCCCCGACGCGCCGGACTGCGACTGACCCAACGTCAGGCGGGTTGCGTGTCGCCGCCCTCGTCGTCGTAGCTGCTCGGACTGGCCGGCGTCCCACCGGGCGCGGGCGGACCGCCAGGACGACCGGGCGGCGGACCGAACATGTCGCGCCCCGCCTTCAGAAGCGTCAGATCGCGTACGTCGACCGCAGTCGCCGTACCGCTCTTTCCGGTCGCCACGACCGCAACCTGATGACCGGTCTTCACCGAGCCGATCCCGTCCCGCGCCGCATTGACCAGCGTGGTCGCGGTGATGACGTAGGTCTTGGTGTAGCCGTCCGCGCTCTTGACGCTCAGCGAGGTGCTGCTGACCGCGGTCACGGCGCCGCGCTGCACGGCGACCGTCCGCCAGCCCGTGCCGTCGGGCACGACGAACTCGCCGTGCACGGCACCGCGGGGGCCGAGCTCGCCCGGACCGCCGCCGCCGCGCGGGCCGCGCGGGTGGTGACCGCGGGGTCCGTCGGGATGGGCGTCCGGTCGGGCGCCCTGCCCGTTGGGCGCGGGCGTCGGTGTCGGCGTCGGATCGGCCGCAGCCGCGATACCGACGGCGCCGAGCGTGATGCCGACGCCGACAGCCGCGATGCCGCCCACCCAGCGCGCCGCCCGCGACCGGCTGCGCGGTTCCGGGCCGGCGATCTCGTCCGTGACGGGCTTCTCTGCAGCGTTCACGACTTCATGCTGCGCGTCCGCTGCTGTCCGATCCATAGGAACTGGCTGGCAGGTTGCTGTGAGTCTGCTCAATCGGCGTACGCCGGCGCGAGCGGCAGCAGGACCCGGAACGTCGCCCCGTGTCCCGGCTCGCTGTCCACCTCGACCCGGCCGCCGTGCGCAGCGACGAGGGCGGCCACGATCGACAGACCAAGGCCACTACCGCCGTGTGTCCTGCTGCGTGACCCGTCGGCCCGGTAGAACCGCTCGAAGACCCTGGCCTTCTCCTCGGGAGCCAGGCCGGCGCCGGAGTCGCTCACCTCGATGGCCACCATCCCGCTGGGTCGGTCGGCGCCGACCCGCAGCCGGATCGCAGTCCCGGCCGGAGTGTGGGTGAGTGCGTTGGTAACCAGGTTGCCGACGACCTGACGCAGCCGTGCATCGTCCCCGAGCACGACAGGTGCTCCGTCGCCGACGACCTCGACCGAGACGTCCCGGTCGGGATCGACAGCGGAGGCGTCGTGCGCTGCGTCGCCGGCCAGCACGAGCAGGTCGACTGGCTCGTGCTGCAGCGGCCGTTGCTGGTCGAGCCGCGCAAGCAGCAGCAGGTCGTCGACGAGCAGGCCCATCCTGGCGGCCTCGTCCTCGACCCGCTTCATGACCCGGTCGAGCTCGTCGGTCTCGGCGACCGCACCCTGCCGGTAGAGCTCGGCGAAGCCCCGGATCGACGTCAGCGGGGTACGCAGCTCGTGACTTGCGTCCGCGACGAAGCGCCGCATCCGCTCTTCGGACTGCCTGGCGGCGGTCTCCGACGACTGCTGTGCGAGGAACGACTGCTCGATCTGGCCGAGCATCGCGTTGAGCGACCCGGCCAGCCGGCCGACCTCGGTCCGTGGGTCGCTCTCGGGCACGCGTTGCGACAGGTCGCCGCCGGCGATGGCCTCGGCAGTCCGCTCCACCTCGACGAGCGGCCGCAGGCTCGTGCGGACCGCGCCGTACCCGAGGCCGGCGAAGACGAGCAGCACGATCGCGCCGATCACGACCTCGAGCCCCACGAGCCGGTGCAGCGTGCTGTCGACATCTCCCAGTGGCGCCGCGACGGCCAGCAGCACCGGCGTGCCGTCACGTCGCTGGGCCGGGATCTCGAGCACGCGCCACCGCGATCCGCCGCGCGACGCCACCGTGAAGGCGTGCCCGGCACGAGCCTGGACGCTCTGCGCGGTGAGGGTCGGCAGGGCCGGCGGCGACACGTCGTCCTGGCCGACGATGAACGGCTGCGTGACCGTGCCGTCGAGATCGCTGACCTGGAAGATGTACTCGTCCGGCCGGCGCGGCCCACCGCGGTCCCCCCGCGGCGGCCCGGCGTTCAGGGCACCCGGCCCCTGCACCGATGCGGCGAGGTTGGCGTCGACGCGCGCGACGAGGTAGCCGCGCAACGCCGTTGCGGCGGCGATGCCGGTCACCGCGAGAGCGAACGCCACGAGTGCGGTCAGGGCGGCAACCAGCTTGACCCGCAGCGGCGTGCGAGCGGACAGCGCACGCAGATGCGTCACCATGCCGCCTCCGCTCATTGGGGCGCGCGACGCAGCACGTAGCCGACGCCGCGCAGCGTGTGCAGCAGCCGCGGATCGGTCGTGTCGACCTTGCGACGCAGGTAGGAGACGTAGGACTCGACGACGTTGGCGTCGCCGCCGAAGTCGTAGTTCCAGACGTGGTCGAGGATCTGCGCCTTCGACAGCACCCGGCCGGCGTTCTGCAGGAAGTAGCGGAGCAGCTTGAACTCGGTGGGCGACAGCGAGACGGGCTCGCCGTTCTTCCACACCTCGTGCGTCTCGTCATCGAGCTCGATGTCGGCGAAGGCAACGCGCGCCGGCTGGGCGGAGGCGGGTCCCTCCGACGTACGCCGCAGCACCGCCCGGATCCGCGCGACGACCTCCTCCAGGCTGAACGGCTTGGTCACGTAGTCGTCCCCGCCGAGGGTGAGACCGGTGATCTTGTCCTCGGTGGCGTCCCGCGCAGTGAGGAAGACGACCGGTGTCCGGCTGCCCTCGCCGCGCAGCCGCCGGACGAGGTCGAAGCCGTCCATCTCCGGCATCATCACGTCCAGCACGAGCAGGTCCGGACGGAAGCTGCGCGCGAGCCGCAGCGCCTCGACGCCGTTCGGCGCGCTCGCGACGTCGAAGCCGGCGAAGCGCAGGCTCGCCGACAGCAGCTCGAGGATGTTGGGCTCGTCGTCGACGACGAGCAGCCTGGCTTCGGCGGCGGCGGGGGCGGTCACCCGGTCAGTCTGTACGGCGGACCTGTGAGCCGGCTGTGAGCGCCCTGTGTGACTGCCCGGGGTTGTCCGAGCAGGGAAATCGGCCCCGGCGCCGAACAGAATGGCATGAACCGTCGTCCCCGTCGCCTGTCGCTCGCCGTCGTCGCGCTGTCCGCCCTCGCGGTCGGCACCGCCGTGGCCGGCCCACCGGTGCCGGCCGAGCCGGCCACTGCCGCGTCGTACCCCGCCGACTCGCACGCCGCGGCCTACCGCACCTTCGACGCCACGGGCCACGCCGGCACGTCGAAGTGGCACTGGACGTCGGTCGGCGGCAACTGCTGCGAGACCTACGTGTCGTCGTTGGGCAGTCGACTGCTCGAGTTCGGCGGCTCGCTGCCGTACTACAGCGACACCCACGGCAAGACCTGGAGTCGGGTCGACTTCCTGACCCCGCTCGTCAACGGCGAGGGCGCCATCGTCGGCGGCCCGAACGGCAACATCTACGGCATCGGCTGGGACCCGTACTCCGGTGACCACCTGCAGGCCGTGCGGTACACCGCGTCGAGCAAGACATGGGAGGCCGCCGAGTCGCCCATCCACACGCCGGTCTTCGACCGCGAGTGGATCACCTACGCCAAGGGCCCGTTCACCGTGGGCGGCGCGACCGTCCCGTTCATCACCCTCGTGCGCGGCGGCACGGCGACCAAGCAGGTCGAGCAGATCAGCAGCGACGGCCTGTCCTATACAGACGTCACCGACCCCAACTCGGACATCAGCGGCGACCCGGTGCGGATGAAGATCCCCGTCGTCCCCAACCCAGCGGCCGACAACTGGCAGCCCAACCCGGGGACCTACACGATCCCGCTCAACGCCGGCGGCCTGCTACTGCTCGACAACGGCGAGGACTCGATGGGCTGCCCGGCCGCGCGCCTGAACGCCTCCACCCTGAAGTGGCAGTGCGTCGTCCTGCCCTGGACGCCGAAGGGGGTCGTCCGCCAGGACTCCCGTGGCTGGCTCACACAGGCCGAGCGCGTCTCGTCCGACGAGATCGAGCTCAAGACCTCCTCGGACGGCGGCAGGACGTGGCGGTCAGTGACGCTCACTTCGCCTGTCGGCGGCAAGTTCGAGGGCGGCGCTGACTTCTTCGACCTGAAGGTCAACGGCAAGCTCGGCCAGGCCGTGGTGTCCACGCGCGTGGACGACAAGAAGTCGGTCGGCCAGGACGTCGTGTGGCGCGTCGACGTTTCCAAGGCGCAGCCGAAGCTGCTTACGACGTACGCCGTCGGCAAGGGCGACATCTCGACGATCATCGGCGTCACGGGGGCGGTCGCGGACCGGTACGACTTCCCGAGCATTGCGCTCTTCCCCGACGGCCGGATCGCGGTGTCGTTCGACGACAGCACGACGCCTAAGTCGAAGGGCAACAACGACCTGCCCATCGCCTCCTACGAGGCCAACCCCTCCGGGCACAGCCCGGCCGTCGCGATCCTCGACGCCTGGCGTCGATAGCCCCGTTCGTCTTCTTCCCCGGAGGTCCAAGATGCGCCCGTACGCCGTACGTCTGATGCTCGTCGCGCTCGCGGCCGGCGGCGCCGTCGCCGCCGTACCCGCCTCTGCCGCGGACGGCGGCATGTGCCAGCTCAGCGGCAGCGCGGCCTTCACCAAGGGACCGAGCACGACCGATCACCCGTACACGTACACCTTCTCCGGCGACCTGACCGGCTGCCAGTCCAACAACAGCGCACCGGCGTCCGGCAAGATCGCAACGCTCCAGCCGGCGACAGGCACCGGCACGTGCGGTGAGGGCACGACGGCCGGCATCGCCCTTGTCACCTGGGTAGACAAGTCGCTGTCGCTCGTGCAGTACACGACGCAGTCCGCGACCGCGGGCGTCGTGCTGCAGGGCACGGTCATCCCGTCGGCGAAGGTCGGGAAGAAGACCTACAAGACGACCAAGTACGCCGGCTACGGCGCGGCTGGTCTGCTGATCTTCCAGGCCAACCCGCAGGAGTGCGCGGCCTCCGGCGTCACGACGGCACCCATCTCGGGTGCGGTCGGCCTCGGTCAGCAGTAGAGGGCCAGCCGCCGCTCCCGTCACCGCCGCCTCTAGCCTGACGACGAGGCGATCTGGAGGGGTGCCGGCGTGGCGCATGACCATGGTCCGGCCGCTCCCGCGAGCCGGCAGCTGCGGCTGATTCTCGCGGGCATCCTCATTCCTGCGGCCCTGGTGATCGCCGCGTTGATGGTGCTCCTGCACGGCGGAGGAGGGGCGCCGCGCCTGCCGTCCGGTCTCGGGCCGCGGGTCGACCTCGTCCACGCCGACATCATCGACAGTGCGCAGCACGCGTGCCCGACCGGCGGGGACGACACACCCGCCGACGACCAGAGCGAGTGCCTCACCCTGCACGTCCGCCTCACGAGCGGTCCGCACCGCGGGACGACGACCTCGTTCGATGTGCAGAGCACGCGGAGCACGCCGATCCCCCACCGTGGCGGGATCGTCGTGTCCTACGACCCGACCGCTGAGGCCGGCGACCAGTACGCGTTCGCCGACATCCAAAGAGGACATGCACTCACCCTGTTGTTCCTCGTCTTCGCGTTGGCTGTGGTCGCGGTGGCTCGCTGGACCGGTCTGCGGGCACTGATCGGACTGGGCGCGAGCCTTGCCGTGTTGCTGGGCTTCGTCCTGCCCGCGCTGCTCGCCGGGCGCGGCGCTCTTCCGGTGGCGCTCGTCGGCTCCTCCGCGGTGCTCTTCCTCGTGCTGTTCATCGCGCACGGTGTCAACGTCCGCACGTCGATCGCGGTCGTCGGAACGCTGACGAGCCTGCTGCTGTGCGGCGCGCTGGCACAGCTGTTCGTGGTCGGGACCGCACTGACAGGGCTCGGCTCGGATGAGGCAGACCTGCTCTCGGCCACCGTCCGCATCGACCTTCGGGGGCTGCTCCTGGCCGGTGTCGTCATCGGCGCGCTGGGTGCGGTCGTCGACATGACCGTCACGCAGTCCACGGCCGTCTGGCAGCTGCACGCGGCCAACCCGGCTGCTTCGTTCACAAGCCTGTACCACTCCGCCATGCATATCGGACGTGATCACGTGGCGGCGGCAACGACCACGCTCGTGCTCGCTTACGTAGGCACATCACTTCCCTTGCTGGTGGTGTACCAGCTGGCCCGCACGGATCTGACGACGGTGGTGACCGGCGAGACGGTGGCGGCAGAGATCGTGCGCACACTCGTCGGCAGTCTGGGCCTGGTCGCCGCGGTCCCGGTGACGACGGCCCTCGCCGCCCTCGCGGTTCGTGCAGATGCCATCGGGTCGCGCGTTCATCGGCACGCCCGACGAGAGGGTTCGTCATGGGCCGTATGAGCACGATGTACGTCGGCGCGCTGCTGGTGGCGGGTGCCCTGCTCATCGCGACCGAGGGAACGCCGTTGTACGACGGAATCGGGTTCCCCGATGAGCCGTACCGGTACGTCGACCCTCCCGCGGGCCACCACCAGAAGAACGCACCGACGGACGCCACGGCGACACTGACCCTGCTGCACGGCGTCAACAAGGGCGAGGGGCTCGTCAGCAGCCGTGAGAGCGGGCCGCAGGTCGCCCTCTACATCCCGCCGGGAGAGCTGCACGTGACGAGCAGCGCGACGCGGCTCACGGTCCGCGCGCGGCCAGTGCCCGGCGGGGCCCTTCCCGTCGACGGCACGCCGAACTCGAACGTGTACGAGCTCGATCTCGGACCGGCCCCCGTCACGTTCTCGGGCAGTCCACCGAACGTCCCGAACATCTCGCTGCGCGAGGCGGTCTACCAGTCCGTGCTCGCCGTCATGGAGTACCGCGCGACTGAGAGCAGTCCATGGAAGCGGCTGCCGACACAGCAGGTCGGCCGTGACGTCTTCCTCGGCTTCGTGCAGGGGCCGGGTCAGTACGTGCTCGTGCAGCCGGGCGCCGGTTCTGATCAGAGGTCGCGCGACCGGGGTAGCAACCGGCAGCTCGTGCTGATCCTGGGTGCTTGTGTCCTCATCCTGGGGGTGCTCATCGCGTCCATGCGTGGGATCTCGCGACGCACGCAGCAGTCGTGAGTAGCTGCTGCGCAACGTTCAGACGACACGGGCCCCGGGTCAGCGCGAGCCGCCGGCGCCCTTGTCGTCGGAGTGACCCGGGGACACGTCGACAGCGGCGGCCGGGACCACCTCCCATGTGACGTTGTCGCCGTGCTGCTGCGTCCAGAACACGCGCCAGCCCTGCGTGAACGGTCTCGGCACGCTGGCGCCGAGAAGCCCGTTGACGGTGGCATCCCCATCCGAGACGTGAATGCCGGTGATCTCGTTGTCGCCGTCGTTGTTGAAGCCCGCAGCCCCGTTGGCACCGAGCGCCGCGTCGATCGTGGCGGACGGGTCGCGTCCCTCGGCGAGGAAGCGCAGTGGGGTCGGCTGCGGCTGCGTGGCATCGAGCAGGTAGCCCGAGTCGAGCGCGTTGCGCTGCTGGTGAAGCGTGTCGCCGGCGTCCTCGACGACGGCGTACCGTCCAGAAACGCGATGTTGTCCAGGCCGGTGTGGGCGACGTCGCCGACGAAGGCAGCCGTCAACGTGCCGGTGTCCGCCGACGGGCTCGTCTGCGACAGCTTGAAGACCCCGCCGAAGCCGCCGTACTGCTGACCTGCGGTGGTGCCGCTGTTCGTGTCACCGGTCTCGGTGAAGAAGAACTCGCGAAAGCTCGTCCCCGGCCGGAACACGCCGTTCTCCGGGCGCTTGAACGCCGTCGCGTGGGCGGCCCGGGCGGCCTGCGTCGCGCAGAACGTCTCGCTGCGGTTGGACGAGGTGGTCTGGTGGATCGGCACCCACTGCGTCGCGAACGACGCGCCGTAGGTGTGCAGTGCTGACAGTCCAGGGGCGGTCACGGAGCTCGTCGTGTCGAGCGGCGATCCCGTGCTGTCCTTGACCTGGAGCGCCTGCAACGTCCCCGTCGTGAGGTCGCCGGGCGTGGCCGGTACGAACCGGTAGACGTAGCTGTTGGCGAGCTTGGCGTTGGTCCCGCTCTGCGTGCTACCGCCGACGTCCTCGACCAGCCAGAGGCTGCCGTCGCTCGCCGCCTGGATGCCCTCGAAGCCGCCCTTGCCCAGCGCGGGCACCTCCGCGAAGGTGCTGGTGGGGCTGTACGCCGCCTGCCCGGCCCAGACACCGCCGCCGCCCGAGCCGTTCGACGCGCAGCCGATCTCGGACGTCAGCAGCAACTGGGAGGTGAACGGGTCGTACGTCGAGCCGTCGAAGTCCGGCAGCGGGGCGCCCTTCACGTCACGGGTGGCGAGGACGGTCACGCGGTGCGCAGCATCGGCGTCGAGGTTGACGCGGGTGACGTATCCCGGCGTACCGCTCTCGTGCCCCTGGTAGAGGAAGTGGGTGCCGTAGTCGTAGTTGCCGTCCGGCCCCGACTGCCCACGCTGGACGAGGTAGGTGTTCTTGTCCGGCTCGGTCTTGTGCGCCTCGGTGTACGGCGACCCGCCGCCGAGCGTCGGAAGCAACGGCGGGTTGTTGTCGAGGGAGTCGTAGCCGTAGTAGCCGACGCCGTCGGTCGGGTTCTCGACCCGCATCGAACCCTGCGCCCGGGCCAGTCCGATCAGCTCGCGGGACAGCACGCTCGGAGAGGTGAGGCCGGGCGCGCGCCCGTTGGCGGCCGGCACGGGCGTCAGGTTGATGGTGGATGCGGCTCCCGCCGCCGGGCCGTGCACGAACAGCCCCGCCGTGATGGCAAGCCCCCCGGCCGCAGTCAGTGCGGCCACTCGCTTCGTTCTCGACATTCGCGTCCTTCGCTCGCGGGTCGCGCCGTCGCGACCGTCGCGGACAACACAACGTGTGCCGGCTGTCGGCGCACCTGCCATGGCATTTCGCCTGAGCGAACTCTCGGTGAAGACCCGATAGGCGTCAGGGGCGCAGGGCGTAGCCCACTCCACGAACCATCACGAGGTGCTTCGGCGCCGACGGCTCCTCCTCCAACCGCAGCCGCAGACGGCGGATCACCGCGTTGACGTACTCGGGTCGACGGACCGCGTGCGGCGGCCAGCACTCGTCCAGCAGCAGTGCTCGAGGCACGGGC
Source organism: Actinomycetota bacterium (assembly GCA_033851845.1). Lineage (GTDB taxonomy): Bacteria > Actinomycetota > Actinomycetes > Mycobacteriales > SCTD01 > RYN-124. The sequence goes on from JAWWOH010000057.1 coordinate 13,440, forward strand.
GTCCCGTCGGTCGAGAAGGCCAAGCCGCCGGGGTAGGCGTTGCTGGAGGCGGCGTTGGGGTCGATCGCCAGGACGCCGGTCGGCGGTGCGGACGGTGCGGCAACCGTGCCGTGCAGGGTCAGCTTGCCGTCCTTGGCGACATCCAGGTCGAGCACGTCGCCACCGGCGTCGGAGGCGAACAGCCGGTCGCCCTTAGGGCTGTAGGCAAGCCCGTCGTAGGAGCCACCGCCGTTGGTGTAGGTCTGCAGCACCTTGTGACTGGCGAGGTCGACCACGACCAGCTCGCTGCTCTTGGTGTTGAGCAGCGCGGCCGTCCGGCCGTCCGGTCGCAGCGCGACGGCGGTCGGCCGGCCAGGGAACTCGAGCTGCGTGCCGGCGGGGGTCAGCCGTTGGCCGGTAGACGTGATGACGGTGCCGTCCGACTGGTGGCCGGCATGGGAGGTGCCGAGGTGCCCACCGTTCGTGGCGGCCGCGGCAACGGACGTTGCGGCAACGGCCGTGACGACGCTGATGAGAAGGGCGAGGGGTGTCTTCTTCGTCATGCCAGCGATCTTCGCGACGCGCCGGCCGGTCCCTCGCAACGATCGGATGAACGCCGGCTCAAAGGTTTCGCGCTCCTTGTCGTCGACGCTTCATCTGGTGTTCATCGCAGGTGACCAGGGTTGCCCGGCTTGACCGAGAACACTCCCGGCATGACCTTGACCCGACGCAAGCTTCTCGGCTCCGCTGCCGGCCTCGGTGCCGCCGCCGCACTCGGCCCCGGCGCCATCGCTGCTCTCGCAAACGGCTCGACTCCGCGGTCCACCACCCACTCCGCCCTGCCCGACCCGGCCAAGAGTGGCCTCGATCACATCGTTGTCGTGTGCATGGAGAACCGGTCCTTCGACCACTACCTCGGCTGGCTGCCCGGTGCCGACGGCCGGCAGGAGGGGCTCACCTTCAAGGACGACCACGGCAAGGCGCACGCGACGCATCATCTTTTCGACCGGCACGGGTGCGGCAACAACGACCCGGATCACTCGTTCGAGGGCGGTCGCGTCCAGTTCAACCACGGCCGCCTCGACGGCTTCCGCAAGGGCGACAACGATGACTTCGCGCTCGGCTACTACCTCGAGCAGGACCTCCCGTTCTACGGGCCGCTGCTCAAGCAGGCCACGACGTTCGACCGCTACTTCTGCTCGATCCTGGGCCCGACGTACCCGAACCGCTTCTACACACATGCGGCCGCGACGGATCGCATTGCCAACGACAGCACGACGAGCACGCTCCCGACGATCTGGGACCGGTTGGCCGATGCCGGTGTTCCGACGCGCTACTACTACTCGGACCTGCCGTTCCTCGTCCTGTGGGGTCAGAAGTACCTCCCGATCAGCAGCCCTGTCGACCGCTTCTACGCCGATGCCGCTGCTGGCCAGCTGCCGGCGTACTCGTATCTCGATCCGTTCTTCCTGGGCGAGGGACAGGGCGGATCGAACGACGACCACCCGCACGCCGACATCCACCGCGGCCAGGCGTTCCTCTCGCAGGTAGCGCAAGTGCTCGTCAACTCACCGCAGTGGAGCAAGACCGCCTTGGTCATCACGTACGACGAGTGGGGCGGCTTCTTCGATCACGTCGCGCCGCCGCGGCTGCCCGACGACCACGACACGGGACCGCACGGCAAGGACGACCACGGGCAGGCCGGCTTCCGGGTCCCGACGATGGTGCTCAGCCCGTTCGCGCGCCGCGGGCATGTCGGTCACGAGACCTATGACCACACGTCGATCCTGAAGATGGTCGAGTGGCGCTTCGGGCTCAAGCCCCTGACGAAGCGCGATGCCGCCGCACGCAACCTGGCGGAGTCCTTCGACTTCGTGCGCCCCGACGCCACCATCCCGGACCTGCCCGTCGTCGTCGACCCCGGGCCGCACGTGTGCCAGCCGCCCGTGGGGACGAACCCGATGGGACTCGAGGACCCGTTCTGGCGCGAGCTCGCCGAGTCGCCGCTCATGCATGGCTGGAACCGAGCCGGGGCACTGGTGTCCCGATGACACGTCGACTTCTGGCCGGTGCGGCGGCGCTCCTCGCCGCGTTGGCGGTCGTCCCCTCCGACGCCGCCGCACCGAGGGTGCCGAAGATCGGTCACCTCTTCGTCATCGAGCTCGAGAACAAGGGCTTCGACACGACGTTCGCATCAACCGCGCCGGCGTACCTCGCCCGCACGCTGCCCAGCCAGGGTGCGCTGCTGACGCAGTACTTCGGCACCGGGCACGCCAGCCTGGACAACTACATCACGCAGGTCTCCGGACAGGCCGCCAACGTGTACACGCAGGCCGACTGCCAGCAGTACGTCGACGTCGTCCCCGGCACACCGGTGCCGGACGGCAGCGGTCAGGTCGTCGGACAGGGCTGCGTCTACCCCGCCGCGGTGAAGACGCTGCCCGACCAGCTCGCTGCGGCGGGACAGACCTGGCACGGCTACATGGAGGACCTCGGCGCCGACCCGACCCGCGAGAAGGCGACCTGCGGCAACCCAGGCTCCTCCGCAGGGGCGGGAACACACGACCCGACGCAGTCCGCGTCGGCGAACGACCAGTACGCCGCGCGGCACAACCCGTTCGCCTACTTCCACTCGCTGCTCGACACAGGTGCGTGCGACCGGAACGTGGGCCCGCTCACTCGGCTGCCCGCGGACCTGCGCAACGCGAGTACGACGGCGAACTTCTCCTGGATCACGCCCGACCTGTGCAGCGATGGCCACGACACCGGCTGCGCCGACGGCCGACCCGGCGGCCTGCAGTCCATCAACGACTTCCTGAAGGTGTGGGTGCCGCGCATCACCTCCTCGCCCGCGTTCAAGAAGGACGGGCTCCTGGTCATCACGTTCGACGAGGCCGATGTTCCGGGCGAGGCCGATGCGTGCTGCGGCAACCCCACTGGACCGAACACCCCGATGCCCGGCATCGCCGGACCGGGCGGCGGCCGGACGGGCGCCGTACTGCTGTCGCCCTTCATCAAGCCGGGCACGCGAAGCGACGTGCCGTACGACCACTACAGCGCACTGCGCAGCTACGAGGACCTGCTCGGTATCCGCACCGGCGGCACCGACGGCAAGGGGCACCTCGGGTACGCCGCCCGCGACACCTTGGTCACGTTCGGCCGCGACGTCTTCACCCGCTGAACAACGCCGCATGCGCCGACGGAAATGCACGCTCTCGGCGGAACCGCCTGGAAGCTGAACGTCACGCAGCGGTGAGTGCAGCAGATCTGTGCAGTTCCGTCCGGGCGGCCGGCCTCAGGAGGGTGAATCCCGTGGGTCGTCGAGGTGGGCGACCACATCGGCAACTGCGCGAGCGTTCGGGTAGAGCACAACGACCGCGCCGATCGCGAGCGCGGCCCCGACCAGCTGCATGACGACGAACATCGGCGCGGACGACGGTGCGATGCCGGCGAACGTGTCGCTCAGCGTCCGGCCGACCGTGATGGCGGGATTGGCGAACGACGTCGAGGACGTGAACCAGTAGGCAGCGCTGATGTAGGCGCCCACGGCGAAGGGCACCATCACCGCGCGGCCGGCCCGCACGACGCCGAAGATGACGACGAGCAGCCCGAACGTCGCGACGACCTCGCTGAGCCAGAGCGGCCCCGACGAGCGACGGTGACTGCTGACATCGACGAGCCGCAGGTCGAACATCAGGTTGGCGAGCATGACCCCCAGGCAGCAGCCGACCACCTGGGCGAGGATGAACACCGCAGCCGCCTTCGTGCTGATCGCGCCGAGCGCGCGCTCGGCCAGCGTCACGGCCGGGTTGAACGCGGCCGAGACGGGCGCCAGCGCCAGGATCAGCGCGACCAGCACGGCGCCGGTGGCAACGCTGTTCTCGAGCAGCTGCAGCCCCGGATCACGTGGCGACATCCGCTGCGCCGCGATGCCGGAGCCGACGACGGTGGCGGCAAGCAGGGCACTGCCGAGCAGCTCCGCGAACGCCTTGCGTCCCAACTGCTCCCTCGCCGGGTCGAGGCTCACTTCTCGAGGTCGTCCTCGTCCAGGTACTCCCCGGTGACGAGGTAGGAAACGCGCCGGGCAACGGCAACGGCGTGGTCGGCGAGACGCTCGTAGTAGCGCCCCGCCAGCGTGATGTCGATGGCTGCCTCCGCGCCGTGCGACCAGCTCGGACTGAGCATCGTGGTGAACAGCTTGCGGTGCAGCTCGTCCATGACGTCGTCGTCCCGCACCAGCTCCGCGGCCAGCCCGAGGTCGCGGCTCGCGATGACCGACCCGGCCTTGACGGCGATCCGCTGAGCCGTCTGCCCCATCTCCAGGACGGTCGACCGGAGCTCCGGCGGGACCGCCGATGCGGGGTGCCGGCGCCGGGCGATCTTCGCGAGGTGCACGGCGTAGTCGCCGGTGCGCTCCAGGTCGACGACCATCCGCAGGCTGGTGACGAGAACGCGCAGGTCCCCGGCCACCGGCTGCTGACGCGCGAGCAGGTCGAAGGCCTGCGCCTCGATGGTCCGGTACAGCTCGTTGACGACCTGGTCGCCGGCGATGACCTGCTCCGCGAGGTCGAGGTCCGCGTCGAGCAGCGCGGTCGTCGCGCGGCTGACCGCGGAGCCCGTCAACCGGCTCATCTCGACCAGCCCCTCGCCGATCGAGTCGAGCTGCTCGTGGTAGCTGTCGCGCACGCGGCCTCCCTGGTGTGCCGTCAGTCTGTCAGCGCCCGGCAGCCTCAATGACCCGGCACCCCACGATCGACGAGCAGGGCGAACCCTAGATGAACTGACGGCGAACATCGTCTGCCCCGCCCGTAGTGCGGTTCGCCCGCACCTACGCTTGCCACGTGGTCGTTCTCGCTCTGGCGGTTGGCCTCGTCCTGGGCAGTGGGCTCACTGCGCTCGTGATCGGGCGACGGACAGTGCACGACGACGCTCCGCGGCAGCCACTCGCACCCTTGCTCCCCGGGGCCGGATCGGTTCTGGAAGCCCTGCCCGTCGCCGTCCTCGTGGTCGACGTCGCCGACGAGGTGCTGTTGGGCAACCGCGCCGCGCACGACCTCGGCCTCATCCGCGACGGAGTGCTGGCCGCCCTGCCCCAGCTTCGGCAGCTCGTACGGCGCACCCGCCGGTCCGGTGACCCGCAGGAGTCAGATCTGCACATGCCGCTCGCCGCCCTCGGACGCGGTCCAGCGGTGCTGCTCGCCCGCGCAACCCCGGTCGGCGACGGCACGGTTGCTGTCCTGCTCGAGGACGTCACGGAGTCCCGGCGGCTGGAGGACGTGCGCCGCGACTTCGTCGCCAACGTGTCGCACGAGCTCAAGACGCCTGTCGGTGCACTCAGCCTGCTTGCCGAGGCGCTGCAGGAAGCCAGCGAAGACCCCGTTGCCGTACGCCGGTTCGCCGACCGCGCGCAGCACGAGGCGCAGCGACTCGGCCGGCTCGTGCAGGAGCTCATCGACCTGTCCCGCCTGCAGGGCGGGGAGGCGCTCCCAACCCCGGATCGCGTGCGCGTGACGCAGGTCGTCAACGAGGCACTGGACCGCACCCGGACCGCCGCACTTGCGCATGGCATCACCCTGACATGGGAAGGAGACCAGTCGCTCGAGCTCGTCGGCAGCGACGCGCAGATCGTCACGGCGCTGGTCAACCTGCTGGACAACGCGGTCAACTACAGCGCCGGCGGGACGACGGTGACCGTGCGCACCGCGCTCATCGACGGCCAGGTCGAGATCGCCGTCTCGGACCAGGGCATCGGGATCGCCGAGAAGGACTTGGAACGCGTCTTCGAGCGCTTCTACCGCGCAGACCCCGCCCGGTCACGAGCGACCGGGGGCACCGGCCTGGGGCTCGCCATCGTCAAGCACGTCGCCAACAACCATGGGGGAACCGTGTCGGTCAGCAGTGTCGAGGGGCTTGGGGCGACTTTCACCCTGCGACTGCCCGCTTCCACGCCCGCGGAGGTGTCGGCGTGACCAGGCTGCTCGTCATCGAGGACGAGCCGTCGATCTCGGAGCCGCTCGCCTACATGCTCGACAAGGAGGGCTTCGAGGTCGCGGTCGCCGCGACCGGGCCGGCGGGCGTCGAGGAGTTCGAGCGCTCGGGCGCCGATCTGGTCCTGCTCGACATGATGCTGCCGGGACTCCCGGGCACCGACGTCTGCAAGGCACTGCGGCAGAGCAGCAACGTCCCGATCATCATGCTGACGGCCCGGGACAGCGAGGTCGACAAGGTGGTCGGGCTCGAGCTCGGCGCCGACGACTACGTCACCAAGCCCTTCAGCCACCGTGAGCTGCTGGCCCGCATCCGTGCGGTGCTGCGGCGACGCTCGGAGCCGGAGGAGCCGATGTCGAGTGCACTCGAGGTCGGCCCGGTCCGGATGGACGTGGACCGGCACCGCGTCACGGTCTCCGGCGAGCCAGTGCAGCTGCCCCTCAAGGAGTTCGAACTGCTCGAGCTGCTACTTCGCAACGCCGGTCGGGTGCTGACGCGCCAGCAGCTGATCGACCGGGTGTGGGGACCCGACTACGTCGGTGACACGAAGACCCTCGACGTGCACGTCAAGCGCCTGCGGGCGAAAGTCGAGCCCGAGCCGAAGAGCCCCAAGCACCTGCTGACCGTGAGGGGCCTCGGCTACAAGTTCGAGTCGTGATCAGCCGAAGCGGCCGGTGATGTAGTCCTCGGTGCGCTTCTCGCCCGGGTTGCTGAAGATCTTCGGTGTCGAGTCGATCTCTACGAGGCGCCCCGGCGTACCAGGCCCGTCGATGGTGAAGAACCCGGTCGTGTCGGAGACGCGAGCCGCCTGCTGCATGTTGTGCGTGACGATGACGATCGTGTAGCTGTCCTTCAGCTCGACCATCAGGTCCTCGATCGCCAGCGTCGAGATCGGGTCCAGCGCCGAGCACGGCTCGTCCATCAGCAGCACCTCGGGCTCCACCGCGATCGCTCGGGCGATGCACAGCCGCTGCTGCTGCCCACCCGACAGCCCAGCGCCCGGCCGGTTGAGCCGGCTGCTGACCTCGCGCCAGAGGTTGGCCCCCTGCAGCGACCTCTCGACCGCCGAGTCGAGCTCGGACTTCTTCTTGACGCCGTTCAGCCGGAGTCCGGAGGCGACGTTGTCGTAGATGGACATCGTAGGGAACGGGTTGGCCCGCTGGAACACCATCCCGATCGTGCGGCGGACGCTGACGGGGTCGACGCCGGGCCCGTAGACGTCCACGTCGTCGAGCGTGATGCGTCCCTCAACGCGGGTACGCGGCTGCACCTCGTGCATCCGGTTCAGCGTGCGCAGGAAGGTGCTCTTGCCGCAGCCCGACGGCCCGATGAGCGCGGTGATGCTCTTCGGCTCGATCACCATCGAGACGTCCTCGATGGCCTTGGTCTTCCCGTACCAGGCGCTGACATCCGCGCAGGCGATCCGCTTGGCCACTGCGATGTCCTCTCAGCCGTGGACGCGGGAACGTCGGGCGACGGCACGGGCGATCAGATTGAGCACGAGGATGAGCAGCACCAGTGTGAGGGCACCGGCCCACGCTCTGTCCAATGCCACCTTCGCCGACAGACTGGCCTGCGAGAAGATGAACGTCGGCAACGCGGCCTGCTGACCGTGGAACGGGTCGAGGTTGATCGAGTCGAAGTTCAGCGCGGTCAGCAGGAGTGGGGCCGTCTCGCCGGCCACGCGGGCGACAGCCAGCATCACGCCCGTGATGATGCCGGCGCTTGCCGTCGGCAACACGACCGACAGGATCGTTCGCCAGCGCGGCACCCCGAGCGCGAGTGCAGCCTCGCGCAGTGAGTCGGGCACCAGCTTGAGCATCTCCTCCGCGGACCGCACGATCGTCGGCAGCATGAGGATCATCAACGCGAGCGCGGCCGCGAAGCCGGAGAAGCCCTGGCCGAGGGCGAGGACCCAGAAGGCGTAGACGAACAAGCCCGCAACGATGCTCGGCACGCCGGTCATCACGTCGGTGAAGAACCGGATCGTCGACGCCAGCCGGCCCCGGCCGTACTCCACCGTGTAGACCGCGGCGAGCAGTCCGACCGGCACCGCGACCGTGGTGGCGATGCCGACCTGCTCCAGGGTGCCGATGATCGCGTGGTAGGCCCCGCCAGTCGCGTCCATCGACCCGACCCCGCGCATCGAGTGCTGCAGGAAGTAGCCGCCGAACCGCGCCAGGCCCTTGACGACCGTGTAGTAGATGACGAGGACCAGCGGCAGCAGCGCGACCGCCACGGCCAGGCCCATGAACACTGTCGCCATGCGGTTGACCAGGCGCCGCCGCATCCCTCGCACCCGGTCGCCAGCGAGCGCTTCGGCCGGCACCGCGGTCACGCGTCGGCCGCCAGCCGTCGGGCGCTGCGGTAGACGATCCCGCGGGCGGCGAGGTTGACCAGGAAGGTGATGACGAACAGCACCAGCCCGGTCGCGATGAGCGCGCCACGACCCGTCGGCCCGTACTCTGCGAACTTCGTCGCGATGTTGGCCGCGATGGTGTTGCCGCCGGGTCCGAGAACGTTCGCGGTGATCTCGAAGTTCGACAGCAGCACCAGCGCGACCGCGATGGTCTCGCCCAGCGCCCGCCCCAGACCGAGCATGACCGCGGCCGTGATTCCCGGCCGGCTGAAGGGCAGCACAGCCGTGCGGATCATCTCCCAGCGGGTGGCCCCGAGGGCGTACGCCGCTTCGCGGTTGCCGGGCGGCACCTGCAGGAAGATCTCGCGGGAGAGGGCGGCGATGATCGGCAGGATCATGATGGCGAGGACAACCGACGCCAAGAAGATCGAGCGTCCGTAGCGCCCCCCGGTGTCGCCGAACAGCGGGATCCAACCGAGCGTGCGGTGCAGCACCGACGAGACCGGCTTGATCTTGTCGTTGAGGTAGGCCACGCCCCACAGCCCGTAGACGACGCTGGGTACGGCAGCGAGCAGGTCGACGAGGTTTCCGAGTACGCCGGCGATGCGGCGTGGCGCGACCTGGGTGATGAACAGGGCCACGCCGAGGGCTACCGGGACGGCCATCACGAGGGCGAGGAACGATGACATCAGCGTGCCGAAGGCGAGCGCAGCGACACCGAAGGTCGGCGGGTCGGCCTCCGGCAGGAACTCCCGCGTGCCCAGGAAGCTCGTCGTGTCGGAGCGAAGCGCGGGGATCGCCTTGGCGACGAGGAAGACGCCGATGCCCCCGATCACGACGAGCAGCGCCACGCCGGCCGCGCCGGAAAGTCCGCGGAACACCTTGTCGCCGAGCCGCCCGCCAGTCGCGGAGTCCTTCGACGGACCCAGCGGCGTGAGACCGCCGCCCGAGAGGGCGGATGCGTCACTCATGCGCGCAGTCTGCCTCTCGGTCGTGGCGTGCGTACGCCGGGGTGAGACGGCCTCCGCCCGCTCCCCCGGGAAAGCGGGGAGCGGGCGGCAGGGAAGTGCAGCGGCTGTTAGGCCAGGCCGTCGATCGCGGTGATGACCTTGCTGGCGATGCTCTGCGGCAGCGGTGCGAACCCGAGCCCCTCGGCGGCCGACTGCCCCGTCGTGGCGGCATATGTCAGGTATGCCTTCAGCAGCGGGAGCTTGCCGGCGTCGTTGCCCTTCGAGCAGACGATCTCGTACGAGAGCGCCGTGATCGGGTACGCGCCGGCGGTCGTGTTGGCGAAGTCGTACTTGACCTTCAGGTCACCGGAGTCCGCGACAGAGGCACCCTCCAGTGCCTTGCCCACGGAAGCCGCATCGAGTGCGGCGTACTCGCCCGCGCCGTTCTTGACCTTCGCGACGCCGAGACCGCTGGACGTCGCGTACGACACCTCGGCGTACGTGACCGCGCCATCGGTGCCCGACACGGCCTGCGTCACGCCGTCCGAGCCCTTGGCGCCCTGGACACTGGCCGGCCACTTGAGCTCCTTGCCTTCCCCGAGCTTCCAGTCCGACGCGGCGGTGGCGTTGAGGAACTTGGAGAAGACGTTCGTCGTGCCCGACGAGTCACTGCGGTGCACGGCCGTGATGGCGGTGCCGGGCAGCGTGGCGCTCGGGTTGTCGGCCTTGACCGCCGGGTCGTCCCACTTCTTCACGGTGCCCTGGAAGATGCCGGCCAGCGTCTTCGGCGACAGCTGCAGGTCCTTGACGTCTCCCAGCTTGTACATCACGGCGATGCCGCCGGCGGTGATCGGCAGGTGGATGGCCGGGCTGCCACAGCGCTTGTCGGCGGCCGCCTGCTCGTCGGGCTTCATCGTCGAGTCGGAGCCGGCGAAGTCGATCGTGCCGGAGCCGAACTGCTTGATGCCGGCACCCGAGCCGATGCCCTGGTAGTCGACGGTCGCACCGGAGCAGGCCGCGGTGTAGTCCTTGATCCACTGCGCGACGATGTTCTTCTGGAACGTGGAGCCGGCGCCCTTCAGGTCGCCGGTCGCGCAGTTCGTCGCCGCGGTCGGGCTGCTGCTCGATGCAGCATTGGTGCTCCCCCCCTGCGAGTCACTCCCGCAGGCTGACAGTGCCATCGTGCCGGCGGCTGCCAACACCAGAAGCCGG
>JAWWOH010000055.1:0-2692 GCA_033851845.1 Actinomycetota bacterium
ACCGCTCGCCCCTGCACCCGATGCGGCTGTACGCGGAGCTCGCCAAGGTGATCGACCGTGACGCCAGCGGGATCGGCGACGGCGGCGACGCCGGGTCATATGCGGGCCGCGTCGTCGACAGCTATCAGCCGGGCTGCTGGCTGGACAGTGGGCCCTTCGGCTGTCTTGGCTCGGGCCCCGGCTACGCCCTGGCGGCCAAGCTGGCCCAACCGGACCGTCAAGTCGTCCTGCTTCAAGGCGACGGTGCATTCGGCTTCAGCGGCATGGAATGGGACACCCTGGTGCGGCACCAAGTGCCGGTCGTGTCGGTGATCGGCAACAACGGAATCTGGGCCCTCGAAAAGCATCCGATGGAGGCGATCTACGGCTATTCGGTGGTCGCGGAGCTGCGTCCGGGGACCCGCTACGACGAGGTGGTGCGCGCCCTGGGCGGCCACGGCGAGCTGGTGTCCGCGCCCGTCGAGCTGCGGCCCGCGCTGGAGCGTGCCTTCGCCAGCGGCCTGCCTGCCGTCGTCAACGTGCTCACCGACCCGAGCGTCGCCTATCCCCGGCGGTCGAACCTCGGCTAATGGGTCGCCTCGCCCCCTCGCCGCTGCGCGGCTGGGAGGTGCCCCCACCTCACGTCGCTTTGCGGCCTGCATCGTCACCGACCGGCCTGACCGGAGCAGCGCTACTCACCGCGTACCGTTGACCTGTGCCAAATACCACCCGCACTCAACCGGGCCGGCTGAGCAGCAGATTTTGGCGACTGCTCGGCGCCAGTACGGAAAAGGACCGCACCCGCTCCCTCGCGCAGGTCAGCGACGCGTCCGAATACGATGAGAAAGCCTCCGGTCTCAAAGACGAGCAGCTGCGCAAGGCCGCCGGGCTGCTCAACCTCGACGATCTCGCTGACTCCGAGGACATCTCGCAGTTCCTGGCGATCGCCCGGGAAGCGGGCGAGCGGTCAACGGACTTGCGGCCGTTCGACGTTCAGTTGTTGGGCGCGCTACGCATGCTCGACGGCGATGTGATCGAAATGGCGACGGGTGAGGGCAAAACACTGGCCGGCGCGATCGCGGCCGCCGGGTACGCGATCGCCGGCCGCCACGTGCACGTGGTCACCATCAACGACTATTTGGCCCGCCGCGACGCGGAATGGATGAGCCCGCTGCTGGAGGCCATGGGACTGACGGTCGGCTGGATCACCGGGGAGTCGACGAGCAAGGAGCGCCGCGCGGCTTACGACTGCGACGTCACCTACGCCTCGGTGAACGAGATCGGCTTCGACGTGTTGCGCGATCAGCTGGTAACCGACGTCGACGACCTGGTATCGCCCAATCCCGATGTGGCCCTTATCGATGAGGCCGACTCCGTACTCGTCGACGAGGCGCTGGTGCCACTGGTGCTGGCCGGCACCACGCACCGGGAGACGCCGCGGCTGGAGATCATCGAACTGGTTGGCGAGCTCACCGCCGAAATCGACTACGACACCGACTCCGACAGCCGCAACGTGCACCTCACCGAGGCCGGCGCACGCAAAGTCGAGAAGGCGCTCGGCGGCATCGATCTGTACTCCGAGGAACACGTCGTCACCACGCTCACCGAGGTCAACGTCGCACTGCATGCCCACGTGCTGTTGCACCGCGACGTGCATTACATCGTCCGCGACGATGCCGTGCACCTGATCAACTCCTCCCGTGGCCGCATCGCGCAGCTGCAGCGCTGGCCGGACGGCCTGCAGGCCGCTGTCGAGGCGAAGGAAGGCATCGAGACCACCGAGACGGGTGAGGTGCTCGACACCATCACGGTGCAGGCGCTGATCAACCGCTACACGACGGTGTGCGGAATGACGGGCACCGCGCTGGCCGCCGGTGAGCAACTGCGCCAGTTCTACAAGCTGGGCGTTTCACCAATTCCGCCGAACACTCCCAACATTCGTGAAGACGAGTCCGACCGGGTCTACATCACCGCCGCGGCCAAGAACGATGCGATCGTCGAGCACATCGCCGACATGCACGAGACGGGACAGCCCGTGCTGGTCGGCACCGGCGATGTGGCCGAATCCGAGGAGCTGCACGAGCAACTGGTGCGCCGCGGCGTGCCGGCGGTCCTGCTGAATGCCAAGAACGACGCCGAGGAAGCCCAGGTGATCGCCGAGGCCGGCAAGTACGGCGTGGTCACGGTGTCCACCCAAATGGCCGGGCGGGGCACCGACATCCGCCTCGGCGGATCCGATGAAGCCGACCACGACAGAGTCGCCGAGCTGGGCGGGCTGCACGTGGTCGGCACCGGCCGCCATCACACCGAGCGGCTCGACAACCAGCTGCGGGGGCGGGCCGGACGCCAGGGCGACCCGGGCTCGTCGGTGTTTTTCTCGAGTTGGGAGGACGACGTCGTCGCGGCCAACCTCGATCGCAACAAGCTGCCCGAGCAGACCGACGAGGACGGCAAGATCGTCAGCCCCAAGACCACCGGATTGCTCGATCACGCGCAGCGCGTCGCCGAGGGCCGGCTGCTGGACGTGCACGCGAACACCTGGCGCTACAACCAGCTGATCGCCCAGCAGCGCGCCATCATCGTCGAGCGGCGCAACACCCTGCTCAGCACAGCGGCGGCCGCCGAAGAGCTGGCCGAGCTGGCACCCGATCGCTATCAGGAACTGTCCGAACAGCTTTCCGAACCCCAGCTGGAGAAGATCTGCCGGCTGATC
>JAWWOH010000058.1:0-91018 GCA_033851845.1 Actinomycetota bacterium
CACGACACGCGGCAGATGAGTGCGTCGCGCAAGTCTCCGGCAGGTCAGCCTTGCTGCAGGGGCCGTACGGCGCGTTTCATGCCAGGGTGGTTGGTGTGCCGGAAGATCCTGACGCAACCCTCGTCGCGGCCGAGTTGGCCACGCTGCGAGGCTGCGTCACCGGCTGGACAGCGACGCCGCTCACGCACAACCAGAACAACGGCGTCAGCGGCGGAATCTGGCGGATCGACGCCGGCCCGGACCGGTACGTCCTGAAGCTGCTCACCCACCGCAAGTCTGCGGCGCCCGGGTGGGAGTCATCGGACGATCCCCATCATTGGAATTACTGGCGGCGCGAGGCAATCGTTTACGGGTGCGATCTTCCCCAGCGGTACGGCGGTGCGCAGCTGCGGTCCCCGGTGCTGCTGCGCTCTGTGGAGCGGACTGACGGGGACCTGGCACTGTGGCTGGAATGGGTCGACGGGCCTGCGGTGGAGCTGATGGACGCGCTGGAGCGCCTCGCGCATCGGCTCGGCGTCGCCCAAGGACACGCAGTCGCGGCGGGCACCCCGCTCGACGACTGGATGTCACGAGGGTTCCTGCGGAGCTACGTGGAAGGCAAGCAGGTCAGGCGGGACCTGGTCGATGACGAGGACGCGTGGGCCCTGCCGCTCTGCCACGCGTTCCCGCGCGGCACTCGAGAGGCGACGCGGCACCTGATCGCCGAGCGGGAACGCAATCTCCGATTGGTCGAGTCAGCAACGCGGACCATCTGCCACTTGGACGTGTGGTCCCACAACCTCGTGGAGGACGTCGACGGCACCTCGGTGCTGCTGGACTGGTCGATGACCGGCGACGGAGCCCTCGGCGAAGACATCGGAAACCTCATCGCGGACACGTTCGGCGACATGCAGGAACCGGCTGAGCGACTGCCCGAGGCAGACGAGCGCTTCACCGAGGCGTACCTGCGCGGGCTGGCCGATGCCAACCTGCCTGTCGACAGGGACGCCGTTCGAGCAACGATCTGCGCGGCCGCGGCTGCGAAGTACGACTGGCTCATGCCGTGGATGCTGCAGCGTGCCGCCGACGGGGGGCATCACGTCTACGGCGGCGGACCCGATCAACAACCCGAGGACCTGTTCCGGCAGCGAGGAGCACTCGCCGTCTATTTGAGCCAGATGGCGCGAGAGCCGCGTCGAGGGTGACGCGGCTGCAGACAAAGTCCGCTTGCCACCTTCAGGAGCTCAAGCCGATCGGGGTGAGGCGGCGGCCGCCACAGGGTCTGTGGGCACAGGCCGCGACTCCCCTTGCACAAACGTCGTTCGCTGGGCATGCTTCCAGCGGCTGAACCGACTCGCACGCACATCGGCATGTGATGGCATCGGTACCTCGTCTTGCCAAAACGTCGATCGCGCATCGCCGCCGAGCTCAGGCCAAGCCGACCTCGTGCTCGGACCAATCCCACAACCGCGCCGCTGTCGCAGGATCTACGGCGTACGGCGCGTAGCCGCCGGACATGTCGCCGGGCGTCGGCTCGGCGACAGCGCAGTTCTCCAGGTAGATCCCGCCGCGGCCCTCGAGCTCCGGCGTCGTCGCGGCCCACACCTGCGTCGCCGCACCAGTCGGCACGTCGACCAGCGTCAGCGGCGGCCGCCCGCTGCTGCCGCTGCTGAGTGCGCCGAGGTCTTCCTCGGTCAGGTGGCGGGACAGCTCGGTGAAGATGACGCCCGGGTGAACGGCGTACGCATGCACGCCCTTCGGCCCGAGCCGCCGCTCCAGCTCGACGGCGAACAGCACGTTCGCGGTCTTGGACTGGCCGTACGCCTTCCACTTGTCGTAATCACGCGTGCGCCAGTGCGGGTCGTCGAAGTCCATCCCGCCGCGCAGGTGACCGCGCGAGCTCACGTTGACGATGCGCGACGGCGCGCCGGCGACGAGGGCCGGCTCGAGCAGCCGTGTCAGCAGGAAGTGCCCGAGGTGGTTGGTCCCCAGCTGCAACTCGAAGCCCTGCGCGGTGCGCGTCAGCGGCGGTGCCATGACGCCGGCGTTGTTGATGAGCAGGTTCAACGCGTCGTACCGCTCGAGCACCTCGGCGGCGCATCGGCGTACCGACTCGAGGTCGGCGAGGTCGAGGTCGACCAGCTCCACGTCGATGCCCTCGAGTGCGGTCTTCGCCTTGCCGAGGTCGCGCGCCGCACCAACGACGTGGGCGCCGACGGAGGTCAGGGCGCGCGCTGTCTCCACGCCCAGCCCGGCGCTGACCCCGGTGACCAGCGCGGTGCGTCCGGTGAGGTCAATCCCTGCGAGGACCTCGTCTGTGGTCGGCACTCAGACGACGGGTACGCCGGGCACCTCGGTGCCGGCAGGCAGCGAGATCGACTTGCTCTCCAGGTAGGCCTGCAGTCCCTCCGGCCCGAGCTCGCGACCGAGGCCGCTGCTCTTGTAGCCGCCGAACGGCCCGGCGAACTCCAGCGCGAAGCCGTTGACTGTGTAGGTCCCCGTGCGCACCTGGCGCGCAACGTCGATGCCGGCCGCAACGTCAGACGTGAAGACCGACCCGGACAGGCCGTACTCGCTGTCGTTGGCGATGCGCACCGCGTCCTCGGGGGAGTCGTAGGCCAGCACGGACACGACCGGGCCGAAGACCTCCTCCTGTGCGATCGTGTGCTTGGGCTCGACGTCGATGACGATGGTCGGCTCGACGTACCAGCCCGTGCTCTGGCTCGACGGGCGGCCACCGCCGACGGCGATCTTCCCGCCCTCCTTCTGCGCCGACGCGATGTAGCCCTCGACGCGGTCCCGCTGGCGAGCTGCGACCAGCGGACCGATGGTGGTGGCGGGGTCCATCGGGTCGCCGACGACCTGCGTGCGGGTGTGCTCGACCAGTGCGTCGACGACCTCGGAGTAGCGGTCGCGTGGCGCGAGGATGCGCGTCTGCGCGACGCACGCCTGGCCGTTGTTCATGAAGCCCGAGCCGAGCGCGGCGGGCACGGCGACCGCGAGGTCCGCGTCTTCCATGAAGATGGACGCGGACTTGCCGCCCAGCTCGAGGGTCACCCGCTTGAGGTTCTCGCCGGCAGCGGCGGCGATCTTGCGACCGGCGGCCGTGGAGCCGGTGAAGCCGACCTTGTCGATGCCGGGGTGGCGCACGAGGTGCTCGCCGACCTCACGGCCCGCGGCGACGATGTTGATGACGCCCTTCGGCAGGCCGATCTCGTCGAGGCACTCGGCCAGCAGGTAGGAGTCGAGCGGGGTCTCGGGCGCCGGCTTCAGGACGACGGTGCAGCCGGCCAGCAGGGCGGGGGCGATCTTCAGCATCGCCGTGAACAGGGGCACGTTCCACGGGACGATCGCAGCGGCGACGCCGACCGGCTCGCGCCGGATCAGCGCCGGTCCCATGATCCCGTTGCGCATCTCTTCGAAGGCGAACGTGCCGGCCAGGCCCGCGTAGTAGTCGAGCACCATCGTGCTGGCGAAGACCTGGCCCATCTGCGAGAAGCCGAACGGCGAGCCGTTCTCGCTCGTGATGACGCCGGCGAACTCGTCCATCCGGGTCTGAATGGCAAGCGACAACGCGGACAGCAGCGCAGCGCGCTCGGCCGGCGTCGTCTTCGACCACTCGCCGTCGAAGGCGGTGCGCGCGGCCTCGACCGCGCGATCCATGTCGGCCGTCGTGCCCTCGGGCACCCGCGCGATGACCTGCTCGCTGTGCGGGCTGACCACGTCGATCGTGTCCGTGCCCGAGGGCTTCACGAACTCGCCGCCGATGTAGATGTGCTCGCGCGTCTGCACCTGTGGGACCTCCTGTGTCGGCAACCCCGCAGGCCGCGGCGCCGCCTGCATTATGGAACACGTTCTACCTGATGCGCCAGGGTCGTCAGCAGGTAGAACGTGTTATAGATTCCGCCGCGATGACGCTCCCCGCGGAACCGTCGGCGCCGCCGGAACCGGGTCGCCGGCGGCTGCTGGCGGCCGAGCTGCTGGCGGACCACGACTACCGCCACTACTGGCTGGGGTCCACCGCGTTCGCGGTCGGCATCTGGGGCTTCCTGGTCTCGATGGGCGTGAGCGCCCGGGTCCTGAGCGACTCGCCGCTGCGCATCAGCCTGGTCTCGGTTGCGTACTTCCTGCCGATGTTCGTCCTCGCCCTCCCGTCGGGCGTCCTGGCCGACACAGTCGATCGGCGTACGACGGTCGTCGTCAGCCGTGGCGTCTCCGCCGCCGGCGCACTCGTGCTCGCCGCCCTGACCGCGACGGACCGGCTGGGCTACCCGGCGCTGCTGGCACTGTGCGCTCTCACCGGCGCGACCGTCGTCAGCGAGGTCGCGGCGCGGCAGGCATATGTCACCCAGGTGGTGCGGCCGGAGCAGGTCGTCGGCGCGACGGCGCTGGGCTCGGTGCAGGGCGGCATCGCGCGCGTTCTCGGGCCGCTGGTCGCCGGCTGGCTGATCGGCCGCTGGGGCCAATCGGCCGGCTACCTGTTCTTCGCCGCCGCGAACGTCGCGTGCGTCGCGGTGTTCCTGGGCATCCGCGCGTCGGGCGTCCCGGTGCGCTCGGGCGGCCGTCCGCTCGCCGAGCTGGTCGAGGGCGTTCGCTACCTGCGTCGTACGCCGGATGCCCTCGCCGTGGTCGCCGTCGCGGTGGGCACCGGCGTCGTCGGCTGGGTCTACCTCGCACTGATGCCGCTCGTGGTCACCGACCGGCTCGACGGCGGCGCCTTCACGCTCGGCCTGCTGAGCACCGCGGTCGGCCTCGGCTCGGTGCCGCCGTCCATCGGGCTGGCTGTGCGCAGCGGCCTGGTGCATCGCGAGGGCGCGCTCTTCTACGGCGCCACCTTCGTCTGGGCGGCCGCCGTCGTCGGCTACGGAATGACGTCCTCCACCGCGGTGGCGTTCGGGTGCCTGGCCGTCGCCGGGGCCGGCTCCGGGCTGCAACAGGTCCTCATGCGGACGCTGCTGCTCCGGCTCGCCGACCCGGCCTTCCACGGGCGGGTGCTCGGCACGCTCATGCTCACCTGGGGCGCCAACGTCATCGGCACCCTCGGCGGCGGCGTGCTCGCGGAGACCATCGGTGTCGGGCCGGTCATCGTCCTGTCGGGTGTGCTCATCGCGGCAGTGGCGGCGGCCGTGCTCGTCCGCCGGCCGCAGACCTGGCAGCTCTAGCGGCTAGTCCGACGGCGGCAGCTCGAGCCCTTCGCGCGGTGCGATGAAGATGCCGGTCGCCTCCGCGAGCAGCTCGCCGCGCAGCGTGCTGCGGCCCCACACCGTCACCTTGCGACCCGAGTGCGACTCGACGCCGGCCTCGTAGTCGATTCGCTCGTGCAACGGCGTGCGCGCAGCGAGCCTGACGGTGAGCGTTCCGGTGAAGCCGGCCGTTCCGGTCACCGCCTGGGCGACCCCGAGCAGGTCGTCGAACGCCGCGATGACGTGGCCTCCGTGCACGGACCCCGGCGGACCTTCGTACGCCTCGCCGTACGTCGCATGCCCGAACGTCCGGTCGCCGTCGTACGTCACCGTCAGCGGTGTCGCAAGTGCGTTGCACCGGCCGGAGAAGGGGCTGCGCTCGAACAGGCTGGCGTCGCCACGGTTGCCGTAGACACCCCCCTTGCCACGGATGTCCGGCAGCGCGGCGATCGCCTTGCGCGCGCCGGCGAGCAGCTGCTCCGCCTCGGCCAGCTCCGCCTCGTCCGCGTGCTCGACGTCGAGGTAGAGCACGTCGGCGATCAGCCCGCGCAGCTCGGACGCCAGCCCGTGCTTGCGGACGCGTCGCGGACTCGGCGGGTCGTCCATCGGGAACCACGCACGGATGCCGTGCGGGTCGCTGCTCAACGCGCCGCGAGCAGGTCGCCGAGCCGCTCGAGCGAGCGGAGCGCGCCGCCGAGACCGAGCTCGTCGACCTTGCCGGCCAGGAACCAGCGGTGCAGCGGGAAGGACACGTCGACGCCGAGGCCGCCGTGCAGGTGCACGGCAGAGCTCGTCACGCGCTGCACTCCCTCTGCGGCCCAGAAGGCAGCCGTCGCCGTCTGCTCGGCGGCCGGGAGGCCTTCGTCCACGCGCCACACCGCCTGCTGCAGCGTCAGCCGCATCGCCTCGACGTCGATCCACATGTCGGCGACGCGGCAGGTCACCGCCTGGAACGCCGCGAGCGGCTTCCCGAACTGCTCGCGCGTCGACACATGTGACGCAGCAAGCGCAAGGGCCTGCTCCGCGACGCCGACTGCGTGGGCGCACTGGAGCAGCGTCGTGCGCGTCACCGCTGCAGCGAGCTGCTCGCTCCCGACAGCCAGAACGTCGACCACGCGTGCGCCGTCGAGCAGCACCGTCGCGTGCGGCTCCTGCGAGCTGACGACCTCGTCCTCGAACGTGATGCCCGCCCCGGGCACGCCGACCAGTGCCAGCAGCGGCTCGCCTCCGTCGTCCGTCGCGGAGACGACGAGGTGCGATGCCTCCCGTGCCCACGGCACCGCGAGCCGCGTGCCGGTCAGCGACCAGCTGTCTCCGTCACGCACCGCCCGCACCGAGGGCTGCAGCGGGTCGCCCACGCCGTGCTCCGCCAGGGCAGGTACGACAACGGCTGAGCCGGCGACCGCCGCCCGCAGCAGGTCCGCGTGCCGGTCGCCCGACGTCGTCGCGATCGTCTGCAGGGCGGCAAGGACATGTACGACGGGGACGCGCCCGGCGGCCCGGCCGGTCTCCTCGGCGACGACGCACGCCTCGGCGAGTCCGAGGCCGCCGCCGTCCACGGCCTCGGGCAGTGCCATGCCGAGCAGTCCGCTCTCGCCGAGGCGGGCCCACAGCGGCTCGTCGAAGCCGGCCAGGCCCACCTCGGCGGGGATGCCGGTGGCGAGCAGGTCGGCGGCGAGGCCGCGCACTGCCGACTGCTCGTCGGTAGGGGCGAAGTCCACGGGAGTGGTCCAGTTCTCGAGACGATCAGCGGGCAGTTCGCGGCAGGCCGAGCGCCGTCTGCGCCAGGATCTCGCGCTGCACCTCGTTGGAGCCGCCCCCGAAGGTGCGCACGGGCGCACCGCGGTAGGCCTTCTCGAGCGCGCCGGCGAGCTCGGCGCCGGGGGAGCCCTTGCGCAGGAAACCGGCGCGGCCGATCACGTCGAGCAGCAGCCGGTAGGAGTCGATGTCGGTCTCACTGCCGTAGACCTTGCCGGCCGAGGCGTCGGCCGGCGTCAGCTGGTCGGTCTGCAGCTTCCAGGCCATCCGCCAGTTGAGCAGCTTCAGCGCCTCGAGTCGTGCGTAGACCCTGGCGAGGGTCGACCGCACCCAGGGGACGTCGATGAGCCGCTGGCCGTCGGCGGTGGTCTCCGACGCCGCCCACGCCCGCACGGCGTCGAACAGCTCGATCGAGCGGCCACCGAGTGCGGCCAGCGCGACCCGCTCGTGATTGAGCTGCGAGGTGATCAGGCGCCAGCCCGAGTCGACCTCGCCGACGACCATGTCGAGCGGGACGTGCACGTCCTCGTAGTACGTCGCTGTCGTCACCTCGCCGCCGACCGTGGTGATGGGTGTCGCCGAGAAGCCCGGGTCGGTCGTGTCGACGAGCAAGATCGTGATGCCCTTGTGCTTCGCGACGTCGGGGTTGGTGCGGCAGGCGAGCCAGATGTAGTCGGCGCTGTCACCCGCAGTGGTGAAGACCTTCTGGCCGTTCACGATGAACTCCTCGCCGGCGCGTTCGGCGCGGGTGCGCAGCGAGGCGAGGTCGGTGCCGGAGGCCGGCTCGGTGTAGCCGATGGCGACGTCGAGGGTGCCGGCCAGAATGCGCGGCAGGAAGAAGTCCTTCTGCGCTTGCGTGCCGTGGCGCATCAACGTTGGGCCGACGGTGTTGAGGGCGATCATCGGCACGGGTGCGCCGGCCCGGGTCGCCTCGTCGAAGAAGACGAACTGCTCGAGAACCGACCGCCCCTGACCGCCGTACTCCTGGGGCCAGCCGATGCCGAGCCAGCCGTCGGCGCCCATCTTCGGCCGGATCTCACGCACCGTGGGGCCGCCGTTGCCCTCGCGGGCGATCGCGTCCTTGATCTCCGGCGTGAGCAGGCTGGCGAAGTAGTCGCGCAGCTGTCCGCGCAGCTCCTGCTGGGCCGGCGTGTAGTCGATGCGCACGTGCCCTCCACCACTAGAACGTGTTCCACTTCGACTCTTGCGGAGTCGACGGCGGACGTCAACTGAGGTGGGAGCCGGTCGCCACCAGGGTGTCGCGGGCGACGTGCTTGCGCCCCCGGAGCAGCAGGGCACTGGCGACCAGGATCGTCGGCAGCGTCCAGCGGAAGGCCAGGCCCAGGTCTCCGCGGAGCACGCCGTCGGCCGCGAGCACCCGGTGATGGTCGGCGAGCAGACCGACGACCGGGGGGAAGACCGCGGCCAGCGCGTTGCTCGACAGCTTGAGAATGCCGAAGGCGGTGCCGCGCAATGCCGGCGGGACGACCTCGGTCGTCAAGACCGTCGTCGCCGGCAGCGATCCGACGAGCAGCCCGACCGACAGGCCCTGGACGGGCAGCCGGACTCCCAGTGCGAGGCCGTCGAGGAAGCTCGCCGTGAAGAGCACCGTCCCGAGAGCCGTGAAGACCGCAGCCACCAGCAGCGCCGCCCCCGCGACCCGGTGCCGCAGCCGGTCGACGAGCCACCCGCCGGCGAGGCTCCCCGCCAGTGCGCCGAGCAGAACCGGTACGCCGGCGACGGTCCCGGCCTTGGCGAGGCTCAGCCCGTGCTCTCGTTGGAAGTAGACAACGCCCCAGAAAGCGACGGCGGACAGCGAGCCGGTCGTGAGTGCCGTGGCGAGAATGAGTGCGCGCAACGACGGGATGGACAGGACAGCACGCACGGCCGTCCTGGTGGGGAGCCGTTCCGGTGCGGCAATGGGGGCGACCTCGCTCTCGCCGCGTCGCGGCTCCCGAAGTCGCGACACAAGCAGCGCCACCAGCAGACCGGGCACGGCGAGCGCGATGACCGCGATCCGCCACCCGAACAGCGCGCCGAGGCCGGACCCGACGCCGAGGCCGAGCGCAGCGCCGACGACGGGCGTGACCCGCTGGATGCCGTAGGCGCGGCCGCGCCGCTCCGGGCTGTAGTAGTCGGCGAGAAGGGACTGCGCCGAAGGGTCGGCCATCGCGTCGCCACCGCCGAGCAGCACGCGCATCCCGAGCAGCTGGCCGTAGCTGCGGACGGCGCCGGTCATGCTGACGAAGGCCGACCAGAAGACGAAGGTCCCCGCGATGAAGCGGCGTCGGTCGACGCGATCGGCGAGCAGGCCGGCCGGCAACGCGACGACCAGCGCGGCGACGATGATCGCAGTGTCCAGCAGGCCGCCCTGGAAGTCACTGAAGTGCAGGTCGTCCTGCACCAGTGACAGCACTGCCGGCAGCACGCGCCGCTCGATGCCCTCGACCAGTCCGAGCAGGGCGAGGACCGCAAGGGGCAACCGGCCGTACGGGCCCCACTTCGTCGGGGCCTGCGTCACTGGCTCAGCGGCCGGTGAAGACGGCCGGCCGCTTCTCGGCGAACGCGCGCGGGCCCTCCTTGGCGTCTTCTGTCGCGAACACCGGCATGCCGAGCTCGAGCTCGACCTTGAGCGCCTCGTCCTCGGGCAGCCCCTCAGTCGCGATGAGGCTCCGCTTCACCGCCTTCACCGCCAGCGGGCCGTTCGCGCAGATCGCCTCGGCGATCTCCAGTGCCCGCTGCAACGCGGTTCCGTCGGGCACGACCGATCCGATCAGGCCCCACTGCAGGGCTTCCTGCGCGGAGATGGTCTTGCCGGTGAGGAGCAGCTCGGCGGCGACCGTGTAGGGGATCTGCCGGCGCAGCCGGACCGTCGAGCCGCCGAGGGGGAACAGGCCCCGTCGTACCTCTGCGACACCGAACGTCGCCGACTCGCCCGCAACCCGGATGTCGGTGGCCTGCAGGATCTCCGTGCCGCCCGCGATGGCCGGCCCCTCCACCGCCGCGATCAGCGGCTTCTCCAGCCGGTAGTGGCGCAGCAGCGCCTTCCAGGCCATGTCGGCGTCCTGCCGGAACCGCTGCGCGTACGTGTCGTCGGGCGCCGGGTTGCTCATCATCGCCTTGAGGTCGGCGCCGGCGCAGAAGACGGTGTCGCTGCCGGTGAGGATGACGCAGCGGACGTCGTCGTCCTCGTTGGCCGTGGTCCACGCTTCGTACATCCGCGCCAGCATGTTCGGCGAGAAGGCGTTCTTCGACTCCGGCCGGTTCATCCGGGCGATGAGGACGTTGCCGGACCGCTCGACGAGCAGGTGCTCCTCGCTCATGGGAAGACGACCTCTCCAGTAGCGACGTCCTTCGCGCTGATCGCCTCGACCGGGCAGCTCTCCATCGCCTCGGTCAGCTTCGGCGACTCCGGGTGCGGGTTGCCGTTGACGACTGTCGCCCGGGGCTTCTTCAGCACGAAGACGTCCGGGGCGGTGTTGCGGCAGTAGCCCGAGCTGATGCACGCCGGACCGACGGTGACCTCGAGCTCGCGGGGCATCGGCGCTCCTGTCGGGTGGGCGGGTGCGGGCGGCCCGGACACTAGAACAGATTCTAGTTCTGTTCTAGGTTGCGGCCGTGCCGATCCCCGCGCAGCGCGATGTCGAGCAGTCCAAGAAGTCGCTGGCGAGCTGGTTCGCCGGTGTCCTGGCCGCAGACGGTGACGTGTCCCTGTCGGACTTCCGCGGGCCGGGTGCCACCGGCTTCTCGAACGAGACGCACATCGTCGACGTGACGTGGTCGGTGGGCGGCACGGAGCAGGCGCAGACCTTCGTCGTACGCGTTGCCCCGACCGGCTACGCGCTGTTCCCGGACGCCGCCTTCGACGTGCAGCACCGCGTCCTGCGGGCGTTGGGCGCGGACGGCACGATCCCCGTGCCCGTCGTGCGGTGGTACGAGACCGATCCGAGTGTCCTCGGCGCGCCGTTCTTCGTGATGGACGAGATCAAGGGACGGGTTCCGCCGGACAACCCGCCGTACCACGTGAGCGGTTGGCTGCACGACGTCACGCCGGACGTCCGGGAGCGCATCTGGTGGGGTGCGATCGACACGATGGCCGATCTGCACCGGCTCGACTGGCGGGGCATCGAGCTCGACTTCCTCGGCGGGCCGGATGCCGGGCTGCAGCAGCAGCTCGCCTACTACGAGGGCTTCCTCGAGCAGGTCGAGGAGCTCGAGCCGGTCCCGATGGCGCGGCGCGCGCTGGCCTGGCTCAAGGCCAACCCGCCGCGGAGCGACGAGCCGCTGGTGCTGTGCTGGGGCGACGCGCGCGTCGGCAATGTGATGTACGACGACGACGGAGCGCGGCTCGCCGTACTCGACTGGGAGATGGTCACCCTCGGCTCGCCGTCGCAGGACGTCGCGTGGGCGTGGTTCCTCGACCGGCACCACAGCGAGGGCTGCCACGTGCCGCGGCTGGACGGCTTCCCGTCGAAGGCCGACACGGTGCGCAGGTACGAGGAGCGCAGCGGCCTGCCCTTGCGGGAGCTCGACTACTACGAGGTCTTCGCCGCGTTCCGGTTCTGCGTGATCATGGGCAAGCTCGCCGTCATCTTCAAGGACTGGGGCCTGCTGCCGGCAGACGACCGGATGGCGCAGGAGAACACCGTCACCGCGCTGACCGAGACCGTGCTCGCCGAGCGGGGGGCCTGACGGTGCTCTCGCCCCTCGACGACCTGCCGATCCACCAGGTCGCCCAGACCATGGCGACGGTCGGCACCAGCGACCGCAACTTCTACGACCGCTACTACTTCAGCCTGCACGGCTCCGACGACGCGTTCTTCCTCGCGGCCGGCCTCGGGCAGTACCCCAACCTCGGCGTGTGCGACGGGTTCGTCTGCGTCGCGCGGGACTCGACGCAGACGGTGGTGCGCGCGTCGCGTCCGCTGGGGCTCGACCGGCTCGACGTCAGCGTCGGACCGCTGCGTGTCGAAGTCATCGAGGGACTGCGGCGCGTCCGGCTGATCTGCGACGAGGTCGAGGGCTTTGCGCTCGACGTCACGTGGGAGGGCAGCATCCCGGCGTACGAGGAACCGCGCATGCTGCTCGCGGCGCCGCACGGCCGCTACGTGATCGACACGATGCGGTTCCTGCAGACCGGTTGCTGGACAGGTTCGATGCTGCTCGACGGCCGCACCATCGACGTCACGCCGGACCGGTTCTGGGGTAGCCGCGACCGGTCGTGGGGAGTGCGGCCGGTGGGGGAGCCGGAGCCTGCCGGGGCGCCGACCCAGATCAGCGGCTTCTTCTGGAACTACTTCGTGGCGCAGTTCGACGGCTTCTCGGTCATCTACATGGCGCAGGAGGACTCGAACGGACGGCGTACGACGGAAGAGGGCGTGAAGCTGTACGCCGATGGCCGGGTCGAGCACCTGGGCCGACCGGAGCACGCGCTGGAGTTCGTGCCGGGAACACGGAAGGTGTCACGCGCAACCGTCCGCTTCGCAGGCGGAACGGAGCTGACGGGTGAGGTGCTGCGGCCGCTGCACCTGGCCCGCGGCACCGGCTACGGCTTCGACGCCGACTGGCGGCACGGCATGTGGCAGGGGGAGGAGGTCGTCGTCCAGAAGCGCGACTTCGACACCGAGGACCCGTCGATCGTCCCGATGCCCGGCGCCATCATCGACAACGTGGCGCGGTTCGGCTTCGACGGTGCGGTCGGCTACGGGCTGCTCGAGGCGATGGCGATCGGCCCGCACCCGCAGTACTTCGACGGCTGGGACTGACCACCTCGTTGAGTGGTGGCGTACGCCCCGTCCGAGCGGGGTGAAGTGGGGCGCGAGCCACCACTCAACGGTGGGGTGAAGGTCAGAGGCGCTCGAGGATCGTTGCGGGGGCGAGGGCGCCGCCGGCGCACATGGTGATGAGCGCGAACTGCTTGTCGGTGCGCTCGAGCTCGTGCAGGGCCGTCGTGATGAGCCGGCTGCCCGTGGACCCCACCGGGTGACCGAGTGCGATCGCGCCGCCGTTGACGTTGATCTTGTCCGGATCGATCCCGTGCACCTGCTGCATCGACAGGACGACCGAGGCGAAGGCCTCGTTGACCTCGAACAGGTCGATGTCGTCCACCGTCATGCCGGCCTTCTTCAGCACCGCCGCGGTGGCGTCGACCGGACCGTCGAGGTGGTAGTACGGGTCCGACCCGACGAGCACGCGCGCGACGATGCGGGCCCGCGGGCGCAGGCCGGCGGCGGAGGCGCGCTCGCGGCTCATCCACATGACCGCGGCCGCCCCGTCGGAGATCTGGCTGCTGGTGCCCGCCGTGTGGATGCCGTCCGGGAGCACGGCCTTCAGGGTGGCGAGCTTCTCCAGCGTCGTCTCGCGCAGCCCCTGGTCACGATCGACGATCCGCGTCTCACCGGTCGGCTGGCCGTCCTCGCCGAGGACCGGCGCCTCCATCGAGAAGACCTCGCGGTCGAACCGGCCCTCGGCCCACGCGCGCGCAGCGTTCTGCTGCGACCGGAAGCCGAGGCCGTCGATGTCCTCGCGCGTGATGCCGCGGTTCTTGGCGATGCGCTCGGCTGCCTCGAACTGGTTCGGCAGGTCGATGTCCCAGTCGTCGGGGCGGCTGCTGCCGGGGCCGTTCATGACGTTGGCGCCGAGCGGCACCCGGCTCATGGCCTCCACGCCGCAGGCAATGCCCACGTCGATGGAGCCGGTGGCGATCAGGCCCTCGATGAGGTGGTTGGCCTGCAGCGCCGAGCCGCATTGGCAGTCGACCGTCGTCGTCCCGGTCGTGTACGGCAGCCCGGCCGCGAGCCAGGCGTTCCGGGTGACGCTGGAGCCCTGCTCGCCGGCCTGCGTCACGCAGCCGCCGATGGCCTGCTCCACGTCGCTCGGGTCGATCCCGGCCCGCTTCACGACCTCGACCTGCGCGGCACCGAGCAGCTTCGTCGCGTGCAGTCCGGCCAGGTGGCCGTTGCGCTTCCCGATGGGTGTCCGGGTCGCCTCGACGATGACCGCCTCGGGCATGGGGGAGCCTCCTCACCTGGGCGCGGGCAGGCGCGCCGGAAGCACCCAAATTAGTACGTGTTCTAGTCGTGTGACAAGGATCCCCCGCGTGCCAGAACTAGAACAGGTTCTTGACAGGGGAGCAGCCGGGGATGTCTGCTTTGCACGATGACGACCGTCGACGAGCCGCGCTCGGAGAGCGCCTCGCTGCTCGCCGAGGCTGCCTCCTTCGTCGGTGGCCCGCCGGGTGAGATCCGCGTGGGACGCGACCCGGTGAACCTGCCGATGGTGCATCACTGGTGCCAGGCGCTCGGCGACACGAACCCGGCGTACCTCGATGAGGAGTGGGCCGCCGCGAGCCGCCGGGGCCACCTCATCGCGCCCCCGGGGATGCTCCAGACCTGGACGATGGATGCCCCGCGCGGCGGTGCGCCCGGGTCCAACGACGAGGTGATGCGACGGCTCGACGAGGCCGGCTACACCTCGGTCGTCGCGGTCAACTACGAGCACGAGTACCTCCGCGAGCTGCGGCACGGCGAGCGCGTCAGCGTGCGGTCGATGGCCGAGGACCTGTCGGCGGAGAAGAAGACCGCGCTCGGCGTCGGTGTCTTCACGACCGTGAAGCACGAGTACACGACCGACGACGGAGAGGTCGTCGGCGTCGGCCGGATGCGGCTGCTGAAATTCAAGCCCCCGGCCAAACCACCGGCCATCGGCACGCGCGCCGCCGTCGCCGTCGGCCGGGACAACGCCTACTTCTGGGAGGGCGTCGACGCGGGCGAGCTGCGCATCCAGCGCTGCGACGGCTGCGCAGTCCTGCGTCATCCGCCCCAGCCGATGTGCGACCGCTGCGGCAGCACCGACCAGGGCTACGTCGTGGCTGCCGGGACGGGGACCGTCTACAGCCACGTGACGCACCACTACCCACCGCTGCCGGGCGTCGAGCTGCCCCACACGGTGCTGCTCGTCGAGCTCGCCGAGGGCGTGCGAATCGTCAGCGAGCTGGCACCGGGGGAGGACGCCGCGCGGGTCGAGGTCGGCGTCGCCGTACGGGTCGCCCTCGAGAAGGTCCCCGGCGCAAACCGGGTCCTGCCCGTCTTCCGGATCGCGTCGTGACCGCGACCACCGAGCGGGCCACGGGCACCCCCGCTGTTGGGGACGAGCTCCCGCAGCTGGTGCTCGAGGCGAGCGTCCGCAACATCGTCTCCACCGCGATCGCGACGCGCGACTACCAGGACGTGCACCACGACATCGCCGCCGCGCAGGAGCGCGGGTCCAAGACCATCTTCACGAACATCCTGACAAGCAACGGCTACTGCATCCGGTTCGTCACCGACTGGACCGGACCCGAGGCGGTCGTGAAGCGCGCGAAGATCCGGCTCGGCGTGCCCAACTACGCCGGCGACACGATGACGATGACCGGCAGCGTGGCCGAGGTGGAGCAGACAGACGAGGGCCCGCTGGTCACCGTCGCTGTTCGTGGCGCCAACTCGCTCGGCGACCACGTCACCGGCACGGTCACAGTGCTGCTGCCAGGGCCGGCCTGATGGCCCGCGGCTTCGCGCGCGAGACCGCGATCGTCGGCATCGGCGCGACGGAGTTCTCCAAGAACAGCGGCCGCTCGGAGCTGCAGCTCGCCGCCGAAGCGGTGCGCGACGCGGTCGCGGATGCCGGGCTGCAGCCGAGTGACGTCGACGGGCTCACGACGTTCACGATGGAGACCAACTCCGAGATCAACGTGGCGAAGACGACGGGCATCGGCGACCTGACGTTCTTCTCCAAGATCGGGTACGGCGGCGGCGCTGCGTGCGCGACCGTGCAGCAGGCAGCGCTCGCCGTCTCGTCGGGTGTCGCCGACGTCGTCGTCTGCTACCGCGCTTTCAACGAGCGCAGCGGGCACCGGTTCGGAGCCGGCGCCGCGCGCACCGAGCCGACGGCCGAAGGCATCGCGATGAGCTGGGTCAGCAGCTTCGGCCTGATGACCCCCGCCAGCTGGGTCGCGATGTTCGCCCGGCGCTACATGCACGAGTACGGCGCGACGAGCGAGGACTTCGGCCGCGTCAGCGTCGCCGACCGCAAGCACGCAGCCACCAACCCGAAGGCGTGGTTCTACGGCAAGCCGATCACCCTCGAGGAGCACCAGGCGTCGCGCTGGATCGTCGACCCGCTGCACCTGCTCGACTGCTGCCAGGAGACCGATGGCGGCCAGGCGCTCGTCGTCACGACCACAGAGCGCGCTCGCGACCTGCCGCACCCCCCGGCCGTCGTTGCCGGCGCAGCGCAGGGGGCGGCCAAGGGGCAGGAGTCGATGGTCAGCTACTACCGCGACGACATCGGCGGGCTGCCGGAGATGGGCCTGGTCGCCCAGCAGCTGTGGGCGCAGTCCGGCGTCGGTCCGCAGGACGTGCAGACGGCTGTCATCTACGACCACTTCACGCCGTTCGTGCTGCAGCAGCTCGAGGAGTTCGGCTTCTGCGGCCGCGGGGAGGCCAAGGACTTCATCGCCGACGGCGAGATCGAGCTCGGCGGGCGGCTGCCCCTCAACACGCACGGCGGCCAGCTCGGCGAGGCCTACCTGCACGGCATGAACGGCATCGCCGAGGCCGTCCGCCAGGTGCGCGGGACCTCGGTCAACCAGGTCCCCGACGTGGAGAACGTCCTCGTCACCGCAGGCACCGGCGTACCCACCAGCGGCCTCGTCCTGTCCACCGATCGATAGAAGGAGCACCCGTGCGCACTCCGCTGTCCGACGAGTTCGGCATCGAGATCGGGCTGTTCGCCTTCAGCTACATGCCCGACGTCGTCATCGAGGTCTGCAAGGCAGGTGGCATGGGCGTGCTCGGCGCCGTGCGGTTCACGCCGACCGAGCTCGCGGAGGCCATCGAGTACGTCGAGAGGGGAATCGGCGGGCGCCCATACGGCGTCGACGTCGTCATGCCCGCGAAGACCGAGGCGGTCGCCGGCATGGAGGTCGGCGAGATGCACGAGATGCTCGAGAAGATGATCCCGCAGGAGCACAAGGACTTCGTCGAGCGCGTGCTGGATCAGTACGGCGTACCGAAGCTGCCCGACGGGGCGCAGCACCAACGCGACCTGCTGAGCTGGAACGACACCGAGGCGCGCCAGCAAGTGGAGATCTCGCTCGCCCGACCGGACGTGAAGATCATCGTCAATGCGCTCGGCCCGCCGCCGAAGGATGTCGTCGATCAGGCGCACGAGGCCGGGGTGAAGGTCGCTGCGCTCGTCGGCCGCAAGGAGCACGCGCTCAAGCAGGTCGCGAACGACGTGGACATCATCGTGGCGCAGGGCACCGAGGCCGGCGGCCACAGCGGTGATGTGGCGACCATGGTGCTGGTGCCCGAGGTCGTCGATGCCGTCGGCGACCGGCCGGTGCTGGCGGCCGGCGGCATCGGCAGCGGCCGCCAGGTGGCCGCTGCGCTGGCCCTCGGCGCGCAGGGCGTCTGGACCGGCTCGATGTGGCTCAACACCGTGGAGTGCGCGCAGCCCGAGGCGATGTACCGGAAGTTCCACGCGGCCAGCTCGAGTGACGCCGTTCGGTCCCGGGCCTACACGGGCAAGCCTGCGCGCCAGCTCCGCACCGCCTGGACCGAGGCGTGGGACGACCCGGCCAACCCGGACCCGCTTGGCATGCCGCTGCAGTACATGCTGTGCGCAGAGGCACAGGACCGCATCCGCCGGGCCGGCAAGGAGGAGCTGATGGGCACTCCGATCGGTCAGCTCGTCGGGTCGTTCACGGAGGTCCGCACGGTCGCCGAGGTCATCGCCCAGCTCCGCGACGACTACGAGCGCACGGTCTCGGGGCTGCCACGCCTCGCGCCCGCCCAGGTCTGACCCCCCGCTTCCAGCTCAGGAGATCCGCATGACCGCACCCGCCGACGGCAAGCCCCGCTGCCCGGTCGACATCGACCTGATCGACCCGGAGACCTTCGCCGACGGTCTTCCGCTCGAGCAGTTCGCCGCCATGCGCGAGAAGGCCCCGGTGTTCTGGCACGAGCAGGAGGGCAGCTGGGGCGACGGCTTCTGGGTCGTCACGCGGCACCAGGACGTGCAGGAGGTGTCACGGCTGCCCGAGGTCTTCTCGTCGTACGAGCGCGGAGCGCTCCTGCACACCGGTCCGCAGCAGGACGAGGAGCAGGCGCTGCAGATGACGCGGATGCTCATGCTGAACATGGATCCGCCGGAGCACAGCTCGTACCGCAACATCGTGCAGCGGGCGTTCACACCGCGGACGATCCGCAACCTCGAGGGTCGGCTGCAGGAGTTCGCCGATGACATCATCGACCGGGCGCTGGCGAAGGGCGAAGGCGACTTCGTCAAGGACGTCGCCGCCGAGCTGCCCCTGCTTGCCATCTGCGAGCTCATCGGCGTCCCGGCCGAGGACCGCGTCAAGATCTTCGACCTGTCGAACCGGTTGATCGGCTTTGACGACCCGGAGTTCCGCACCACCCCGGACGACGCCCACCTCGCGTCGATGGAGATGTACATGTACGCCGACGGCATCGCGGCCGCTCGGCGCGAGTGTCCCGCGGACGACATCGCCACCAAGCTGCTGCAGGCCGAGGTGGAGGGTGGCGCGCTCACCCAGGAGCAGTTCGACGTCTTCTTCCTGCTGCTCACCGTCGCGGGCAACGAGACAACGCGCAACGCCATCTCGCACGGCATGCAGGCGTTCTTCGACCACCCCGACCAGTGGGAGCTGTTCAAGAAGGAGCGGCCGCTGGAGACCGCGGTCGAGGAGATCATCCGGTGGGCCACGCCGGTCATGCAGTTCCAGCGCACTGCGCTGTCGGACTACGTGCTCGACGGCCAGCAGATCCGCAAGGGCGACCGGGTCGCGATCTACTACTCCGCCGCCAACCGCGACGTCACCGCGCTGGACGACCCGGACCGCTTCGACGTCACCCGCAAGGACAACGACCACGTCGCGTTCGGTGGCGGTGGGCCGCACTTCTGCCTGGGCGCCAACCTCGCCCGGGCCGAGGTCCGGATCATGTTCGACACCATCGCGAACCGGATGCCCGACATCGCGCCGATCGGTGAGCCGCGCACCTTGCGCTCGATGTTCATCAACGGCATCAAGGAGATCCCCGTCCGATACGCACCGAGGAGCGACGCGTGACCGAGCTCGGCTTCTGGCGGATCGCCGCCGGCGACCCCGACAAGATCGCCGTGGTCGAGCCTGACCACACCGAGCACAAGGCCGGTGACCTGCTGACCGCGTGCAACCAGGTCGTACACGGCCTGCGTGCGCTCGGTGTGGGCCACGGCGACGTCGTCGCGATGCACCTGCCCAACGGCGCGCCGTACCTCGAGATCCTGCTCGCCGTACAGCAGGCCGGCATGTACGTCGTACCGATCAACTACCACTTCGTCGGGCCCGAGATCGCCTACGTCCTCGAGGACTCCGAGGCCAAGGCGTTCATCACCCATGAGCGGTTCGGTGCCGAGGCGGTGCGGGCGGCGAGCGAGATCTCGCTGCCGAAGGAGGCCCGCTTCACGGTAGGCGACGTCGAGGGCTTCCGGCCGTACGCCGAGCTGAAGGCCGGCCAACCGACGACGCTGCCGGAGGACCGCAAGGCCGGCGGTCTCATGAACTACACGTCCGGCACGACCGGCAAGCCCAAGGGCGTCAAGCGGCCGCTGCCGCCGATCGACCCAGACACGATGGCCGAGATGGGCACCTTCCTGCACATGCTGTTCGGTATCGAGAACCACGCCGACAACGTGCACATCACCGTCGCGCCGCTCTACCACACCGCCGTCGCGCAGTTCACCCAGGCGGCGATCCACTCCGGCCACAAGGTCGTCCTCATGGACAAGTGGACGCCCGAGGGGACGCTCGAGCGGATCGACCGCTACAAGGTCACGACCAGCCACATGGTCCCGACGATGTTCCACCGCCTGCTGCAGCTGCCGGAGGAGGAACGGGCCAAGTACGACGTGTCGTCGCTGCGCTGCATGATCCACTCCGCGGCGCCGTGCCCCATCCCGACGAAGCGCAAGATGCTTGACTGGTGGGGGCCGGTCATCTGGGAGTACTACGCTGCGACTGAGGGCGGTGGCACCACCGCGACCCCGGCCGACTGGGAGCGCAAGCCGGGAACGGTCGGCAGTGTCTGGCCGGGCAGCGAGGTGAAGATCCTCGACGACGACGGCAACGAGCTGCCGCCGGGTCAGATCGGCACCGTCTGGATGAAGATGGGCGACCGGACCTTCGAGTACCACGGCGATCCCGAAAAGACGAAGAAGAGCTGGAACGACCAGGGCTTCTTCACCGTCGGCGACGCCGGCGAGATGGACGAGGACGGCTTCCTGTTCCTGCGCGACCGCAAGATCGACATGATCATCGCCGGCGGCGTCAACATCTACCCGGCGGAGACCGAGTCGGTGCTGCTGCAGCACCCGAAGGTGAACGACGCCGCGGTGTTCGGCATCCCGAACGAGGACACCGGCGAGGAGATCAAGGCGACCGTCCAGCCCGCAGAGGGGGTCGAGACCGGGCCGGAGCTCGAGCAGGAGCTCATCGCCTTCTGCGCCGAGCACCTCGCGAAGTACAAGGTGCCTCGCTCGATCGACTTCCTCGACGACTTCCCCCGCACGGAGACGGGCAAGCTGCTCAAGCGGCAGCTGCGCGACCCGTACTGGGCCGGCCGCACGTCGCAGCTGGTCTGATGGCGGACACCAAGGTGCTGAGCGCGCCGCACTTCATGGAGTTCCCGTACACCCGTTCCACCGGCCCCGTCGTCGGCGCCTTCCTCACCGGCCTGCGCGACCGCAAGGTTCTCGGCGCGAAGGCCAGCGACGGACGTGTCGTCGTACCGCCGATGGAGTACGACGCCGTCACTGCCGCAGCGACGCAGGCCGACGCGTTGGTGCCGGTGGCGGACGAGGGCGTCGTGACCAGCTGGTCGTGGAACCCCAAGCCGCGCCCCGGGCAGCCGTTCGAGCAGCCGTTCGCGTGGGCGCTCGTGCAGCTCGACGGTGCCGACACCGGTCTGCTGCACGCGCTCGATGCGCCGCGGGAGTCGATCCGCACGGGGATGCGGGTACGGATCCGGTGGGCCGACGAGACGGTGGGCTTCATCAACGACATCCAGTGCTTCGAGCCGGCGTCATGACCGAGACGACCACTGACACCGGCGGCCCGATCACCGGCATCGTCACGCCGATCCGGCTCGACTACACGTACACACCGGGCACGGCGCCGTCGCAGTTCCTGCGCGCCATGAAGGAGGGCCGGATCGTCGGCCGGCGCTGCCCGGGCTGCTCGAAGGTCTACGTACCGCCGCGCGGAAGCTGCCCGATGTGCGGCGTGGAGTTCGCCGAGGAGGTGCAGGTCGCCGACACCGGCACGCTGGTGACATTCGCCGTCGTCAACGTCAACTTCGCAAACCGGGTCATCGAGCTGCCTTACGTGTCCGGCGAGGTGCGCTTCGACGGCTCCGACACGACGTCGATGGTTCTGGTGCAGGGCATCCCCGTCGACGAGGTGCGGATGGGCATGCGGGTCAAGGCGCACTGGGTCCCGAAGGACCAGTGGGACTTCACCTTCGCCAACATCGACTACGTCGAGCCGATCGATGAGCCGGACGCCGACTACGAGAGCTACAGGGAGTTCATCTGATGCGCGACGTGGCGGTGATCTCGTACGCGCAGAGCGCGACCCGGCGCGATCAGACGCGCAACGAGGTCGAGATCCTCATGCCGGTACTTCGCGAGGCGATGGCGCCGACCGGCCTGACGACGCACGACATGGGCTTCACCTGCTCCGGCAGCAGCGACTACCTCGCGGGACAGGCCTTCGCGTTCGTGCAGGCGCTGGATGCGGTAGGCCCGTGGCCGCCGATCCAGGAGTCGCACGTCGAGATGGACGGTGCCTGGGCGCTCTACGAGGCCTGGGTGCGCCTGCAACACGGCGACATCGACACCGCGCTGGTCTACGCGTTCGGTAAGAGCTCACCCGGCGACGTCGGCCGGGTGCTGTCCCGGCAGCTGGACCCCTACGTCGCCGGCCCGCTCTGGCCCGACTCCGTCAGTCTCGCCGCTCTGCAGGCGCGGGCCTTCCTCGAGGCAGGTCACGACGAGAAGGACCTGGCCCGCGTCGTTGCACGCAGCCGCCGCAATGCCGTCGGCAACCCGCACGCCCAGCTCTCCGGTGAGGTCGACGAGGCAGCCCTGCTCGACGAGCCGCTCTACGCCGATCCGCTGCGGCTCCACGACTGCCCGACGATCGCGGACGGCGCCGCTGTCGTCGTGCTCGCGGCGGGGGACAAGGCGCGCGAGCTGTGCGAGCGACCGGCATGGATCCGCGGCATCGACCACCGCATCGACGTCCAGTCCCTCGGGGCTCGCAACCTGGCGACGTCGGAGAGCACCCGCCTCGCCGGGGAGAAGGCAGGCGTCGACGGTCGCGCCGACCTCGCCGAGATCCACGCGCCGTTCTCTCACCAGGAGCTGATCGTGGCCGAGGCGCTCGGGCTCGACGAGGGCAGCACGTCGATGAACCCCTCCGGCGGTGCACTCGCGTCCAACCCGGTGATGGTGGCCGGGCTGGTCCGCATCGGGGAGGCGGCCCGCCGGCTGTCGGCCGGTGACGGGCAGCGCGCCGTCGCCCATGCGACCAGCGGCCCGGCTCTGCAGCAGAACCTCGTCGCCGTACTGGAGACAGACTCATGAGCGGGCAACTGGCGGCGGTCCTCGGGACCGGGCAGACCAAGCACGTCGCGAAGCGCGAGGACGTCTCCATCGCGGGGCTCGTCCGGGAGGCGGCCGATCGTGCCCTCGAGGACGCCGGGCTCACCTACGCCGACATCGATGCGGTCGTGATCGGCAAGGCGCCCGACATGTTCGAGGGCGTGATGATGCCGGAGCTCTACCTCGCGGAGGCGCTCGGGGCGATCGGCAAGCCCATGATCCGCGTGCACACTGCGGGCTCCGTCGGAGGATCAACCTCCATCGTCGCGACCCACTTGGTGCAGGCCGGGGTCCACGAACGGGTTCTGACTGTCGCCTTCGAGAAGCAGTCCGAGAGCAACGCGATGTGGGCGCTCTCCATCAAGATCCCGTTCTCGCAGCCGCTCGTCGCGGGAGCCGGCGGCTACTTCGCCCCCATCATCCGCGGCTACATCCGCAAGGCCGACGCTCCGCTCGACACCGGGTTCCGGGTCGTGCTCAAGGACCGGCTCAACGCGCTGAAGAACCCTTATGCGCACTTGCACCAGCCGGACATCTCGATGGAGCAGATTGTCGAGTCGCCGCTGCTCTGGGACCCGATCCGGTACGCCGAGACGTGCCCGTCGTCCGATGGTGCGGCGGCGATGGTGATCGGGAGCGAGAAGGCGGCCGACGCGAGCAGCCGGCCGGTGGCCTGGATCCACGGAACGGCCGTGCGGTCCGAGCCGACGATGGGCGCCGGCCGTGACAGGGTCAACCCGCACGCCGGCCGTGACTGCGCGAAGGCGGTGTACGCCGAAGCCGGCATCACCGACCCGTTCACCGAGATCGACTGCGCCGAGATCTACGTGCCGTTCAGCTGGTTCGAGCCGATGTGGCTGGAGAACCTCGGCTTCGCCGAGGAGGGCACCGGCTGGAAGATGGTGCACGACGGCACGACGGCCCTCGACGGCGACCTGCCCATCAACATGTCGGGCGGCGTGCTCTCGTCGAACCCGATCGGCGCCTCCGGGATGATCCGCTTCCTCGAGGTCGCCAACCAGGTGCGTGGCACCGCCGGGGAGCACCAGGTCGACAACGCGCGCAAGGCCCTTGGCCATGCGTACGGCGGCGGCTCGCAGTTCTTTGCCATGTGGGTCGTCGGAAAGGACAAGCCAAAGTGACCGGTCGGCTCGAGGGGAAGGTCGCGCTGATCAGCGGCGGGGCCAGGGGAATGGGTGCGGCCACCGCGCGGCTGTTCGTGGCCGAGGGGGCGAAGGTCGTCATCGGCGACGTGCTGCCGGAGGTCAAGGAGACGGCGGCAGCCATCGGTGACGACGCGCACGCGGTGACGCTCGACGTCACCGACGAGGCGTCCTGGCAGGCGGCGGTCACCGAGACCGAGTCGCGGTTCGGCAAGCTCGACATCCTCGTCAACAACGCTGGCATCCTGCTGATCAAGGGCATCGCCGACACGACAGAGGCGGAGTTCCGCAAGGTGCAGGACGTCAACGTCGTGGGCGTCTTCCTCGGGATCCGCGAAGCGGCTCCCGCGATCAAGCGGGCCGGCGGCGGTGCGATCGTCAACCTGTCGAGCGTCGAGGGCTTCGGCGGCAACAAGTACGTCATCGCCTACGGCGCCAGCAAGTTCGCCGTACGAGGGATGACGAAGTGCGCGGCGATGGAGCTCGCCGTCGACGGAATCCGCGTCAACAGCGTGCACCCCGGTGGCATCGACACCCCGATGGTCCGCGCCTTCGCGCCCAAGGACGAGCACGTCGCATCGGTCGGGAAGCAGGTGCCGCTCAAGCGCACCGGCACGCCGGAGGAGGTCGCCGAGGCCGTCGCGTGGCTGGCGAGCGACGCGGCGTCGTACGTCACCGGCGCCGAGCTCGCTGTCGACGGCGGCGCCATCGCCGGGTCAGGGTTCAAGCACTGACATGCACTTCAACATGGCGGACCTGTTCGAGGGCGTCGTCGACGCCGTCCCCGATCGGCCGGCGTTGTACGCCGAAGGACGGCGACTGACGTTCCGCGAGCTCGACGAGCGCGCCAACCGGCTGGCCCACCACTTCCAGTCCGTCGGCATCGGCGCCGGCGACCACGTCGGCTGCCACATGATGAACGGCACCGAGTACCTCGAGACGATGATCGCGCTGTTCAAGATCCGCGCCGTGCCGATCAACGTGAACTTCCGGTACGTCGAGGAGGAGCTGCTCTACCTCTACAACGACGCGCAGCTGGCCGGTGTCGTCTTCGACAGCGAGTTCGCCGACCGGGTGCACCAGGTCGTGGGCCGTGTTCCGACCATGCGTGAGCTGGTCGTCGTCGGACCGACAGATGGCGTCGAGCTCCCACCTGGCGCCGTCCCCTTCGAGGACGCGCTCGCCGCTCAGGCCGGCGACCGCGAGGGTGTCCCGGAGCGGTCGGCGGACGACCTGTTCATCATCTACACCGGCGGCACGACCGGGATGCCCAAGGGCGTCATGTGGCGGCAGGAGGACCTGTTCTTCGCCGGCATGGGCGGCGGCTACCCCGCCGGGGAGCCGCTGGCCCGGCCCGAGGACGCCGGTCCGCGCGCCCTCGCGAACACCCCGATGGTGTCGTTCCCCGCGCCGCCGCTGATGCACGGCGCCGCCGAGCTGGGAAGCTTCATCAACTTCCTCGGGGGCGGCAAGGTCTGCCTCATCCGCAAGTACGCCGGGGACGGTGCGCTGCGACTGATCGAGCAGGAGCGGTGCAACACCATCACCATTGTCGGCGACGCGATGGCGATCCCGTTGATCCAGGCACTGGAGGAGCGCGACTACGACACGTCGTCACTACTTGCCCTCGCGTCGGCCGGCGCCCTGCTGTCGCAACCGGTGCGCGACAAGATCAACGAGAAGCTGCCCAACGTCTACATCAACGACAGCTTCGGCTCGACCGAGACCGGCTACAACGGCTCGGCGCCGCCGGGCAGCAAGGCGAGCGACGGGCTGCGTTTCACCGTCAACGCGCGTACGACGGTCTTCGACGAGCACTTCAAGCCGGTCGTGCCGGGCTCGGGCACGGTCGGCCGAGTGGCGCAGCGGGGGCACATCCCGCTCGGTTACTGGGGTGACGCGGAGAAGACGGCGAAGACCTTCGTCGAGATCGAGGGCGAGCGCTGGGTGCTGCCCGGCGACATGGCGATGGTCGAGGCCGACGGCACGATGCGCTTCCTCGGCCGCGGCTCGATATGCATCAACTCGGGCGGCGAGAAGATCTACCCCGAGGAGGTCGAGGGCGCGCTGAAGTCGCACCCCGCCGTTCTCGACGCCGTGGTCGCCGGCATCCCCGACGACCGGTGGGGTCAGCGCGTCGCAGCCGTGCTGCAGGTCGTCGACGGCGAGGAGGCGCCCTCGCAGGCAGACATCGAGGAGCACCTGGCCGCGCGGATCGCGCGCTACAAGGTGCCGCGTTTCGTGCACGTCGTCGAGACGATGCAGCGCTCGCCGAGCGGCAAGCCCGACTACGGCTGGGCGACGAAGGTGCTCACCGAGGCCGCCGGAGCGTCGGCCTGAGCAACCCCGGCTGGTTCACGACCGTGTCGGCGCTCGTGCACGCGCGGGCCGACGACCCGCGGCCGGGGCTTCGCTTCGAGGACCGCACCTGGTCCTGGGCGGAGCACACGGCCGAAGCCTGCGCCCGCGCCGCGTGGTTCGCCGAGCAGCGCGGCGACGGTCCTCCCCACGTCGGCGTACTGCTCGAGAACGTCCCGGAGTACAGCTTCTGGCTCGCCGCGGCCGCGCTCGGCCGTTTCGTCCTGGTCGGACTCAACTCCACCCGTCGTGGCGACGACATGGCCGCCGACATTCGGTCGACGGCATGCGGGCTCGTGATCACCGACGCCGCCCGCAAAGCCCTGCTCGAGGGACTTGACCTCGACGTACCAGTCGTCGACACCGAGGCGACGTCGTACGAGCCTGCACCGTTGCAACCCGACGAGGCGACCGTCGACGACCTCTACCTGCTCATCTTCACGAGCGGCACCACCGGTCAGCCGAAGGCGGTCCGCTGCTCGCAGGGCAAGATCGCGACGTACGGCTACGGCATGGTCCAGCGGGTCGAGCTCACCGCCGCCGACGTGACCTACGTGAGCATGCCGCTCTTCCACTCCAACGCCGTCATCGCCGGCTGGGCGCCGAGCCTTGCCGTGGGCGCGACAATCGCTCTGCGACGCAAGTTCTCCGCGTCGCAGTTCCTTCCCGACGTTCGCCGGTACGGCGCGACGTACGCGAACTACGTCGGTACGCCGCTCTCGTACGTGCTGGCCCAGCCTGAGCAGCCTGACGACGCCGACAACCCGTTGCTGCGCGTCTTCGGCAACGAGGGTGCGCCGGCTGACCTCGAGCGGTTCGCGACGCGGTTCGGCTGCCGGGTGATCGACGGCTTCGGCTCGACCGAGGGCGGCATCAGCATCACCAAGACCCCCGAGACGCCGGCCGGGGCACTCGGCGTCGGCGTCGGCGACGTCCGGGTGCTCAACCCGGCGACGGGGGAGGAGTGCCCGGCCGCTTCCTTCGACGAGCGGGGCCGGCTGACCAACGCGGACGAGGCCGTCGGCGAGCTCGTCAACATGGACGGCGTCGGTGGGTTCGAGGGGTACTGGGATGCCGAGGAGGACACGGCGACTCGCGCCCGCGAGGGCCGCTACTGGAGCGGCGACCTCGGATACCGCGATGCAGCCGGGTTCCTCTACTTCGCCGGCCGCTCACTGGACCGATTGCGCGTCGGAGGCGAGAACTTCCCGGCCGCTCCGGTTGACCGCCTGCTCGCGCGTCACCCGCACGTCGTGGAGGCGGTGGTCTACGCCGTCCCGGATCCGGTGGCGGGGGACCAGGTGATGGCCGCCGTCGTGCCGACCGATGACTTCGATCCGTCGGCGTTTCTGCAGTGGCTGCACGACCAGCCGGATTGCTCGCCGCCATGGGTGCCACGGTTCCTGCGTGTCGTCGCCGATCCACCCCGGACTCCGACCGGCAAAGTCGTCGTACGTGCACTCGCCTCGGAACGCTGGGATGCCGCAGAGGTCTGGCTGCGTAACGGCGACGAGATGCGCCGGATGACAGCCTCCGACGCCGACGCGATCGAGAAGGCCTTCGCCGCCAGCGGCCGCAATTTGCTGTGAACTCAGTGCGCAGCGTGAGCC
Source organism: Actinomycetota bacterium (assembly GCA_033851845.1). Taxonomy (GTDB): domain Bacteria; phylum Actinomycetota; class Actinomycetes; order Mycobacteriales; family SCTD01; genus RYN-124. Next base: position 27,757 of record JAWWOH010000058.1, read on the forward strand.
TGCGGACCGACGGCCCTACACGCTTCCGCGGAAACGAGTCGTCCACAGTGACGTAGCCGGCCTTCTCGTCGCTCCTCGTTCCCGCGGGTACGAGTTGTCCACAGCGGAGCTATCCGGCCTTACCCTCGGTTCGTGGAGGCGAGCGCCGACCGTGACGAGCTCCGAGAGATGGAGCGTCGCCAGGTCCGCGACGGGCTTGAGTCGGGCGCATGGGACGCCGAGGAGCAGGTGGCGTACCTCCTGAGGATCTTCGCGCCGCTAGGGGTTCGCGACGAGTCTGAGCTGGTTGTCGACGAAATCGCACACGACCTCGACCACGCACACGACGTGGCCGTGCGGATGCAGCGTGATGGCCTGGCGCTGCCGCCCGTGGTGCATAGCAAGCTAAACAAAGTCGACGCATTGCTGAAGGAGTGGAGCGGCCCCGACAAGGGCGACTTCTGGGAGCCGTCGGGGCTCCGAGCGCATCCGGTCTGGCAGCAAGTGCGTTCTCTGTGCCGCGAAGCCATCGTGGCGATAGACGGCGATGGAGAGTAAGCCGTTCTCGGAGCACTCGTCGCTAGACGCCTGAGTGCAGGAGTGCGCCGAGAGGGCTCATGCGTCGGTGCGGGCCGATGAGTCCGCGACCCCTTACCGTGCCAGCATGAGGAGCAGACTTGCCACCTCCGTGCGGTTCCTAGGAAGCCTGCTTCTATTGGCCGCGCTCGTGGTCGATTTGGGGGCCGGACTTCGACGCCTTCTTCAATACATGTTCAACGGAGTCTCGGCGACGGTGGCAGCGGCAATCGTCGCCGCCGTAGCGACGGGCCTGCTGTCGCTACTGACGATTGTGTTGCAGCGACGACATGAGCGCCAAGAGACAGTCGAGCAGGACATCCGTGCGCGGAAGATCGCTGTATACACGGATCTCGTCGGGAGCTGGTTCGACATCTTCGGGTTGGGTGAGGAACGGTCGGATGACGAGAGCGAGGCGGCCATCGCCACAGCGACTGCAAAGCTAGCGAGGTTGACACCGGAACTCATCTCGTGGGGTTCGGATGATGTTGTTGCTGCCTGGTCGCACTACCGGCGGGGAATGACCCGAGCAGGTACAGACCCCGCGCTGCTGATGTTCGGCTTCGAGAAGGTGCTCTTGACCATCAGACGGGACGTCGGACACACGAACAAGGGCCTCACGACTGGCGACCTGCTGGCTCTATGGGTAAACGACGTTGACGACGCCCTGATGCCGGCTCTGGACACTCTGACGCCGCCCGATTCCGAATAACTGGCAGGCCGCGATCGAGGCAACAGCCACGTGGGCTATGTGCCGTTCTTGATCGTCTGGTGGTCGGGAGGATTCAGCTGCAGATCCGGTGCCAACGACACGATGATCCGCGATGATCCTGGCTACGTCCTTCGACGTGTTCTTGGCATATCCGCCAAATCGAGACGGTCGCGTCGCTGAGTTGCATGTTCCGACGGGCGACACTGTCGAGATTCCAGCGGAGGTGTTCGAGGCCCACGGCACACTGATGGTCACGCTGTTCAGCCAGCAGGAGGGTCCAGCCTGGACATACCCGTTGGAGGAATTTCGGGCCGCGCTTGACCGTGCTGCGACTGCCGTCGCAACCGGGCCGACCTGATCGATAGGTGCCGCTCCTTCTCCGGTGGGCTGCAACCTGGGTAGCGGGCACCCGGCTCAGCGACGAGACTGCGCGCCATGAGCCGATGGCGTCGTTGGGGCCGACTGTTGTGGTTTCGGCCTACGAGCTGGCGACAGGCGTTCGGTTACAGCGCCGTCATGTTCTTGGTGGCGATAGCCATAGGCCTTGTCGCTGGCCGACCCGACGGGTGGTTGCTGACAGCCGGGGCGACGTCGGTCGGCCTCCTCCTAGCTGGCCTGCTGCGCGTCGCTTCGCAGCCAGACTGATCGCCCTTGCGGCGGCGCAGCACACCGATAGGTGCCGCTAGCTGAGAGCCGGCCTTACCCTCGCGGATGGCTTTCCCCGACCCTCTCCCGATCGGCTGCCGCGTGCGGGTCCGTCGCGACCCGGACTTCGGCCCTGGTCCCTGGCCCGACGAGCCGCTCGGAACCATCGTGCGTGTCGGCGATGAGGAGCACTTCTCGCTTGTCGAGACAAGGCGCGGTTCCGAGCGCAGCTATTGGGTGCGCTTCGACAAGCCGCAGCGGGACGCCGGTGGAGATGGTCCGTACAGCGACTCGCAGGTTCTGGAGCGGTACCTCGAAGTGAGCTTGTAGACGCCGTTAGCAAGCGCCGGCCTCTTACGCTCCGCCCGTGACGGACCCCGCTTCGGTACGCCAGGTGTTGCTCGAACTCGGACTGGAGGACTGGATTCCGGTGCCCGAGGCGGTTGAGTCGCTTCGTGTCCGCGGCTCGTCTGAGCCGGAGCAGGACGTCCGCGAGACACTCACAGCCCTCGGCAATGAGGGACTCGTCCGTTTTTGGCGTGGGGTCTGGGACCGTGAGGACGAGCATGTTGCGGTAACAGCCGCCGCCGCCGAGGTTCTTCTCCGAGACCCACGGTGGTTCCGGTACCGGCTCGACGAGCAGGCCGAGGAACGGCTCTACTTCGTCAACGTCGACAACATCAAGGCAGTCAGCGGCTAAGTGCCGTTCCCGCCGATGGCGCGGACCGGCCTTGACGGGAACCCCGTGCCGGTCGTTGGCGTCCGACTGCCGTGCGACGCCGCAGCCTCATCGGTCTCGGCGCCGTTGTCGCCTGCGCGCTCGTTGCTGCCGTCGTATTCGACCTGCTGCAACGTCATCTCGGGGCGCCCCCGTTCGACTGTCCACTGCGGCGTGAACCACCCCCGATTCACTGCACGCACCCCGGCTACTTCTCGGGACCCGTGCGGTGGCGCGTCACAGGTATCGGAGCGCTGCTTGGCGCGGGCGTCGGCCTGGTCGCATCCAGTCTCGTTGTGCCGACACGGCGGCGACGGTAAGTGCCGCTACTGGCCGAAGCGTCCCGTAGGGGCACCTGGTTTCAGTACCAACCCCACGATTTGGTCCTCGCGGTACACGACCTGCAGGTGCGCCTCTCCGCGCTCGAACGTCAGTGGGAGGTCGTGTAGGACGACCGCCTGGTTACCCACACCGCTGCAGTCACCCCAGCTGGTCGTCGCCTGCTCCCAGACGTCGCGCATCTTCTGCGACGTGACCTGGGACCGGAAGGTCGCATCCCCATGTCGGTTGATTGCGTCGTACTTGCCTTCGGTTAGGGCCGCCAGCACCTCGGTTGGAGTCATGACCGGAGCATGTCGGCGAACGAGCGTGCAACGCAAGATAGGTGCCGTTTCAGCGGGGCCCGGCGCTAGCCTCCAGCGTCATGAGCCTCGGGGAGTCCACCGGGCAGCCGAGCCACGGCCTTTCCGGTGCCGTCCGACGCTTCGCGGGTTGGGTCGCACGCGGCAGCGTCGGCCACCCGCTGTTGGAAGGCATTGACTACTGGGACGATTTGCGGGACTCGCCGTCGCAGATGGAGATCCTTTTCGCGATCTTCCTCAACAACCTGCGGCTCGATGAAGCGGGCGAGCCAACGAACGAGAAGTACGCAGAGCGGCGCGCCGCATGCTGGCTCTTCCGGTACTGCACGGGTCAGGAACCACGGAACGAGCCGGCGTTGGAGCCGTGGGAAGTGGAGTTGTACTAGCGGGTGTAAGTGCCGGTAGCTGACCCGCCTTATCCGCTCCTGCAAACCCGCACTAGCCGCGCCACGCGCGACGCCAACCCCTCTTGCGCCCGTCGGGCCGCAGGTGGACGCTCGTCACATGGACATCGGTGCCGGACTACGGGCGCTTGACCGCCGGGTTGAGTCCAAGGTGAGCGGTCGGAAGCCGAAGTACGACGTAGAGCCGCCGAAGTGGCTTCAGTACAGCAGCGTGATCTTCATCATGATCATCTTCATTGTCGGGATGATGCTCACCTTCACGGCTGGCCCGAGAGTGTCCTTGGTGACTGACGCAGTGCTGCTGTTTGCCTACACCGTCGTGCTGTTGTCGTGGACGCGGCGTCATCGCGTGCGCGACTGACGCTGCTCCCGTCGGGAGGCGCCGCTAAGCGCCCGGCGCACCGAAGATAGGTGCCGTTAGCCAGATCGGCCTTACCCTCGGCAGGTGCAGACCAGCGATGCCCGGGTGGTCGCCGTCAGCGCGAGCCCTCTGCATGCTTTCAGCAAGAAGCCGCAGGACGCCATTGAGCTGATCGCCGGCGTCGGGGTTCAGGGTGACGCCCACGCCGGGGCCACGGTCCAGCATCGCTCGCGGGTTGCGGCCGACCCGGGTCAGCCGAACCTGCGCCAGGTCCATCTCATGCATGCCGAGCTGCACGACGAGTTGATCTCGGCTGGCTTTGATGTCTCGCCGGGTGTGCTCGGGGAGAACATCACCACCAGAGGCGTCCCACTGCTCTCGCTGCCGGTCGGGACGATCTTGGCGATCGGTCAGGCGGTGGTGGCGGTGACCGGCCTACGTAATCCCTGTCAGCAGCTGAACGACTACTCCTCCGGCTTGATGGCCGCCGTCGCGTACATCGACGTGGACGGCCGCCTCGTTCGGAAGGCAGGGATCATGGGCGTCGTCGTGGCGAGCGGAAAGGTCGCGGCCGACATGCCAATTCGGGTCACGCTCCCGCCGTTGCCCCACCAGCCGTTGGACCGCGTGTAAGTGCCGTTCTCCGCGCGGGACACACGGATTTACCCTCGGCCAGTTCACAGTCGCCAGTGCGCGGCCAGCGTGCGCGCCACGGAAGGGAGAAACAGCATGGAACGGAACGTCATCGCCGCCGAACTGTCCACGAGCGGCGCGCAGGAATTGCTGGCGGCGACGTCGGCAGGCCACCTCGCCTACAACGCCGGGGACGGAACGCCGCGTGTGATTCTGGTCGGCTTCTTCTGGACGGGCACGGAGTTCGTAATCTCGACTGCCACGACCGCGCCGAAGGTCGCCGCGCTGAAGGCCCGTCCTGACGTGGCGCTGTCGATCGATGGGGGTGATACGCCCGCGCAGACACGGGCGCTGTCAGTGCGCGGGCGGGCGAGCATCGAGATCGTCGACGGCCTGGTGCCCGAGTACGTCGCTGCAGCGCGCAAGTCGATGGGCGCCGAGGCGGCCGCCGAGTTCGAGAAGAACTGCCGTGAGATGTACGACCAGATGGCCCGCATCGCGATCGTGCCGAGCTGGGTGCGCTTCTACGACTTCGGTGCGGGCCGCATGCCGAAGTTTCTGAAGGAGCTCGCCGAACGCAACCAGTCGTGACTCGGTGCCGAATCGAGGGGTAGGTGCCGTTAGCTCAGAGCCGGCCTTAGCCGCGAATCGGCCGCGCACCTCCGTAGCGGCTGCCCATAGTCAGATGACAGGGTTCTCTTGTGCGTCGGGGGGTGCGTTTCACGGTTGCGGTTCTTGCGGTCCTCGTCGTGTCTGGATGCACGCATCCAAACAGCCGTGCGTCTCGGGGGGAGACCGAACCGGCTTCGGCCACTCCGTCCTCCAGTCCAATTGGCGCGCCGCCACCGGCGCCAAGCGCTACCGCTATGGCTTCCGCAACGCCCGTAGTTGAACGCGTCACGGAACCAACGTTCATAGCGTCTCCCAGCGGCAACATCAGGTGCGGGATGTCGTCTGCCGTGATCTGCGAGGTACTGGGGCGAGCGTGGGAACCACCACCTGCAGGCGACCGGTGTGATCCAAACTTCGACTTCGGCCCTGACATCGAGGTGAAGGCGAGCGGAGTCGGCACGTTCTTCTGCGGCACAGACGAGCCGCTTGCTGGGTACTCCGACTACCAGCATCCTCGTCCGCTGGCCTATGGCCACGCCATGCGTCTTGACCAGTTCGAGTGCGTGAGCTCCCGCGTTGGGATGCAGTGCGAGAACAAGAAGAACGGCCACGGCTTCTTCGTCAACCGAGCGAGTTATCGGCTGTTCTGATCGCGGCTATGTGCCGTTACGCATCGGGCGCGGCGTGAGCTGAACCAGTAGACGACTACAGGCCGCAGCGGCCCCAAGCACAGATGCCGGGGTTGTCCCGCAACTCGCGAGCCTGCCGAGCGGACAGGAATTCGCGTCGCGAACGCGGCGCGTTGTTGGACGGCGGTGCTTGGACGCCTGCTGCGCTTGACCAGGCGGCTCGGCCCGCCCGCACGTGAGCAGCGGCGCGTGGTGCGCGGGCGGCCGAGTCGAAGCGCATACTCCGGCGGTGGCGGCCGCCACGAGGGAGGTACGCCGTGCTGACAGACATCGCGCGAGAAATCGAGCAGCACGAGGCAACCGCTTGGGCCGCGTGTGTAGCGGCGACCGGTGACCTGCCGGGCAACCCCCTGCACGCCGAGGTCGGGGAAGTGGCCGGGACTCCAGTGTCGTCTCTGATGGCAGTCGGGTACTGGTTGTTCAACCGCGTGATCGCGCTCGGGGTCGCTCAAGCCGCAACTGCCCAGGACGTTGAAGCGTTGACCGCCTGGTACCGCGCCCGAGATCAGACTGACTTCGTCGTCGAGGCATCGCCCGCCGTTCCGCAGGCGGATCTCACCGACCTCCTCACGGCGGGTGGGCTCGCCCAGCGCGAGTACAAGCAGGCAAAGGTCTGGCGGACGGCGACGCCGGTCGAGACGGCGACGGACATCGACGTGCAGGAGCTGACCTCAAACGACCGCGACGCGTTCGCGAACGTCAACGCCGCGGCATGGCAGGCGCCCAGCTCGTTGGGCTCTTGGTTCGGGGCGACGATCGGCGTGGCCGGCTTCCGCCACTACGGCGTGTTCGACGCGGGTGAGCTCGTGTCGACCGGTGCGTTGTTCATGTCCGGCACGCTGGGCTGGTGCGGCTTCGGCGCAACGCTGCCCTCACACCGTGGTCAGGGTCTTCAAGCAGCGACGTTCGCGCGACGCATCAACGACGCGGCGGAAGCAGGGTGTCAGATCGTGCACACAGAGACGGAGAACCGGCCGGACAACGCGTCCCTGCACAACATGCTCCGCATCGGATTCGAGCACATCTACGACAAGTCTCTCTACGGTCCGGCGGAACAGCCTGCCTAGTCAGAAGGACGAAGTGGCAAGCGCACAAGGACGGCTAGGAGCAGCTAGATCACGGCTGGCATCCCCGTGGCCGGCGGCCTGATCTCGGCGGCCGTCATCCCGTGTGGGGGCCCTAGTCTCACTCTCGCTGGTCGCGCTTGCGGCCAGACTGCGTGGGAGGTCGAGCTCATGGTTCACGAAGACGCCGGGACTGTGCGCTCCTTGTACGACGCGTATGCCGCAATGGACATCGGTGGCATCGATGCTCTCTTGTCCGAGGACTACGTGATGCACGTCAGTGGCCGTCATCCGCTCTCGGGCGACTACACGAGCAAGGAGGCTGTGTGTGGCTATCTCGGCAAGGTCTCCGAGGTAGCCGGTGGCAAAGGCGGTTTTCAGGTGCACACCATTACGTCTGACGGGCAGGGACATGTCGTGGCGCTGGTGACGGGCACGATCCGCGACCACGTGCGGCCAGTCGTTCACGTGTTCCACATCGGCGACGGCAAGATCACCGAGTTCTGGGATGCCTACCCCGATGCCGCGACAGAGGACCAGTTCTGGCAGAAGGCACTCGCAGGGTAGGGAGGGAACTGACCATCGCGGACATGCTCCGAACGTACGACGAGGGTCCGACAAAACCGGTGACGAGTAGCTGAGCCGGTTCTCACACCTGGATGACGCGCCGGGCCTCGACCTCTCGGCGTACGACGAGCAGGCAGACATCGTCCTCGGCGGCCTCTGGCGACGGGATCAGGGTCTCGAGGATCCGGGCAGCGATGGCGGACACATCCGGGATCCGGGTCGGGTGGCAGGCGGCTGCCACGACCTCCTGGAGCATCGCGAGCTGCACCTCCCAGTCGCCGTCGTGCCGCTCGACGAGGCCGTCGCTGTAGGCCACGAGCACCGCCCCGACCGGCAGCACGTCGGCATGGACCACGACCTCCGCCGTCGGAATGCCGGCCCCGAGTGGCGGCGCGTCCGCCGCCTGAAGCACCCGCGTCGAACCATCCGCCAACGCCATGACCGGCGGCGGGTGACCGGCCCCGGCGTACGTCAGGATGCCCGTGCTCGGCTGGTACTCGCCGTACCAGAGCGTGGCGATCGACTCGGGATCGAGGCGGGAGCAGAACCGGTCGAGCCGCGCCACGACACCGGCCGGCCCGGGCATCTCGATCGCGTAGGCCCGCGCCGCGGCCCGCAGCTGCTGCATCCGGGCCAGGGCGTGCGGGCCGTGACCGGCGACGTCCCCGACGACGATCGCGACGAGGTCCGGCCCCAGCGCAAGCAGGTCGTAGAAGTCGCCCGCGATCGGTTCGATGCCCTGACCGGCAGGCAGGTAGCGCCCCGCGAACCCCAGGTCGGCGATGCCGAGCGTGATGTGCTCAGGCACCACCCGCAAGGGCACCTGCTGCACCCACTCCGTTCCCCCCACGACTCCTCCGTTCGGCCGACCGGCAGTGCGCTACCTAGGCGACATCGCACGAGACCGTCCGGGTGCTACATGGCAAACGGGTGAGGAATTTCGCAGTCACCAATCCGAAGCTTCGTCGTTGGCGCCGGAGGAATCCCCGCAAACCAGCCGAAGGCGGTGTGCAAAAGTTCTACCGTGAGGCGGACGGTGCGCTGGGCGATGCAGCACGGCGTCGTGCGCGTGGCGGCCGCCCGCGCGGCCGGGCAGGGCGACCTGCACGCGCTGTTCATGCGTGACGACCGCTACCGCACCGATCCGTTCGGCTTCTACGAGGCAGTACGCCGGCGCGGCCGCCTCGTGCGCGGCGGCCTCGTCAGCGTCACGACGTCGTACGACGTGGTGTCCGAAGTACTGCGCAGCGACGACTGGCGGGCCGGGCCGGACGAGGACGTCATGCCTGGACCGATCCGGCGCATCGCCCGCTGGTCCCGGGACCCGCGCACGCTCGGTCCGGTCGACCCGCCCTCCCTGCTGGTCGTCGAGCCGCCGGAGCACACGAGGTACCGGCGGCTGGTCAGCAAGGTCTTCACCGCCCGGGCCGTCGAGGCGCTGCGCCCGCAGGTGGAGGCCGTCGCGACCGGCTTGCTCGACGAGATGGCCGGCCAGGATCGCCTCGACCTGGTGGCGCAGTACGCCGAACGGCTGCCGGTCGCCGTCATCTCGCAGATCCTCGGCGTCCCGCCGGAGGACCACGCGCGCGTGCTCCGGCTCGGCCACCTGGCCGCACCCGCGCTGGATGTCGGGCTGAGCTACCGCGACTTCCGCGTCGTCGACGGCGCCATCCGCGACTTCCAGGACTGGCTGACCGGTCACGTCGATCGGCTGCGCCGCGCTCCAGGCGACGACCTGCTCAGCCAGCTCGTGACGATCGAGGACGAGGGCGACCGCCTCGACGAGGTCGAGCTGAAAGCGACCGCGGGCCTGGTGCTCGCTGCCGGGTTCGAGACGACGGTCAACCTGCTCGGGAGTGCCGTCGGTCTGCTCACGGAGCACCGCGACCAGCTGGAGCTGGTGCAGAAGGACCCGACGCTGTGGGCCGGCGTGGTCGACGAGACGCTGCGGATGGAGGGCCCGGTGCAGATGACCGGCCGGTTCGCCGCGCGAGACACCGTGCTCGAGGGTGAGCGGTTCTCGACGGGCGCCGTGGTCGTCACCTACCTCGGTGGCGCGAACCGCGACCCGGAGGTGTTCGAGCAGCCGCAGGTCTTCGATGTACGCCGGCCCAATGCCCGCGACCACCTGTCGTTCTCGGCGGGCCGGCACTTCTGCCTCGGTGCCGCTCTCGCCCGCCTCGAGGGGGAGGTCGGCCTCAAGGCGCTGTTTGACCGGTTCCCCGACCTGGACGTGCTCCCGGGGGCGCAGCGCCGGCCCACGCGCGTGCTGCGCGGGTGGCAGAGCCTGCCAGTGGCGACTGTCGCGTAGGCGACAGTCAACCCGGCGGGTCGCCCCTACCGTTTCGGCCATGCCGATCGGTCGCTCAGGGACGGGACAGCACTGCGTGGTTCCGTACGACGGGGCGTGGCGGTCGCGCGCGCGCCGGCTCGAGGAGCGCCTGCGCGACCTCCTCGGTGACCAGGCCCTGGCGATCGACCACATCGGATCGACGTCCGTTGCCGGCCTGGCCGCCCGCCCGATCACCGACATCCAGGTGTCCGTCGCGGACATCTGCGATCAGGCCTCGTTCCGGCCCGCCCTCGAAGCCGGGGGCTACCGCCGGCTGCGCGTCCCCGAGCTCGACGTCGACGACTACCTGGTGTTCGTGCCGGTGGACGGCTCGAACACCGAGCACGTCGAGGTCTGCGAGCGGGGCAGCTTCCAGGAGCTGCGGCATCTCGCCGTACGCGACTACCTGCGGGCACACCCGGGTGAGCGGTCGGCGTACGAGCAGGCCAAGCGGAGTGCGGCCACGAAGGCGCGTGGTGACCGGGCCCGCTACTCGGCCGGCAAGGACGCCTTCGTGACAGCGCTCGAGCGGCGAGCGCTCGCCTGGGCAGCCGGTTCCGCGCGCCCTGAGGCTGTGTGCGAACGTGCCCCTGCAACGCAACCCCGCTGACCGACTGGAGATCACGTGCTCGACCTCACAGGGACCTCGTCCGTCGTCACCGGCGGGGCCTCCGGCCTCGGTGAGGCCACTGCCCGGCTGCTCGCGGAGCGCGGCGCCATCGTCGTCGTCGCCGACGTGCAGGAGGACAAGGGGAAGGCCGTCGCCGGGTCGATCGGCGGCACCTACGTGCACACCGACGTCACGAACGAAGAGCAGGTCATCGAGGCCGTGACGGCGGCCGCCGAGCTCGGCCCGCTGCGCACGCTCGTCTGCGCCGCCGGGATCGGCTGGGCCAGCCGGACGGTCGGCCGGGACGGCGAGTTCGCCAGCGCGCACGACCTCGGCGCCTTCAGCCAGGTGATCGGCATCAACCTGATCGGCACCTTCAACTGCATCCGGCTCGCGGCGACCGCCATGGGCAAGACCCAGCCCGTCGACGCCGACGGCAGCCGCGGCGCCATCGTCACGCTCGCGTCGATCGCGGCGTACGACGGGCAGATCGGCCAAGCCGCCTACTCCGCGAGCAAGGGCGGCATCGTCGGGATGACCGTCCCGGTGGCGCGCGACCTGGCCGCGATCGGCGTACGGATCAACTGCGTGGCCCCCGGCCTGTTCGACACGCCCATCTACGGCGAGGGCGCCGCGGCCGAGGAGTTCAAGGACAAGCTCAAGCGCGACGTGGTGTTTCCCAAGCGGCTGGGGCGGTCCGAGGAGCTGGCCAGCATGGTGGTGGAGCTCTTGACCAACTCCTACGCCAACGCCGAGGTCGTGCGCGTCGACGGGGCGGCTCGGCTCCAGCCCAAGTGAACAGCCGAAATAGAACGCGTTCCAGCTGCTGGGACGCTCACCTGCCTTGACCCGCCCTGCGTGGGACACTAGAACGTGTTCCACATGGAGACGACGGGACAGGCATGTACCTGACGTACACGGCGGAGCAGCAAGCCCTCCGGGACGAGCTGCGCGCCTACTTCGCCCAGCTGATGACCCCGGAGCGGGTCGCGTCCCTCTCCAGAGGCGAGCTGGACGGTCCGGCGTACAAGGAGATCGTCCGCCAGCTCGGCCAGGACGGCTGGCTCGGGCTGGCCTGGCCGAAGGAGTACGGCGGGCAGGGTCGCGACCTGCTCGACCAGTACATCTTCTTCGACGAGTCGCAGCGCGCCCACGTGCCGGTGCCGTTCCTCACGACCAACACGGTCGGGCCGACCATCATGGCGTTCGGGTCCGACGAGCAGAAGGCGTTCTTCCTGCCCAAGATCCTGTCCGGCGAGCTGCACTTCTCAATCGGCTACAGCGAGCCGGGTGCGGGCACCGACCTGGCCAGCCTGACGACGACCGCCGTACGCGACGGCGACCACTACGTCATCAACGGCCAGAAGATGTGGACCAGCCTGATCCAGCACGCCGACTACATCTGGCTGGCCTGCCGCACCGATCCCGACGCCAAGCGCCACAAGGGCCTGTCGATGATCATCGTGCCCACGAACAGCGAGGGCTTCAGCTACACACCGGTGCACACGATCGGCGGCGGCTACACGAGCGCGACCTACTACGACGACGTGCGGGTGCCGGTCGACAACGTCGTGCTCGGTGAGAACCGCGGCTGGGAGCTGATCACCAGCCAGCTCAACCACGAGCGGGTTGCGCTGTCGTCGGCCGGGATGGTCGAGCGCAAGATCCTGGACGTACGCCGATGGGCGCAGGAGAGCAAGCTCGCGGACGGGCGCCGGGTCATCGATCAGGAGTGGGTGCAGATCAGCCTGGGCCGGCTGCACGCGAAGGTGGAGTTCCTCAAGCTGCTCAACTGGAAGGTCGCCTGGAGCGTCACGCAGGGCAGCCTCAACCCCGCCGACGCGAGCGCCGTGAAGATCTTCGGCAGTGAGTTCTACCTCGAGGCCTACCGGGCGCTGATGGAGATCATCGGCCAGGCCTCGACCCTCACCAAGGAATCCGCCGGGGCCGTCCTCGGTGCCGACCTCGAGCGCGCGATGCGCAACACCCTTGTCCTCACCTTCGGCGGGGGCACCAACGAGATCCAGCGCGACATCATCGCGATGGTCGGGCTCGCCATGCCGAGAGCGCCGAGGTAGGCCGTGGACTTCACGACGACAGAGGATCAGCAGGCGCTGGTCGGCCTGGCCACGCAGATCCTCACCGACCGCGCGACCCCGAAGCGCCTGACGGAGCTCGAGAAGGAAGGCGTCTGGCTCGACGCCGACCTCTGGTCGCGACTGGCCGAGGCGGGCGTTGTCGGCGCGGCGCTGCGCGAGGACGTCGGTGGCGGCGGGCTCGGCTTCACCGAGCTGGCGCTGCTGCTCGAGCAGGTGGGCGCGCACGTCGCACCGGTGCCGCTGCTCGAGACGGTGCTGTGCGCGGCGCTCCCGATCGACGTGTTCGGCACCGACGAGCAGCGGCAGCGCGACCTGCCCGATGTCGTCGCCGGGCGCGCGCTGCTCACTGCCGCGCTTGTCGAGACCGGCCGCGACGACCTGCGTCGCCCGCTGACGGCTGCGACGCCCGACGGTGAGGGCTTCCGGCTCTCGGGCACGAAGACGGCCGTCCCGCTCGCGTCGGTCGCCCGGCGGATCCTCGTGCCGGCGTCGCTCGCCGACGGCCGGGTAGTCATCGCGCTCGTCGAGCCCGGAGCTGCCGGGGTCGTGGTCCGCTCGCAGACCGCGACCAACGGGCAGCCGCAGGGAGAGGTCGAGCTGACCGACGTCCGCATCGCTGCCGCTGATGTGCTCGCGGGGCCGGACCGCGGCGCCGAGGTGCTCGACTGGCTGCTCGACCGGGCGGTGACCGGTGTTGCCGCGACCGCGCTCGGGGTGAGCGGACGCGCGCTGTCGATGTCGGCGCAGTACACGACGGGCCGCGTGCAGTTCGGCCGGCCGATCGCGACCTTCCAGGCCGTCGGTCACCGGCTGGCCGATGCCTACGTCGACGTCGAGGCGATGCGGCTCACGACGCTGCAGGCCGTCTGGCTGCTCGACAGCGGCCTGGACGCACGGACCGAGGTGGCCGTCGCGAAGTGGTGGGCCGCCGAGGGCGGTCACCGCGTCGCGCACGCCGCGCAGCACGTGCACGGCGGCGTCGGAGTCGACGTCGAGTACCCGCTGTCGCGCTACTTCCGCTGGTCCAAGCAGCTCGAGTTCACTCTCGGCGCCGCGCCAGCGCAGCTGCTCCGACTCGGTGCGCACCTCGCCGCCGAACCCGCCTAGGAGGTCCGCACCGTGAGCGCCCCATCCCAAGACCGGCTCCGGCTCGACGGTCGAAGCGCCCTCGTCACGGGCGCCGGTCAGGGCCTCGGGCGGGCCGAGGCACTCGCGCTGGCGGCCGCGGGCGCCTGCGTCGTCGTCAACGACTACGACGCGGACGCAGCGGAGGCCGTCGTCGCCGAGATCGGTCGAACCGGCGGCGAGGCGGTGGCCGCCCCGGGCGACGTGTCGAAGTGGGCGACCGCGGAGCAGCTGGTGGGGGCGGCGATCGACGCCTTCGGGCAGCTCGATGTGCTGGTCAACAACGCCGGCCTACTGCGCGACCGCACGATCTTCAACATCACCGAGGACGAGTGGGACACGGTCATCGGCGTGCACCTCAAGGGCCACGCCGGCACCACCCGGTTCGCCACCGCGCACTGGCGCGACCGCTCGAAGGCGGCGGGGGAGCCGGTCTACGGCCGCGTCGTCAACACGTCCAGCGAGGCATTCCTGTTCGGCTCCGGGGGACAGCCCAACTACGCGGCAGCCAAGGCGGGCATCGTCGCGCTCACGACCGCGACCGCGAAGAGCTGCGCGCGCTACGGCGTACGCGCCAACGCGATCTGCCCGCGGGCGCGGACCGCGATGACGGCGGCGGTCTTCGGCGCGGCACCGGAGGGGATCGACCCGCTCTCCGTCGACCACGTGGCGCCGCTGGTCGCCTACCTCGCCAGCCCCGCTGCCGAGGCGATCAACGGCCAGGTCTTCGTCGCCTACGGCCCGATGGTCGCCCTCGCCACGGCCCCCGACGTGGAGAAGAGGTTCGACGCCGACGCGGCCACCTGGACCACCGACGCCCTCCACGAGGCGCTCGGCGGCTACTTCGCCGAGCGCGACCCCGACCTGTCGTTCAGCGCGGACGCCTTCCTCAAGCTGTGAAGTCCTCGCCATCCCGTTCGTACCGATCTTGACCCGATTGACGCAGAACCTCCCTCGACACGGAGCCGCAACACCCACACGATGATCGTGACCCCAGCCACACCAGTGCCCAGCCCAGAACCTGGAGCCACCGTGCGATCCCTCGGGCAGGTCCCGTGAGCGACTTCCTCACCTTCACGGTGATCGGGATCGTCCTGGGCTCGACCTACGCGATCGCGGCCAGCGGCCTGGTGCTGACCTATGCCACGTCGAACGTGTTCAACATGGCGCACGGCGCCGTCGGCATGGTGATGACGTTCCTGTACTGGGAGCTCTACATCCACCGTGGCTGGCCGTTGTGGGTCGCCATCCCGTTCGTGCTGTTCATCGCGGCTCCGCTGTTCGGGCTGCTCATGGAACGTCTCGTCATGCGGCGGCTGACGTCAGCAGACGTCACCACGTCGCTGGTCGTGACGGTCGGTCTGCTCGTCGCACTGATCGGGTTCGCGCAGCAGCTGTGGCCGCCGGCCGGCCGCACGGTCGACCAGTTCTTCGTCGGGCACAGCGTGTCGTTCGGGCTGGTGCGCGTCACCGTGCAGCAGTTCATCACGATGGGCGTCGCCGTCCTCGTCGCCGTCGGTCTGTACGTGCTGCTCAGCCGCACCCGCATCGGTACGGCGATGCGCGCCGTCGTGGACAACCGGGACCTGCTGTCGCTCCACGGTGCGCGTCCCAACCTGCTGAGCGGGCTGGCCTGGGCACTCGGCTCGTCACTCGCCGCGCTGGCCGGCATCCTGCTGGCGCCCTCGCTCTCCTTCGACTACACGATCCTGACCTTCCTGGTCGTCAACGCGTACGCCGCCGCGATGGTCGGCCGGCTCAAGAGCCTGCCGAAGACGTTCGCCGGCGCCATCGTGCTGGGGCTGCTCATCAACTACGGCCAGTGGGCGTACATCTCGCTGCCGCCGAGTCTGGTGACCGACTCGAAGGGCCTCATCTACGGCATCAAGAACTCACTCCCGACCCTGTTCCTGCTCGGGGTGATGCTGCTGCTGCCGCAGGAGAAGCTCCGGGTCGGGCGCATCGCCGGGACCAAGCTGCCCAGGATCCCCTCGTGGCGCAGCACGTTCCTGTGGTCCGCGGTGCTCGTCGTGGCTGCCTTCGGCGTCACCAGCCAGTTCGGGGACGGCAACAACTCGCGGTTCGGCCAGGCGATGTGCCTGTCGCTCATCATGCTGTCCCTGGTCCTGCTCGTCGGCTACGGCGGGGACGTCTCGCTGTGCCAGCTGAGCTTCGTCGGCGTCGGCGCCCTCGTGGCGGCGCGCGGGTTCGCCATCCCGTTCACCGGCCTCGGCTTCCACCCGCAGGTGAGCCTGCTGTCGATGGCGACAGCCTTCCTGCTGACCGCGACCGTCGGGGCGCTCGTGGCCCTGCCGGCGCTCCGGCTGCGCGGGCTCTACATCGGCCTGGGCACGCTGGCCATCGCCGCGGCCATGGACCACACGGTCTTCGAGACGACGCTCGTGGGCTTCGGCGCGCAGGGGTCCAACCTCGACGTGGACCGCCCGGGCTTCATCGACAGCGAGCGCTCGTTCGCCATGGCCGTCGTCGTGGCATTCGTCGTCATGGCGTGGGCGGTGCTGTCGATCCGGCGTGGGAAGTACGGGCGCATCCTGCTGGCAACGCGCGACTCACAGGCCGCCTGCGCCACACTCGGCTTCAACACCACACTGACCCGTATCGCCGTCTTCGCCATGTCGGCCGGG
The DNA here is from genome assembly GCA_033851845.1 of Actinomycetota bacterium. Classification (GTDB taxonomy): domain Bacteria; phylum Actinomycetota; class Actinomycetes; order Mycobacteriales; family SCTD01; genus RYN-124. The sequence continues at coordinate 44,169 of JAWWOH010000058.1, forward strand.
CTCGCCGGCATTGCCGGTGTGTTCTTCGCCGGCATGCGGCACACCGTCGGGACGCTCGACTTCTACTTCTTCAACAGCCTCCCGCTGCTGCTGTTCGCGACGGTCTTCGGCGTCACCTCCATCACCGGCGTGCTGATGGGCGGGCTCACGTACGGCCTGATCCGCTACGGCTCCGCGACGCAGGCAAACGTCGCCTCGATCGTGCTCTTCGTCGGGATCCGGATGCTCGTCGGCAACCCGAACGGGCTGGTCGGGCTGCTGTTCGAGCACAGTCGGCGGGTGCTGCCCTTCCGCCACCGCACGGGGTCGCCGCCGGAGCCCGCAGCTGGTTTCCCCGAGCCTGCGCACGAGCTCACCCCGGCCGGCACGGCCCCGAGCTTGGAGGCCTCCGTTGGCGCTGCTTGAGGTCGAGGAGGTCCTCGTCCGCTTCGGTGGTGTCGTAGCGGTCAACGGCGCCTCCCTCGAGGTGCCGGAGCGGTCGGTCATCGGGCTGATCGGCCCCAACGGCGCCGGCAAGACGACGCTGTTCAACGTCATCACCGGACTGCAGGTGCCCAACCGGGGCGTTGTTCGGTTCGACGGTCGTGACATCACCAAGCTGCACCCGCGGCAGCGCGCACTGGCAGGGATCGGCCGTACCTTCCAGCGGCTCGAGGTCTTCGGGTCCCTGACGGTCGCGGACAACATCCGGGTGGCCGCGGAGATGCGTGGCGCCGACGATCCGGCCGGTGTGCGCGATCGACTGCTGGAGCGGGTGGGCCTGCAGCCCTTCGCCGACGTGACAGCTGACTCGGTGCCCACCGGCATCGCGCGCCTGACCGAGCTCGCCCGGGCGCTCGCCTGCGACCCGCGGCTGCTCCTGCTCGACGAGCCGTCCAGCGGTCTGAGCGAGTCCGAGACCGAGGACTTCGCCGTACTCCTCCGGTCGCTCGCCGAGGACGACGGCCGCTCGGTGCTGATCGTGGAGCACGACGTCGAGCTCGTGCTCAGCCTGTGCGCAACGGTCCATGTGCTCGACTTCGGATCGGTCATCGCCAGCGGCTCGCCGGATGTCATCCGCGCCGACCCGCGGGTGCAGGACGCCTACCTCGGCGCCGACGACGAGGCTGCCGAAGCCCTCGAGGACCTCGAGGAGGTGCCGGCGTGAAGGAGAAGGCGAACGCCCTCGACGTCATCGACCTGACGGCCAGCTACGGCCGCATCGAGGTCCTGCACGGCGTCAGCTTCTCCGTCCCCCAGGGCGCCGTCGTCGCGCTGCTCGGCCCGAACGGAGCCGGCAAGACCACGACGCTGAACTGCATCGCCGGCCTCATCACCCCGACCGGTGGTCATGTCCACATCGGCGGCCACCACCTGAACGGCGCGGCGCCCGACAAGATTGCCCGGGCCGGCGTGTGCACGATCCCTGAGGGCCGCGGCATCTTCCCGAACCTGACGGTCGATGAGAACGTCAGCCTGTTCCCGTTCGCCGCCCAGGCCAGTCCTCGGGAGATCGAGGACCGCACGTTCAGCCAGTTCCCGCGGCTGGGCGAGCGCCGCGGTCAGCTGGCCGGCAAGCTGTCCGGCGGCGAGCAGCAGATGCTCGCGATGGCCCGGGCGCTCGCCACCGACCCCGCCCTGCTGCTGCTCGACGAGCTGTCCATGGGGCTCGCCCCGAAGATCGTCGGGGAGCTCTACGAGATCGTCGGTGACATCGGCCGGCAGGGCGTGTCAGTGCTCGTCGTCGAGCAGTTCGCACGAAGGGCACTTGCTGTCGCCCAGCTCGGCATCGTGATGGTGCACGGCCGTGTCACCGCTGTCGGCGAGCCCGCCGACATCGAGAGCGAGCTTTCCGCCGCCTACCTCGGAGGTGCCGCATGACGATCATGCGCACATGTGTACGTCTGGCCGCCGCGTCGGCGCTGACCCTCGCCTGGCTGCCGACGGGCGGTCCCGTGCAGGCCGACGCCATCGACACCGAGACCGCGTTGGCGGGGTTCTCCGTCGGCGTCGAGGCATCGCCACTGCGGATCCTCATCGACGACCCCAAGCTGCAGATCCCGCGACCGACGGGCACCGCGGCACTGGAGGCCGACCCCAACTACACGCTGGCCTCGGTCGCCGCGGGCCCCAACGCGCACGCCATCACGAGCTCCCTGTGGCCGGGCAACCTGATCGGTGAAGGTCTCGCGCAGGTCTACGACGGCCTGCCGGCGTACCCGGTCAAGGGCGAGGCGAGGTACCCCGACAAGCCCTACACCGCGCAGGGTGTCGACGGCGGTCCGCTCAGCGGTGCCCGGGCCGAAGGGCTGCTCGCCACCGCCACAGCGGACGGCACGCCCACCAACAAGCCGGGCCCGGTCTCGATCGGCGGCATGACGTCGACGTCCACCGCGACCGTCGACGACAAGGACGTCGCCGTCGGCAGCGCGCTCAGCGCCGTCAAGGACGTCTCGCTCATCGAGGGCCTGATCGGCATCGACAGCGTCACGACGCGGCTCGTCACCAAGGCCGACGGCAGCAAGCCGGCAGCAACAGGCAGCACGACGGTGGAAGGCCTCACCATCGCCGGGCAGTCCTTCACCGTCGACGACAAGGGCCTGCACGCGGCCGGCAACGGATCCGGCCTGCCGCCGCTCGGCACTCCGCAGCCCGTTGCCGATGCGCTCGGGATCAGCGCCAACCTGATGACACAGACGACGACGAAGAGCCCCAACGGCGTCAGTCGCGTCGCCGGCGGCCTGGTCATCAAGCTCGACACGGGGCCGCTGCGCAAGGCCCTCGGCCCGGTGACCGACCACACCGACCCGGTGGTCAACGACATCATCAGCCAGATGCCGCCCCAGCTGCAGGGCCAGCTCTACTACTTCGTGAAGGCGACGCCGAACTTCACCTTCATCTTCGGCTCGGCCAACGCCGCATCCGCCGCGACGCTGCCGATCAGCTTCAACTTCCCGACGGCGGGGTTCCCCAGCCTCGGCAGCGTGGCCGGTCCGCCGACCAGCCTGGGCACGACGCCGACGGTCGGTGCCAGTGCTCCGCTCGCGAGCGCGGGCCTGCCGCCGGCTGTGTCCCCGGCCGTCGCGCGGCCGCTCGTGCCGGCGCTCGGCACGTCCAACGTCGCGGCCAGGACGCCGGCCAGCTCGGTGGGCATCGGTCTCGGCCGTGTGCTGGCCGGCCTGCTGCTGTCCGGCCTCATCGGGTGGGGGCTGCTGCGCTTCCTCGCCCTCGCCGGCGGGGCCCTGCCCTTCGGGTGCCGGCTGGGCGCACCCACCTCTGTTCCCAACCTGCGGAGCGTGACGGCATGACGGCTCCCGATCGGACGGCGAGCGACCGGGCAGCCGGCGGATTCGAGGCGGAGCGCTACCTCGCGATCGCGAGTGCGGTGCTGCTTCCCCTCGGCTTGGCGGTCATCGTGCTCGGCTGGTACGGCGCGGCGCACACGCCGTACCTGTTCGAGCAGGTGCCGTACCTCATCAGCGGGGGGTTGCTCGGCCTGGGCCTTGCGGTGGTCGGGGGGCTGGTCTACTTCGGCTCGTGGGTCGCCCGCGGTGCGGCGGAGCAGCGCCGGCAGAACGAGGAAGTGGCCGGCCTGCTACGCGAGATCCGGGAGGACCTGCGCGGCGGCGTCGGTGCCGCAGCGCCGCCGGCTCGCCGTACGGCGTCCGGTAACGGGCGCGGACCGTACGTCGCCACCGCGAAGGGCGGGATGCTCCACCGGCCGGACTGCGCGGTCGTCGCGGGTCGTGACGACCTGCGCTCGGTCAGCTCGACGGGCGACGGCCTGGCGGCGTGCGGCCTGTGCAACCCGTTCGACTCCGACGTCCTGTCCGCCGACCTCACCTAAGGAACTGCCGCGCATGCCTGCACGCCGTCCGATCGCCTTCCGACTGGCCACCGTCCTCGCGATCGGAGCCATGACCACGACCGCCTGCGGGGCCCGACTCTCCCCGTCCCAGCGCAACGAGGCGCTGTCGCAGACCGCCAACGGCGGCGCGGGTGGCACGACGGGTGGTGCCGGCACCGACGGCGGGACGGCCCTCGGCAGCGGCGGCACGACCGGCGCCGCCCTGACGACCGGCACGACCGGTGGGACCGGGACGAGCACGGGGACGTCCGGGACCACCGGGACGACGGGCGCGGCCACGTCCGGCACGGGTGGTGGCGGCGCAGGCGGCACCACCGGTGCAGCGACCGGCGACTTCACGAAGGCTCCGGCCGAGGGCAACGGCGGCGCGACCGACTTCGGCATCACCAAGGACGCCATCGTCATCTACAACATCAGCGACGTGAGCGGGGCCGTGCCCGGGCTCTTCGAGGACGCGCGGTTCGCGACGCAGGCCTACATCAAGTACTTCAACGCCCGCTACGGCACGATCTACGGCCGCAAGATCGTGCTGAAGACGCTCGACTCGCAGCTCGACTCCGGGGCCAACCGCAGCGCCGCGCTGGACCTGTGCGCCAACGGCTTCGCGGGAGTCGGCTCCATCTCCGCCTTCGACCAGGGCGCTGCCGACCCGGAGAAGAAGTGCGGCGTACCCGACGTACGGGGCATCGCCACGACGGACCAGATGAAGGCCGTTCCGAACGTCTTCCCCGTCAACGCCGCCGGCACCGGTCACTACCGCGGGCTCGCGCAGTTCGCCTGGGCGGCCTCCGTCCCGGACCCGAAGATCCGCGCCTCGATCAAGAAGGCCGGCTACATCTACAGCGACGGAGAGGTCACCCGGCAGCAGTCGTCGCAGGACAAGGAGGCCGCCACCAAGGCCTACGGCTTCAACTGGGTCGCCGACGAGCCTTTCCCGACGTCCTCCACCGACTACACCGCGGTCGTCGCTGACCTGAAGAAGAAGGGGGCGGAGTTCGTCACCTTCTCCGGCGCCTACCAGCAGGCGGCCGGGATCGTGAAGACGATGGTCGACCAGAACTACCACCCGGTCGTGTGGCAGCCGACCGTCACGGCGTACACCCCGAACTACCTGCAGCAGGCTGGCTCCGCGGCCGAAGGCACGTTCATCGGTATCCAGCCGACGCTGCTCGAGGAGGCGAAGTACAGCCCCGAGCTGCAGCTCTACGGCCAGTGGCTGGGTCAGGTGCGGCCCGATGCGGTTCCCACCGACCTGGGCCAGTTCGCCTGGGGCGCGACGGCGCTGTTCATCGACAAGATGATCAAGCTGGGGCCGAAGCCGACGCGCAAGGGCTTGCTGGCGCTGCTGGCGCAGGAGCACAACTACACCGACAACGGGCTGTTCCCTGGCCAGGACGTCGGCGGCCGCAAGCTGAGTGACTGCATCCAGGTCACGCAGGTGAAGGGCGGCAAGTTCCAGCGGTACCTCCCAACCGCAGACCACACCTGGCGCTGCGAGGACGGCGTCTGGGACTTCTCGACGAGCAAGAAGATTCCCGGCTTCCCCAAGTAGGTCAGAGCGCGCCGCTCGCGCACCGGAACCCCACGTGTGCTGTGGGAGAGTCGGTTGCGACCGGGATGCGAGCCGCCGGCCGGTAGCGGGAGCAGTAGTCGTCACTGCACAGGAAGCTGCCGCCCTTGGCGACGACCGCGATCGCACCGGTCGCATCGGACGGCGCGCAGCAGGGCGACGACGGGTGCTGCGCCGACCAGGCCGTGTCGACCAGCTCCCAGACGTTGCCGATGACGTCGTACAGGCCGTGCCCGTTGGGTGGATAGGTGCCGACGGGACGCGTGCCGGCGACGCCGTCCGGGCGCCACGGGAACTGGCCGCGCCAGACCACTGCCGGAACGTCCCCGCCGGGACGTGCGTCGTCGCCCCAGGCGTAGTCGGCTCCGGCCAGACCGCCTCGGGCCGCGTGCTCCCACTCGCGCTCGCTCGGCAGGCGCAGCCCGGCCCAGGCGCAGTAGGCGAGTGCGTCCTCGACGACGACGTGCGTCACCGGGTGCTCGTCGTCCGGCACCGTGCCTGGGCCGAGCGGGTGCTGCCATGACGTGCCCGGCACCCACGTCCACCAGCCGGCCGGATCGCGCAGGTCCACCGGACCGCGCGGCGGCGTGAAGACGGCGGAGCCGCCGAGGTCGCGCTCGGCGCGGGTGCGGTAGCCGGTGGCGGCGACGAACCCCGCGAACTGCGCCACGGTGGTCGGCGTGCGCGCGACGGCCACGGGGCCGACAACGACCTCCCGGGCCGGCCGTTCTTCCGGATAGTGGCGGTCCGATCCGATGACCGTCGTACCGCCCGGCACGTCGACGAGCTCCGGTCGCGTCACTCGACGCCGTTCATTCAAAACGCGCGCCCATCTCGCGCAGCAGCTCGAGCATCCGCGCCGGGGAGTCCGGTGCCGGGTCGCCGGGTGTGTAGGTGACCGACTCCAGCGCTCCGGTGAACGGGAACCCGCCGTGCACCTCGTGCAGTCGCCAGCACACCGGTGACTTTCGGTCGGTCCCGACGCTGATCCCCTCGAACGGCGCCATCGGGAACAGCAGCGGCAGTCCGGCCAGCTCGCTGCGCTGCTGCCCGTCGACCGACAGCCGCGCTGTCCACGTGCCGCCGCCGACGGCGTCGAAGTCGGCCGACAGCAGCCCGGGCCCCACCGGCATCGGGCCGGCGTCTGCCTGCGACATCCGGCCACGGCCGTCGTTGAACTCCAGCCGGAACGCACCGTCCTCGACGAGGAGGGCGTAGCCACCGCCCTGATCGCCGTGGGCGACGAGGATGCCCTCGTCGCCGGCGGCGTACGTCAGAGCGATGTCGATCGTGAACGAGCGGTACCAGATCAGCCGCTGCGACCGCCAGCGCTCCAGCTGGGGCGTCCCCGGCCGCAGGGTGACCGGTCGGTCGAACACCTCGGTCCGCGGCGGCCGGCGCAGGTACTTCAGGCCGCTGCCCTCGTCGAGCGGGAAGACCTGGTTCGCGCGCGCGGCGACGTCCCAGGCGGCTGCCAGCTCCGCCACGCGATCGGGCTGCTGCGCTGCCAGATCGGTCGTCTCGGTGCGGTCCCTGCGTAGGTCGTAGAGCTCCCACTCCGAGTCGGCGAACGGCGTCAGCGGCCGGTGCCGCGTCACCACTTCCCAGCCGTCGCGGTACAGGCCGCGATGCCCGGTCATCTCGAAGTGCTGCTCCCGGTGCACCGACGGCGCCTGCGGGTCGCGCAGGCTCGGCGCGAAGCTGGTGCCCGCCAGCTGCGCGACCTTCGTGCCGGCGCGCTCTTCGGGCAGGTCGAGCCCGAGCAGGTCGAGCAGAGTCGGGAGTACGTCGGTGACGTGCGTCCACTGCCGTCGTAGCTCACCGGCATGCTGCTCGAGGCCGGGGCCGGCCATCAGCATCGGCACCGAGTGTCCGCCGGCGTGCGTGTTGATCTTGTAGAGGCGGAACGGCGTGCCCGAGGCCATCGCCCAGCCACGCGGATAGTGCGGCGTCGTCGTCGGCCCACCGATCTCCGCGATCCGCGCGACGTCGGCCGCGGTGTCGGTGGTCCCGAGCAGGTGCGAGTAGTACGCCGTCGTCCCCTCGGCCTCGCCCTCGCGGGACGCACCGTTGTCGGAGGTGACCAGGAACAGCGTGTTGTCCAGCTCGCCCAGCTCGGCCAGCGCCGAGCACAGCCGTCCGAACTGCTGGTCGATGTTGTCGACCATCGCTGCGTAGACCGCCATGTAGCGCGCGAACAGCTGCTGGTGCTCCGGCGCCAGCGTCTCCCAGGCGACGACGTCGTCGCCCTCCTCGGAGTTGCGCGGTGGCAGCACGGTGTCAGGCGGCAGGATGCCGAGATCCAGCATGCGGGCGAAGCGCTCGCTGCGCAGGACGTCCCAGCCGGCGGCGTACCGGCCTTCGTACTTCGCGATGTCGGCCGGCTTGGCGTGCAGCGGCGCGTGCACTGCGCCGTGCGCGAAGTAGAGGAAGAACGGCCTGGCCGGGTCGGACGCCTTGACGCCCTGGACCATCCGGATCGCCTCGTCGGTGATGTCGTCGGTGAAGTAGTAGCCGGGCGGGTACTGGTCGACCTCCACGGCCGTGTTGTCGCGGACGAGTCGGTGCGGGTGGTGCAGGTTGGTGAACCCGTCGAGGAAGCCGTAGAACTGGTCGAACCCGCGCTGGCACGGCCAGGAGTGCCGGGGGCCGGCGTCGGAGCAGTCGGAGTCCTTGGCCAGGTGCCACTTCCCGACCATCAGCGTTGCCCAACCGGCGTCGCGCAGCACCTCCGCCGTGGTCACGCAGTCGTCGGACAGCTCCATGGCATAGCCGGGGAAGCCGGGGTCGGAGTGCGCGACGTGGCCGATGCCGACCGAGTGCGGGTTGCGGCCGGTCAGCAGGGCGGCGCGGGTCGGGGAGCACATCGGGGTCGAGTGGAAGTCGGTGTAGCGCAGCCCGCGCGCGGCCAGCGCGTCGAGGTGCGGGGTGTCGATCTCGGAGCCGTAGCAGCCCAGGTCGGCGAAGCCAAGGTCGTCGGCGAGCATCACGACGACGTTGGGAGCACCCTCCCGTTTCGGCCGATCCGGCCACCCGGGCTCTGAGCCGGCGAAGGTCCGCCCGACCAGTCCACGGAAGTCGCGGTACGGCTCCGGCGGCGGATTGACCTGCACGCTCGCGACCTTAGGGTGCGTTCGTGGACCGCACCAGCGCGTACGACGAGATCCGCAACCTGCTCGGCACCTACTGCGAGGTCATGGATGCCGGCGACTGGGCCGGGCTCGGTGCGCTCTTCGCGGCCGGGGTGCTCACGGACGACGCCGGCAACGAAGTAGCCCGCGGCGCGGAGGCAGTGGCCGCGCTCTACGCGGGGATGGTGAGGCTGCACGACGGGTCGCCGCGCACCCGGCACCTGACCACCAACCCGGTCATCGAGGTCGACGGCGACCACGCCACGTGCCGGTCGTCGTTCGCGGTGCTGCAGCAGGTCGGTGACGGCCCGCTCGCCCCGGTGGCCGCCGGGCGCTACCGCGACGAGTTCGTCCGCACCGACCGGACGTGGCGCTTCTCGGTGCGCGCGTTCCACCTCGACCAGGTGGGCGACACGTCACAGCATCTCGTCGCACCAGCGCGGGCATGAGGTTCGAAGGGAAGGTCGCGCTGGTCACCGGGGCCGCCAGCGGCATCGGTGCAGCGACGGCTGCGCTGCTCGCCGCCGAGGGCGCCACCGTGGTGCGGCTCGACGTGCAGGAAGTCGCCGGCGTCGTCCGATGCGACGTGTCGGATCGGGAGCAGGTGCGCGCGGCCGTCGCCGACGTCGTCGCCGAGCACGGGGGCATCGACGTGCTGGCAAATGTCGCGGGGCTGGTGCGGTTCGGCCGGTTCGAGGACCTGAGCACCGCCGACTGGCAGCTGCAGCTCGACGTCAACCTCTCCGGTCCGTTCCACGTGAGCCAGGCAGCGCTGCCGAGCCTGATCGACCGGAAGGGCTGCATCGTCAACGTCGCGTCGATCGCCGGGCTGAAGGGGCAGGCGTACCAAGTCGGCTACGGCGCGTCGAAGGCCGGCTTGGTGATGCTGACCAAAGGGCTGGCGGTCGAGCTCGCGTCCAAGGGCGTGCGGGTCAACTGCGTGTGCCCGGGCACGGTCCTCACGCCGCTGATCGTCGGGGTGGGCGAGAGCATGCCGCCGGACGTCGACCCGGTGCTGATGGCCCGCCTCAATGGCGTGTTGCCCGGGCTCATCGACGCGAGCGAGGTCGCCGGGGCCATCGCCTACCTCGCGTCGGATGCTGCGCGCTCGATCACGGGTACGGCACTGGTCGTGGACCTGGGCGTGGTGGCGTGACCGCGGTCGACGATCCGGTCGAGATCACCTCGGCGCGGCTGCCCGGTCCCGCGCTGCACGACTTCCTGCGGGCCGCCCGCCAGCAGCCAGGGCTGGCGCCGGTGCGGCTCGTCGGCCGGGCAGCGCTGCTGGTGGCGCGCTTCGACGACGTGAAGGAGTTCCTCGCCGACGCGGAACGGTTTCCCGGCGGGCCGGTCTACGGCATCCAGGTGGAGCCGGTCGTCGGACGGACCTTCATCAGCATGGACGGCGACGAGCACTTGCGGACGCGGCAGCTCGCCATGCCCGCCTTTCGCTCGCGCGTCGTGAGCAGGTTCGTCGACGAGCAGCTCGTTCCGCTCGCGCACGAGATCGTGGACCGGTTCGCGACGCGGGGTGAGGGCGACCTCGTCGCGGACCTCACTGACGTCCTTCCGTTCGCGGCCATCAGCCGCAAGGTCGGCTTGCCGGTGGGCACCGAGGAGGGTCAGCGGATCGCCGCGCGCCGCCTGCTGTCCTACCCCGCGACGCCGGAGGTCGCGTTGCGGGCTGCCGGCGAGGTCACCGACGTCGTGCGGGTGGCGCTCGAGCAGCGCCGCCGCGAGCCGGCCGACGACGTCCTGTCGCACCTGCTGGCAACCGGCATGGACGACGAGGCCGTGCTGTCACACGTGCGCCTGCTGTACGCCGTCGGCGCGACGACCACCGCCGACGCGATGAGCAACCTGTTCGCGGTCCTGCTCGCCCGGCCGGAGCTGGTGGAGCGGGCTCGGGTCGAGCCGGCGCTTCGGCCGCGGATCGTCGGTGAGCTGCTGCGCTACGAGCCGCCCGTGCCGCTGCTGCCTCGGCTCGCGACTCGACCGGGGACGGTCGGCGGTGTTGAGGTGCCGGCCGGCACGCTGCTGGTCGCGGGGCTGGCAGCGGCGAACCGGGACCCTTCCGTGTACGCCGACCCCGACGCCTTCGACCCGGACCGGCAGGAGGGCGAGCTGCTCACATTCGGCTTTGGACCGAAGTTCTGCCCGGGCTGGAACCTGGCGCGGTCGCAGCTGCTGGCCGCGCTCGAGGTGGTGCTCGAGCGGCTGCCCGGGCTGCGCCTCGCCGCGGACGTGCAGCCCGAGGGGGCGGTCCTGCGGTCGACCCCCCACCTGCCGGTGCGGTGGTCTACGGCGCCCGGGCGGCGTTCTGGAGCACGAGCGGCCCGAGCCAGTTCGTGGCCAGGGCCAGCGCTGCCTCCGTCGTGAAGTGGAACCCGTCCGTGCGGGCGTTCGGGATGCCCTCGACCTCGTCGCTGTACTGGCCGTTCGGGCAGATCCGGTCGAAGAAGTCGAGCACCGTAACGCCGGTCACTGCCGGGTAGGCGAGGGTGTTCAGAGCGGACACCCGCTGCTCCGGGTTGCTGACCTGGTCGAAGTATCGCTTCCAGTCGCCGCAGGGGGCGTTGAGCATGAGCACCATGCGGCCCTCAGCCCGCCAGCGGTCGACGACCGTCTGGTACTCGCCCACCAGCCAGCTGTCGAACCGCGGGTCCTCGGGTCCGCGCCAGTCCTCCCATGAGGGCAGCTTGCGGTCGAACGTCTCGTTGACGCCGTCCTCGGTGACGACCACGTCGGGGTCGAAGGCGTAGAACGCCTTGTACCACTTGCTGGTCGGGTCGTCCTCCCACTCGCACACCGGCTGTACGTCGAACTCCTTGTCGGCGCTGGTGCCCACGCGCCGCATCCGGCCCTTGCTCAGAGGGCAGGCCGGGATCGCGAGGTTGTAGGCGGCGACGTCGGTGCGCTGGCCGGCCCAGGTGTGCATCGCGGCGCCGAGGTTGTTGCCGAGCGAGTCCCCGACGACGGCGACCTTGAGGGCACCCGGCGGCACGGCCGGCATCGGTGGGACCGGGAACTCGTCCGGGTTCTTCGTGAGCTCTTTCGGCGGCGCCTTCGACTTCGGCGTCGACGTCGGGTGGTTGGTCGTCGGTGCCTTCGGGCGAGGGACGACGACGGGCAGGGGGTTGTGCTGTGTCGGCGCAGCGAACGACCGCGCGGGCACGTGGCTCGTGCCACCGACCCTGGTCGTCGCGGCGGCGGTCGCGGCCGCGGACGCGGCGGGCCGCGCGGAGGGCGATGCCGGCATCGTCGCGGCGGGTGCGGGCGCCACGGGAGCAGCCGCGGTGGTCGGAGCGATTTCGCCGGGAGCCGGCACGAGGATGCCCGCGGCCAGCACGACGGCAGCGACACCGGACGTCGCACCGATGCCCCACGAGACCAGGCCGACCGGCGCGCGACGCGCGCCGCGTCGTACCGGAGCTTCGATGGCGACGTAGGACAGGGTCGCCAGCGCAAGCGTCGACCCGATCCGCAGCGCGAACAGGGTCACCCCGTCGAACCCGGTCGACGACGGGGTCAGGAGCAGGAAGAGCGGCCAGTGGAACAGGTAGACGCCGTACGAGATGACGCCGAGTCCGACGAGTGGCTGCAGCGACAGCGCCCGGCCGGTCCACGTCCCGGGCTGCGCCGTCGCTGCGACGACCGCCGCCGTGCTTCCCGCCACGGCGAGCAGCCAGCCGCGGTACAGCCCGGCACCCTCCGTCGTGACCGTTGCGCACGCGTAGCCGATGACGCCCAAACCGAGGACCGCCAGGCCGTCGAGCAGCCGGCGGCCGGCGGCGCCGACGATCCGCAGGCCCTCGGGGCGGACGAGCGCCAGGGCGAGCAGTGCGCCGACGAGGATCTCGGCCATCCGCGCGTCGGTGCCGTAGTAGGCGTGTCCTAGCCCCTCGCCGGCGTTGTACAGCCGGGCCGCCTGCCAGCTCGACGCTGCCACCAGCGCGGTCAGCAGCACGGCCAGCCGGCCGGTGCGGATGCGGGTGCCGCGACGGCCGAGCACGAGCAGCGCGAGCAGCGGGAAGAAGACGTAGAACTGCTCCTCGACCGCCAGCGACCAGAAGTGCTGGAAGGGCGAGGGGAGTGAGAACAGGTCGGCGTACTGCTGGTGGTGCAGGACGAACCGCCAGTTGGCGGTCCAGGTAGCCGCCGCAACGGCGTCCCAGCCGATGCCCGCCGAGGCCGGCGTGCCGGACAGGCGAACGACGAGGGCGACCAACGCGAAGCAGACGAGCATCGCGGGCACCAGCCGACGGGCGCGGCGGCCCCAGAAGGCGCGCAGCGCGATCGCGCCGGTGCGGTGCTTCTCGAGCAGCAGCAGCGAGGTGATCAGGAAGCCGGAGAGGGTGAAGAAGACCGTCACGCCGAGTTGGCCACCGGGGATCCAGGACAGGCCGGCGTGGAAGAGCAGGACCGATGCGACCGCCAAGCCGCGAAGGCCGTTCAGGCCTGGCAGGTGAGGCAGGCGGGCGCCAACGTCGGGCGCCTCGCGGCCGACGCCGTTCCCCCCAGCCGATGACACCGGCCGAGCCTGACATACCTGCCGCCCGGCAGGTGGCCATATCGGAAAAATCAGTCGCGAAGCACCAGTGCGATCGCGCGCTCGAGGTCGTCCCAGACCTCTTCGCTGCTGACGCGTCCGCCCAGCCAGGCGATCTGCCTGGCGAACCACACGTCCTGCAGGATGCCGGCGTACGCGATGTCCTCGCTCGTCGGCGGGTGGCCGTCGCGCATGGCCTGGATGATCAGGTCGCCCATCTGGTTGCGGACCCCGATGACCTCCTGGGCGACCGTCGCGTCGGCGGCCATCATCGCCCGCACGAGGGCCTCGGTGAGGTTGGGGTCGCGCTGGAGCGAGTGCGTGGAGCGCTCCAGCACGTAGGAGACCCGCTCCTGGCGGGTCACCCCCGGGATCGCCTTGCGCTGGAGGCGGACGCGCATCCGCTCGAGCTCGTGCGCCATCGCGGACACCAGCAGGTGCACCTTCGACGGGAAGTAGCGGTAGAGCGTGCCGAGCGCGACCTCGGAGCGCTCCGCGACCTCGCGCATCTGGACGGCCTCGTAGCCGCCGCGGCTGGCGAGGGCCAGCGTCGCCTGGATGATCCGGGCCCGCCTGGCCCGCTGGGCAGAGGTCTCCGGCTCGGTCGTCACGGCTGCGCCCACCGGTGTCGCCACGTGCCCTCCGCCTCTCGACCTGCCGCCGGAAACTAGCACCGGTTCTACCCGGATCACGCCGGACATGCCCGACTCTGAGCGCTGCAACCTGTCGGCCGCATGAGAACGTGTTCTAGTATCCGCGCAGATCCGGTAGGAGGCAACGGCGATGGGCATCGGCGTCAGCGAGGACCACGAGGCGCTGGCCGACGCGGTTCGCGGCTGGACCGGCCGGGCCGGGCTGCGCGACACCGCGCGGGCGGCCCTGGAGGCGCGCGAGTCGCGTCCTGACTGGTTCGCCGATCTGGGCCGGCAGGGGCTGCTGGGGCTGCACCTCGCCGAGGAGGTGGGCGGTTCGGGTGCGGGGGGCGTCGAGCTGTGCATCGCCGTCGAGGAGCTCGGCCGTGGGCTGGCGCACGGTCCGTCGCTGCCGACGGTGCTGGCGTCGCTGGTCCTGTCGAAGGCCGGTGGTACGGCGGCGAAGGAGCTGCTCCCTGGGCTCGCCGACGGGACGACGACGGCAGCGGTCGCGCTGACCCTCGGCTCGCTCGTCGCGACCTCGGACGCGGGCGGCCTGTCCGTGTCCGGCCAGGTCCGGCCCGTGCTCGGAGGTGGCCTCGCTGACCTGCTCGTGCTGGGTGCCCGGGGCGACGAGGGGCAGGTGTGGTTTGTCGTCGACGCCGCCCAGGTGTCGGTCACGCCGCTGGCCGGTCTCGACGCGACCCGGCGGCCGGCCGAGGTGGTGCTCGAGGCGGTGCGCATCCCGGAGTCGCGTCTGCTCGGCGGGCTGACCGAGGACGAGGTCCAGATCCTCTGTGGCGTGGTGGTGGCGGCCGAGGCCACCGGTCTCGCCGGCTGGGCGCTGGACACGGCCACGTCGTACGCGAAGACCCGTGAGCAGTTCGGGAAGCCGATCGGCGCGTTCCAGGCGGTCAAGCACCGGTGCGCCGACATGCTCGTGCTCGCCGAGCAGGCCAGAGCCACGACCTGGGACGCGGCACGTGCCCTCGACGAGCCGGCGTCGCCGGAGCGCGACCTGGCGGCTGCTGTCGCGGTGGCGGTTGCGGTCGAGGCCGCGGTCGACAACGCGAAGAGCTGCGTGCAGGTGCTCGGCGGCATCGGCTACACCTGGGAGCACGACGCCCACGTCGTCCTCAAGCGGGCGCTGTCACTGCGCGCGCTCGTCGGCGACCCCGCCGGTTGGCGCGGTCGGGTGGCCGACCTGGCGCTCGCCGGTGCGCGGCGCACGCTGGAGCTCGACCTGGTCGACACCGACGCCGTACGCGACGAGGTGCGTGCGTTCGTCGAGACGTCACCCGACGATGCCGCCATTGCCGAGGCCGGATACCTGATGCCGCACTGGCCGAAGCCGTGGGGGCGCGACGCCTCGGCGGTCGAGCAGCTGGTCATCGACCAGGAGCTCGCCGCCGGCGGCATCAAGCGCCGCCCCCTGGTCATCGGGGCGTGGGCCGCGCCGACGCTCATCGAGCACGGGACGCCGGAGCAGCAGCAGCGGTTCGTGCCGGCGACGCTGCGCGGCGAGATCGTCTGGTGCCAGATGTTCAGCGAGCCGGGCGCCGGGTCCGACCTCGCCGGCCTGCAGACCCGGGCAGAGAAGGTCGAGGGCGGCTGGCGCATCAACGGCCAGAAGGTCTGGACGAGCATGGCCGACGTCGCCGACTGGGCGATCCTGCTCGCCCGCACCGCCGGCAGCGGCAACGGGCCGGACCGGCACCAGGGCATCACCTACTTCGTGCTCGACATGAAGACGCCGGGTGTCGACGTACGCCCCCTTCGTGAGCTCACCGGCCGGGCCGCCTTCAACGAGGTCTTCCTCGACGACGTGTTCGTGCCCGACGAGGGCGTGGTGGGCGAGGTCGGTAACGGGTGGAAGCTGGCGCGCACCACGCTGGCCAACGAGCGGGTCGCCATGAGCTCCGGATCGCCGTTCGGCCGGGGTGTCGAGGACGTGCTGGCCGACGTCGGCGCGCTGGATGCCGTCGACGGAGTGCTCCGCGACCGGGTCGGGCACCTCGTGTGCGAGGCGCAGGGTCAGGCGCTGCTCGCCTTCCGCACGACCCTTCGGCAGCTCTCCGGCGCTGATCCTGGCCCGGCCAGCAGCGTCCGCAAGCTGGTCGGCATGAAGCACCAGCAGGATGCGGCGGAGCTGCGCTTCGAGCTCCTGGGCGATGAGGGCGTCACGGCGGAGGGCGACGCGGCTCGGCTCGGCCACACGATGCTCAACACGCGCTGCCTCACCATCGCGGGCGGCACGAGCGAGGTGCTCCGCAACGTCATCGGCGAGCGCATCCTGGGACTGCCGCGCGATGAGGCTCGATGACCGCTGACCTCAAGCTCGGGCTGATGCTCGGCTACTGGGTGGGCGAGGGCCCCGGTGACCAGCTGCCACTGGTGAAGGCGGCCGAGGACGTCGGTTTCGACTCCGTCTGGACGGCGGAGTCCTACGGCTCCGATGTCTTCACGCCACTTGCCTGGGTGGGTGCGCACACGTCGCGCATCAAGCTCGGCACGGGGCTGTGCCAGATCTCGGCCCGTACGCCGGTTGCGACCGCGATGACCGCACTGACTCTCGACCGGCTGTCCGGCGGCCGGGTGATCCTCGGCCTCGGTGTCAGCGGGCCGCAGGTCGTCGAGGGCTGGTACGGCGTGCCGTTCCCGAAGCCGCTCGCGCGCACCCGGGAGTACGTCCAGGTGCTCCGCGACGTGTGGCGACGCGAAGGCCCGGTGACCAATGACGGCGAGCACTACCCGCTGCCGTTCCCCGGTGGCACCGGGCTGGGCAAGCCGCTCAAGGCCAACTGCCACCCACTGCGCCCGGACATCCCGGTCTACCTCGGCGCGGAGGGCCCGAAGAACGTCGAGCTCTCGACAGAGATCGCCGACGGCTGGCTGCCGATCTTCTTCCATGCGGAGCGCGGACCCGCGCTGTATGCCGACGTGCTGGCCGGTGCGAAGCCGGACTTCGAGATCGCCTGTCCGGTCACCGTGGTCATCAACGACGACGTGCAGGCTGCGATCGACGTCGTCAAGTGGCACCTGGCCTTCTACATCGGCGGCATGGGAGCGAAGAGCAAGAACTTCCACCTCGACGTGGTGAGCCGGCTCGGCTTTGGTGACGAGGCGGCGCACGTCCAGGACCTGTTCCTGTCAGGTGATCGCGAGGGTGCGGTGAAGGCGGTCCCCGACGACCTGTGCGACGGCATCGCGCTCTGCGGCCCGATGGAGCGGATCGCCGAGCGACTCGAGCTGTGGCGCAGCGGTCCGGTGACGACGCTGCTCATCGGTGGTGTCCACGAGCCGGCTGCGCTCCGGCAGCTCGCCGAACTGACGCGGTAACGGCACGGGAGCAGGATGAGCCGTATGCGTGTCCTCGTCCTTGCGACAGCCGGGCTGTCCGTTGCCGCACTCACCGCGATCGGCCCGGTAGCGGCGGCGCCCGCGAGCCCGTCCACGACGTGCAGCGGTCTGCCGCCGGTGCTGACGCACTCGGCCGGCGGAGCCAGGCCGGCGCTGTCGCGTGACCTGATCGCGTGCGGCGGCGTGACCGGCTTCGCCGGTGCGGAGTCCCACCTGGTCGCCACGAAGAACGCCGTCGTGTTCACCCCCGCCGTACTCCCCGACGGCCTGCTCGGCACCGGCACGGCGCCTGTCCCGGTCGGCAACGACACGCAGTCCAACGCCAGCCCGGCCGGGCAGGCGATCACGAAGGACGACGGCCGCAGCTGGCAGCTGGTCAAGCCGTTCGGCATCACCTGGAACCCCACCGACCACGGCGACTACGTCGACCCCGTCACCGACCGGCTCTTCTTCGCCGACTACGGCCCGATTCCGCTCGCGCCGCAGCTGGGCGCCGAGCAGGAGGGCCCGGCCCACCTGATGTGGAGCCCGGACGACGGCAAGACCTGGCACCACTCGGCGATCGACACGGTCTTCCTGCCGGAGAACCCGCGCTTCACATCAGCCCGTGCGCCGGCCGGTGGTGCGCCGCCCGTGGGCTACCCGAACGTCGTCTACTTCTGCGCCAACAGCAACGTCGGTTTCACCAGCCCGGCCATCGGTTCGCGCAGCTGCTACGCGAGTCTCGACGGCGGTACGACGTGGGCGACGAAGGGCACCGTCCTGCGTGGCGCGCCGCCCGTTCACCCGGAGTGCGGCAACGCGGGGGAGGACTACTCCGCGATCGACGGCTCCTATCCGCAGCCCGCCTCCGACGGGTCGCTGTACCTCATGGTGGCGTGCGGCGGGTCGGCGTACCTCGCTCGAAGCACCGACGAAGCAGCGACGTTCCCGGTGCTGCACCGCAGCAACGGCGCACCGCTCACCCTGCCGCTGCCGGCGACCGGCCCCGGGCTCAACCTCGGGCTGTCCGACCTGCGCATCGGCGCCGGCGACGTGATGTACCTCGTCGATGTCGAGACCCTCGAGACCCGCACCACCCTGATGCTGCGGGTGTCGCGCGACTTCGGGCGCACCTGGAGCCGGCCGGTCGATCTGCTCGCTCCGGGGCTCGCCCAGGTGCATCACTGGGCCATGGACGTCCGCGGCGACCAGCTCGCGGTCGCCTACCTCGGGCACAAGTCGGGCGTGACGACGTGGGACGGCTGGATCACGACGGTGCACGGAGCGGCGGCGACTCTTGCCCGGGGCGGCAGCCTCCGGCTGGTGAGCGGCCAGGTCAACCCGACGGACCGGCCGCTGCTGTACGGCGACGAGGTCCAGGGCGGCGGGACGTTCCAGCTGCCCGGCCCGCTGAACAACCAGATCCCGTTCCCGCCGCCGTTCGACATCCAGGTCTTCGGCAACGACTTCATCGGTGCGGTGATCACCCCCTCCGGTGATGCCTGGGGCTCGTTCACGCAGGACTGCGGCCCATCGCCGCAGGACCCCGCCTGCGTCGCCGCCAAGGGTCACACCAGCGGGTACGCCGGAAACCTGCAGCGGTACTTCGCGCCGCCCGGCGTGACGACCAGACCGCCGGCCACGAGACCTGCCACCAGTCAGCTGCCGGCAACGGGCGCCGCTCCCTGGCTGGCGGTGCTGGGGCTGCTCGCCCTGGCCGCGACGGCCGGCGTACGAAAGGCTCTTCGATAGTGCTGTCGTTGCAGGAGATCTCGGACCGGATGGAGATCTCGGATCTCCTCGCGCGCTACAGCGCCGCGATCGACAGCCACCGCTGGGACGACCTGGATGCCGTCTTCACCGCGGACGCCGTCATCGACTACACCGAGATGGGCGGCATCCGCGGGTCGCTCGACGAGCAGAAGGCCTTTCTCGCCGACGTGCTGCCCTCGTTCGGCGGGTTCCAGCACCTCACGGCGACGAGCACCTTCGACATCGACGGCGACGTCGCGCGGGTGCGGACGATCTGCTTCAACC
Source organism: Actinomycetota bacterium (assembly GCA_033851845.1). GTDB lineage: Bacteria > Actinomycetota > Actinomycetes > Mycobacteriales > SCTD01 > RYN-124. Next base: position 63,277 of record JAWWOH010000058.1, read on the forward strand.
CGATGGTCGTCACCGATGAGCGACAGGTGCTGTTCTGCGGCCTCTGGTACCGCGACGTCCTGGTGCGCACGCCCGACGGGTGGCGCATCCGCGAGCGGCACGAGGACCGCGGCTGGTCGCTGGACGTGCGCGCGTAGTCGTGCTGGTCCGTTTCTCGGGTCCGCGGCTAGCCGGGGAAGAGCTTCCAGCGACCCTCGGAGACAACCTCGACCGTGCTGCCCCTCACGGCGATGGCTGTCTGGTCGTCGATTGCGTAAGCGGGGCCCCCGATGTCCGCGGCCCAGCGCTCCGCATCGGCGAGCGTGTTCTCCGGGAAGCCGTCGAGGTGCGGGAAGATCGAGAAGTCGACGATTCCGAGAGCGCCGTCGCCGTGCGCGGACTGCCACTTGACGAAGTCGGTGCCGATCCGGGGCGTCAGCACCATGCTCCCGGCGCTCACCCCCACCCACACGGTTTCGGGCAACGTCGGCAGGAGGTCGGCCAAGCCGGACTCCCGCATCCAGTGGCACAGGTAGGTCGCGTCTCCGCCATCGACCAGGAGCACGTCGGCGTCTCGAACCCACGAGACCCACCGCTCCGCACCGATGGTGGATAGCGCGGTCAGCTCGAGGACGCCCAGCGACTTCCACGGCAAGGCGGTCATGCCGTCCCACGGCGGGACACCGCTGACGAAGCCCCGCACGGAGACCGGCCCACACACGGGGTGCCCCCACTGCGCGGTCGGAATGCAGAGGGCATTGGAGTCCGCGATCGGCCGGCCCAGCAGGTCAACCAGCGCGTCCTCGATGCTGTGGTTGGTGACGCCACCGGAGGTGAGGAGCAGCCTCATACGGCTCGAGGCCCTGACCCGAAGCGGCGGACCTCCTGCGGCCAGCCGCAGGCCTCGGCGACCTTGGCGGCCCATGTCCTGGCAGTCTCGTCGTCGGGTACGTCCACGATGGTGAACCCACCCAGGAACTCCTTGGTCTCGACGTAGGGGCCGTCAGTGAACAGCACGGTCCCGCTGGTGGGGTCGGCGCTGAAGACCGTTGTCGGCTCCTCCTCCAGCCCCCCGGCGAAGACGAACGTGCCGGCAGCCTTCATCTCGTCCAGGACCGCCTTGACGAGCGGGCCACGCCGGTCGAACCACTCCTCTGAGTGGTCGCCGACCCACAGCTGGTTGAAGTAGATGAGGTACTCGGCCACGACTGCTCCTTCTGCTCTTGCGGACCCGGTGGGCACCGCGGACACCTACCAACGAACGGCGACAGGCGAATACGACACAGTCCCACCCGCGAAGAGCCACGGATGTTGGTTCGCCGGCAGAGCCCTGGCGCGGAGATCGTCAGGAGCGCTAGGCCGAGGGCAACGCCGCAGAGGTGTGCAGGCGCCAGTGCTCGAGCATGTCGCCGGGCGCCACCCGCGCATAGCGGACGCCGTCGTCGTCGGCCTGCACCGTGATCCATGTCGTTGCCGGCGGCCCGCTGGTGCTCCAGACCTCGCCGACCTCGTGGAGGTGCTCCGGGTCGGGCCACTCCGGATCCCAGCCGGGCGCCCAGGCGCGCTCGCCCTCGGCGGTGAACAGCGGCCGCACCTGCTGGATCGTGGTGGGTAGCAGGAAGGACCCGGTTCGCTCGACGCGCATGGCAAAAGCATCACGGGAGGAAAATCGCGCCGTCAAGACAGGCGAACCTATGCGGGGGCTGCGCGCTCTTCACCACATGAAGACCTCGCTGCTCGCTGCCGCCGTTCTGCTGTCCCTGTGCCCGCCGTCCCTGGCGGCGTCGGGGTGTACCGCGCTGCTCACCGACCCTGCCGGCGACGTCCAGGAGACCGGGGCGAACCCGCCGGCCCCGGTCGAAGATGAGCGGCAGGTCGACCTGCTCTCCGTGGACCTGGCGAGCACGCGGCGGCAGATCACCGCCAGCTTCCGGGTCGTCTCGCTCGACGCCGAGACCCAGCCGCTCGAGGCACACGCCTACGAAGTCGGATTCACGAGCAACGGACAGCGCTACTACCTGTACGTCAGCCACGACGCCAACGCGGACCACTACTGGGTGGTGCACCAGCTGGGTGATGCGACAACAGGCGAGGACCAGCCCTTGGCTCCCGGTGCGCGCGAGGTCTTGGGTGACGCCGTGGGCACCTATCGGCCGCGACAGCGGCTGATCACGGTGACCGCCCGCGCCGCCCAGTTCGAAGGCGCCGGCGGGCTCGGCAAGGAGGTCACGAGCATCAGGGCTACGACGTACGCCGGATCGCGCGCACCTGGTGGTGAGGCGTTCGAGTTCGCCGACCACGGCCGCACTGACCAAGTGCACCGGATCGGCTCGCCCGGCTGCGCAGGCTGACCGCGCCGCTCAACCGGAACGAGGGCGCAGGCTCTCCGCTCGGCCCTTCAGCGCTAGCGCCACGGCGTCGAACCCCTTCTTCACCCAGTCGCCGCTGTGCTCCATCACCATCTGCGCCAGCGGCCCCGTGAAGACGTCGGTCGTCCAGTAGCGGCAGGTGTCGACACCGGTCGCCTCGACGTACTGGTCGCGTCGGGCCCGAACGTCGAGCTCCGGCGTCGGTGGCATCTCGTAGGCGAAGCGGTGCGGCGGCTCGACCAGGCAGACCCACTCGCGCTGGTGCAGCAGCTCGCCCGGCTTCCTCGGATCCGGGAGGTAGAGGTCCACCGGATCGCCGAGCCGGCAGGTCGACTCGACCCGCACGGTGTACGGGTTCCACTCCGGGTAGCTCGGGTAGTCGAGCAGCACGTCCCAGACGAACGCCTGTGGCGCCTCGATGTCGACCGTGACCGACCGCACCTCGTACGACGTCACGGGGGCATGAACTCCCCGCCGTTGACGTCCAGCACCGCCCCGGTGACTTCACTCGCGTACGACGACAGCAGGAACAGCACGGCCTTCGCGCAGTCGTCGTCGGTGGGGATCCGGCCGAGCGGGTTGCGCGACGCGATGTCCTTGTAGACGTCCTGCGTCGTGATGCCCTTCTCGTCCGCCGTCATCTGCAGGTAGAACTGCACACCAGGACCGTCGAGCCAACCCATGACGGCCTGGTTGACCCGGATGTTGTGCTCGCCCAGCTCGAGCGCGAGCATCTGCGTCGCATTGCCCATCGCGGCCTTCGCGGCGGCGTAGCCGCCCTCACCCCGCATGGGCCTGCGCGTGGTCATGGTGCCGATGTTGACGATCGATCCGTGCCCGGCCGACTTCATGTGGGGCACGAGCGCGCGCGTCACCCCGAGCGCGCCGAAGAACGAGACGTCCATGGCCCGGCGCAGCAGCTTGTCCGGGGTGTCGAGCAGGTCATGGAAGCCCGGATGCGCGTACGCCGAGTTGACCAGTCCGGTGACCTTCCCGAATCGCTCGACCGCGGCCTCCGCGATGCGTGCGCAGTCCTCCTCCTTGACCACGTTGGCCGGCACGCACAGCGCCTCGCCGCCGGCCGCCTCGATCTCCTTCTGCACGCCTTCCATCACGTCGGTCTTTCGCGACACCATCACCACGCGGCCGCCTTCGGCCGCGACCCGCGCAGACAGCTTCGCGCCCATTCCTGCGCCGATGCCGGTGACGACCACAACCTCGTCGGTGAGGATCACAGGTAAGCCTCCGTGTAGAACGCGAAGTCCTTCGCGAGCTGGTCGTCCGAGAGCCCGAATGTCTCGGCGGTGTAGTCGTGTGAGCCGTGCCGTTCCGCGCGATTCTGCTCGAGGTACGCCTGCCAGGCTGCGTCGTCGGCCGGTCCCGGTGTCATGTCCAGCGCGGTCATCACCCGGCGTACCTCGTCCAGCGGGTCGGACAGCATGGCCTTGAAGTGCACGTCGACGAAGCGGTCCGGACGCACCTGGCGCACCGATGCGAACGATCGCAGCGTCTCCTGGAACCGCTCCGACCAGTACTGCCCGATCGCCACCGGATCGGGGGCGTCGCTGAACTGCGTGCTCATCGACATGACCATCGATGCGTACGACGGAACCGCCTGCACGGGCGACCGGTGCGTCATCACGATCCGGCAGCCGGGGAAGGTGTCGAGCACCGTCTCGGCGGCCGTCAGGTGGTGCGGCGACTTCAGCACCCAGCGCCTCCCGGCCCGTGTCGGGTCCTGCCACTGCAGGGCCTGCAGCCACTCGCGCAGCTCGCCGTACGCCCTGGTCTGGTCGTATCCGCGCAACCAGATCCCGTACGACGGAACCCAGTAGAAGCTGTCGAAGCTCATCGACGTGAAGCTGCGGTCGACGAGGAGCACGTCCTCCTCCGCGCCGTCCCACGTCACCGTGTGGATCTGCGCGAACTCGGGTGACAGGGCGAGGAACGCCTCCATCCGCTCACGCGCCCGGCGCTTGCGCTCAACCGCGTCCGGCCCCTCTCCCGGGAAGGGCAGCGGGTAGGAGCACTCCCACGATGCCGTCGATGTCAGCTGCGGCGACGCGGCAAGGAGGCGGTGCAGGAGCGTGCTGCCGGTGCGGGGGAGCCCGCAGATCTCTGCGGCGAGGTCGACCTGCTCGTCGAGGATCTCCGGGTGTTGCTGCTGGAGCGCCCGCAGCCGCAGCCGGTCGACCATCAGCGCGGTCAGTCGGCGGGCCGTCATCTGCTCGCCGATCTCCGACAGGCGCGCCTCCGCGTTGAGTGACTCGACCAGCACGGCCAGCGGCTCAACGAACCACTCGTCCCCGAAGTCAGCGTTGCCCGCCTTGTCGACGGCTGCCTTCATCAGGTCGTCGACCGACAGGCTCATGCGAGCTTCTCCACGCGACAGACCGGCAGCGGGTGCTCGGTCGCGCCGACCCAGCGCAGGAGCGCCGTCCCGCTGCTGTGGCCCGTCGTGTCGATCCAGTTGCCCCAGCCGGGGTCGCTGTCCGAGACGACGAAGGTCACGCTGCCGTCCTGGTTGAGCGTCGCGCTGTGCTTGTTGACCGTCACCTTGTGGTGGCGGTAGTCCATCGACTCCATCCACCAGTTGTCGAGCTGGAAGTTCCAGTACGGGCAGTCGGGTACGGCGGTCTCGATGACCCAGGCCTGGCCGGGCTCGAGCTGCCAGAAGCCGTGCAGGTAGAAGATCTCGGGGTCGCCGCCGGCCCGTTGGAACATGTCCTGGCCCCAGTCGGGCAGCTCGTTCGGGCGGGTCATGAACAGCTCGGTCCACTGCGCGAAAGTCGCCGCTGTGCCGAGGACGCCGAGCGAGGTGCGCTGCAGGGCGCGGGCCAGTGCCTTCGGCTCGAACGGACCCGGCGGCGGCATCGGGTCGCCGAGCCGCTCGATCCGGTACTCACCTGGCGTCTCGGTCGACCGGTCGAGGTAGGACTGCCGCAGCACGATCATCGTCGAGTCCTCGGCCAGCGGCAGCCAGTTGCCGTCCTGCTTCTCGGCGCTGACGAGGATCTCGACGGAGCCGTCCGCGCCGACGACGATGTCGTCGTTGCGCAGTTCCCCGGTCGACGCCATCGTGCCGTCCTTGGCGTATCGGTTGGCCTTCGACCCGAAGCTGACGTAGGCGATCGTGCCGCGGGTGCCGGTGATGCGGTACGACGCGCTGCCGCGCACCGGCGCAGACAGGTAGACGTTGTCCGGGTTGTCGGCGCCGATCTTCACCAGGTCCAGCCCCTGGAACGCCGGCCGGTCCGGATCGCTGTTCTCGATGGTGGCGTAGAGGCTGTTGCGCAGCAGCCGGGTCAGATAGCGGAAGCCCTCGGCCCGGTCGAGGGGTGTGGCGGGCGACGACTCGCGCAGCACGACCTGACCGGCCTGCTCGAGCGCGGTGCAGAACTCCGTCCAGGCGCGCCCGGTCACCACCGCGTCGATGGCCTCGTCGGTCACGCCTACCCCCTTAGGAACTGGAACACGTTCTACCAGAGCCGAGGGCCGGCCGGGGCACCGCCCCAGGCGACGAAGTGCCCGTTGCGGAAGCCCTCTTCGGCCTTGCCGTAGCGCAAGACCGTCCCGTCCGGGTCGACCACCGTGCCGCCCGCCGCGCGCAGCACAGCGTCGCCCGCAGCGGTGTCCCACTCCATGGTCGGCGCGAATCGCGGGTAGACGTCGGCCGAGCCCTCCGCGACGAGGCAGAACTTCAGCGACGAGCCGGCACTGCGCGTGTCCGCGACGCCGAGGTCGGTGAGGAACGCGTCGGTCCGCGCATCGCGGTGCGAGCGGCTCGCGACCGCGACGAGCCGGTCCGGATACGGCCGCGTCGTCATCGGCTGCAGCCCGCTCACCACGTCGCCCGGCCGCACCGACCCCGTCGACGCCGACGTGCCGCCGACGTACATCCGATCGAGCGCTGGGGCATAGACGCAACCGGCGATCGGGCGGCCGTCGCGCACGAGGGCCACGTTGACGGTGAACTCGCCGTTGCGCGAGACGAACTCCTTCGTGCCGTCGAGCGGGTCGATGAGCACGAACTCGCTGCCGACGTCGACGAGACCGTCCCGCGACACGGCCTCCTCGGCGAGAATCGGCACGCCCGGCAGCAGTCCGGCGACGCCAGGCACCAGCAACGCCTCCGCCGCCTCGTCCGCTTCGCTCACCGGCGAGAAGTCGGCCTTGCGGCGTACCTCGAAGTCGGTCGCGTAGACGTCCATGACGAGCTGGCCCGCCGCGCTCGCCAGCACCGCGAACGCGAGCGCGAGCTGGTCGAGCTCTGTCACTGGGCCTGGGTCACTGGGACAGGGTGGCCATCATCCGGTCGACCTCCCAGAACGCCCGCAGGCTCACGAGCTTGCCGTCCGCACGCACCTTGTACACGAACACGCCCTCGCATCGGCTGGTCGCGCCACCTGGCAGGGTCATGTGGATCGTCGCGACATTGGCCACCTCGTCGCCGGCGGCGAACGAGTCGTGCAGCTCGAAGCGGATCGCGTCGACCGGCGCGATGTTGTTGTCGAAGAACGCGCCGATCGCCTCGTGGCCACGATGTCCTTCGCCGGTCTCGTCGAGGAACGACGTGCCGACCGGATCCTGTACGACGGCGTCGTCGGCGAACAGTGCCAGCCAGGCGTCCTTGTCCTTCGCCTGTACGGCGGCGATCGACCGCTGCGAAGCCAGCCGGGCCGGATGTTCAGTGGGCAGAGCCTCGGTCGTCGTCGTCACCACTGCTCGATCACATCCTTCGCGAACCGCTTGATCCCGTCGAGCTTCGCGTCGAGGGGGCCGTCGATCGGTACGCCGTAGAACAGCCACGGGATCGTCACGACGTCGGTCACGCCGATGGACGCGAGGTCGCGGTAGCCGTCCAGCCCGAACCGGTCGGAGGACGCGACCTGGAACGTGAACCCCTCGGTCGCCCGGCCGGCCGCGCGGAGCATGGAGTGGACGGTCGGGATGAGCTCGCGCAGCTCGTCGTACGTGATCATTGCGCTCGTCCAGCCGTCGCCGAAGCGGACGGTACGGCGCAACGCGACGTCGGTGTGGCCGCCGATGTAGATCGGCACCCGCGACGGGGGAGCCGGCGGCATCTTGATGCGACCGAACCGCACCTGCTCGCCCGCCATCTCGGCCCAGTCGCCGGTGAGGATCTGCTGGATCGCCTCGAGCTCCTCGTCGACACGGGCGCCACGCTTCTCGAACTGCTGGCCGCACCACTCGAACTCCTCGCGCAGCCAGCCGACGCCGGCGCCGAAGGTGAACCGCCCGCGTGTGATGACAGCCGCCGACTGCACCTGCTTCGCGAGGAGCACCGCGTCGCGGACACCCACCTTGACGACGTGGGTGCAGAAGCGGATACGACTCGTGACCGACCCCATCGCGGCCACCGCGACGAACGGGTCGATGAACGGCGTCTGGTCGGTCCACATGCGGGACCCGTCGCCGGTGTAGGGGTACGCGCTGGACACCTGCTCGGACCAGAAGATGGAGTCGGGCACCGCGATCTGGTCGTAGCCGGCGTCCTCAGCCGCGCGGGCGAGGTCGGCGTAGTCCTCGGGCGAGCTCATCGCGACGGACATCGTGAACTGCAACGTGCCACCACCTTCGTCCAGGTAGAACACGTTCTAGCACGGGGAGACGGTTTGCGCTCAGCCCGCCTTCGTCGCGGTGAGCAGCTCGTCCAGTGCCGGCGCGACCTGGGCGGCGAGATCGGCGAGATCGGGAATGCGCTCCTTGCACCCGATGAGGCCGAAGCCGACGCGGTCGCGGTAGCTGACGACGGTGATGTTCAGACCCGGGCCCTCCAGCACCGGACCGAGCGGGAAGACCCGCTCGACCTTCGCGCCGGCGAAGTAGATCTGGATCGGCGGGCCGGCGACGTTGGAGATGACGACGTTGTGCACCACGGGGTGCATGTCAGCCAGCCGGGCGGTGGAGTAGAGCCGGGCGATGAGCGACGTGACATTGGGCGAGGCGAGCTCGGCCGCCTGCACGATCAGCTCGTCGCCGAGTGCCTTCTGGTCGGCCTTGCCGATGTCGTTGGCGGACCGCACCGACTCGTGCCGCTTGAGCGGGTCGTCGATGTCGGTGCCGAGCGAGGTGAACATCGCCGACGTGCGGTTGGCGGCCTGCGTGTCGTCCTCACTGCGCACGGAGACGGGTACGACGGCGATGAGGCTGCTGTCCGGCAGCTCCCCGTGGGCCTCGAGGTAGCGGCGGAACGCGCCGCCGCAGATGGCGATGACCGCGTCGTTGAAGGTGCCGCCGGCGGCGTTCTTGACCGCCTTGATGTCGTCCAGCGCGACGTCGACGAGCGAGACGATGCGGTCCGGGCTGATGGTGCCGTTGAACGGAGCCCGCGGCGCGGTGAACGGGATCGCCCCGGATGTGCCGCCGCCGCCCGATCGCCGCGACATCACCAGGTTGACGGCCGACTTGGCGACCTGCGGGACGAGCCGGACGACGCCGAGCGGCCGCATCGCAAGACCGACGGCCTCGTGCATCACGAGCGCCGGCAGCCCGGGGTCGGACGTCGGGACCGTCGCGGCCACGAGGGCACGTGCCTCGGCGAGCTGCTCCGGCGTACGGCCCTCGGGGGTGAGGTCGAACAGGTTGCCAAGGATCCGAGCCGCGCCCACCCCGTCGACGGCGCAGTGGTGGACCTTGATCACGACGGCCACCTGACCGTCGGCCAGGCCCTCGATGACCAGGATGTGGAACAGCGGCCGGTTGCGCGGGAGCTTCTCCGCAGCAAAGGCGCCGATCAGCTGCTCGAGCTGCTGCTCACCGCCCGGAGTCGGGCAGGTCACCGTCGTGATGTGGTCGTGCAGGTCGAGGTCCTCGACGTCGGCCCATACCGGGTGGTGCAGGCGCAGGGTCGGCTGCAGCAGCCGGCGGCGGAAGGGCGGGAGCAGGTCCAGCCGCTCCCGGATGAGGTTGAAGACCCGGTCGCGACGCCATCCGCCCGGGACCTCGGCCGGGTCGAGGACAAGGACGCCGAGGACGTGCATGTGCATGTTCGGCGTCTCGAAGTAGAGGAAGCTCGCGTCCATCCCGCTCATCGCCTGCACGCCTGCACAGTAGAGGCAGGCAGACTGGTCGGGTGGCCACCGCGTTCCTCGTCCTCGCTGTCCTCGGGTTGGCTGGGGTGCTCAACGCGCTGCGGCCGTTACGCGCGACGCCCATCCTGCTGCCGGCCTTCTTCTGGGCCTGGTTGACCGCCGAGCTGGCGCCGCAGCTGGTCGTGCTGACGGTCATCGAGGCCCTCGGTTTCGTGCTGCTCGGTGCCCTTGACGGGACGCGCGGCTGGCTTGCGCTGGGACTCGCGCTGTGCACCGTTCTGGGGCTGCTGCGGCTGATCCGGTCCAGCGAGGCCGCGGCCGACGTCGCCGACCGGGCGCTCGCCGAGCTGCCGGACGGGCCTGAGCCAGAGTCGGATGTGGAGGCGACCAGCCGACTGCGCCGCTTCTTCGTGCCGATGTCGTTCACGCACCCCGACGTCGATCGGGTCGTCGATGTCCCTTACTCCGAGGTGTCGAAGCGGCACCGGCTCGACGTCTACCGGCACAAGGACCACCCGACCGGTTGTCCGACGCTGCTCCAGGTGCACGGTGGCGGCTGGGTCATCGGCGACAAGCGCGAGCAGGGCCGCCCGCTCATGCTGCACCTGGCCTCGCGCGGGTGGGTCTGCTTCGCGCCGAACTACCGGCTGTCGCCGCGGGCCACCTGGCCCGATCACCTCGTCGACGTGAAGCGAGCGCTGGCCTGGGTCCGGGAGAACGGATCTGAGTACGGCGCGGATCCCGGCTTCGTCGTACTGACCGGCGGCTCGGCGGGTGGGCACCTGGTCGCGCTGGCGGCACTGACGGCGAACGACCCGCGCTACCAGCCGGGTTTCGAGGACGTCGACACGAGCGTCTCCGGCTGCGTGCCCTACTACGGCGTCTACGACATCGCCGGTGAGACCGGCACGAAGGCGGCCCGCATCCGCCGCCGCCACCTGATGGACCGCCTGGTCATGAAGACCACCGAGGAGCAGGTCTACCGGGATGCCTCACCGATCCAGGCGGTCCGGTCCGACGCCCCGCCGTTCCTCGTGATCCACGGCCGGAACGACACACTCGTCCCCGTCGCCGAGGCGCGCCTGTTCGTCGAGCGGTTGCGAGCGGTCTCGAGCTCCCCGGTTCTGTACGTCGAGCTGCCAGGCACCCAGCACGCCTTCGACGTGTTCCCGTCCATCCGCTCGTCGCACGTCGTGCGCGCCGTCGGCCGCTTCGTCGAGATGCTCCGCCTTCGGGCCGGCCAGCCGTCCTGATTCGTCAGCTCGGCGTCCACGTGCCGACGACGACCATGTCGCGGTCAGCGCATGCCTGCTGCAGCGACGTCAGCGCCAGGGTGGGACCAACCCGCTGCCACAGGTACTCCGACGGCTTCTCCGGGTCGCAGAACAGGCTCGGCTTCGACGGATCCGCCTGCTTCCACACCGCTGGCCCGTAGAGCGTCAGCCGGTTTCCGCTCACCGAATAGGGCTGCACGAAGGGGTTCGCCGGCTCGTTCGGGTCGTACCCCTCGAGCATGCCCTCCGGGAGGATCTTGAGCGTCCAGGAACCGGTCGGCGGGATCTCACCGAAGGCACCCTTGTCCGCTGTCCGGTAGGGCTTGACCCGCTGGCCGTCCTCTGACGTGACGGTCCGCGAGTAGGTGTCCGCCACGGCCTCGTTCGCCGTGGTGTCCGTCCGCACCGTCACGTGTGCCGCCGCTGTGGCCTCGATCCCGCCGCCCGTCACCGCCTTCACGGACAGGACGTGCGCGCCGTTGCCGAGCAGCCACGGCGGGAGGACCTGGCCGTCCTCGTCGAAGATGTACGGCTCGTCGGTCTCCGTCCAGAGCATCTTGCCGTCGATGGAGAACTCCACCTTGCTGACGGTGTCGCTGCCCGCGTCGACCTTGGCTTCCCAGGTGAGCGCCTTGGTGAGCACGGCGCCGTCGGGGATGCTCGAGCTGACTGTCACGGTCGTGGCCGACGATGCGGCCGAGCCGGAATCACCTTCGCTGCTGCTGCCCCCGCAGGCCGCGGCCGGTCGGCGACGTACGAGGATTCCGAGATCGCTAGGGCGAGACGAGGCCTTTGCCGGTGATGAGGGGGAGGTCGAGGGCGGTCAGCAGACCGGGCTTGGCCGCCACCACCGCGGGCACGGCGTTGACGAGCCGCATCGCGGTTGCTTTCAGGCCGGCCGTGTTGTGGTCCCCGTCGGTGCCGAGCAGCTGCAGGTCGAGGGTGTAGTTCGGCTCACCGGACACCACGACGCGATAGCAGCCCTGACCGGCCGGCTGCGGCCAGTCGGGTCCGATGTCGTCGCGCAGTCTCGTCACGTGCTCGAGCACGGCGACGGCCCGGCCGTTCCGCATCCCGCGCACCTCGAAGTGCAGTCCGGCGACGGTGTCCTTCTCGATCCTGCCGCTGTCGATGTCGAACGCCTCGGGCGCCGGCAGCTGCTCGTACCACTCAGTGACCTCGTCGAGCTCGACGTCGAGTCCCTTCGCGATCTGGTGCACCACGCTGCCCCAGGCCATGGTGAGAATGCCGGGCTGCAGCAGCATCGGCTTCTCGGCATCCATCGTCCGACCGAAGCCCATGACGTCGAAGACGATCATCGCCTGGTCGTACGTCGCGTAGTTCAGGACCTCCATGCAGCGGACCTCATCGATCCGCTCGCTGATCGAGGTCAGCACCAGCGCCATCCAGTCGTTGGCGAAGCCCGGGTCGATGCCGTTGACCCAGAGCGATGCGCCGCCCTCGAGTGCGGCATCGATGACCGGCTTGGCCATGTCGTCCGCGGTGCCGTAGGGGTACTGCAGGAAGACCGGTCCGCTGGACACGACGTTGATGCCGGCACGGAGGAACCGGGCCAGGTCCTCGATCGCCTCGAACAGCCGGTGATCGGCCATCGCCGTGTGCACGATGCAGTCGGGCTTCAGCGCCAGCAGCGCGTCGGCGTCGTTGGTCGCGAGCACACCGAGGTCCCGGTCCAGCCCCGCCAGCCGGCCGGCGTCCTGCCCGACCTTGTCGGGGTTGGACACCCACAGCCCGACCAGCTCGAGGTCCGGCTGTGCGTCGATGCCCGCAAGGGCGTGCTTCCCGACGTTCCCGGTCGACCACGCCACGACCTTCAGCGTCACAGGGTGTCCCCGAGATCCGGGATGCCCATGTCGAGGTTCGGCTGCTCCAGGCCGCCGTCGACCTCGAAGATCTTGCCGGTCACGTAGCCGCCGGCGGGGCTCGCGAGGAACACGACGGTCGCTGCGATCTCGTCCGGCTCACCGATCCGGCGCAACGGCGTGCCGGCCTCCATCGCCTCGAGCAGCTCCGGAGTGTCGGTGACGATCTGCAGCGCGGACGTCGCGACCGAACCGACCGCGATCGCGTTGACGCGCACTCTCGGCGCCAGGTCGGCCGCGGTCAGCCTGGTCCAGTGCGCGAGCGCTGCCTTGGCCGTCCCGTAGGCCACGAACCCGCGCCCGGGGACACGGCCCATCACGGAGGAGATGTTGACGACCGACCCGCCGTCGACGAGCAGGTGCGGCAGAGCTGCGCGTGTCAGGGCATGCGCCGTACTGACGTTGAAGTGGAACGCCTCCTCCAGGAAGCGCGGCGAGGTCTTGGCGAACTCGCGCGGCATGGTGCCGCCGACGTTGTTGACCACGATGTCGAGCCGGCCGAGCTGAGTCGCGGCACAGTCGGCCAGGCCGGCCACCGCATCGAGGTCGTTGAGGTCGGCGGCCCGGATGACGGCGCGGCGACCAAGCTTCTCGACCTGCTCGGCCACCTCCTGCAGCTGCTCCTCCGTGCGGGCCGACAGCACCACATCGGCGCCGGCCTCCGCGAGGGCCAGGGCCGAAGCCGCGCCGATCCCGCGGCCCGCACCGGTGATCACGGCGACCTTGCCGTCCAGTCGAAAGCGTTCGAGCACCATGAGGCGGACCCTAGCGCGCGAAGTGGAACACGTTCTAGTCTCCTGGCGTGGCGCGAAGAGGGTCGGTCTCACCTGTCACTGCGGCGGAGGTCGGCGCGGGTGACCTGCAGTGCGACGTGCTCGTCGTCGGGTTCGGCTGTGCCGGCGGATCGGCAGCGTATGAGGCGGCAACCGCCGGTGCCGACGTGCTCATCATCGAGCGGGCCAGCGGTCCGGGCGGCGCGAGTGCGTTGAGCGGCGGCGAGGTCTACCTCGGCGGTGGCACCGCTCTGCAGGAGGCGTGCGGCTTCACCGACACCCCGGAGCAGATGAAGGCGTTCCTGCTCGCCGCGCTCGGTCCGGACTGCGACGAGGACAAGGTGACGGCGTACTGCAACGGCAGTGTCGAGCACTACGACTGGCTCGTCGCGCGCGGCATCCCGTTCACCCCAAGCGTCTGGGACGCGCCCACCTGGGTGCCACCGACCGAGGACGGCCTGATGTGGCTCGGTGAGGCGGCGTACCCGTTCCCGGAGCACGCGGTCCCCGTGCCGCGTGGTCACCGGCCTACCGTCAAGGACTTCGGCGGCTGGCTGCTCATGGACAAGCTCAAGGAAGCGGCAACGGCTGCGGGTGCACGCACGCAGACCGACACGGTCGCGGAGCGACTCGTCGTCGAGGACGGTCGCGTGGTCGGCGTCGTCGCGCGGCAGTTCGGCGAGCAGGTCACCATCCGCGCGAAGCGCGGCGTCGTACTGACAACGGGTGGCTTCGTCGACGACGACGAGATGCTCCGACAGCACGCGCCACAGCTCGTCGGGCACGAGAAGGTCAGCTGCGGTGGCGAGGACGGCAGCGGCATCCGGATGGCGCAGGCCGTCGGCGCTGCGGTGCGGCACATGTCGGCCGGCCAGGTCGCCATCACCCTCATCCCGGGCATGGCCGCGCGCGGCATGGTCGTCAACGGCCGGGGCCAGCGCTTCATCAATGAGGACTGCTACCCGGGGCGGATCGGGCAGGCGGCGTTGTTCCGGCAGGGGCTCGACTGCTGGGTCGTCCTCGACGAGAAGGGCTACGAGGAGGTCCCGGAGAAGGAGCGCTGGGGCGTCCGGCCGCACTTCGTCGCCGCGACCGTCGCCGAGCTCGAGGCCGAGATCGGCATCCCGACCGGCGGCCTGCAGAAGACCGTCGAGCTCTACAACGCGCACGCCGCCATCGGCGAGGACCCGCTGTTCCACAAGCGGCCGCAGTTCGTCCGTCCGCTCGAGCCGCCCTACGCCGCCATCGACCCGAAGCGGTGCTTCCGCGGCCCGACCGACCCGCCCGGCAGCGGCGCCGCGGTCTTCACCCTCGGCGGGCTCGTCACGACCGTCGACGGGCACGTGCTCGACCTCGACGGCAACCCGATAGCGGGCTTGTACGCCGCCGGCCGGTCGACCTCCGGGCTCGCGTCCTGGGGCTATGTCAGCGGCACGTCGCTGGGGGACGGGACCTACTTCGGGCGCCGGGCCGGCCGCGCTGCCGCCGGCAGTCCCATCGAGTGGGACCCCGCGCCGACGAGCGCCGCATCCGGTGCCTAGCGTTCGCACGACAACGACCGGAGGGGCTGGAATGTCGGGCTCAGGCAACAGCAAGGTGTACGAGGCGGTCCAGGACCTGCTGCCCGCGATCCGCGAGCGGGCCAATGCCGCCGAGCAGGCCCGTCGCGTGCCGGCGGAGTCGATCGCCGAGCTGACTGCGGCGGGCGTGTTCCGGATGCTGCAACCCAAGCGGTACGGCGGCGACGAGGCCGACCCGTGCGACTTCTACGAGGTCATCAAGTCGATCGCCGCGGCCGACGGCTCGACCGGCTGGGTGTCGAGCGTCATCGGCATCCACCCGTGGCAGATCGGCCTGTTCCCGGACGACGCGCAGAAGGAGGTCTGGAGCGAGGACGTCGACACGCTGGTCTCGTCGTCGTACGCCCCGATGGGCAAGCTCACCCCGGTCGATGGCGGCTACGAGCTGACCGGCCGGTGGAGCTTCTCGTCCGGCTCGGACCACTGCTCCTGGGTCCTGCTCGGCGCGCTCGTCGCCGGTCCCGAGGGCAAGCCGGTCGACTTCCTCACGGTCCTCATCCCGCGCCGCGACTACACGATCGTCGACGTCTGGGACGTCATGGGACTGTGCGGCACCGGCAGCAACGACATCGTCATCGAGAAGGCGTTCGTGCCGGCGCACCGCGGGCTGAGCTTCAACGACGTCAGCGCGCTGAAGTGCCCCGGCCAGGAGGTCAACCCGTCGGGTCTCTACAAGCTCCCGTTCGGCACCATCTTCAGCAACACCATCACCGCGCCCATCATCGGCATGGCGCAGGGCGCGTACGACGCACACGTGGAGACGATGCGCGAGCGCGTCCGCGTCTCGTACGGCGGGCAGAAGGTCGCGCAAGACCCGTTCGCGCACGTGCGGGTCGCCCGCGCGGCGTCGGACATCGACGCGGCGTGGCTGCAGCTCATCGGCAACACCCGTGAGGAGATGCGCTACGTCGAGGCCGGCGAGGAGATCCCGAAGGAGCTGCGGCTGCGGGCGCGCCGCGACCAGGTGCGTGGCACCGAACGCGCGGTCGAGGCCGTCGACCTGCTGTTCAAGAACTCCGGCGGTCGATCGCTCAAGAGCGGCAACCCGATCGAGCGGGCCTGGCGCGACGCGCATGCGGGCAGCGTGCACGCCGCGAACGACACGGAGCGGTGGCTCGCGATGTACGGCAAGGGCGCGTTCGGGCTCGAGATCGAGGACGCGATGATCTGATGACCGCCACCCCGATCCACTCGCTCGGCTACCTGACGATCGAGACGGCCGACCTCGACCGATGGCGCGAGCTCGCGGTCGACGTACTCGGCATGGTCGTGGGCTCCGGTCCGGATCCGGACGCGCTCTACCTGCGCGTCGACGACCGGGCCGCCCGGCTGGTGCTGCATCCCGCCGACACGGATCGCCTGGTCAACATCGGCTGGGAGGTGCGCGACGCGCAGGCACTGCAGGACGTCGTACGCCGGCTCGAGGACGCCGGGTCGCCGGTGAAGTGGGGGAGCGGCGAGGAGGCCGACGCGCGTCGGGTGCAGGAGTTCGTGACCACCGCGGACCCGGCCGGGACGGTGCTCGAGATCTTCCACGGCGCGGCACTGATCCACGAGCCGCTGCGGTCCGAGGCGACGTTCGTCACCGGCGACCAGGGGATGGGACACGTCGTCCTGCCGACCAAGGACCCGCAGGCGTCGTACGACTTCTACACGCAGGTGCTCGGCTTCCGCAGCCGCGGCGCGTTCCGCGTGCCGGCGGTCGCCGTCCCTGGCGGTGATCCGGACGGGCGCTACTTCGTGCGCTTCCTGTCGACCAACCCGCGGCACCACACGCTCGCGCTCGGACCGTGGTGGCAGCCGAACGGGATCATCCACTTCATGCTCGAGGTGACTCGGCTGGATGACGTCGGGCGGGCGCTGGACCGGCTGCACAAGCACAAGTTCCACCTGAGCTCCACGCTCGGCCGGCACACCAACGACCACATGGTGTCGTTCTACGTCGCGACGCCCAGCGGGTGCGACATCGAGCTCGGCTGCGAGGGCCGCCGGATCGATGAGGACGGTTACAGCGCCGAGGACATCACGGCCGACAGCTTCTGGGGCCACCGGTGGAAGGCGAGGTCATGACCGCCGTGGATTCCTTGGATCGGGCGGCCACCGCCGATGAGATGCGGCGCGTGCTCGGATCGTTCGCCACCGGTGTCACCGTCGTCACCGGCCTGGGTGTCGAGGGCCCGGTCGGGTTCTCCTGCCAGTCGTTCGCGTCGGTGTCTCTCGAGCCACCGCTGGTGCTGTTCTGCCCGGCACATACGTCGCGGTCATGGCCACTGATCCGCGGCTCAGGGAGGTTCTGCGTCAACGTCCTGGCCGATGACCAGGAGGACCTGTGCATGCGGTTCGCTACGACAGGGGCCGACAAGTTCGCCGGACTCACCTGGCACGAGACCCCGTGGGGTCCGTCCCTCGACAACGTGCTCTCGACCGTGATGTGCGACGTCGACGCGGTGCACACCGCAGGCGACCACGACATCGTCATCGGGCGGGTCCGGGAGCTCGTGCTGCACCGCGAAGCGAAGCCGTTGGTGTTCTACCGCGGCACCTTCGGGCTCGAGCTCTAGTGGGTCTCACCGAAGCACAGCGCGACCAGGTGGCCGAGCTGCTCCGCACGGCGGAGGAGACGCGCGTCGCCGTACCCCCCATCATCCAGACGCACCCCGACATCGAGGTCGTTGACGCCTACGAGATCCAGCTGCGCAACATCCGCCGCCGGGTCGCGGCCGGCGCCCGTGTCGTCGGGCACAAGGTCGGGCTGTCGTCGCTGGCGATGCAGCAGATGATGGGCGTCAACGAGTCCGACTACGGCCACCTGCTCGACGACATGGTCCTGACTGAGGACACGCCCGTCGATGCCTCCCGCTACCTGCTGCCGCGGGTCGAGGTCGAGGTCGGCTTCGTGCTCGGGGAGGACCTGCCCGGCTTGGGCTGCACGGTCGAGGACGTGCTTCGCGCGACGGAGTACGTCGTCCCCGCGATCGAGCTCATCGACAGCCGGATCGCCGACTGGAAGATCGGCATCTTCGACACCATCGCCGACAACGCGTCGTCCGCGGGGCTGGTGCTCGGTCGGGAGCGTCGCAAGCCCGACGAGCTCGACCTGACGGCGATCGACGCGACACTCACCCGCAACGGCGAGCAGGTCGCGACCGGCCGCTCGGATGCGGTGCTCGGCAACCCAGCGATCGCCGTAGCCTGGCTGGCGGAGAAGGTGGCGTCGTTCGGCGTACGGCTCGAAGCAGGTCACGTCGTGCTGCCGGGCTCGTGCACGCGCGCGTACGACGTCACGGCCGGCGACTCCGTCGTCGCCACCTTCGAAGGCCTCGGCACCGTCTCCGTCTCGTTCATCTAGAAGGGCAACTCTGTGGTTACCGCCGCCATCGTCGGCTCGGGCAACATCGGCACCGACCTGCTCGCCAAGCTGCTGCGCAGCGAGCACATCGAGCCACGCTGGATGATCGGCGTCGACCCCGACTCGGAGGGCTTGAAGCGGGCGCGGGAAGCCGGGCTCGAGGCAAGTGCGGAGGGAGTCGACTGGCTGCTCGCGCAGTCCGAGCAGCCCGACCTCGTGTTCGAGGCGACGTCGGCGTACGTCCACAAGGCCAACGCACCCCGCTACGAGGAGCGCGGCATCCAGGCGATCGACCTCACTCCCGCAGCGATTGGGCCGTACGTCGTGCCGAGCGCGAACATGGCTGACCACTACGACGCCCCGAACCTCAACCTGATCACCTGCGGCGGCCAGGCGACCATCCCGATCGTGCACGCGATCAGCAGCGTCGTGCCCGTGTCGTATGCCGAGATCGTCGCGTCGGTGTCGTCGCGGTCCGCCGGGCCTGGGACGCGCGACAACATCGACGAGTTCACCCGTACGACGTCGCGCGGGATCGAGGTCGTCGGGGGAGCGGAGCGTGGCAAGGCGATCATCATCCTCAACCCTGCCGACCCGCCGCCGCTGATGCGGAACACCGTCTTCTGCGCGATTCCCGCCGACGCCGACCGCGACGCCGTTCGCGATGCCGTCGCGAAGCGGGTGGCCGAAGTCGCGCAGTACGTGCCGGGCTACCGGGCCCGCAGCGAGGCGCAGTTCGATGAGCCGTCCGACGTGTCCGGCGGGCACGCCCGGGTCGCGGTCTTCCTCGAGGTGGAGGGCGCCGGCGACTTCTTCCCGCCGTACGCCGGCAACCTCGACATCATGACCGCCGCAGCCGTCCGGGTCGGCGAGGTCCTCGCGACCTCCCGCATCCCGGCGTAGAGGGGAACTCGACATGCCCTACTCGGACACCCTGGACGTCCGCATCACCGACTCGTCGCTGCGCGACGGCTCACACGCGAAGCGGCACCAGTTCACCGAGGAGCAGGTCGTCGCGATCGTCGGCGCGCTCGATGACGCCGGCGTGCCGGTCATCGAGGTCTCCCATGGCGACGGCCTCGGCGGCTCGTCGTTTAACTACGGCTTCAGCAAGACGCCGGAGCAGGACCTCATCCGGGCCGCGGTGAAGACGGCGAAGTCCGCCAAGATCGCCTTCCTCATGCTGCCCGGGCTCGGTACGAAGGACGACATCCGCGCAGCGCTCGAAAGCGGCGCGTCCGTCTGCCGGGTCGCCACCCACTGCACGGAGGCCGACGTCTCGCGTCAGCACTTCGGCCTCGCCCGCGAGCTCGGCCTCGAGACCGTCGGCTTCCTGATGATGGCGCACAGCTCGCCGCCGGAGGAGCTGGCGAAGCAGGCGCGCATCATGGCCGACGCCGGCTGCCAGTGCGTCTACGTCGTCGACAGCGCGGGCGCGCTGGTCATGGAGCAGGTGAGCGACCGGGTGTCCGCGTTGGTCGCTGAGCTCGGCAGCGACGCGCAGGTCGGCTTCCACGGGCACGAGAACCTCGGGCTGGGTGTCGGCAACTCCATCGTCGCGGCGCGGGCCGGTGCGCTGCAGATCGACGGCTCGACGCGGCGCTTCGGGGCCGGCGCCGGCAACACGCCGATCGAGGCGTTCGCCGCCGCCGCCGAGAAGATCGGCATCAAGACCGGCATCGACGTACTCAAGATCATCGACGCCGCGGAGGACGTCGTACGGCCTGCGATGGACGGCGAGTGCGAGCTCGACCGGCTGGCGATCCTGATGGGCTACGCGGGCGTCTACTCGAGCTTCCTCAAGCACGCCTACCGGCAGGCGGAGCGGTACGACGTGAGCGGCGCCGAGCTGCTGCTGCGCGCCGGCCGGCGCAAGCTGGTCGGCGGCCAGGAGGACCAGCTCATCGACATCGCGCTGGAGCTGGTGTCGGAGAAGGCATGAGCATCACGGCGGACGGCACGCGCAAGAGCGTCACGGTCAACGGGCTCGACCTGAGCTACCACGACGTCGGCGAGGGACCTGTCGTCGTACTCCTGCATGGCTCTGGACCTGGCGTCACCGGTTGGGCCAACTTCGGCAACAACCTGCCCGTCCTGTCCGAGCACCTGCGCTGCATCGTCGTCGACCAACCGGGGTTCGGCGCGAGCGCGCGACCGGACAGGTACGAGCGCAACTACCTGCGCATCTCCGCGGATGCGCTGGGCGGCCTGCTCGACGCGCTCGGCCTGGAGCAGGTCGCGCTCCTCGGCAACTCCATGGGCGGCGACGTCGCCGTCCGCTACACGCTCGACAACCCGAAGCGCGTCACGAAGCTGATGCTGATGGGCCCGGGCGGCACGGGGGCGACGATCCTCGGGCCCTCGCCGAGCGAGGGCATCACCCGGCTGATGGAGTTCAACGCCGAACCCACGCGCGAGCGGATGGCAGCGTGGGTGCGCACGATGCTGTTCGACCAGCGACTCGCGACCGACGAGCTCATCGACGCGCGGATGGCGAGCGCGACCGAGCCCGGTGCGGTGAAGAACCTGCAGGACGCATACGCGACGTTCTACGACCCCGCAATGGCCGAGCCGGTGCCGCTCTGGGGTGAGGTGCACAAGATCCGGCAGCCGGTGCTGCTGTGCTGGGGACGGGATGACAGGGTGGCACCTGTCGAGGGGGCGCTGTTCCCCGCTCGGCGGATGGCCAAGGCCGATCTGCGCATCTACAGCCGCTGCGGCCACTGGGTGCAGATCGAACGCAAGGCCGACTTCGAACGAGCAGCCATCGAGTTCTTAGGGGAAACCAACACGTGAGCAAGGACGTCGAGACGGTCGAGCGGGTCATCCCGGCACCGCCCGAGAAGATCTTCGCGCTGCTCGCGGACGCCAACCGGCACCAGGACTTCGACGGGTCGGGCACGGTCAAGGCGGCCCACGACGACGCGCCCAAGAAGCTCAAGCTCGGCTCGAAGTTCGGGATGAACATGCGCATCGTCATGCCGTACTCGATGGTGAGCACCGTCGTCGAGTACGACGAGAACAAGCGCATCGCGTGGCAGCCGCGGCCGGCGTACCCGATCGCCAACCGCCTCGCGGGGGGCCGGATCTGGCGCTACGAGCTCGAACCGGTCGAGGGCGGGACGCGAGTGCGCGAGTCCTGGGACATCACGCACGAGGCGATTCTGTCGAAGCGCACCGTTCGCGCTGCCGCCGGCCGCACGCGGACCGCCATGGAGAAGACGCTGGAGCGGCTGGAGCAGCTCGTCACGTCGTAGCCAGCCGCCAGAGCGTGTCGGCGTCGAAGTTGGTGACCCACAGCGAGCCGAAGCCCCACGCCATCGCCGTCGGCACCTCACCTGCCGGCAGTGTCGCGAACAGGCGGCCTTGCCGGTCGCGACGTCGATGCGGAAGACGTGGGTGACGTCGGAGCGGGAGTACAGGTGAGCGCTGTCATCGGCGACCAGCTGCCCGCCGTCGTTCGAGTGCACGGGCACGTGGAAGGTACGACGGGTCGCGAGCGTCACGGGGTCGAGCTCGTCGATCGTGCCGTTCTGCGGCAGCCGGTAGAGGCGACCACCTGTCGAGGTGATCCAGGACGTGCCGATGGGGAGCAGCGTGAGCTGCTTTCCCGCCAGCGACAGCACGGGGGTTGCCGACCCGGCGCCGATGAGCACGTTGCGGCCCGCCGCCACTGCGGCCCCCCACTCGCCACCGGTGCCGATCGGCTCGCGGTGCAGCACCTTGCCGGTCCTGACGTCGACGACCAGCAGGTCGGCGGTGTCCGGTCCGGGCACGGCCCAGAGCGTGGATCCGATGCGGGTGCGAGCGCCGCCGTTGCAGTGCGCCGGCACCATCGCCGTCACGCGCATCGCCTGCGTGTCGATCTGGTTCAGCATGCCGTCGGTGTTGGTGCAGGTCCACAGCGGCGTGCGGCCCTCGTCGATGCTCGCCAGCCCGCCCACCGTGGTGCTCTCCTCGAGCTGCAGCTGCCCGCCGACGGCAACCGTGCCGCTGATGCGGTTCGTCGCCGGGTCGATCCGCTGGAGCGTCCCGCCCCGATGCGCGGCGACGAACATCGCGCGCTTTCCGACGACCAGCGTGGCCGGCCCTTGGTCGGTGCCGATCGATGCCTGTAGCTGCGGCGGCAGAGCGCGCGGTGTCCCGAGTGCACGCCTTCGCGAACAGGCGGGCCATAGTCCGAACGGGCTGCCTCACAGCCAGTAGTCGCCGCCGATGCCCTTCAGCAGCTCCTCGAGGGCCCCCGGCGGCCACGCGCTCGGGACCGGCTCCTCTGCCCGCGGCCGTCGTCGAGCGGTGTCGCGCGGGAACAGCGCGACGCTCGCCTGGCGGGCCGACTCCTGCACGAACGGGGCGAGCTTCGGCAGGTCCATCCGGGCCGCGAACCCGCTGAGCGAGATGGCGGCGACCGCGCGTCCACTGCCGCGCAGCGGGGCGGCGACGCAGGCGACTCCCGCCGCGGACTCCTCGCGGTCGAAGGCGAGCCCGCCACGGGCCCGCACGGCGACCAGCTCCTGCTGCAGCGACTCGAGCGTCGTGAGCGTGCGCGGCGTACGCACCACCAGCGGGTTGGCGCGGTACATCGACTCGACCTGGCGCGGGTCGGTCCAGGCCAGGATCGCCTTCCCCGCGGCCGTGGCATGCGCCGGCGTACGCCCGCCCACGCGGGTCGCGACCGCGGCGCCGTGCCGGCCGGCGATGCGGTCCAGGTAGACGATGTCGAGCCGGTCCAGGATGGCCAGGTGCGCCGTCGTCTGCGTGCGCAGGTGCAGGTCGTGCAGCAGGGGAGCGGTGGCCTCACGCAGCTCGTTGTGCGCGACCGCGAGACCGCCGAGCTCGAGCGAGCGCATGCCCAGCCGATAGCCGCCGCCGGTGTGGTCGAGCCAGCGCAACCGGCACAGCGACTCGAGGATGCGGTGCACCGTGGAACGGGGAAGCCCGCTGCGGTCGGCGATCTGCTGCAGGCTCAGCCACGGCGAGGCACCGTCGAACGCGCCCATGATCAGCGTCATCCGCTCGACCATCGACTGCGGGGTTTCGGAGGCAGCCATGACGCCGCCACTGTAGAGCCGCCGTCCTTGACGACTAGAACGTGTTCTACCAGTATTGCCTCATGTCCGGCGCCCCCGAGTACGACGTCGTCGTGGTCGGCTCCGGCGCCGGCGGCCTGGTCGGGGCGCTCACGGCTGCCGACGCCGGGTTGCGCACGTTGGTGGTCGAGAAGGCAGACACCTTCGGAGGTACGACGGCGCTCAGCGGTGCAGGCCTGTGGGCGCCCGCCAACCTGCATGTGCTCGCCGCCGGACAGCCGGACAGCATCGAGCTGGCCCGGGAGTACATGCACCACACCGTCGGCGAACGCACGCCTCAGTCGATGCAGGATGCCTTCCTGTCCGCCGCTGCCGACGTCATCGCTTGGCTCGAGACGAGGGGCGTCCGCTTCAACTACATGAGCGGCTACCCGGACTATCGCCCGGACCTGCCCGGCGGACTGCTCACCGGCCGGGCGATCACGCCGAAGACGTTCCCGCATGCGCGGCTCGGCGAGATCCCGGCTCCGGTGCGCCCCAAGCTGGCGATGGGGCATGGCGGTCCGCCGATCACCGACCCGGGCCCGCAAGGACCGGAGTGGGGTGGTCAGTCGCTCATCGCGCAGCTGCTGATCGCGTGCCAGACGCGCGGAGTCGATCTGTGGGGCTCGACGCCGTTCACCGACCTGGTCGTGTCCGATGGCCGAGTGACAGGGATTCGGGTGGTGCGGGGCGGCGACGACGTGGTCGTGACGGCGCGGCTCGGCGTACTGCTCGCGGCCGGTGGCTTCGAGCGCAACGAGGCCATGCGCAAGGAGTACAGCGTCGGGCCGGCGGCGCGCGCCGACTGGACGCTCGGCGTACCCGAGAACACCGGCGACGCGATCCGCGCCGGGATGGCGTTGGGCGCCAAGACCGATCTGCTCGAGGACTGCTGGTGGGCGCCTGGGTTCGTGCGGCCGGACGGTGACGTGTCGTTCCTGCTGTGGGAGCGCGCGGCGCCCGGTGGCATCGTCGTCGACCGCGAGGGCCGCCGTTGGATCAACGAGGGGACCGACTACAACACCTTCGGCCACCGGATGCTCGAGGCCGAGGCGAACGGCCGGCCGGTCATCCCGTCGTGGTGGGTGATGGACCAGCACTTCGTCGACACGTACGGCTTCGGCGGCCTGCGGCCTGGCGTGGACACCACGCCGTGGGTCGACGCCGGCGCGCTGGTGCGCCGTGACACGGTCGATGAGCTGGCCGAGGCCATCGGGGCTCCTGGGCTCGTCGACACGGTCTCGCGGTGGAACGCCGACGCGCTCGCCGGCGTGGACTCCGAGCTGGGCCGCGGCGCCGAGGGCAGCCACGAGCGGCAGCTGCTCTGGGTCTTCCACCGCTACCCGGGCATCGCCGGTCCGCACGAGCACCCGAACCCTTGCCTCGCGCCGATCAGCACCGGTCCGTTCTACGCCGGGCAGGTTGTCCTCGCCGATCTCGGGACGAAGGGCGGACTCGTGTGCGACGAGACCGCGCACGTGCTCGACGAGTCCGGCCGGCGGATCCCAGGGCTTTACGCGTGTGGCAACACGATGGCGTCAATGATGGGGCACGCCTATCCAGGTCCTGGTGCGTGCATCACGCCGGCGATGGCCTTCGGTCATGTCGCCGTACAGGACATGGCCGGCGCGGTTGATCGGACGCCGGCCTGAAGGGCAGCGTCGTCCTCGTCACCGGCGGCACCCGCGGCGTCGGCAAGGGGATCGCGGACGCCTTCCGCGATGCCGGTGCAGAGGTCGTGGTCTGCAGCCGCAACGCGACCGGCGATGCGGTCGCCTGTGACGTCCGCGACGCGAGTGCCGTTACCGAGCTGGTGAGCGGAATCGTCGAACGGCACGGGCGGCTGGACATCGTGGTCAACAACGCGGGCGGCAGTCCGTACGCCGACGCGGCGACGATGAGCCCGCGGTTGGCGGAGCGGGTGGTCGCCTTGAACCTGCTGGCGCCGTTCTACGTCGCGCAGGCCGGCAACGCCGTCATGCAGCAGCAGTCCGAAGGTGGCTGCATCGTCAACATCGGCAGCGTCGCGGCCCGCCGGCCGGCACCCGGGACATCGGCGTACAACGCGGCGAAGGCCGGCCTCGCCGTACTGACCCGAAGCCTTGCGTTGGAGTGGGCACCCAAGGTGCGCGTCAACCAGGTCACGCCCGGGCTGGTACAGACCGAGGCCGACACGTACGCGGACGGCGTCGAGCGGTCGATCCCGATGGGGCGGCTCGCGACGCCGGCCGACATCGCCACCGCCTGCCTGATGCTGTGTTCGCCGGAGGCGCGCTTCATCACGGGGGCAGACTTGTACGTCGACGGCGGGGGAGAGGTCCCGTCGTTCCTCACCCCATCCCCGCTGAGCAAGGGAGACCCCGGTGGCTGAGGCCTATCTCGTCGAAGCGGTGCGGTCACCGGTGACGCGCCGCGGCGGTGGGCTGTCCGGAGTCCATCCCGCCGACTTGGGTGCGCATGTGCTGACCGCGTTGATGTCGCGGTCCGGTGTCGACCCGGGCGCGGTCGACGACGTCATCTTCGGCTGCGTCGACACGATCGGGCCGCAGGCCGGTGACATCGCGCGTACGTGCTGGCTCGCGGCCGGATTGCCGGAGGAGGTGCCCGGCGTCACCATCGACCGGCAGTGCGGTTCCTCGCAGCAGGCAGTGCACTTCGCGGCGCAGGCGGTGCTCAGCGGTACGGCTGATCTCGTCGTGGCGGGCGGCGTGCAGAACATGTCGGCGATCCCGATCTCGGCGGCGATGATCGCCGGGCAGCAGTACGGCTTCGACGAGCCGTTCACCGGCTCGGTCGGCTGGCGCGCGCGCTATGGCGACCAGCCGCTGTCGCAGTTCGCGTCGGCCGACGCGATCGCGTCGCGGTGGGACATCTCCCGCGACGAGATGGAGGCGTTCGCGCTGGAGAGCCACCGCCGTGCACTGGTAGCCATCGACGAGGGTCGCTTCAGGACGGAGATCGAGCCGTACGGCCTCGTCACCGAGGACCTCGGGCCGCGCCGCGACACGTCGCTCGAGAAGATGGCGTCGTTGCAGCCGCTGACTCCTGGCGGCCGAGTGACAGCTGCCGTCGCGTCGCAGATCACCGACGGTGCCGCTGCTCTGCTCGTCGCATCGGAGGCCGCGGTGCGCGAGCACGGCCTGACGCCGCGCGCCCGCATCCACCACCTCTCCGTCCGCGGCGCCGACCCGGTGCTGATGCTGACTGCACCGATTCCCGCCACGGCGCACGCGCTGAAGAAGACCGGCCTGTCGATCGACGACATCGACCTGGTGGAGATCAACGAGGCGTTCGCGTCCGTCGTACTCGCCTGGCAGCGCGATACCGGTGCGGACCTGGGCCGCGTGAACGTCAACGGCGGCGCCATTGCCCTCGGACACCCGCTCGGTGCGACCGGCGCGCGCCTGATGACGACTTTGCTGCATGAGCTCGAGCGGACCGGCGGCCGCTACGGCCTGCAGACCATGTGCGAGGGCGGCGGCCAGGCCAACGTCACCATCCTCGAGCGGCTCTCCTGAGAGCTGCCTACCCGCTGCCACCAAGTGCTTCCAGCCGCCGGCGCCCGCGTTCGGCTGCCGTGCGCAGAGTGGTCACCCGGGTCTGCTGCTCGGCGAAGCCGGGTTGCCCCGGCGCCAGCCGGCGCAGGCGTTTCTCGTAGCGATCGGCGAGGGCCCAGAGCATCAGCACGACGTTGGCGAAGCGGGCAACCTCGTCCTCGATCTGCCGGAGCGGGTCGGGGCGCTCGCGGGCTGCCGGTGCGGGCCGTGGCTTCGGGAACGGGTCGTGCGGGTGGCCGCCGGTGTCGTCGGGGCGTCTTGTTGCATGGGTGCGTTGCATGCGCCATCCAGTCGGATCAAGGACTGAGGTACGTCGACGCGCCGGGCCGGCGCGCCAGCACACTGTGACAGCCGTTTCACCGAATCCAAAGCCACGACAGCGCGCGGCAACTCGGATGCCCTGCTTCATCCTGGTCTGCGTAACGACTTCATCCTGGTCTGCGTACCGACGTCTCCACCGCATCGCGGCGAGCCACGTAGCGAGGGCGGGCGTGCCCGCGTCAGCGTGGTGCGGGTGCTCTGGGTTGTGGGAGGAGCCAGGGGACGCGTAGGTCGCTGATGGTGAGTTGTTGGCGGTGCCACCTGACGTGGTGTCGTCGGCACAGCAGCACCAGGTTGCCGACGTCTGTGGTTCCGCCGTCGGCGCGGGCTCGCAGGTGGTGGACGTCGCAGAATGCGGGTGGCTTGGTGCAGCCCTTGGCGACGCAGCAGCGGTCGCGGGCGGCGACGGCGCGGCGCTGCCCGGTGGTGATCTGGTCGGCCAGGGTGGTCAGGCTGATGACCTGACCGTGCTCGTCCAGGACCACCCGCTCGATCTGCGCCTCACACAGCAGCGTCTCGATCTG
This sequence comes from Actinomycetota bacterium, assembly GCA_033851845.1. Taxonomy (GTDB): domain Bacteria; phylum Actinomycetota; class Actinomycetes; order Mycobacteriales; family SCTD01; genus RYN-124. The sequence goes on from JAWWOH010000058.1 coordinate 91,013, forward strand.
GGTGCG
>JAWWOH010000066.1:0-4867 GCA_033851845.1 Actinomycetota bacterium
GCCAGCGCCCGCTGCAGCGCCTGGCGGATCCACCAGGTCGCGTACGTCGAGAACTTGTAGCCCTTGGCGTAGTCGAACTTCTCGACCGCGCGGACCAGACCGAGGTTGCCCTCCTGCACGAGGTCGAGCAGGTCGAGTCCACGGCCCTGGTAGCGCTTGGCCAGCGACACGACGAGGCGCAGGTTGGCCTCGAGCAGGTGACGCTTGGCGCGGTCGCCGTCGATGACGATCTCCGCGAGGTCGCGACGCATCGCGATCGGGATCTTCGTCTCGCCATCGGTGTGCTGGCGCAGCTTCTCGTTGGCGAACAGCCCGGCCTCGACCCGCTTGGCGAGGTCGACCTCCATCTCGGCGGTCAGCAGCGCGACCCGCCCGATCTCGCGGAGGTAGGCCTTGACCAGGTCGATGCCGGGGGGCGCCTCGTCCAGCGCGAGGGGAACGTCCTCCTCAGCGACCGGTGCGGCGGGCGCAACGGGCTCCGGGAAGACGGTGTCACCCTCAGCGGGGACGGGCTCGACCGGCGCGGCGGGCGCGGTCGTGCGGCCGGTGGGGCGGCTGGCCTGCTTCGCGGTGGGGCGAGCGGCCGGGCGGTCGGCCGGCTTGGTCTTGGCGCCGGACTTGGCGGCGGACTTGGGGGCAGCCTTCGGGGCGGCCTTGGGCGCGGCGGCACGGCTGCGCGGGGCGGACATGGTGGTTACTCCTGAGGTTGCGGTCACGATCTGGCAGGAACTGGCCGGGGCGACACTGCAACGGCGGCGTCCCTGCGGGGTCCTCTGTGGCGCAAAGGTCCCGACGAAGGGTCAACGATCCAGCACCCGCCAGGATTCCGACAGCACTTATCCGGGTGAGGTCCCTCACACCCAGGTCGTGGGAGCGGGGCATTCCGGACACACGGATCGTGACCAGGCGGGTACGGCGGGTGTCAGTCCCACCCAAGCTCGTGCAGGCGGTCGTCGTCAATACCCACGTGGTGTGCGAATTCGTGCACGACGGTGATCGCGATCTCCTCGACGAGATGGTCGAGGTCCTCCGCCAGCAGGCACAGCGGGATCCGGTAGAGGCTGATCCGGTCCGGCAGCGCGCCGCTGTAGTGACCTCGCTCGGTCAGCGCGACCCCGTCGTACAGACCGAGGATCTCGGGGTCCTCGTCGTTCTCGTCCTCGACGACCACGACCACGTTGTCGAAGTGCCGGGCCAGCTGCTCGGGCAGCGTGTCCAGGGCGTCCGCGACGAGCCCCTCGAACTCCTGGGGTGAGACCGGCTGCACGCCCTGGACGGTACGGCGCTCAGTCGAGGTAGTCGCGGAGCTTCTGCGAGCGGCTGGGGTGACGCAGCTTCGACAGGGTCTTGGACTCGATCTGGCGGATCCGCTCGCGGGTCAGACCGAACTCCCGGCCGATCTCGTCGAGGGTGCGCGGCTGACCGTCGACGAGGCCGAAGCGCATCTTCACGACCGCGGCCTCGCGGTCGGTGAGGGTGCGCAGGACCTCGTTGAGCTGCTCCTGCATCAGGCCGTACGACACGACCTCGGCGGCGATCGGGGCGTCGGCATCCTCGATGAAGTCGCCGAGGTTGCTGTCCTGGTCGTCGCCGATCGTGGTCTCGAGGCTCACCGGCTCGCGGGCGTAGCCCTGGATCTCGACGACCTTCTCCGGGGTCATGTCGAGCTCCTTCGCGAGCTCCTCCGGCGTCGGCTCGCGGCCGAGCTCCTGCAGCATCTCCCGCTGCACGCGGGTGAGCTTGTTGATCTGCTCGACCATGTGCACCGGGATGCGGATGGTCCGCGCCTGGTCGGCCATCGCGCGGGTGATCGCCTGCCGGATCCACCACGTGGCGTACGTCGAGAACTTGTAGCCCTTGGTGTAGTCGAACTTCTCGACAGCGCGGATCAGGCCGAGGTTGCCCTCCTGGATCAGGTCGAGGAAGAGCATGCCGCGCCCGAGGTAGCGCTTGGCGATGCTGACAACCAGCCGCAGGTTGGCCTCGAGCAGGTGGCGCTTGGCCCGGCCGCCGTCGACGACGAGCCAGTCGAGGTCGCGGCGCAGTGATGCCGAGATCTTGGGCGCCTCGCCCTCGTCGGCCTGGCGGAGCTTCTCGGCCGCGAACAGGCCGGCCTCGATCCGCTGCGCAAGCTCGACCTCCTGCTCGGCGGTCAGCAGCGGGACCTTGCCGATCTCCTTGAGGTAGGCGCGCACGAGGTCGGTCGAGATGCCGACCTCCCCCTCGGCCGCGATCGGCTTCGGGTCGTCCTCGTCATCGTCGTCGGACAGGACCTTGGGCCCGTCCTCGTCCTCGTCGTCCTCGTCGTCCTCGTCGACCGTCGCCCCCGCGGCGACCGCGAGCGCCGGGTCGGCGGCGGCCAGCACCGCCGGGTCGATCGCGGCGTCGTCGATCTCAGCCAGGTCGACCGGCTCGAGGTCCTCCGGGCTGGGCTCTTCGAGCTCTTCGCCGGCGACAGCGGGCGCGGTGTCGACCGGCGCCTCGTCGGCCTTCTTGGCCGCTGCCTTCTTGGCGGGGGCCTTCTTCGCCGCCGGCTCCGCGGCCTTCTTCGCGGTCCGCTTCGCCGGCTCCTCGACCTTGGACGTCGTACGTGCGGCCGCGCTGCCCGCGGCGGACACGGCCTTGCGCCGCGTGTCGGACGAACTCACTCAGCAGTCCTTGTCGTACGGGGGCGGGAGGGGGTGCCTGGCAGCCGAACGGCCGAGGCTGACCGGTGATTCCGTGCAGGCATGGACACCAGTATCGCGGCTTCCGCGCCCGGCGTCGCCCCCGGTCGGCAAATCGGCCCGAAAGGGGGTCGATCGGAGCGGGGCCTAGAGCAGTGAACGCAGCACGAACGGCATGATCCCGCCGTGCCGGTAGTAGGCCTGCTCGCCCGGCGTGTCGATCCGTACGGTGACTTCGAACTCCTTGTCATCCGCCCGCACCGTGAGGGTCCGCGGCACCGTGTCGCCGGCGGCAACCCCCTGGATCGTGAACACCTCCTGGCCGGTGAGCCCGAGCGACTCCGCGGTCTGGCCGCCGGCGTACTGAAGGGGCAGCACGCCCATGCCGATCAGGTTGGACCGGTGGATCCGCTCGTAGGACTCCGCGATCACGGCGCGTACGCCGAGCAGCGCCGTCCCCTTGGCGGCCCAGTCGCGGCTCGACCCGCTGCCGTACTCCTTGCCGGCGAGGATCACGAGCGGCGTGCCCTCGGCCTGGTAGGCGTTGCTCGCGTCGTAGATGGACATCTGGGCGCCGTCTTTCACGGTGACGCCGCCCTCGGTGCCCGGCGCCAGCTTGTTGCGCAGCCGGATGTTGGCGAAGGTGCCGCGGATCATCACCTCGTGGTTGCCACGCCGTGAGCCGTAGGAGTTGAAGTCCTTCGGTGCGACGCCGTGCTCCTTGAGGTAGTGACCCGCGGGGGAGTCGACCTTGATCGAGCCGGCCGGGGAGATGTGGTCGGTCGTGACGCTGTCGCCGAGGACCGCGAGGACGCGCGCACCGGTGATGTCGGTGAGCGGCTTCGGCTCGCGCTCCATGCCGTCGAAGTACGGCGGCTTGCGGACGTACGTCGACTCCGCGTCCCACGCGAAGGCGTCGCCAGTCGGCACCTGGATCGCCTTCCACCGCTCGTCGCCGGCGAACACGTCCTTGTAGGAGTCGGCGTACATCTCACCGGTGATCGCGCTCGCGACGACGTCGCTGACGTCCTTCTGCGTCGGCCAGATGTCCTTGAGGTAGACCGGCTCGCCGTCGGTACCGGTGCCGAGCGGCTCGGTGGTGAGGTCGAGGTCCATCGTCCCGGCGAGGGCGTAGGCCACGACGAGCGGCGGGGAGGCGAGGTAGTTCATCTTGATGTCGGGGTTGATGCGTCCCTCGAAGTTGCGGTTGCCGCTGAGCACGGACACGACCGCCAGGTCGCCCTCGTTGACCGCCGCGCTGACTTCGGTCGGCAGCGGCCCGCTGTTGCCGATGCACGTCGTGCAGCCGTAGCCGACCGTCTGGAAGCCGAGCTTGTCGAGGTAACTGTTGAGGCCGGCCTTCTCGTAGTAGTCCGTCACGACCTTCGACCCGGGGGCAAGCGTCGTCTTGACCCACGGCTTGCTCGTCAGGCCCTTCTCGACGGCGTTCTTCGCGAGCAGGCCGGCGGCGACCATCACGTAGGGGTTGCTCGTGTTGGTGCAGCTGGTGATGGCTGCGATCGCCACGTGGCCGTGGTCGATCTCGACCCGGTCGCCGCTCGCGAGGGTGGCGGCGACGGGGTGGCGGGGACGGTCGGCTCCGCCGCTGGTGTCGGCCTCGGCCGGCTGGTCCTCGGGCTTGTCGTTCACGGCGCTGGGCGGGTCGGACGCCGGGAACGACTCGACGCTGGCCTCGTCGGCCCCGTGGCCGAACGCCGACGGCGGCGGCGGTGCCATCGCGGTCGTCGCGTAGTCCTTCAGCGCGGTGCGGAACATCGCCTTCGCGTCGGTCAGCGGCACGCGGTCCTGCGGACGCTTCGGGCCGGCGAGCGACGGCACGATCGTCGACAGATCGAGCTCGAGCGTCTCGGAGAAGCGCGGCTCCGCGGCCGGGTCGTGCCAGAGGCCCTGCTCCTTGGCGTAGGCCTCGGTCAGGGCAATCAGATCATCGGGTCGGCCGGTGAGGCGCAGGTAGGACAGCGTCTCGTCGTCGATCGGGAAGATCGCGCAGGTCGAGCCGTACTCCGGGCTCATGTTGCCGATGGTGGCCCGGTCGGCGAGCGGCACGTTGGCGACGCCGGGTCCGTAGAACTCGACGAACTTGCCGACGACGCCCTGCTTGCGCAGCAGCTCGGTGACGGTGAGGACGAGGTCGGTCGCGGTCGCGCCGGCCGGCAGCTCGCCGGACAGCTTGAAGCCGA
>JAWWOH010000073.1:0-36011 GCA_033851845.1 Actinomycetota bacterium
GTGGGCGCTGGAGGAGCCGGCGAACCAGGGCGCCTGCTCGCTCATCGCCCTCTCGCTGCGCGAGCACCTGCCGCAGGGGTCGACCCTGCGCCGGGTCTCGCGCAAGGCCGCCGCATCACCGGCTGCGGGGTCGAGCAAGGTGCACGAGGCGGAGCAGGCGGCCCTCATCGAGGGCGTCTTCGCCAGGTAGGTGTCGCGAGGTAGCTATGTACTTCACCGACCGCGGGCTCGAGGAGCTCGCCGCGCGCCGCGGCGAGGAGACCGTGTCGCTCGCCTGGCTGACCGAGCGGCTGCGGGAGTTCGTCGACCTCAACCCCGACTTCGAGGTGCCCGTGGAGCGGCTCGCCACCTGGCTCGCCCGTCTCGACGACGACGAGGACTGAGCCGGGCGACAGCCGCCGCGCGATACGGTGCCGCCGGAGGCAGCCATGGCAGAGCGCAGCGTCACCGACTTCACCGTCACCATCGACCGGACACCCGCCGCCGTCTTCGACTACATCGTCGACGTCAGCAAGCACGCCGAGTGGTCGCCGAAGCCGTATCGCGTCGAAGGGTCGACGGGTCCGGTCAAGGTCGGCGACACGTTCACCTCGATCGGCGCGATCCCCGGCGACAAGAGCCATCGCAACGACGTCACCGTCACCGAGTGCACGCCCCCGCGGCGGCTGGTGCTCGACTCGGCGGAGAAGGACCAGCACTTCATCAACACGTTCACCGTTGAGGCCGAAGGTGAAGGTACGAGGGTGACGCGCACGGTTGATGCGCCTAAGCCGCCGTTCCCACTGTCCGTGGTGTTCCCGCTGATCATGGCGGTCTTCGTGCGGCCCGATGTGAACAAGGGCCTGGGCAAGCTGAAGGCGAACCTCGAGCGAAGCTGAGTTCTCGAACCGGCGAGACATCTCTCGAATTTTTCTTTATCCACAGGCACTTTCGACCCCGAACTGTCGGAGGGTCTGTCTACGTTTGCGTCATGTCGTTGACGGCGTTCCTGGACCCGGCCTATGCCGCGGACCTCGACGCGCTCGAAGGCATTCAACGATCCAAGGCGCGCGACTTCGCGGCTGAGTGCCGCACCTAAGCCTCACTGCACTCGCGGACGTCTGGCTTCGGGTGGCAGGGTGCGAACCCGACCGACTCGATGCTGATCGACGCAGCCGGGACGTGCCTGATCGGTCAGGGCACGGCCGGCGGCCGGCTGGCCGAGGCACTGAGCCTGATCAAGGATCTGCCCGGGCTGCTGGCTGAGCTCGAGGCGGGTCGGGTGTTCGTGCCGCAGGCCAAGGTGTTGCTGGACGAGACCCGCAACCTCACCCCGGAGCTGTGCGCGAAGGTCGAGGCGCGCGTGCTCGGCTGGGCGCGGGAGCCCGCGCCCGGGCCGTTGCGCCGCAAGGTCAAGGCCGTGGTCCTGGCGGTCGACGCCGAGGAAGCCGCCCGCCGCGACGCCGCGCGCAAGGCTGAGCGGGACCCTGGCGTTCCGGCCGATCGAGGACGGGCAGGCACTGCTGATCACCAAGGGCCCGGCCCTCGAGCTGCACCGGCTCGACCTGTGGCTGGCCGCGCAAGCCCGCGCCCTGATCGCCGACGGTGATCGGCGCAGGCTCGGTCAGATCAAGTATGACCTGCTCGTCCAACGCAACCTCGCCACCGGCGTCGTGGGCGCCAAGCCCGTCACCGCCGTCATCCACGTCCCGGTCGCGACCGGGCTGGGGCTGTCCGACGAGCCCGGCGTGCTGGACGGCTACGGACCTCTGTCCGCCTCGACGACGCGCGAGCTGCTGACGGAGGCGACACTGGTCAAGGTCTGCGTCGACGCCGCCACCGGCCGGCTCGTCGGTGGTCAGGACAAGCCCCGCCCATCCTCGGGTGGCTGTCCCGAGACGTTGCGCAAGAACCTGCTCGAGATGGTCTTCGCATCGACCGTGGTCGACCACAGCCCGGAGCCGCAGCACGACCCGTCCGCAGCGTTGGGACGCGAGATCGACCTGCGCGATCGGGGCTGCGACGGCGTGGGCCGCTCGATGCCGGCCTCCCGCTGCGAGCACGACCACAAGGACGCGTGGCCCGAAGGCCCAACGAGCTTCGAGAACCTGATCAACCGTTCACCGCGATGCCACCACGCCAAACACCACGGCTGGACCGTCATCACCGACCCCGACGGCACCAGCCACTGGACCAGCCCCGCCGGCCGGACCTACACCGTCCCCAGCCGCGACCGCCCACCACCACAGACCCGGCCGGCGCAACACTTCCTACGCCCGCCGACCTCGCTGCCCGAGACGCGTCGCTCCTGATGGCGCCCTGCCCCATCTGCCTGGGTGCCCCCTGCGTTTGCCCCGGCGCCGAGGAAGAGTGGGTCGCCGACGCCGCCTAACCGGCTTAGCCTCGAACACTGCAAGCTGACTGCGAGGGCTGGGAGAACATCGTCCAGGTCCGGTGTTTTCTCGACGAAGCGCTCGAAGGCGCTGGCATGACCCCGCCATCAGGTCGGGCTGCGGCTGCCGCCGTACGACACGAGAAGCGCATCCACCACGACTGCGGCATCGGCATCGGCGACGTCCGCGGGGTACTCCGGCAGCAGGTCGTCCCAGACGACGAGCCACGACCCGAGCATCTGCGGCTGCCCTTCCGGCCGGGCGAAGAACCACACGTGCAGGTGCGCGCCGCCGTCTCCCCAGCGGTGGACGTGGCAGCGACCGACGTTCGCCAGCGCCTCGACGTGGCGGGCGAGGTGACTGACGAGGATGCCGAGCTCGGCGGCCAGGTCGTCGGTCAGGTGGGCGAGGTCGTGGTGGTCACGCGGATGCAGCATCAGCACCAGAGGGCTCCCGACCCCGGACATCCGGGTCAGGCGCCAACGCTCGTTGAACCACAGACCGAGGTCGCGTCGCTGGCACGACGTGCAGTCGGCCGGGCCCTCGCCGTGCCGCGACTTCTCGGGGACAACCGGCGGCCGTAGCGGTGAGACGCTCAGCCCTTCGGGCTCGAACGGGCTGATGTCCCACTCGGTCATCCGCGCCAGCGGCAGTCGCCCGTCGGTGTCCGCCACAGCCAGTGCGTGCTCGTAGAACTCCTGCGGACTCAGCGCCATGCGCGCACCCTAGTCACGGTCCTCGGCCGCCGATCAGCCCGCGACGTACGGCCCCCAGCGGGGGTGCAGCTGCCGGCGCTTCGCCGTGTTGCGGATGTTCCACACCAACGCGGCACCCACCATGAAGCCGACCACGTGCGCGCCGTACGCAACGCCGGCGCCGGCAGCCACCCCTGCCCCGCTGAAGTAGAGGTACTGCAGCACGAACCACGACCCGAGCACGAGCCACGCGGGCAGTCGCACCGGCAGGAAGAAGAAGAACGTCAGCAGCGACCAGACCTTCGCGCGCGGGAAGAGCACGATGTAGGCACCGAGTACGCCGGCAATCGCGCCGGAAGCCCCCACGAGCGGCTCTGTCGAGTTGTGCTGGAACAGCGAAAAGCCGTACGTCGCCGCGTAGCCGCAAACGACGTAGAACAGCAGGTACTTCAGCCGGCCGAGCCGGTCCTCCACATTGTTGCCAAAGACGTAGAGGAACAGCATGTTGCCGAGCAGGTGCAACCAGCCGCCGTGCAGGAACATCGCCGTCAACACGGACAGGAACGGCGACTTGTGGAACGGCTTGGGTGTCGGGCAGACGAAGCGGCGCTCCCCGTCGCTGAGCACGACGCGTCGCTGCGGCTGCGGCCGGTTCGACAGCACCTCCTTGGGCTCGGCCGCGTAGTTGTCGAAGAACGTCACCTGCTTGCACGCCTGCGCCTGCGGGCTGTCCCCGATGATGTGGTGCGAGACCGGACTGAACAGGAACGCGACGACGTTGATCGCGATCAGCAGGTAGGTCACCACAGGCGTGCGCCGCGTCGGGTTGACGTCGTGCACGGGCAGCACCATGCCGCGGCTCCGCTTCGATCAGGGGGTCGTCAGGACGATCTTGCCGAACACCGTGCCCGCTGCGAGTCGTTCGAAGCCGCGATTTGCGTCACGCATCGGCAGGACCTCGTCGAGGAGCGGCCGCACACCCGTCGCCTCGCAGAACCGCAGCAGCGCCGCCAGCTCGTCGCGGGTGCCCATGGTGGACCCGACGACACGCAGCTGCAGGAAGAACAGCCGGGCCAGGTCTGCGCTGGGATCCGGACCGCTCGTCGCGCCGGACACCACCAGGGTGCCGCCGGGTCGCAGCGACTTCATCGAATGGCCCCACGTCGCTTTGCCGACGGTCTCGATGACGGCGTCCACCCGCTCCGGCAGTCGGGCGCCGCTCTCGAACACCTCGTGCGCACCTATCTCGAGCGCCTTGGACCGCTTCGCGTCGTCGCGACTCGTCGCATAGACCAGGTAACCCGCAGCGCGGGCGAGCACGATCGCCGCCGTCGCGACCCCGCCGCCGACACCCTGCACGAGGACCCGGTCCCCCGGTCGCAGGCCGCTCTGGGTGAAGAGCATTCGGTACGCCGTCAGCCATGCGGTCGGCAGGCAGGCGGCCTCCTCCCAGGACAGCGCAGCCGGCTTGGGTAGGAGGTTGCGGCGAGGTACGACGACTGTCTCGGCGAGCGTGCCGTCGTACAGCTCCGAGAGCAGCGTGCGCCGCGGGTCGAGAGTCTCGTCGCCGCTCCAGCCGGGCGTGCTGATGACCGCGTGGACGACGACCTCGTGGCCGTCGTCCGTGACGCCCGCGGCATCGCAGCCGAGCACCATCGGCAGTCGGTCGGCGGGCAGCCCGACGCCCTTCAGCGACCAGAGGTCGTGGTGGTTGAGGGCGGCGGCCTTGACGTGGACGCGGTCCCATCCCTCCGGGACGTCCGGATCGGGGCGCTCGCCGACCTCCAGCCCGCTGAGCGGGTCATCGGGGGACTGGGACACGCAGGAGACGGCGAGCATGGATCGACCCTAAGCGCGTGCCACGCCCTCCTCGCGGGCGGCCTTGGCGACCGCGGCGGCGACCGCGGGTGCGACCCGCGGGTCGAAGACGCTCGGGATGACCAGGTCGTCGGCCAGGTCGTCGCCGACGACCTCGGCCAGCGCATCGGACGCCGCCAGCTTCATGTGCTCGGTGATCCGGGCTGCGCGAACGGAGAGAGCGCCCTTGAACACACCGGGGAAGGCGAGCACGTTGTTGATCTGGTTGGGGAAGTCGCTGCGACCGGTGGCGACGACGTGCGCGCCGATGGCGTGCGCGACATCGGGATGGATCTCCGGCTCCGGGTTGGCCATCGCGAAGATGATGGGGTTCTTCGCCATCGTTCGCACCGCATCGGCCGGAACGGTGCCCGCCGACAGGCCGATGAAGACATCGGCGCCGGCAAGCGCCTCGAGAAAGCTCCCGGTCAGCCCTGCCCTGTTGCTGATGTCGGCGAAGAGCTTCTTCTCGTCGTTGAGGCCGTCGCGACCCGTGTGCACGATGCCCTTGCTGTCGGCGACGGCGAGGTCGCCGATCCCGGCCTCGAGCACCATCCGCGACACGGCGATCCCGGCCGCGCCCGCACCGCTGACCACGACGCGGAGGTCGCCGAGCGTGCGACCGGTCAGCCGGGCGGCGTTCTTCAGTGCAGCGAGTACGACGATCGCCGTGCCGTGCTGGTCGTCGTGGAAGACCGGGATGTCGAGCCGGGCCTGCAACCGCCGCTCGATCTCGAAGCACCGAGGGGCGCTGATGTCCTCGAGGTTGATCCCGCCGAACGCCGGGGCGAGCCGCGCGACGGTTTCCACCAGGCCGTCGACATCGGTGACGTCGAGGCAGATCGGGACGGCGTCGACGTCGGCGAAGTGCTTGAACAGCAGCGCCTTGCCCTCCATCACCGGCAGGGCCGCTTCGGGGCCGATGTCACCGAGACCGAGCACGGCGGTCCCGTCGGTCACGACCGCGACGGTGTGCGACTTCCAGGTGTAGTCGTAGGCAAGAGAGCGGTCCTCGGCGATCGCCATGCAGACGCGGGCGACACCCGGCGTGTAGGCCAGCGAGAGGTCGTCGCGGTTCTCGAGCGGGACCGTGGAGCGGACCTCGATCTTGCCGCCCACGTGCAGCGCGAAGGCTGGGTCACTGTCCCGCTCCGACACGTGGGGACCGGCGTGCGAAACCTGCTGTGACATCGCTTGATCGTGACACAGCGTGATCCGACGACCGGCCGGGGGGCCGGCCCTGCCACTATGTGCGTCATCGCGCCCAGGGGGCGCCCGTCAGAGGAGTGCGCACGTGCGTCGTACCGGATCCCACCTGCTTCCCGCCGTGGCCGCCGCCGCAGCTCTCGCGCTGAGCGCCTGCGGAGGGTCCTCCGGGGGCGACAACCCCACCGTCAGCGGCGGCTCTCCGAGCGCCGGCTCCTCCCTGCACGACTCGCTGCCCCAGGCGGTCAAGGACGCCGGCAAGCTCACGGTCGGGTCGGACATCGCCTATCCGCCCGTCGAGTTCACCGACACCGACGGCAAGACCCCGATCGGCATCGATCCCGACATCGCGAAGGCGATCGGCGACAAGCTCGGCATCACGCTGCAGCTCGTCAACGGCACCTTCGACGGGCTCATCCCGCAGCTCACGACGAGCAAGCGCATCGACCTCATCATGAGCGCGATGAGCGACAACAAGAAGCGGCAGGCGACGGTCGACTTCGTCGACTACTTCTCCGCCGGCACGTCGATCATCGTCAAGAAGGGCAACCCGTCGAAGATCAACGGGCTCGACGACTTCTGCGGCAAGACGGTCGCCATCCAGCGCGGAACGACGCAGGACGACGTCGCCGAGGCCCAGAAGACCAAGTGCGGGTCCAACAAGCTGAACATCCTGAAGTTCGACACCGACCCCGAGGCGCTGCAGCAGATCAAGACCGGCCGCGCGGTCGCCGACATGAACGACTTCCCGGTTGCGGCGTACACGGCACAGAAGCAGCCCGACTTCGAAGTGGTCGGCGAGCAGCTCGAGGCGGGGCCCTACGGCATCGGCATCCGCAAGAGCGACACCCAGCTGCGCGACGCGATCAAGGCCGCCCTTCAAGCAATCATGGATGACGGCAGCTACACCAAGATCCTGGAGAAGTGGAACGTCACCCAGGGCGCGCTGAAGACAGCCACGATCAACGCCGGCACATGACCGCAGAGGCGACCGGGACGCAGGCGGCCGACAGGCTCGTCGCCGTCCCGGTGCGCCACTGGGGCCGCTGGGTCGGTGCGCTCGTCGTACTGGCGGTCTTCGCTCTGCTGGGCAAGGCGTTCGTCGGCGCCGACATCCACTACCACGTCGTCGGCGACTACTTCACCGCCAAGAACATCCTCACCGGCGTCTGGCACACGCTGCTGATCAGCGTGCTGGCACAGGCGATGGGCATCGGGCTCGGCGTGCTGGCCGCCGTCATGCGGCAGTCGGAAAACCCGGTCATGAGCGGCGTCGGCTGGTTCTACGTCTGGCTGTTCCGCGGCACGCCGCTGCTGCTGCAGCTGATCCTGTGGTTCAACCTTTCCGCGCTGTTCCCGACCATCTCGATCCCGGGCATCTGGTCCGTGGACACCAACACCGCGATCACGCCGTTCGTGGCCGCGTTGCTCGGGCTCGGGATCAACGAGGGTGCCTACATGGCGGAGATCGTGCGCGCCGGCATCGGCTCGGTCGACACCGGCCAGACCGAGGCCGCGCACGCGCTCGGCATGACGCAGGGACTGACGCTGCGACGTGTGGTGCTGCCCCAGGCGATGCGCGTCATCATCCCGCCGACCGGCAACGAGTTCGTCAACATGCTGAAGTCCAGCTCGCTGGCGAGCGCGGCCCAGTACACCGAGCTGCTGCGGGTGACGCAGACGACGTACACCTCGAACTTCGAGATCATGCCGATGCTGTTCGTGGCGGCGCTCTGGTACCTCATCCTCACGAGCATCTTCGGGATCGGGCAGTACTTCCTCGAGCGCAGGTTTGCCCGCGGGTCCCAGCGTGAGCTGCCGGCCACCCCCGCGCAGCGGATCCTGTCGGCACTCAGGCCGGGGCGCAGATGACCACTCCGATGGTCCTCGCCGAGAAGGTGCACAAGTACTTCGGCAAGCTCGAGGTGCTGCGCGGCATCGACCTCGCGGTGCAGCCCGGCGAGGTCTGCTGCCTGCTCGGACCATCCGGTTCGGGCAAGTCGACGTTCCTGCGGTGCATCAACCACCTGGAGAAGATCACGGCCGGCCGGCTGTCGGTGGACGGCGAGCTGGTCGGCTACCGCCAGCAGGGCGACAAGCTGTACGAGCTGCGCGAGAAGGAGACCGCCGCCAAGCGGGCCGAGATCGGCATGGTGTTCCAGCGGTTCAACCTGTTCCCGCACATGACCGCGCTGGGCAACATCGCCGAGGCCCCGATCAGGGTGAAGGGCGCGTCGAAGGCAACGGCAGTCGACCAGGCCCGCCAGCTGCTCGACCGGGTGGGGCTCAGCGACAAGGTCGATGCCTACCCCGCGCAGCTCTCCGGCGGTCAGCAGCAGCGCGTCGCCATTGCGCGCGCTCTTGCGATGCAGCCGAAGCTGATGCTCTTCGACGAGCCCACCAGCGCGCTCGACCCGGAGCTCGTGGGTGAGGTCCTCGATGTGATGCGCGGACTCGCGCAGGACGGCATGACGATGGTCGTCGTCACGCACGAGATGGGCTTCGCCCGCGAGGTCGGCGACACGGTCGTGTTCATGGACGGCGGCGTCGTCGTCGAGTCTGGCGATCCGAAGTCGATCATCAACAACCCCCAGGAGGAACGCACGAAGGCGTTCCTGGGGAAGGTGCTGTAGCTACGTCACCTGGCTGGGCGGGCCGACCACGGGGTCGAGCGCCGGTGCGGTGGACGGCAGCACGGTCACGAGCGCGACAGGGGCGAGGCTGAGCGGGGCGGGCGTGCTGGTGGGCGCGGCCTCCCCGGAATGGGCAGCGACGCCGAAGGCAATGCCGGCGAGCAGCTCAACCGCGAACACGAGCGGGAGCAGGCCGTCGCGGCGCGTCAGGCGACGGGTCACCCGCGCGGGCAGGACGTCGACCGACCGCGGCGCGACCGGGTACTCGAGGCTGCTCACCCTGCGGTTATCGACATCCGAAGGGCCCGGCAGTAGCGATCACGCACGAAAAGCCCGACCGGACCACCCGCGCTAGTCCTGATGGGTGCGCCCTGCCCTGCGTCGCGGGTCCTCTAGCCTGCCGACGATGACCACCGTGATCCCGATGAGCGTCAGCCCGACAGCCGTCGACGGACTGCTCGCCATCACGATGAAGCAGGTGACCGACGAGCGCGGCACGGTCCGGGAGTTCTACCGGCAGTCGGCGTGGCGGGAGGCAGGGCTGCCGGACCTCGGGCCGTGGCAGCAGGTCAACCTGACCGAGAGCCGGCCCGGCGCCGTCCGCGGCCTGCACGGCGAGGCGATGCACAAGCTGGTGGCGATCGCCGCCGGCGAGGCGTTCGGTGCCTACGTCGACGCGCGTCCGGAGAGCCCGACGTACCAGGCGGTCGTGACACTTCAGCTGGTCCCGGGTCAGCAGGTCCTGGTGCCGAAGGGCGTCTGCAACGGCTTCCAGTCCGTGGGCGAGTTGCCGACCCAGTACCTCTACTGCTTCGACGCCGAGTGGCAGCCGGGCATGGCCGGGGTTGCGGTCAACCCGCTCGATTCCGCACTCGGGATCACCTGGCCGCTGCCGGTGGACGTCGACGACCCGGGCCAGATCAGCGTCAAGGACGCGAGCGCACCCGGCCTAGCCGGCTGACCGGCCAGTAGCGAAGGACCGCCCGCGCCTCGACGTCCGCAACGCCCTCAGGCGCGGGCACGAACGGGTTGTCGGACGCGAGCAGCCAGCCACCTTCGCGGGCTTCGACTGCTCGCTTCACGACCAGCAGCTCCGGCCGGCTTCGGTACCGGCCCACCACGACGTCGCCCGGCCGGACGCGCGCGCCCCGTCGTACGACGAGGCAGTCACCGGCGCGCAGCGCCGGCACCATCGACGGCCCGGTGACGAGCACCGTCCCGATGCGCACCGGCGTACACCCCCGCACTAGGGTCGGACCAAGGAAAGCAACCGGAAGGAACCCATCATGCGGCTGACCCCCAAGACCGTCGTCTCGGCACACTGCGACCTGCCCTGCGGTGTCTACGACCCGGCCCAGGCCCGCATCGAGGCGGAGTCGGTCAAGGCCATCCAGGAGAAGTACCAGGGCAACGAGGACCCCGTCTTCCGGCAGCGCGCCGTGCTCATCAAGGAGCAGCGCGCCGAGCTGGTCAAGCACCACCTCGCGGTGCTGTGGCACGACTACTTCAAGCCCCCGCACTTCGAGAAGTACCCCGAGCTGCACGGCCTGTTCAACGACACGATCAAGCAGGCGAGCGGCACCGGAGCGAAGCAGTCGATGGACCCGGCCGACGGCCAGAAGCTGCTCGACAACATCAAGGAGATCGACCGGATCTTCTGGGAGACGAAGAAGGCCTGATGTCGGTCCGTGGGTGAGCTCTGGCTGGTCCGGCACGGCGAGACGCCGTGGTCGAAGACGGGGCAGCACACGGGCCGCACCGACGTGCCCCTCACTCCGCTCGGTGAGAGGCAGGCGAGGGACCTGCGCGCGCGCCTCGACCGGCCGTGGACGTTGGTGCTGACGTCACCGCTGCTGCGTGCCCGCAAGACGGCCGAGCTCGCCGCTCTCCCTGCGGTCGAGAACGACGATCTGGTCGAGTGGGACTACGGCCATGCAGAGGGCCGTACGACGGCGGAGCTCAACCGCGAGCTCGGCGGCTGGAGCATCTGGACGGACGCCCACCTGCCCGAGACACCGGCCGATGTCGGGCGACGCGCGGAGCGTCTGCTCGAGCTCGTCGCGCCCGCCCTCGAAGCGGGTGACGTGTGCATGGTCGGGCACGGGCACGCGCTGCGCATCCTTGCCGCCGTCTGGCTCGGACTGCCGGCGGTGGACGGCCGGTTGTTCGCGATGTCCCCGGCGTCGGTCAGCGTGCTCGGGCACGAGCACGAGCTGCCGGTCATCCGGAGCTGGAACACGTGATCCGCGCGGCCGGGCCGGACGACGTACCGACGATCCTCGAGCTGATCCGGGAGCTGGCGGCCTACGAGCGCGAGCCCGACGCGGTGGAGGCGACCGAGTCGATGATCCACGAAGCGCTGTTCGGCGCGGCCCCGGTCGCGTCGTGCCACGTGGCGGAGCTGGCAGGCGACGTCGTGGGCTTTGCGCTCTGGTACGTCACCTTCTCGACGTGGAAGGGGGTCGCGGGGCTCTGGCTGGAGGACCTGTTCGTCCGCCCCGTCGCCCGCGGGCACGGCCTGGGCAAGGCACTCCTGCAGACGCTCGCCGGCGTCTGCGTGGAGCGCGGTTACGCGCGGTTCGAGTGGTGGGTGCTCGACTGGAACGTCGACGCGCAGGGCTTCTACCGCTCGCTCGGCGCGCGCCCCGAAGACGACTGGACCGTCTGGCGCGTCGACGGCGCCGCCCTCAGCTCACTCGCCCCCTAACCGCCCCTCCCGACCGGTTCGCCGACGCCGGCGCCGGGGCCGGGGCCGACAGAAATGCACACTTCCTGGTCCGCCGCGGCCAGCGCACGCGTGCCACTCAGGTCAGCGGCGCGGGAGTGTGCATTTCCGTCGAGCTGACGGCGCACCGACGGCGCCGGCGTGCGGGAGGTGGGCTTACTCGGTTGGGCGGCGCTTGGACAGTCGCATGTACGCGACGCCGTAGCCGGCGAGGAACGACACCACTACCAGGACGAGCAGGAAGATGAAGGCCAGCGTCAGGTCCGCGCCGGAGGTGTCCGTCGTCATCACCGCGCGACCGTAGCGGCGGGCGATGCAACGGCGCTAGGTACGTCGGATCTCTCGCACACCGGTCGACGGATGCCACGAGGTGATGACGAGCTGCTTGCCCTCCTCGTCGAGGTGGGTCAGGACGACCTCGGTGACGTCGATGACGAACCGGTGCGAGTCGTCCGGCGACTCCGCGACGGCAGCGATGCCAGCCACCTTCGCCTCGCCCTCCCATCCGGTGGGGCGTCCCTCGGGCGCATCCACCGTCGGCGAGTGAAGAGCCACCCGGCCGTCCCGCAACAGGTCCCTCGCCTTCACGGCATCGTGCATGCTGCCGATCCGCAGCTCACCATCGGCGAGCTCCACCTCGGTCCCGCTGATGCGCGGAGACCCGTCCAGCCGCAACGTCGCCATCGTGCAGTGCTTGCGGATCGAGAACCGCTCCCTCACCCGCGCCGCCAGCTCCGGCGCGGCCTGCTCCACCTCTGCCCAAGAGCTCATGCTGCGACCATCGCACCGTCGTGCGACAGGTTCACCCGGTGACGGCGAGGCCCAGACCGCAGGCGAGGCAGCAGAGCGCGACACTCATGGCGACGTAGCGCAGGCTTGAGCGCGCGCGCAGGCTCACGGCTTCGACGGCGAAGGTCGAGTACGTCGTGAAGGCACCGCAGAATCCGACGCCCAGCAAGGCATACGGGTGCCCCGAGAGCCCGGCGAACAGCCCGAGCAGCAGGCTGCCTACCACGTTCACGACCAGCGTGCCGTTCTCATCCGGGACGGCACGGGACACCAGCAGGCGCAGCGGCGCGCCGACGCACGCCCCGAGCACGACCAGGAGGGCGGTCATCGCCCGCGCGACCCGAGCCGGAGACCGAGAGCCGCCCCCGACAGACCGAGCAGCAACGACAGCGCGACGTAGACCATCCCGACGACCGGCGCGCGGTCGACCAGCCGATCGGTCTCCAACGCGAACGCCGAGAACGTCGTGAAGCCGCCCAGCACCCCCGTGCCGAGGAACGGGCGCAGCCACTTCGCGTCCGGCCAACCGCCGACGAGGACGCCGAGCAGGACGCAACCGACGACGTTCACCAGCAACGTCGAGAGCGGCAGTTCGCTACGGCCGTGCGGTAGCGCGACCGCGACGCCGTAGCGCGCCAGCGATCCGATGCCGCCGCCCGCCGCCACGACGAGCAGCAGCGCGCCGAGTGGGACGGGTTGCGGGGGCAGATCCGGGTCCGTCGTGTGCACGTCTTCAGTGCCGGTCACTCCAGAGCGGAAGGCGCCGCGCGCCGCGCCAACCGCACCGCCAGCCCGCTGGCGACCGCGACGGCCGCCGCCGCCGGCAACGACGCGTCCCGACCGGTTGCCGGGAGCTGCCGGGGAGCGGGCGCAGACTCCGGTGGTCGTGCGGCCGGCGCGGCACCCCCTTGGGCGAAGGGCGCTTTGACGAGCAGCTCCACGTTGCGGTCCTCGACCTTGCCGCGCCGCACGTCCGACCGCTCCTGCCAGTCGTTAGCGGCCAGCTCACGCGCCAGCGAGGCAAGCGAGAGCGTGTTGTCGACCCGACCGGCGTACGACAGCGGGGCAGCCGCGTCGACGACCGTGCCGAAGATCGACAGCGTCCCGTCGCGGTTGTCGATCAGCTCGAGCAGCCGGGCTTGCACGGGCCAGTCGACGTGCGCGGCCGTGTTGATCTCCCAGAAGCCGCCGCCACCGGCGCGCTTCGACGCCGTCACCCGGTTCTGGTGCGTGTGACCGTTGACCCACGCGATGACGTTGGGGAACTGCAGCAGCAGGTCCACCACTGCTGGCCCCAGCACCCGCGGCGTCGGGTCGTCGGCGAAGACGATCTGGTTGTCGAGCGATGTCGACGGGTGGTGGCTGAAGACGATGACCAGCCTGTCGCGGCCGGCGCCGCTCACCTCCTGGAGCCGCGCCTTCAGCCAGTCGAACTGGGTCTGGTCCAGCGACCCCGACGACTCACCGTTGGGATTGACCGTGTCGAGCACGATGCCGCGGACGAGCGGGTGCGGATCGAAGGTGTAGTACGCCGTACCGTCCGTGACGTTCTTCGACGTGTAGCCGTGCCCCAGTGGCAACCCGCCGGTGGCGAAGTGCTCCTTCACCGTCTCCGTGCGGTTGATGACCTTGCGGTTGGGATCGGCGGTCACCACCCGCGCCGGCGCGACCGCAACCGCAGCCCCGGCGGCCGGGTCACCGCGCTGCAGGTCGTCGGGCGAGACACCCGCCGGCAGGGTGAAGACCTTCAGCGGTCCGGTGGCTGCGTTGGAGAGCTGGAACGACTGCGGGAAGTTGCCCTGCACCAGCCCGTCGTGGTTGCCGTAGCAGGTGTACCAGGGCAGGCCGATCCCGTGCGGTGTGAACGGTCGCGTCGCGGCCTCCAGCAGTCCCTTCACCACCGGGAACCCGAACACCCGACGCGCGTTGTCGTCGGTCTTGCCGGCCGGCGTGCCGTCGGGGTGCCAGTAGTGCTCGTCGTACGTCGTCGGGTCCTGGTCGTGCACGCCCTCGAACTTCTTCGGATCGCCGGACCCCGGCGTGAAGGGCGTCCCGTTGAGCAGCGCGATCTGCCACTGGAGCTCGTTGCGCTGGCAGTTGTCGTTGTTGTCCCCCGTGCAGATCGCGAAGGCGAGCGGCCGGCCCGCAGCCGGGCCGACACCGATCTCCGCCACCGCCGTGACGACCGCGTCGCCGACGTGCGGCGTCAGGAACTCGTGCGGCCGGTAGGCCGCCGCGAAGATCAGCGACGAGCCCGGCCCGTCGTTGTAGCGGTCGAGGTACTCCACCCGTGCCGGCGACTGCGCGTCGATGACGTGGATGTCGGTGAGCTGGGCGAACGACAGCAGCTCACGCCGCCGCCCCTCCCTGCCGGAGCGCGCCGTCGTACCAAGATCACTGCGGACCAGATGCGGCTCACCCGGCCCGGGC
The DNA here is from genome assembly GCA_033851845.1 of Actinomycetota bacterium. GTDB lineage: Bacteria > Actinomycetota > Actinomycetes > Mycobacteriales > SCTD01 > RYN-124. Next base: position 14,708 of record JAWWOH010000073.1, read on the forward strand.
ACCAGCCGGACGTAGCCCTGCGCGTTGATCGCCGGACCACGGCGGACCGTCGTGTCGAGCGTCGTCCCGGCCGCATGCGCCGGCCCCGCCGCCGCCGCGTTGCGACGCGGATAGGTCTGCAGCCCCCCGACGGCGGCCGCAGCCGCAGCCGCAGCCTTGAGCACCTGCCGCCGGCTCGCGTTCATCGGTTCTCCCGTCCTCCGGGGCAGCGTGCCATCTTCGGGTTTGCGCCGTACGCATGACACCAATGAACGGGATGCGACGTCGACACGCCACCGGCTCGGCATAGGATCGCCTGACCCGGCCGGACCAGCCGGGTCATCCTGTTGTGGATGCGGTCGATCGCGGCCGAGCGACCGACCCCGGGAGGGAGCATGACGGACCAGATGGGTACGACGAAGGCGGGTGACGCGCTGTCCGGAGCAGGTCGGGACGTCGTGACGCTTCGCCTTCCGGCAGCCGGTGCGTATCTCTCGGTGCTGCGGACCGCGACGGCGAGCCTGGCCTCGCGCCTGGACTTCACGATCGACGACATCGAGGATCTGCGCATCGCCGTCGACGAGGCCTGCGCGATGCTCCTGACGCAGGCCGTCCCCGGGGCCGACCTCGAGTGCAGCTTCGAGCTCACCGGCGACGCCATCGCCGTCTCCGTCGCCGTGCTCACGCTCGACGGGCAGGAGCCCTCGCGCGACACCTTCGCCTGGACCGTCCTCACCGCCCTCGCAGGCGAGGTCGACAGCTCCGTCGACGCCGAGAACCGCGTCGCCCTGTCCCTTCGCAAGCGCCGTGGCGACTTCCTGGGCGAGACCGCCTCCGAGTCGTGACAGGCGGCACCGGCGAGGGCACCACGGCACCCGTGGACGCCCAGGATCTTCCGTCGCAGCCCGACGGCGACGTCGTCACCGGGCCTGAGGCAGAGGTGCCCACCGAGGCCGACATCGCCAGCATCCCGACCCGCTCGGAGCGCAGCGCGGCCGACCGCGCGAAGGCACGAGAGATGTTCGTCCGGCTCGCGACGCTCGACGAGAACGACTCCGAGCGGGCCCGGCTCCGCGACGAGCTGGTCGAGGCGCACCTGCCGCTCGTCGAGTACCTCGCGCGTCGGTTCCGCAACCGCGGCGAGCCGCTGGACGACCTCATCCAGGTCGCGACCATCGGCCTGATCAAGTCGGTCGACCGGTTCGACCTCGAGCGGGGCGTGGAGTTCTCGACGTACGCCACCCCCACGATCGTCGGTGAGATCAAGCGGCACTTCCGTGACAAGGGCTGGGCGATCCGGGTGCCGCGCCGGCTGCAGGAGCTCAAGCTCAGCCTGACCAAGGCGACCAGTGAGCTGTCGCAGAAGAACGGGCGCTCGCCGACCGTCGCGGAGCTCGCCGCGCACCTGCAGATGACCGAGGAGGAGATCCTCGAGGGACTGGAGTCGGCCAACGCCTACTCCGCGGTCTCGCTCGACGCGCCCGACGGTGGCGACGACGACTCCCCCGCCGTGGCGGACACCCTCGGGATCATGGACGACTCGCTCGAGGGCGTGGAGTACCGCGAGTCGCTCAAGCCACTGCTGGAGAGGCTGCCGCCGCGGGAGAAGCGCATCCTGCTGCTTCGCTTCTTCGGCAACATGACGCAGTCGCAGATCGCCGCCGAGCTCGGCATCAGCCAGATGCACGTGTCGCGGTTGCTCGCGCGCACGCTGGCCCAGCTCCGCGAGGGCCTGCTCGTCGAGGAGTAGTCAACTCTCCGTCCGGATCACGTGCAGGAAGGTCGCGACGGCGCAAAGCAGAACCGGTACGCCGACAGCCCAGTGACCGCCCTGCAGGAAGCCGATCCCGACCGGCACAGCCAGGAGCTGGAGCACGACGGCAGGCGACCGCGCCCACCCCTGACGCCGGTCGACGGCCCGGGCGAGCAGGAGCAGCACCGCACCTCCGGCGAGCGCGAAGCCGGCAACGCCGTACGACAGGCCGCGGTTGTCCGGTGAGCCGCCCACCGTCGCCACAACCAGCACGATCCCGACGACCAGCAGCGCAACCCCCTCTGCGGCGAGCAGCAGGGCGCCGCGTCGCGCGGTGGTGATCGCGGGCTCCACGGCGACGAGGCTATGCGCGGATACGCTGATGGCCATGCGCGCGCTGCTGGTCGTCAACCCGAAGGCCACCGCGACAACGGCCCGAGCACGCGACGTGCTGGCCCACGCGCTGGCCAGCGAGACCAAGCTCGACGTCGTCCACACCAACGCCCGCGGGCATGCCAGGGAGCTCGCCCGCCAGGCCGCCGTCGACGGGCTCGACCTGGTGGTCGCACTCGGTGGCGACGGCACCGTCAACGAGGTCGTCAACGGCCTGCTCACCGACGGGCCTGGCCCCGACGTACCCGCCCTTGCCGTCGTTCCCGGCGGCAGCACAAACGTCTTCGCCCGCGCGCTCGGGCTGCCGGAGTCGCCCGTCGAGGCGACCGGGGACCTGCTGGAGGCGCTGCGCGTCGACCGCCGCCGAACCCTCGGCCTCGGTCGGGCCGACGATCGCTGGTTCACCTTCTGCGCCGGGCTCGGGCTGGATGCCGCGGTCGTCCGACGCACCGACCAGCGGCGCGCCAAGGGGCGCAGGGCGACGCCGACGCTGTTCGTCACCGAGGCGCTGCGGGAGTTCTTCACGACCGCCGAGCGAAGGCACCCGCCGCTGACGCTCACCCGCGACGGTGCCGCCCCGGAGCAGCTCGGCCTGGCACTGGTCTGCAACACCGCCCCCTGGACCTATCTCGCGGGCCGGGCGGTCCTGCCCTGCCCGGATGCGTCGTTCGAGACGGGGCTCGACGTCTTCGGCATCCGCAAGCTCCGGACCGCGACGACGCTTCGGCACCTGCGCCAGATCCTGTCCGCGCAGCCCAAGCTGCTGGGCAAGCACCTGCTGTCGCTGCACGACATCGACGAGTTCACCGTCTCGGCCGAGGAACCGCTGCCGTTCCAGCTCGACGGCGACGACCTCGGTGAGCGCACGTCGGTCACCTTCCGCGCCGTTCCGCGCGCGCTGGACGTCATCGTCTGACCCGAGAACTGGGCCGCGGGCGGGAGTAAACCGCCGCATCTCGGGCACGGCGGGGGATGGCTCCCCGACGCGTGACGAAGACGACATACGGCAGGAACCGAATGACGTTCGGAAACCCTTGCCAGGTCGGCGGGTGGGGTGCTTGGGTTGCGAAGCGCCTCAAGCCGCGGGGTGCTCAGCCGTTCTTGGACCCTGACCCGAGTGCGGTAGATCGTGAAAAGCTTCACAAGCGTGCAGACGAAGGAGTTGGACCGCATGGATTGGCGCCACCTCGCCCTCTGCCGTGACGAGGACCCCGAGCTCTTCTTCCCGATCGGGACCACCGGGCCGGCTGCGACGCAGGTGGACGAGGCCAAGCAGGTCTGCCGTCGCTGCGCTGTCGTCGACGACTGCCTGTCGTGGTCGCTCGAGACCGGCCAGGACGCCGGCGTGTGGGGCGGCACCAGCGAGGACGAGCGCCGGGCGCTCAAGCGGCACGGCATCCGGCTGCAGGCATCGACCTCCGCCTGACGCCCTGATGGGCGAGCAGTACGTCCGCCCCCCGGTGGTGGCCCGGGAGGCGACGCCTCGGTGGCTGGTCGTCTGGCGCTTCCGCGCGACCGCACTTGCGCTGCTGGTGCTCGTGGCCATCGTGGGCTTCATCGCTTTCCAGCACCTGTTCGGCGCGGCGTCGCAGGACCCCGGTCTGTCGTCGGCTCCCTCGTTCAGGTAGGCAGCGGTACGACGAGGCGCGCAGCTGTCCCTCCGCTGGGCACCGGCGCGAGCTCGATCGTGCCACGCAGCTCGCCCTCGACGAGGGTCCGGACGATCTTCAGCCCGAGCCGGGTCGACTCGGCCAGCTCGAACCCCGCCGGTAGGCCCTGACCGTCGTCGCGCACGACGATCGCGAGCGCCTCCACGGTCCGCTCGACGTCGACCTCGATCCGGCTGGCGACGGCGTGCTCGACGGCGTTCTGGACGAGCTCGGTGAGCACCATCGCGAGCGGTGTCGCGACATCCGCGGGAAGCACACCGAACTCACCCCGTCGTACGACGGAGACGACCGACTCCGGGGCTGCCACCTCTGCGCACATCGCCAGCACCCGGTCCGCGATCCCGTCGAAGCGGACGGACTCGTCCAGGGCCAGGGACAGCGTCTCGTGGACCATCGCGATGGACGCCACCCGTCGCACGGACTCCTCGAGGGCCGCCCGTGCCTGCGGCTCCTGCAACCGGCGGGCCTGCAGGCGAAGCAGCGCGGCGACGGTCTGCAGGTTGTTCTTCACCCGGTGGTGGATCTCGCGGATCGTGGCGTCCTTGCCGAGGATCTGCCGGTCCCGACGACGGAGCTCGGTCACGTCGCGCATGAGGACGAGCGCGCCGCGCGGCTCACCACCGGGGACGAGCGGCAGCGCGCGCAGGAGCACGGTCGCGCCCTGTGCCTCGACCTCGGAGTCGCGCGGCTCCCGGAACCGCAGCACGGCCGCAAGTGCCGCCGAGCCGCGCGGTTCGTCGAGCCCCGGACCGCCGGCGAGCTGCGCGATCGTGCGGCCGAGGTGGACGCCGATCAGGTCGGCGCTGACGCCGAGCCGGCGATAGGCGGAGAGCGCGTTGGGACTCGCGTACACGACATGCCCGGTCCGGTCCAGGCGCAGGTAGCCGTCGCCGACGCGCGGCGAGTGCTCGGGCTCGCGGTCAAGCCCGGCGAAGGGGAACGTGCCCTCCGACACCATCTGCAGCAGCTCCCCCGCGGACGTCAGGTAGGACAGCTCGAGCTGGCTGGGCATCCGGGCCGCGGTCAGGTTCGTGTCGCGGGACAGCACCGCGATGAGCCGGTCGCCGCGCCGGACCGGGACGGCCTCCTGGCGCACCGGCGTACGGGCCCGCCACTCGGGCTCTCCGTCGCGGACGATGCGACCCTCACGCCAGGCCCGCTCGACCCGGTAGGTCAGCTTCTCGTCGAGCTGGGAGCCGACGACGTCGAGCGGGTACGCCGTGGGCCCGGTCGTCGGCCGCATGTGCGCGACCGCCAGCCATGCCCCGTCGTGGGTGTGGACCCACAGGACGAGATCGGCGAAGGACAGGTCCGCGACGAGCTGCCACTCCGCGACCAGCCGGTGCAGCCAGTCGACGTCGTCCTCGTCGAGGTCGGTGCGGGCACGCACCAGGTCGGCGAGGGTCGACACCCCCGCAGACTAGGTCTCAGGCGGCGGAGACGAGCTCGAGCCGGCCGAGCAGCCAGTCCAGCCCGTCCGGGGCGGTGCGGGCGTCCTGCCAGCCGTACAGCACCGTGTCCAGGAGCTCCTCGCTGTCGACGACGGCCAGAACGCCGACGTCTGTGCAGGAGCCGTCGTACCCGTCCGCCTTGCACAGGTACAGCTCGCCGGTGTCCCGCAGCCAGGCCACTCGGTGGGCGTCCTGCTGACCCTGGTAGCGCCAGGTGGCGCCCAGGTCGACCTCGGCCGACGACCGGCGCCGTGCGTCGGCCTCGTGGAACGCCTGCTCGTCAGGCCAGGTCTCCAGCACAGCGCCTCCCGGGTCCGTTGCAGCCAGGTTTCCCCGCTTTCGGATCGGCAACCTGAACCGGAGCTGTCGGGTGTCTGTCGGCTTCGCCACATCGGCCCTGCGAGACTCCGCGCGTGCGGTGCTTCGGGGAGGGTGATCCGCTCTACGAGCGCTACCACGACGAGGAGTGGGGTCGCCCGCGCAAGGACGAGCAGCCGCTGTTCGAGAAGCTCTGCCTGGAGGGATTTCAGGCCGGGCTCTCCTGGATCACGGTGCTCCGCAAGCGGGCCACCCTGCGGGAGGTGTACGCCGGCTTCGACCCGGATGCCGTTGCGGCCTTCGGCGGCGTGGACCACCTGCTCGCGGACGCCCGGCTGATCCGGTCACGGGCCAAGCTCGAGGCGTGCGTCCGCAACGCGCGGGCCACCGTGGCGCTGCGCTCGGCGGAGGGGCTCGCCGGGCTGCTCTGGTCTGCGGCGGAGCTGCCGTCCCCGGCGTACGACGCCTGGTCCGACGTTCCCCCGTCGACGCCGGCCTCCGCGGCGATCGCGAAGCAGCTGAAGAACGCGGGCTTCACCTTCGTCGGTCCGACGACGGTCTACTCGCTGATGCAGGCATGCGGTCTCGTCAACGACCACCTGACGACGTGCGCGGTCCGGGACGAGGTAGAGCGGGAGCGCGTCCGCGCGTGGTGACCGGAGTGCTCATCGCGCTCGCCGTGCTGGTGGGCGCGATCGCGCAGTCGGTGAGCGGGATCGGCTTCGTCCTGGTGTGCGGGCCGCTGCTCGTCGCGGCGCTCGGCCCGGACGACGGCGTGCGGCTGGCAGTCGTGCTGTCGCTCGTCGTGAACGCCACCATGCTGGCCCGGACCTGGCGGGACGCGGACACGCGGACGGCGCTCCTGCTGCTGGTGCCGGCAGCCGTCGCGACGCCGGTGCTTGCCCGCGTGCTGCGCTCGGCGCCGGACCGGCTCGCTGAGGGCCTGGCCGGCGCATCCGCGGTTCTCGGGGCAGCAGCCCTGGCGACCGGACTGCGGTGGCAGGCGGCCCGAGGACGCGCCGGCGCCGTGCTCGCCGGGGTGGTCAGCGCAGCGATGAACGTCGCGGCCGCGATAGGCGGCCCCGCGATCGCGCTCTACGCCGGCAACGCCGACTGGCCGGCGACAGCGATGCGCTCCACGGCGCAGATCTACTTCGTCGGGCTCAACGTCGTCGCCCTCGCCAGCCTCGGTTTCCCGCATGTGACCGGCGGACTGCTGGCGGCGTGCGTGACCGCCCTGGTCGGCGGCTTGTTGCTCGGCGGTCTGGTCGCGCAACGCGTCGCCGAGCCCACCGCGCGGCGACTGACGCTGTCGTTGGCCGCACTTGGCGGCCTCGTCGTCCTGGTCCGCAGCGTGGTCAGCGGATGACGCCCAGCAGGAACAGCAGGGCGAGCGTCACGACCGCGGACAGGACGAGGCTCGGAAGGCAGCCGAGCCGGTTCGAGAAGAAGAAGAACATGTACGCCGCATACCCGCCACGCAGCGGCACGACCGTGACATCGCTCTCGTCCGCCCTGAGGTAGACACGACTGCGTGGGCACGCCGCAGATCCGCGCCGTACGGCCGGAGGAGTACGACGCGGTCGGCGAGCTGACCGCGCGGGTCTACCTGGACGAGGGATACGGCTCGCCGGCGTACGAGCCGCGGTTGCGCGACGTCGCCGGCCGGGATGCAGCGGCGCACGTCCTCGTCGCAGCTCTCGACCGTCGGGTCGTCGGCGCGGTGACGCTCGCGCCGCACGGCAGCGAGTGGGCAGAGGCAGCGGAGCCCGGCGACGCGGTCATCCGGATGCTGGCCGTGCACCCGGACGTGCGTGGCGCCGGCACGGGCGAGGCGCTGGTGCGGGCCTGCCTCGACCTCGCCCGAGCACTCGGATGCGCACGCATCCGGCTGTCGACGGAGCCGACCATGACAGTGGCGCACCGGCTCTACGAGCGGATCGGCTTCGTGCGGACACCGACCGACGACTGGGAGCCGGTGCCGGGCGTGATCCTGCTGGGCTACCGCCTCAATCTGTAGCTACGTCGGTCGAACTGGTCTAGGCGACGAGGCCGAGGCGGCGCAGCTCGACCGTGAGGTCGTGCGGGCTCGTGCTCGCGGCCATCGCGGCCTCGAGGGTGATGACGCCGTCGCGGATGAACGAGACCAGGTGCTGGTCGAACGTCTGCATGCCGTAGTAGCCGCCCTCGGCGATCAGCTGCGGCAGGGAGGAGGTCTTCTCCGGGTCGGCGATCGCGTCGGCGATGCGGCCGGTGTTGATGGCCACCTCCATCACGACGCAGCGACCTTCGCCGTCGGCGCGGGGAACGAGCCGCTGGCAGATGATGCCGCGGAGCGCACCCGCCAGCGCGAGCCGGATCTGCTTCTGCTCGTGTGGCGGGAAGAAGTCGATGATGCGGTTCACGGTCTCGGCGGCGTCCGTGGTGTGCAGCGTCGACATGACGAAGTGCCCGGTCTCGGCGGCGGCCAGACCTGCCTTCACCGTCTCGTGGTCGCGCATCTCACCGACGAGGATGACGTCGGGGTCCTGCCGCATGGCGGCGCGCATCGCTGTCACGAAGTCCTCGGTGTCTACGCGGACCTCGCGCTGGTTGATCATCGCCATCTTGTCGAAGTGCAGGACCTCGATGGGGTCCTCGATCGTGACGACGTGGACCTCTTTGTTGCTGTTGATGTGGTCGATCATCCCGGCGAGCGTCGTCGTCTTGCCCGAGCCGGTCGGACCGGTGACCAGCACGAGGCCGCGCGGTTCCATCGCGAGCGAGGCGAGCACGGCGGGCAGGCCGAGGTCGGTGAGCGGGATGGCCCCCACGCTGACGCGGCGGAACACCAGGCCGCACGAGCCACGGGAGCGGAACGCGTTGACGCGGAAGCGCCCGACGCCGGACAGCGAGTAGGCGAAGTCGGCCTCGTTGGACTTGTGGAACTCCTCCACGAGGTCCTCACGCAGCACCTCGCTGACCATCTGGGCCGTGTCAGCGGCGCTCAGGTCGCGGGTCTGCAGCTTGCGCAGCCGGCCGTCGATGCGCACCCGGGGCGGAGATCCGACCTTGCAGTGCAGGTCGGACCCTCCGCACTCGACGAGAGCGCGCAGGAAGGGCTCGATGGAGGTCGTCACGTAAGGCTCTTCGGCGTACTCGGGCCAGGTCTTGACCCACCCGAACGGGTCTGTCTTCGGGGGCCTGTCCCCGCGTGCGCTCCGGCCGGGTCAGGAGATGACCGCGATCACGTCGCCTTCCTGTACGACGTCGCCCTCGCTCACGGCCAGCGTGGACACAGTGCCGTCGCCCTCGGCCAGCACCGGGATCTCCATCTTCATCGACTCGAGGATGACCAGGGTGTCGCCGTCGGAGACGGTGTCGCCCTCGGCGACCACGACCTTCCAGACGTTCGCGACCATTTCGGCGCGTACCTCCGCCATCTGAACTCCTCGCTCGGTGTCTCGTTGGAACCTGGATCCGTCAGTGGTCGAGCGACTCCGCCCGAAGGCCGGCCATCCACGACTCGACCTCGTCCGGGTGCCGCGGCAGGGCGGCCGACAGGTTGCGGCAGCCGTCCTTGGTCACCACGACGTCGTCCTCGATCCGTACGCCGATGCCGCGCAGGTCCTCGGGCACGGTGAGGTCGTCGGGCTGGAAGTAGAGCCCCGGCTCGATGGTGAGGACGTAGCCCTCGGCGAGCTGGCCCTTCGTGTACATCTCATCGCGCGCGTGGGCGCAGTCATGTACGTCGAGACCGAGCATGTGGCTGACGCCGTGCAGCGTGTAGCGACGGTAGAGCTGGCTGTCCTCGGCAAGTGCGGCGTCGGCCGACTCGAGGATGCCCATCCGCTCCAGGCCTTCCGCGAGCACCTTCATGGCGGCCTTGTGCGGCGCGAGGAAGTCGGCGCCCGACTTGCAGGCGGCGAGCGCCGCCTCCTGCGACTCGTAGACCAGCGTGTAGACCTCGCGCTGGCGCGGGGTGAACGTGCCATTGACGGGCAGGGTGCGGGTCACGTCGGCGGTGTAGAGCTCGTTGCCTTCGACGCCCATGTCGAGCAGCACGAGGTCTCCGTCCTTGACCTCGCCGTCGTTCTCGGTCCAGTGCAGCGTGCACGCGTGCGTCCCGGCAGCGCAGATCGAGCCGTAGCCGACGTCATTGCCCTCGACCCGTGCGCGCAGCCCGAAGACGCCCTCGAGCCAGCGCTCGCTGGTCTGGACGGCGGCCGGGATCTGCCGGACGACATCCTCGAAGCCGAGGATCGTGGCATCGACGGCCTCCTGGAGCTGTTCGACCTCGTGCGCGTCCTTGACCAGTCGCTGCTCAGAGAGGAACTCGGCCAGCTCCTTGTCCGCCTCCTCCTCGATCTCGAACAGCGCCTCCACCCGCGCGTCGAGCCCGCGCAGCACACGCGCCTTGCCGGAGAGCTTGTCGAGCTCTTCGAGCGGCCGCGTCTCGACGCCCAGCAACGCGCTGGTCGCGGCCAGCGTCGGGCGCGGACCGACCCAGAGCTCGCCGTACATCCGGTCGGTGAAGAACGCCGGTGTCGACCGGTCCATCGACGGTGCCTGATAGAGCACCGCGTTGCCTTTGTCGAGAACGAGGACCGCGTCGGGTTCGTGCGAGCCGACCAGGTAGGCGAAATCGGTGCCCGGCCGGAAGCGGTACTCCGTGTCGTTGGCGCGGGTCTTGTAACCACCGGTCGGTACGACGAGAACCTCGCCCGGGAAGCGCTCCGCAAGCGCGCGACGGCGGGCAGCCCGGTAGCTCGAGCCGGCAGCGGCCGCCGGCAGCTGCTCCTCGCGCGCGGCCCAGCCGGTCGTCATGAACTCCAGCAGCGCGGCCGGTCTGGTCGGGTCGTGCTTGGCCTCGGCGATGCCTTCCTGCGGTGTCTCCGTCATAGGTCCGAGGCTACGCCCGATCAGTGCCGGTCAACGGCCCTTCCACTGCGGCTTGCGCTTCTCGAGGAACGCGCCGACACCCTCGGCTGCGTCCTCGGTCGTGTTGAGCAAGGACAGCTGCGCCTGCATCGCTTCCAGGCCGGCTTGCAGGGAGCTGTCCATCGCCGCGAAGAACGCCTTCTTGCCGAGCCGCACGGCAACGGGCGGCTTCGCGGCGAGGGCACTCACCAGCGCATCCGTCTCGGCCGCAAGGTCGTCGACGACGCGCGAGATGAGTCCCATCTCCAGTGCCTCGCGGGCCGGGACGCGGCGGGCGGACAGCATCATCTCCATCGCCCGCTTCGGGCTCACGTGCCGGCCGAGCAGCGCACTCACCATGAACGGCCACAGCCCGAGGTCGACCTCCGGCAGGCCGAACGCGGCAGTCTCGGAGGCGAGGACGATGTCGCAAGCCATCACGAGCCCGACACCGCCGGCGAGGCAGAGCCCCTGCACCGACGCGACGACCGGAAGCGGGCAGTCGCGCATCGCCAGCACGACCTCGCGGAGCAGCCCGCGACCCTCGTGCACCTCGAGACCGGTCGCATTCGGGGCCATCGCCACGAGGTCGGCGCCGGAGCAGAAGACCTTCTCCCCTGCGCTGCTGACCAGCACGACGCGCGCATCACCGGGTGAACGCAGTGCGTCGAGGATGCCGCGCAGCACCTCGCCGTTCAGCGCGTTGCGCTTCGGCTCCCGGTCGATGTGCAGCCGCAGCACACCGCCGGAATTGGTGACCGCGAGGTCGCTCACTTCTTGGACCTCATCCGCTCGACCAGCCCGGTGTCGTAGTCACCGCTGACGAACTCCTCGTTCGCCAGGAGCTCGGTGAAGAACGGCAGGTTCACCTTCGGTCCTTCGACGACGAACTGCGCGACTGCATCACGCGTGCGTTGCAGCGCCTCTTCCCGGTCGGCACCCCACACCGCGAGCTTCGCCAGCAGTGGGTCGTAGTACGGCGTCACGGTGTCGCCGTTGCGATAACCGGCGTCGACACGTACACCCTCGCCGCCCGGCTCTTCCCATCGTGTGATGGTTCCGGGGCCGGGCAGGAACCGCACCGGGTCCTCGGCGTAGACCCGCAGTTCGATCGCATGTCCTTTCGACTGCACACCCACGTCGTACGACGGTGGTTCGCCGGCCGCGATGAGCAACTGCTGCTCGACCAGGTCGACGCCGTGGACGAGCTCCGTCACGGGGTGCTCCACCTGCAGCCGGGTGTTCATCTCGAGGAAGACGAACTCGTCACCAGAGACGAGGCACTCCACCGTGCCGGCATTGCGGTAACCCACGGCTTCGCCGGCCCGCACCGCGCCGGCGAGCATGCGGGCACGCAGATCGGCCGAGACACCCGGCGACGGCGTTTCTTCGGCGACCTTCTGGTGACGCCGTTGCACGGAGCAGTCGCGCTCCCCCAGCGTCACGACGCGCCCGTCGGCGAGACCGAGCACCTGCACCTCGACGTGCCGAGCGCGCTCGAGGTAGCGCTCGAGCAGGATCGCCGGTGAGCCGAAGAACCGCTCGGCCCGGGTGCGGGCGGTCTCGAACGACGAGCGCAAGCCGGCTTCGTCGTACGCGATGCTCATGCCGATGCCGCCGCCACCGGCAGAGGCCTTGACCATCAGCGGGTAGCCGATCCCCTTCGCCGCGGAGACAGCAGCCTCGACGTCGACGAGCGGCTCCGGCGTACCGGTCGCAACGGGGACTCCCGCCGCGGCCATCGCGTTGCGGGCGTTGATCTTGTCGCCCATCTGATCGATGGCGTCGGGCGACGGGCCGATCCACGTCAAGCCCGCGTCGATCACGGCCTGCGCGAACGTCGCGTTCTCCGCCAGGAAGCCATAGCCGGGGTGGATCGCCTGCGCGCCCGTCTGCCGCGCGGCCTCCAGCACCTTCACCTGGTCGAGGTAGGACTCCGTCGGCGGTGCCGGGCCGAGCAGCACCGACTCGTCTGACTCCTCGACGTGCAGCGCGTGCGCGTCCGCCTCCGAGTGCACGGTCACGGCCTTCACCCCGAGCCGCTGGCAGGTGCGCACCACCCGGCGGGCGATCTCGCCGCGGTTGGCAACGAGCACAGTGTCGAACACGCGGCTTCCTTCCGGAGCGAGGGGGGTCCGAGCCGCGACACTAGCGAGGTGGTCCTGGCCGGCGTCGCGCTGCTCGCCGCGCTCGTTCTGGGTTGGCTCAGCGGGGGCAGCCTCGACCGACTCGGCGCGCTGCCGCTGCACTCGCGTGGGCTCGTCTTCGGCGCGTTCGCTGCCCAGGCCGCCGGCGCCGTGATCGGCGGACCGGTCTACCCGCTCGGCCTCGCTGTGTCCGCTGCCCTCGTCGTCTGGTTCCTGAAGCGCAACCGCGGCGTGCGCGGCACCGGGCTCGTCTCACTCGGCCTGCTCTGCAACGCGCTGGTCGTCGGCCTCAACGGGGCGATGCCGGTGTCGGTCGACGCAGCCGGCCGGGCCGGGACGACGACGCAGCACATCCTCATCGGGGACGACCCGAGACACGAGCTGGCCGACCAGCACACCAGGCTGCGGTTCCTCGGCGACATCGTGCCGGTGCGGGCGCCGTGGCGCCCAGAGGTGGTGAGCCCGGGCGACGTGCTCATCGCCGCGGGGCTCGCGCAGCTGGTGCTGATCGGCATGCGCACGGGTCGCAAACCGGCCCGGCACGCCCGGCGCCGGACGCCTTCGCCCGCCGCCTGTGTAACCCTGTAGGTCGATCTTTCCGGTGCACGACGAAGGAGCAGTCATGGCGAAGAGGGGCCGCAAGCGCCGCGGACGCAAGAAGAACGCCGCCAACCACGGCAAGCGTCCCAACGCCTAGCGCCGGAATACGGCTGGCCGCGCTGTGTCTCGCGGTCGCCTGCGGCGCCTGCACGAGTGACGGGGGCGGCGCGGCGGGGTTCGACGACTACTGCGCACTTGCCGGCCTACCCACGAAGACGTCGGCGGACCTCGAGGCGCTGCAGCAGCGCAGCTCGGCCGCGCAAGCCCACCATCGCGGCAAGGTCGTCGGCGACACCGCGAGCAACGCCGCGATCGTTCGCGCCGCGCTCGAGCTCGACCTGGCGATCGCACCGGCGCTCGGGGAGCTTCGAACCTCGGTCGGCGACGACGTGCCCCGCACGGACCCGCCGCCGACCGTTGCGGCAGTCATCAGGGCTCAGGACGCGCTGCGAGCCGCCTGCCCGCAGTGACAGGTCACGACTGCGAGGATGGCCTCGTGGCCACCCTGCTCGACCCCTTGGTAGAAGGCACCGTCACCGTCACCGACGGCAGGCGACTCGGCTTCGCGGAGTTCGGCGATCCGCACGGGCGCGCCGTGCTGTGGATGCACGGGACCCCCGGCGCCCGCCGCCAGATCCCGCAGGCGGCGCGCCTCGCTGCGGCTGAGCTCGGCGTCCGGCTCATCGGCATCGACCGCCCGGGTGTCGGTCACTCGACGCCGCACCTCTACGACCGGATCGCCGGCTTCGCCGGCGACATCGAGGATGTGCTCGACCGACTCGGCATCGGTGAGTTCGCGATGCTCGGCCTGTCCGGCGGCGGGCCGTACGTGCTCGCCTGCGCCGCGCTGATGCCCGAGCGGATGCAGGTCGCGGGCGTTCTGGGCGGCGTCGCACCCACCGTGGGCGACGACGCCGCGGAGGGCGGCGTCACCGCGCTGGCAGCGACCTTCGCGCCCGCGCTCGCCGTCCTCCGCATGCCGCTGTCGTGGGCCCTGGCCGCGTTCTTCTGGAGCACGCGGCCGGTCGCGGTGCCGGCGATCCACCTCTACGCACGGCTGTCACCGCCCGGCGATCGGGCCGTGTTCGCCCGCCCCGAGATGCGGGCCATGTTCCTCGACGACCTGCTCACCGGTGGTCGGCCCGGCCTGCGGGCCCCGGTCTACGACATCGTGCTGTTCGGTCGCCCATGGGGCTTCGCCCTGGCCGACGTCACCATCCCCGTGCACTGGTGGCATGGCGACGCCGACCACATCGTCCCACTGGAGCACGGCCGCCACGTCGTCAGCCGGGTCCGCGACGGGCACTTCTACCTCCGCCCGGGCGAGAGCCACCTCGGCACGCTGGGTGTCGCCGAAGACATCCTGGGCACCCTGCTGGAGTCCTGGGACCGCCGTACGCCAGGACGGCGCGACCGGGCCCAGTGACCACGCCGTACGCCGTCAGTCGCGGGCTGCGCGCCAGGCCGTCCAGGCCGACTGGACCATGTTCTCGAGGTCACGCGTCGCGGTGAAGCCGAGGCCGTCGCGGATGCGGTCGACGGCGGCGACGATGCGAGCGGGGTCGCCGGGCCGGCGGTCGACGAACTCCGGTGTCGCGTCGAGCCCGGTCACCTTGCCGATGACCTCGATCACGTCGAGCACGGACGAGCCCTCGCCGCGGCCGATGTTGTAGGTCGCCGGCTGAGCGCCGTCGTCGAGCGCCTGCGCAGCGGCGAGGTGCGCGGCGGCGATGTCCGCGACGTGCACGTAGTCGCGGATGCAGGTGCCATCGGGCGTCGGGTAGTCGTTGCCGAACACCTTCGGCCTCGACCCCCGCTCGAGCTCGCGGAACACCATCGGGATCAGGTTGAAGATGCCCGGGTCGCCTAGGTCCGCGGATGCTGCGCCGGCGACGTTGAAGTAGCGCAGCGACATGTAGCGCAGACCGAAAGCAGCTGCGCAGTCGCGCATCACCCACTCGCCGATGAGCTTGGTCTCGCCGTACGGCGACAGTGGTACGCCGGGGACGTCCTCGTCGACGAGGTCGACGTCCGGCAGCCCGTAGGTTGCGGCGCTGGACGAGAAGACGAAGCGGTCGGCCCCGGCGTCACGGCAGGCCTCGAGCAGCGTGACGAGGCCGGCGACGTTCTCGCGGTAGTACTTGAGCGGGTCGGCCACGGACTCGCCGACCTGCTTCTTGGCGGCGATGTGCACGACGCCGGTGACGGCGTGCTCGGCAAGCGTCCGATCGACCAGACCGCGGTCCAGGACGCTGCCCTCGACGAGCGGGGCCTGTCGCACGCGATCCGCTGCGCCGGTCGAGAGGTCGTCGAGTGCGACGACGTCTGTGCCGTTCTCGACCATCGCGCGCACCACGTGCGCACCGATGTAGCCCGCACCGCCGGTCACCAGCCACGTCATGTTGACGAGGCTAGCCGCGCGTCAGGGACAGCACTCGTGCCGGAGGCCGGCCGGACCTCGCCTGGCGTGCTGGCGCTGCAGCAACGGCTCCAGGCACACGACGCAGACCGCGCCCTCGGGCGCGTGGAAGCCGCCGTCGACCTGGGGAGCCTGCGGGTCGGCAAGGACCGAGTCGGCGGACTGGGCGGCGTTCTCGAGCAGCCCGTTGACCTGTACGCCGGCCACGCCCATCCCGACCGTGCCACCCACGCGCGCTCGATCCACGAGCTGAGTGTGCACCTACTCGGCGCGAAACTCCACGTGCTCGATCTCGAGCCGGACTTCCTGGATGCGCACCATCACGCGCTCGCGCAGGTCGGCGGGCGGAGCATCGCCACCGCAACATCGAGCGACGAGGGCCTTCACCGCCTGCTCGAGGCCGTACTGCCGAAGGCAGGGCGCGCACTCGTCGAGGTGGAGCCGCACGTGCTGGTGGTCCTCGGACTCCGCCTCGCCGTCGAGGTAGAGGTAGACCTTCTCGAGGACCTCGTCGCAGGGGGTCTCGTGCGGCTCGCCACAGCTCATGTCTCGTCGACCCCCGCCTTCACGAGGCCACGCTCGACGGCGTAGTCGCCCAACAGCTTCTTCAGACCGCGCCGGCCGCGGTGCAACCGGCTCATCACGGTCCCGATCGGCGGACCCATGATCTCGGCGATCTCCTTGTAGGAGAACCCCTCCACGTCGGCGAGGTAGACCGCCATTCTGAAGTCCTCGGGCAGCTCCTGCAGGGCGTTCTTGACATCAGAGTCCGGCAGGTGGTCGAGCGCCTCCATCTCGGCGCTGCGCAACCCGGTGCTCTGGTGCCCCTCGGCCGCCGCGAGCTGCCAGTCGGCGATCTCGTCCGCGGGCGACTGCTGTGGCTGGCGCTGCTTCTTGCGGTAGGTGTTGATGAACGTGTTGGTCAGGATGCGGTACAGCCAGGCCTTGAGGTTGGTGCCCTCCTGGAACTGGTGGAAGGCGGCGAACGCCTTGACGAACGTCTCCTGGACGAGGTCCTCGGCGTCCGACGGGTTGCGCGTCATCCGCATCGCCGCGGCGTACAGCTGGTCCAGGAACGGCAGGGCGTCGCGCTCGAAGCGGGCAGTGCGCTGCTCGCTGGTCTCGTTCTCGGCTCCCTGCGAAACCGTGCCCACCTCCTCGCCCCACTGCTCGCCTCGACCGGATTTCCAGCCTACCGTCGCGCGCCAGGACGGCAGATCCGTCACCAGCCCCTGGGCGAGCATCCGATCCCCTTCTCCGCGGCGTACTGGTGATGCAACGCCCGACCTTCGCCGGTCGATTCCCGCCGGCCCGCCAAGGCCGGCAGACGTACCATCGCGCGAGTGGAAGGCCACCACCCCGCGGTCGAGCAGTACCTCGAGACGATCTTGGAGCTCGAGGAGTCCGGCGTCGTCCCGATGCGGGCCCGGTTGGTGGAGCGGCTCGGGGTGTCGGCGCCGGCCGTGAGCGAGACGGTGAAGCGCCTCGAGCGGGAGGGCTACCTCACGCTGGACGACGAGCGCGTCATGCACCTGACCGAGACGGGTCGCGCCTACGCGACCTCGATGCTGCGCCGGCACCGCCTCGCCGAGCTGTTGCTCGTCGATGTCCTGAAGGTCCCGTGGGCACAGGTGCACGAGGAGGCCTGCCGTCTCGAGCATGCGATCAGCCCGACCCTCGAGGCTCACCTGGTCACGCTGCTCGGCGACCCCGGCGCCTGCCCGCACGGCAACCCGATCCCCGGGTCGGCCAACGCCGTCGACCCCGGCCCGTTGCAGCCGCTGTCGACGGTCCAGCCGGGCCACTCCTGCGTCGTACGCCGGATCGACGAGCACCTGCAGACCCAGATCGTGCACATGCGCGAGCTCGAGTCGGCCCATCTGCTCCCGGGGCAGGAGGTGCTCGTCGGGGAGACCGCGTCCGGCGAGCTGTCACTGCTCGTCGACGGCGTGCCCATCACCCTCGAGCAGGTCGTCGCCGCCAACGTCTACGTGACGGTCTGAAGCCACTTCTTCACGACGTCGCGTACTTCGGCGAGCACGTCTTTGCGTGGCCGCCCGTCCATCTTCCGCACGGCGAACGAGTGGTCGGCGCCGTCAACGACGTGCACCGTGACGCCCTTCTTGCGCGTGGGCATGCCGAAGGCATCACGACTTCCTTGTACGACGAGCCGCGGCACCGTCGGCATCGCGAGCTCGTCCGCGCGACTCGTCGTACGTCCTGGTGGAGTCAACGGAAACGCAAGTGCGAGTACGGCGCTCGCACCGAGCTGTGTCGCCGTCCTGCACGCCACCCGCGCACCACTGCTTCTTCCGCCTAGCACCAGCGCACCCTGGAAAGGCAACTGCGCAACGACCGCGAGGAAAGCCTCATCGAGCTGCGCGGTCGGTGCGGCTACTCGCTTCCCCGCAACGCGATACGGCTGTTCGACTCTTGCCACCGCGAACCCTGCAGCACGTGCGGCGTCGCGTGCCGCCAGCAGATCCGGCGCCTCCGGGCCCCCGCCGGCGCCGTGCCCGAGGACCAGCAACCCGCGATCCCCGTCATCGAGGTGCACCCGCGCGGGCCCGCGCGGCGTCTCCAGCTTGAACAACGCGGCAGCACCTGACCGTGGGGCTGGCCCATCGTCAGGTGACGGCGCGTTGATCAACGGGTGGGGGTCAGCGGTCGGCGTACATGAGGGAACCGGGCGTGGTCAGCAGCTCGCCGGTCTCCAGCCACGTCTTCAGCCCCGACAGGATCATCGGCCAGCCGCCGTAGAGCTGCTCGTTTGCGCCCTCGCGCAGCTGGTCGTGCACAACGCGAAGGCAGCACGAGTCGCCGACCGGCTCGATCTCCCACGTCACCCGCGACGTGCCTTCGGCCTTGACGTCGTCGCCCCAGAGCGCGGTCATCGTCTGCACGAGCCGACGCGGCGGGTCGCACTCGAGGATCTCGCCGTCGCCGAGCAGCGCCCCGTCGGGGGTCTTCTGCTCGAAGCGCGCACCCGGCGTGAAGTCGCTGACGATCCGCGCGCCGAAGGTGTACTTGCTGCGGATCTCGGTGTCGGTGATGGCCTCCCACAGCCGCTCCGGCGTCGTACGGATGTAGATCTCGAAGACCTTCTCCATGGTTCTCTCCAGGTCTGCCTTGAGGTCGGCGAGGCCGGCGGCCCAGCCTTCCGCGTACTTGCTCACCCAGCGGTCGTGGACGAGGCGGATCGGGACGGGGTTGAGGAAGTGCAGCTTCTGCCGACCGGAGCGCCGCGTCACCACGAGCCCCGCCTCCTCGAGCTGCTTGAGGTGCTTCATGACCCCGAACCTGGTCATCGCGAAGCGCTCCTCGAGCGCGCGAAGGGTCTGGCCGTCCGCGCGGAACAGCTCGTCGAGCAGCTCGCGACGGGTGGGGTCGGCGAGCGCCTTGAAGACCTCGTCCATGCCGGACAGATTAGGTGACCATTTGGTCACCTGTCAAGGTGGACCGGGAGCGTGTCCTACGCGGCGTCCTCCGCCTTGGCCTGGCACTCGACGCACCGGGCGGCCTCGGGACGCACCGTGAGCCGGGCCTCGCTGATTGCCGTCCCGCAGTCGGTGCAGGTGCCGTAGCTGCCGTCCTCGATGCGCCCGAGAGCCGCCCGGATCTGCTCACGCTGGCCGTCGGCGGCCTCGAGCAGGGCGTTCTCGCGGTCCTGGTCAACGAGGTCGGTGGCGTTGTCGGCAGGGTGCTGATCGACGTGGCTGAGCTCAGCGCTGTCACCGGCGCCCTCGTTGACGAGGGTCGTCGTCGCGGTGTCGAGCTCGTGGAGCATCTGCTCGAGCTGCTGTCGGGCGTCCTGCACGTCCACTGAGACTCCTCGTTGCATTGTCGTTGCACCTGCCTTACCGAGAGCATGCCTACCCGAGAGCGGGCCGGGCTCACTCGCGATGCATCTAGCCTGCCGATGTGCGAAGGGTCACCGCCGGGGCAGTCGCACTCCTCGCGGTCCTCCTCGTGTCCACCCCGTCGTACGCCGACGGGACGATCGAGCTGCCGACACCGACGGCCGCGCTGGCCCAGGAGCTCGACCTGGTGTGCAACCCCGTCGTCGGCGGGCTGCCGGAGCGCTGCAAGAAGTCCTCCGTCCCGGGACCGGTCGTCAACGACGAGAACGTCCTCGTCGACCTGACCGGCGGCGGTGGCACGCAGCGGGTGCAGGTCGAGCAGCGGCTCGTGCTGACCAGGGTCGGTGACTACGTCATCCGCGAGCGCGGACCCGCGCGCTCGGCCGTGCCAATCGTCAAGGACTCCGATCCCCCGAACACGAAGTTCGGCGCCGTCGTCTACCAGGGCTTCACGCCCGGCAACCGCAAGCTGGGCGCGCGGCTGACGCTGGACGCCGGGCTCGAAGCTGCGCGGCTCCCGCTGGCCGTGACGGTCTCGTACGACGGCGCCGACGGGCCGGTGCCGCTCGGGCCGGGCGGGCAGGTCCCCCGCGCCGGCCTCGTGCACGTGCGGCTGACGAACCAGACGACGCAGCCGGCCGAGCTGCCGACAGGTGCCGACGCCGACCCGAACGCACTCGCCGGCCCGCTCGACGCGGCACTGCGCTTCGCCCAGGCTCCACCCGGCCCGCGGCTGCCGTCGACGGACACGATGCTGCCCAAGCGCCTGCGGGTCACCTCGCCTGCCAGCGGCGGCGCAACGCAGTCGGTGCCGCTGCGCATCACCGGATCACTCCGGCTGGCCGGCACGACCGGGACGATCGGCGGCCCGAAGGTGACGCCCCTGCCGGACGGCGGCGTCATCGCCGGGACGCTCTCGGCTGATCCCGGCACGGTCGAGTTCACCGCGCAGGTCCGGTCCGCGGGACGGCTCGTGATGGACCTCGCCGTCGTACCGACCCTTGACGAGCGCCGGCTCGCACCGCCTCGGCACCTTGCGACGTGGGCGGCCTGGGCACGAAGCCACCCGCCACTCGCCGAGCGGCACGCGGCGCTCGACCTGCTGGTCGCGACGGCCGCGACGGGCGCCCGCGCCTCGTCGTACTCGCCGTACCTCGGCGTCGACCTGCCGGGCAGCGGCTCGACGGTCTTCCGCTACGCGTTCGCGCCCGTCGACAGGGCCGCGGATGCGAAGCGCAACCTTCAGCCAAGACCCGGGCCCATCGCGCTGACCGGCATCGCGCTGCTACTGCTGCTCGCCAACGGCGCCCTGCTCTGGCGCCAGAGCTAGGGACCCGCACGCCGCACGGGTTCGGCAACGACGCAGACAGCAGGCGGTTGCGCAGACGTCCCTCCGCCGAGGCGCTCGAGTGGGTTCAGCGGTCGCTCGGTGTCCAGGTCCGCCGCGTGCGGTCCTGGTAGATCAGCTGATGTAGCGGGTGTAGTCGAACGCCGGTCTTCGTCGGGTCAGGCCTTCGGGGCTGGTCCACAGCACGGACGCGTCGGCGAGGCGTTCGACGGTCCAGCCGGAGTGGGTCTTGAGCCGGTGGTGCCAGCGGCACATGGCGCCGCAGTTGTCCTCGTTGGTGGCGCCGTCGGGCCAGGGGATGGCGTGCTCGCCGTCGCAGCGCAGGGCGGGCTGGCCGCAGCCGGGCACGGTGCAGGTGCGGTCGCGTAGGACGACGTGCCGGTCGAGGTCGGCCGGTAGGCGGTAGACGGTGCTGCCGTAGTCCAGTGGGTGTGTGCGGTAGGGCGCAGTGATCAGCTCGTCGACGG
>JAWWOH010000076.1:0-2632 GCA_033851845.1 Actinomycetota bacterium
GGCCCGAGGGCAACGCCCGCGAGCTGGCCGAGCGCGAGCACGTCGATGTCCGCTACTACTCGGTCATCTACGCCGCGATCGACGACATCGAGGCCGCCCTCAAGGGCATGCTCAAGCCGATCTACGAAGAGGTGCAGCTCGGTACGGCGGAGGTCCGCGAGGTCTTCCGGGTGCCGCGCATCGGCAACGTGGCCGGCTCGATCGTGCGCAGCGGGCTCATCCGCCGCAACAGCAAGGCGCGGTTGCTGCGCGACGGCGTTGTGGTCGCCGACAACCTCACCGTCGAGTCGCTCCGGCGCTTCAAGGACGACGCGACCGAGGTCCGCGACGGCTTCGAGTGCGGTATCGGGCTCGGGTCGTTCAACGACATCAAGGTGGAGGACGTGATCGAGACCTTCGAGATGAAGGAGATTCCGCGGGGGTAGGGGTAGCGCGCTTGCGGCGGTAATTCGCTCCGCCGCGGGCTCGCTTGCTTCCGCTCGCTGCGCTCGCTCCCGCGCGCTCGCTTTAGGCGGCTTTCGCGAACAACCGCCTCCAGTGCTTGTACCTCACGCCCGTCGGAAGGGGCAGGGCTAGTGCTTCTCACCTTGAGGGTCGCGACGACACCCGCTTGCTGCGTTGCAAGCGGGTGGGACTGCGACCCCCAACGGATGGCGGGCACGTGATGTGGGTCGGCTCGCTGTCGCTCGACGTCTTGTTGGGTGACGTGCACTCGTTGAAGCAGAAGCGCTCCGTCGTACGGCCGATCGTCAGCGAGCTGCAACGCAAGTACGGCGTGAGCGCGGCGGAGGCGGGCCATCTCGAGCTGCATCGGCGGGCCTTGATCGGCGTGGCGGTCGTGGGGGCGGACGGCAAGCACTGCGGCGACGTACTTGAGGCATGTGAGCGGATGGTCGCCTCGCGACCGGAGCTCGAAGTGTTGTCCGCGCACCAGCAACTGCACACGGATGAGGACGAGTAATGGTTGACGTCGCACGGGCTCGGAAGCTCGCGGTGCGGATCCGCGAGGTCGTCGCGTCGACCCTCGAGATGCAGGTCAAGGACCCGCGCCTCGGGATGGTCACCATCACCGACGCCAAGGTGACACCGGACCTGCGCGAGGCGACGCTCTACTACACCGTCTACGGCAGCGACGAGGAGCGGCAGGCCACCGCGATGGCGCTCGAGTCCGCGAAGGGCGTGCTGCGTGCCCAGGTCGGCAGGCAGACCGGTGTGCGGCACACGCCGTCGCTCGCGTTCATCGCCGACGTCGTCCCGGAGACCGCCGGTCGCATCGAGGAACTGCTCGCGAAGGCCCGCGAGGAGGACGCCAAGGTGCACCAGCAGGCGGAGGGCGCAACGCCTGCCGGCGACGCCGATCCCTACCGGGCACCTCGGGTTGAAGAAGAAGAGGACGACGCGGAGGCATGACGGCGCCCGACGGCCTGGTCGTCGTCGACAAGCCCCCCGGCTGGACCAGTCACGACGTCGTCGGGCGGATGCGCCGGCTCGCGGGCACGCGCAAGGTCGGTCACGCCGGCACGCTCGACCCGATGGCGACCGGCGTCCTTGTGGTCGGCATCGGTCGCGCGACCCGATTGCTCGGTCACCTGAGCCTGACCGACAAGGAGTACGACGCGACCATCCGCCTCGGGGTCACGACCGTCACCGACGACGCGGAGGGAGACGTCGTCGAGCAGCGCGACGCATCGGGTGTCGGCGACGTCACTGCGGCGGTGGCAGCGCTCACCGGTGACATCGAGCAGGTTCCGTCGTCGGTGTCGGCGGTCAAGGTCGACGGCGTGCGCTCCTACGCGCGTGTCCGTGCGGGTGAGGACGTCACGCTCGCCGCCCGGCGCGTCACGGTGTCCCGCTTCGAGCTCGTCGAGCGGCGTGGAGACGACCTCGACGTCCGCGTCACCTGCACGTCCGGGACTTACGTGCGCGCGCTCGCCCGCGACCTCGGGGAGCTACTCGGCGTCGGCGGCCACCTGACGACACTGCGTCGTACAAGAGTCGGGCCTTTCGACCTGACGCAGGCGCGCACGCTCGAGCAGCTGGCAGACGACTTTGCCGTCGTTCCTCTCGAGGACGCCGTAGCCGCAGCGTTTCCCCGACGTGAGCTCACCCCGAAGGAAGCGGTCGCGCTGTCGCACGGCAAGAAGCTCGAACCGACCGGCACGCCGGGGACGCATGGGGCCTTCGCACCGGACGGCCGCTGCATCGCGCTCGTCGAAGACCGCGACGGAGTCGCTCGGTCGACTGTCGTGTTCGTGCCCTCGGGCTAGCCGGTCTGCCGGTCAGCTGATGTAGCGGGTGTAGTCGAACGCCGGTCTTCGTCGGGTCAGGCCTTCGGGGCTGGTCCACAGCACGGATGCGTCGGCGAGGCGTTCGACGGTCCAGCCGGAGTGGGTCTTGAGCCGGTGATGCCAGCGGCACATGGCGCCGCAGTTGTCCTCGTTGGTGGCGCCCTCGGGCCAGGGGATGGCGTGCTCGCCGTCGCAGCGCAGGGCGGGCTGGCCGCATCCGGGCACGGTGCAGGTGCGGTCGCGTAGGACGACGTGCCGGTCGAGGTCGGCCGGTAGGCGGTAGACGGTGCTGCCGTAGTCCAGTGGGTGTGTGCGGTAGGGCGCAGTGATCAGCTCGTCGACGG
>JAWWOH010000101.1:0-29031 GCA_033851845.1 Actinomycetota bacterium
GTGTGACCAAGAGGGCATCGGTGGGCTCCCATGGCGAGCAGGGAGACGGCGTCTCCCTTTTCGGGATCCTCGCCCACAGCGGCAGACAGATCGTCATGGCATCGGGCGCAAGCACCTTCGATGACAACCCGCAGCCGGCGAAGCCCTGTGTGCGAGCGGCGGGTGACGTCGGCAAGGGCGCCCCCTGCGGCAAGATCGGCATGTACCTCCGAGATGGAGTCGATCGCACGACGACCAACGAGTACCCGAGCCAGAACGTCGATGTGGCCGGTACCGACAAGGCCAGTCTCGCCATCCCCGGCTCGATGTCCGCCGACGGGCGGTACCTGGCGTTCTGGGCGACAGTCCAGGTCCCAACCCCGGGGGTCGCTGACGAGAGGCATTCCCCGTACCGGTTCGAGGTCTTCCGGCACGACACCAAGACCGGCCAGAACGATCGTGTCTCGGTGGCCTACAAGTGCGATTGTGACGCCACGGATGCCTCCAGCGGGCGCGCCGAGATCTCGGCGGACGGCCGGTACGTCGCCTTCACCTCATGGGCGTCGAACATCGTGCCGCATGACACGAACAAGGTCCGCGACGTCTTCGTCCGCGACATGGTCACGCACGTCACCACTCGGGTCGACGTCCCGTCGTACCGTGATCGTGACCTCGGCGAGCCGAATAACGCCGAGACCAAGGACAAGACCCGGCAGGACAACGAGAACGGGGACACCGGCGCCGATCTGTTCTCAATCTCCCGCGACGGCCGCTACGTCGTCTTCAAGTCCAGCTCGTCGAACCTTGTCCGCAATGACAACAACAATGTCGCCGACGTCTTCGTGCGCGATCGCGTGGCCAGGACGACCATCCGGGTGAACGTCTCGTCGCGGGGCGAGCAGGCCAACCATCAGACCAAGAGCGTGCTCGGCCTCGGCCTGCACACCATCTCTGACGATGGCCGTTACGTCTTCTTCAACTCCAACGCCAGTAATCTGGTTTCACCACCCACCCAGGACTACTTGGAGAATGTCTATCGGCGTGACCTGCGGCGAGGCATCACGACGCTGGTGACGGTCTCGTCGGACGGCAAGCGTGCGGACAGCGACGTTGCGCTGGATCCGGAACGGGTCGCTTTCACGTACCTCGCGCCGCTGTTGGTCGCCGGCGGAAGGGATGTGGGCCTCAGTGGTCTGTCGTACTCCGCGACACCCGATGGCCGTTACATCGTCTTCAACTCCGACGCCACCAACCTCGTGCCAGGTGACGACAACAACGTGACCGACATCTTTCTGCGGGACCTGGCCACGAGGACCACAACGCGGGTCTCCGTGACATCGGGCGGGGAGCAGACGAAGGCCGGTCACTGCGGGACCCCTGGGCTGTCGGACGATGCCCGCTTCGTCGTGTTCGACTGCGGTGCCGAGGCCGAGGACCTCGTCCCCGAGGACACCAACAAGTCCGGTGACGTCTTCGTCCGTGAGCTGCCCGGGGCGCGACCGCTCACCGGCTGGTACTAGTGGCCAGGTCCCGCGTTCGAGACCTGCGGTTGTTCTGGAAGCTCCTACTGCCCTTCCTGGCGCTGATCGTCATCTTCGGGTCGCTGGGCGCGTTCTTCATCGTGCGAGACCTGTCGGCGCGCGCCCAGGATGCACTCGACCAGGACCTGGCTCGGCGATCTTTCGAGGCTCGCTCCGTAGCTCACGACCGTGAGCTGTACCTGGTCGAGTCAGCCAACTTCGCGACCAACATCCAGGGGATGCCGTCGGCGGTGGCCGCAGGGGACGGCGAACGAGCCCGGACCCTGCTCGGCTCCGTGCTGGCCCTGAAGGGCGACGTCAACTTGCTCGTCGCCGCCGACCGGACGGGTCGGGGTCTTGTGGAGCTTCGCCGGCCCTCATCGGCCGGCAAGCCTGTGGTGGCCAGCGGCTCGCGGTGGGCAGCGAGTCCGTTTGTCGCGCAGACGCTTCGCGATGCGTCGGGCCAGCGCCGAGCCGGCTTCGTGAAAGATCATGGTCAGACCATGCTCGTCATCGCGGCGCCGATCTGCCCCGTCGCGGGCACCTGCCGACCAGCTCCCATCGGTGTTGCCCTGGTCGGCATTTCCACGGATCAGCTGGTCTCGGATGCCGCCGGTGCGAGTCGACTCGGCGACCGAGGGCGCGGCGGAGCGGCGATCTACGACCCGACTGGGCGCATGTTGGCGACCTCCGGCATGGTGATGGCCACCCCGCCACGGCTGCCGAGCGACGGTCGACTGCTGCGTCGCCGGAGCCGTGCCGGCGGCGGCATCGACATCGCCACGCTCTATGCCCCGTTCGACGTACAGGGCCAGCGCGTCGGCACGCTCGCGGTCAGCGTTCCATCGGGGCCGGCGTTCGCGTCCGTGCGGGGTACAGCCGAACGGCTCGGCGCGATCGTCTTGCTTGTCATGCTCGGGGTGATCGGTGTGGGCGCGGTGCTGTCGAGGTCGATCATGGCGCAGCTGAGGCCGCTCGTCGCGATGAACAGAGCTCTCGGCAGCGGTGACCTGTCCGCCCGCACGCCGGTGGTGAGCAACGACGAGCTCGGCGAGCTCGCCGGTGGCGTGAACCAGATGGCCGAGCAGCTCGAGGCGCTCTACGACACGCTCGAGCTGCGCGTCGCCCAGCGGACCGACGAGATCGAGCGGCTGTTGCAGGACCGCACCGACTTCTTCGCCTCGGTCAGCCACGATCTGCGTACGCCGCTTGCGGTGATCCGCAGTCAGGCGATGATGCTGCGCAGTCGCAAGTTCGGTGATCGGTCTCCCCTCGAGGTCGCCGAGACGATCGTGGCCTCGAGCAACCAGCTGCTGGCGCTCATCAACGAGCTGCTCGAGCTGTCCAAGGCAGAGGCGGGCAGGCTCGACCTCGACCTTGAAGAGGTTCAACTCAAGAACGTCGTGAAGGATCTGCGTCGCACGATCGACGGCTTGGCGCAGGCCGGTGGCCTGAAGGTCACCGTCAGCGTGCCGCGTGACCTGCCGCCCGTGCTCGCCGATGCACGCCGACTGCGCGAGATCCTGCTCAACCTCGTCGACAACGCGGTGAAGTACACCCCGGCCGGCGGGAAGGTCGCCGTCGCTGCGGCGCTCGCAAACGACGAGGTGACGGTCTTCGTCCACGACAACGGCATCGGTATCCCGGCGGACGCCCGCGACAAGCTGTTCGAGCCGTTCTACCGGGTCAAGGGCAACCAGCCCCAGCGCGGACAGGCGTCGACCGGACTAGGGCTTGCGCTGACCAAGCGGTTCGTCGAGGCGCAGGGCGGCGAGATCTCTTTCGAGAGCAGTCCCGGCGGCGGCACCACGTTCGTGTTCACGTTGCGGGTCTTCGCGGCTGGTCAGGCCACTCGTGTTGCAGCCGACACTTCCGGCGTTGCCCGCTGACTAACGCATCGGGGTCGACTCGAGAGGAGCTCGACATGAACCGATGCGTCGCACGGCTTCGTCCGCCACTCAGCCGGCTGCTGATCGCCGCCGCTGTGTTGACCCCGCTGGTGGCGCCGTCGCCATCTGGCGCTGCGGACAAGTACAGGAGCGAGGTCGCAGCTCCTAGCGTGTTCGCTGAGATCGCCGACCCCGGCCACCCTTTCGGCTTGCTGGCTACCGAGGACGCCGTGTACGTCGCGACCTCCAAAGGCAGTCCGTTCCGGCCCGGTGGCGAGGAGGTGGTTCTCCGCTATCCGACGGCCGGCGGGTCGCCCACGGCTCGCGCGACGGTGATGACGATGCCGACGATGGGCCTGCACGACATGGCCGCCGACGGCAACGGCCGGGTGTACGTCGTCGACATGAACAGCCGCATCCTTCGGTTCACCCCGACTCGCAACGGGCTCGGGACGCCAGAGGTCTACGCCGCCGTACCCGAGCCGTATGCCTCGGCCGGATGGGCCGCCTCGATGTGGCAGAACCTGGCCTTCGACACCGACGGCAGCCTCTACGTCAGTGACGCCAGCCTCGGCGCGATCTGGCGCATCCCGCCGAATGGCAAGCCGGCGATGTGGTTCCAGTCTCCAGCGTTGCTTTCCTCTCAGCTCAGCGGTGTCAACGGCCTGGCCATCAGCCCCGACCACCAGCTCTACCTGGTGCTCGCGGGTTCACCGGCACCCGACACGTTCGCGAACACCGTCGTGTACCGGCTGCCGCTCGGACCGACTCCCGCCCAGGACCAGCTCCGTCTCGTGCACGCCTTTCCGATCGCGCCCGGTAGCCAGCCGACACCGTTTCCGATCGGCGCCGATCTCGCCTTCGCGCGATCCGGCAACCTCTACGTGACACTCGCCGGATCGGACCAGGTCGCGGGGCTGCGCCCCGACGGGACCGAGCTACCCCGCATCACGAGCCCGCTGCTCGACGTGCCGATCGGGATGAAGTTCCAGGGAACGTCCCTGCTGGTCGCCAGCTCGAACTACTTCCCGCCCGAGAACTCCGGGCACTGGAAGGTGGTCAGAGTGCCGGTCGGCGAGGAGGGCCTGCCGCTGCTTCGCCCGCAGCTACCCCGGTGAGCCCGCGCAGCTACCGGGACGGCAGATGTGCGAAGCGGATGTCGCTCTCGTAGGCCCCGCGGTCGTGCGGCACCTCGAACACCGCTGCGAACCCGTGGTCGCCCATGGGCTGAAGACCGTCGTAGTCAGCGATCAGACAGCCCTCGGCTGGCGTCCGCGGGAGGAAGCAGTTGCCGGTCGCGTCGAACGGGCCGGCGACCATCGAGCTGGTCCAGCTGCGCCCGTCGTTCCGTGAGCGGGCGAGCCACAGGTCCGTCGCGTCGACGGTGCCGGCGGCCGCGCACGCCGTCGCCTCCGGCTGGTAGTAGCTCATCCCCAGTGTTCCGTCATTGGCCACGGCAAGGGTCGGGAGTCCCAGGACGGTCGGCGCGTGGAGTGTGCCTGCTGTCACCCATGAGAGGCCGTCCGCGCTCTTCGCGACGACCAGGTCCGTGGCGAGCGGGGTTGATGCAGTCGGTGCCGCGGCCGGGAAGCTGACGTAGACGACACCAGCCGGCGACGTCGTTGCCTGGATCGTGGCCCAGAGGTCGCCGCAGAAGGCCCCGGCATGCGTGCCCGGGCCGGCGGTGCGGTTGCCGATCTTCACCGGCGGCGCCCAGTGCCGTCCCTCGTCGGTCGAGACGGCGGCGTACACGATGTTGTCCTCGAAGACCTTGTCGTCCAGGCACGGGTTGAGGTTGCAGGCGATGATCTGGTCGAAGACATCGACGAGTGCCCCGTTCCCGGTGCGCAGCACCTGCGCGTTTCCGGTCGAGAACCCGTCAGCAGCGGGCGAGTACACGGCGACCGGCGCAGACCAGGTGCGGCCCGCATCATCGGTACGGCGGAAGTACAGCGTGCTCGAGGTGTACTGCAGGGAGTCATGCCGCTCGAACGTGATGTACGCCGTTCCCGGGTGAGTCGGATCCGTCGTGACGTTGTTGCGGTCGCCGAACAGGCCATCCGGGGCTGAGAGCGTCGTCGGCGCCGGTGACCACGTGAAGCCACCGTCGTGCGACGTGCTGACGATCACCGTGTCGGTGCCGACCGGCGCGACGGTCGGCGTCGTCAACGTGGCCAGGTAGAGGGTGCTCCCGTCGGAGCTGAACGCCAGTGAGGGGTCGGCCGCCGCCTGGTTCGCTCCGCCCGTGCACGCCGAGATCCCGGGCACAGGCACTGTCTGCCAGGTCAGGCCGCCGTCCCTGCTCGCCCGGATCATGTTCGACAGATCAGAGTCGACGATGTAGGTCGCGACGACATGGTTGGGGTCGGCCGGATCGACCGCGACGACCGGCTCGCGCGGCGAGTTCGGAGCGCGGAGCGTTCCCGTCGGCTGGCCGCAGGCGAGCGGGCCGAAGGCATCGCGTACGGAGACGACAGACGTCCCTGCTGACGGGCTCGGTGCGGCCATCGACGTCGCAGAGAACTGGAGGGCGGCGCTGAACACCGCGCAGCCCATCCCGATGGCCAGAGCGAGCCCGAGCCGGCGCCTTGATCGATTGGTTCTGCCGCACTCGTTCATGTGTCCCCCTCGTCCCGTCCGCGCTGTTCGCGGTGGTTCGGGACGCTAGGGAGGCGGCAGCCGTGGGTCACCAGGGTCGGCACCGGACCTGGACTCAGGGCTGACCCCGATGGACGCAGAGCGGCGCAGTCGCGAAGATCGCCGGATGGCCAGGACCGTTCTCATCGTGGACGACCACGTCGGCTTCCGCCGAAGCGCGCGCCGCCTCCTGGAGTCGGCCGGGTTCGCCGTCACGGGCGAGGCCGACGACGCGGCCGGCGCCGTGGCCGCTGCGGTCGCCCTGAACCCCGATGTCGTTCTGCTCGACGTGCACCTGCCGGACGGCAACGGCTTCGACGTGGCGAGCCAGCTGGCGACGATGGCCCCGGCAGCCCTGGTGATCCTGACGTCCAGTCGGGACGCATCCGACTACCTCGCCAGACTCCCGGCAACGTCGGCCCGCGGGTTCATCGGAAAGTCGGAGCTGTCCGTGTCCCGGATCCTCGAGCTGGTCGGAGCCGCATGATGAGGCACCGCTGGTACCTCCCCCTCATCGGGATCGCGGCGTTCGTCGCGGCCTTCTGCTCCTGGAAGTACAGCGACGTGCAGTTCCGCTGGATAGCCGCGGGCGGTTCCTACATGGCCGCCGGTCTGGTCGCCTGGTATCGCCGACCCGATTCGCGGACCGGACAGTTGCTCCTTCTCGCGGGTCTCGGAGTGTGGACATCGCTCATGGAGGGCACGCACGTCGCATTCCTCTGGACGATCGGATCCGCCTTCGAGCCGGGTTGGTTCCCGCCCCTGGTCTACCTGCTGCTGTCGTTCCCAGCCGGGCGGCTGACGTCGGCGGTGCACCGCTTCGCTTTCGTCGCGTCGACCACGCTGCTGATCAACTCCATCGTCGGATCGACCGTCTACGACCCGCGCGACTTCGGCTGCACGGACTGCCAGCCGCACCTGAACCTGATCCTCATCCACTCCTACCCCGGCTACGTCCGCTACTGGGGTGGCTTCGTCCTGATGTCCGCCGTGCTGGTGGAAGCGGCGGTGTTCCTGGCGATCCACGCCAGGACGGCCTCCAGTGCGGTACGACGCCGCATCGTCGCGTCCGCCGGCCTGCTCGTCGCAACGGTCGGCGGGTTCCTCGCCTGGCAGCCCTCTGACACCATCGCGGTGCTGCGGCAGGTCCCGATCCTGGTCATCCTGCTCGTCGGCGTCACCGGGCTGGTCGTCGCGCGGTGGTGGCGGGCGAGTGCCCCGGCGCAGCGGATGCTCAGCCCGATGCTGCTGCCGACCTGCGCGTTCTTCCTCGCCGTCGCCGCCCAGCAGGTGGCCGCGCTCGTCCTCAACTACTGGTCGGTCTACAAGCCGACACCGTACGTCTTCAGCCTGCTGACCACGATCGCCGT
This sequence comes from Actinomycetota bacterium, assembly GCA_033851845.1. Taxonomy (GTDB): domain Bacteria; phylum Actinomycetota; class Actinomycetes; order Mycobacteriales; family SCTD01; genus RYN-124. The sequence goes on from JAWWOH010000101.1 coordinate 7,396, forward strand.
GGCAGCCTCCTTCGCGCTGCCGCTGACCTTCCTGCTCGCCCTTGCGAGGGCGCGGCATCGACACACGGTGGTCAGCGATCTCGTTGTCGAGCTCGGCGATCTGCCACCGGCAGCCGACCTCGAACGTGCGCTCTCGCGGACGCTGCGCGACGACTCGCTCCGCGTCGGCTGGTGGGACGCGGCCACCAGCCGCTATGTGGGCGCCGACGGCGACGCTCTCGTCATCCCTGCCGAAGGCTCCGGCCGGACCGCAACGCTTCTGCAACGTGACCGCAAGCCGCTGGCGGCCATCGTGCACGACGAAGCGCTGCTCGAGGAGGGCGAGCTGCTGAACTCCGTCGCAGCCGCAGCGAGGCTCGCCGTCGAGAACGAGGGGCTGCAGGCAGAGGTCCGGGCCCAGCTCGCCGACGTCCGAGCCTCACGGGCGCGGATCGTCATGGCCGCCGACGCCGAACGGCGACGGCTCGAACGCGACCTGCACGATGGCGCGCAGCAGCGGATCGTGTCGGTCTGCCTCGATCTGAAGCTCGCCGCGCGGTCGATGGCCGACGACGTGGACCCGTCGCTCCGCAGCGCCGTCACCGAGGCGGCGCAGGAGCTCCAAGAGGCGCTGGCCGAGCTGCGTGAGCTCGCCCGTGGCATCCATCCGGCGATCCTTACCGAGGAGGGCCTGGGACCGGCACTGCAGTCGCTCACCGAGCGCGCGCGCGTCCCGACGGAGCTGCGCTTCGACGTGCCCGGCCGGCTGCGAGCCACCGTGGAGGCAACGGCGTACTTCGTCGCGTCCGAGGCACTGGCCAACGTCGCCAAGCATGCCCAGGCCACGCGCGCGAGCATCGAGGTCAAGCACTCCCACGGCCAGCTTCAGCTGGAGGTGGCCGATGATGGTGTCGGCGGTGCTGATGTGGCCGGCGGCTCCGGCTTGCGCGGACTGGTGGACCGCGTCGGTGCCGTTGACGGCGAGCTCAACGTGATGACATCACCCGGCCAGGGCACCCGGGTGCGCGCGGCGATCCCGTGCGCGTAGCGGTCGCGGACGACTCACCGCTCTTCCGGGCCGGTGTCGTCCGCGTCCTAGAAGACGCCGGCTTTGACGTGACCGCGCAGGTCGGCGATGCAGTGGCATTGCTCGCGCACGTGGCAGCGGAGCATCCGGATGTTGCTGTCGTCGACGTGCGGATGCCTCCCACGTTCACTGCGGAGGGATTGCAGGCCGCCCACGCGATCCGAACGGACCATCCCGGCACGGGAGTCCTTGTGCTGTCACAGGTCGTGGAGCCGTCGTACGCCATGACGCTGCTCGAAGGTGGCGCGACCTCGGTCGGCTATCTGCTCAAGGACAGCGTGCTCGACCTGGCAGAGTTCGCGGACGCCGTCCGTCGCGTCGCGACCGGCAAGACCGCGGTGGATCCGGCTGTCATCGCGCAACTGCTCGAGCGACGGCGGCTGGGCAATCCGGTGGACGCCCTGTCGCAACGCGAGCGGGAAGTGCTCGCGTTGATGGCCGAGGGTCGCTCCAACACCTCGATCCGCGAGCGGCTCTTCCTCAGCCCGAAGACGGTGGAGACGCACGTGCGGAACATCTTCATGAAGCTCGGGCTGGTCGAGACCGACGACGACCATCGGCGAGTTCTTGCGGTCCTGACCTTCCTGCGGACGTGACCCGTCACGGGGTTTGCACGCTTCAGTGCCTGCCCTGATGTCCGGCCACGCCCAACTCCCTACGTTTCGGGCAACCAACAGGGGGAGTCACCATGCGCGTCAGCCGCGTTCTGCTCGTGTCCATCACCACTCTCACCGTCGCGCTCGGTATGCCGAGCGTCGCAAGTGCCGCACCCGCCGGCAGCCCGACACATCTCGGCGCGCCGTACACGACGACGTCGACGGGCGGCGCCACGGACTGCCGCGCGGGTGCGGTCTGCACGCCGCAGTCGACGGCGAGCGCCACGACCGGCCGGATCAACGCAACCATGGACATGCAGCGGACCCTCGCTGACGAACCGGCGCCGGAAAGCGGCTTCGCGTATGCCGACCAGGTCGTCGACCTGCGGGTGCCGAAGGGCGCCACGCAGCTCACTGCGACGTTCTCGTGGAGCGTCCGGTCGGCGAACACGTCCGCTCGCGCGGACCACGGCGTGATCTACGCGAGCACCGCCCTGTATGCCAATGCCAGCTGCTCCGGCTGCAGCACGCAGGACGCCGTCGAGGGTCTTGTCTCGTCCTCCTCGACTGTGCCCGCGTCGGACAACGCGAACGCCGTGGCCGACGTGCAGAAGACGCTCACGATCACGGTCGACAACCTGTCCGGCAAGGGAACGGTTCGCCTCTACACCGGAGCCTCGGCGCACACCGACATGAATGCGAACCGGGTGTGCACCGGGCTCCCCGGCTGCGATCTGCTGCCGCCTGTCGATCCCGACCACTCGGGTACGGCGCACGCTGCCGTGGATGCCACGTTGGCGGCCGTCGACGTCAGCTATGCCTGATCGGATGACCCGGTAGACGCATGCTTCGCGACGCCCGCTGTCAACAGACAGCGGGCGTCGCGTCCGGTCAGGCGGCCGGGGCGTCCGTCGCGGTCGATGACGGCGCTGCCGGCGGCGGGCCGTCGTGGCCGTCGCCGTCACCGTCGCCGTGCATGCCGCGCGGCGGACCGACGCGGTCGACCATGTCGGTGATGCGGGTCGACAGGTCAGCCGAGATCGTGTCGGCCTGAGCCTGCGTCAACCGGCCCGACTTCACGTCAGCAGCCAGCTGCGTCTTGGCGGCGGCGACCAGCAGGCTCACCAGGTCGGCCTTGCTGATGCCGTGCGCGGCCGCGATCTGCGTGAGGGTCTGACCCGACTCCTGCGCCGTGCGCAGCTGGTCCACGGTGATGCCCAGCAGCTTCGCGGTCTCCTCGGCCGAGATCCGGCCGGGGCCACCGGGGCCGTGGCCGCGCCCGCCGGGCGGCGGTGCCTGCGCGGCGAGTGTGGACGCGACCTTGTCGGCCTGGGCCTGGGTGATCGTGCCGTTGGTGACCAGGCCGGCGAGTGCGGACTTGATGTGGGCGACGCGGTCGGCCAGGCCGCCCGCTGCTGTGCTGGTCGCGCTGTCCGCGGCCGTCGCGATGCCGGGTACGGCGAGAACGGCCCCACCGAGTCCGAGTCCGGAGGCCAGAGCAATGGTGATCATCTGCTTGCGCATGTTGAGCTCCTGAGGGATGCCCGAGCGTCGTGCGTCGGGGTTGAGTTCAGGGTCGACAGCGCGCCTGCGACCACCCTGCGTCGCGGCTGGGGACCGGCTGTGAGTCGGGTCAGCCCTTGTCGAACGCGACCCGCAGCGCGCTGAGGGCCTCGTCGGGGTCGGCGCCGAGCTGGCGCGCCTGCTGCGCGAAGCGCTCGGCCAGCCCGGTCAGCAGCGCCTTGCGTCCGGACTTCTCGACCGCTGCCGCACTGACGAACGTCCCCTGCGGCCGGCGGGAGCGCACCAGTCCGGCGCGCTCGAGCTCGTCGTACGCGCGGGCAACCGTCCCCGCAGCGAGGCTCAGGTCCGCTGCGAGCTGGCGGATCGTGGGCAGCTTCTGCCCGGGCGTGAGGTGGCCGCCAGCGATGAGCCGCGTGAGCTGGTCGACGAGCTGCTCGTACGGCGGGACGCTGCTGGCCGAGTCGACCGCGACAACGGGCGTCGCTGTCATGAGGACCGCGGTCGCCACATGCGCAGCGGGATCAGCAGAGCGATGGTCCCGCCCAGCGCCGCGGCCATGCCGAGGTTGATGAGCTGCCCAGTAAGCATCGGCGCAGGCAGCGGCCGTCCGATGAAGCCGAGCGACAGCAGCAGTCCGAACGAGCCACCGGCGAGCCCGGCTGCCGTGGCGATCCGGGCACTGGCGACGCGGATCGCCGTATCGATCTGCAGGTCCGGCGCACGATCGGGCAGCGCCCGTCGGGTGATGCGATCCAGCGAGACCTCGAGGGCTGCTGCGGCGACCAGCATCAACCCGGCGTGCAGGAGTGCGCCTGCGGTGATGGACCGGTGCAGGACGGTGAGCGACGGGGCGGCCAGAGCGACGGCGGCTCCAGACCACAGGGCGAGCCGCGCGCAGGCCAACCCGAGCGCGGGTGCGAAGTACGACCGATCCCGACGATCGACGAGTGCGGTCCGCAGCCGCCCGCGTCGTGGGGCGGGGGACAGCGACTCGGCCACCAGGAGGCAGATCAGGTACGGCGTGGTGATGAACCCGAGTGGCCACTGCAGCGCCCAGACCGACAGGGCGCTCATGCCGACGAAGAGGGCGGTCGCTCCCACCCGCGCCCAGCGCAGCCGGCGCAGGTAGTCGCGCACGGTGCCGACCAGTCGCTCGTCGCCGACCAAGCCTCGAGCGGACAGCCACCGCAGGGCGGCGCGCTCGTTCGCCTGCAGCGCCCGCGCGACGTAGACCACGAGCAGCAGGCACCCGAAGAACGCCAGGTAGTAGCGGCCGCCCGGCAGCGGGTGCATCGACGCCTTGCCGTGGATGTCGTGCACCACGACGTCATGTCTCCATGTCACGAGGCATTGATACATGAGGAGACATATCGGGTCAAGGGAGGTGCAACGCAAAGGCCCCACCGCAGGGTGCGGTGGGACCTTCGCGGGCGAGGTGGCTTTAGCGGTGGCCGCCGCCACCGGTCTGCGTGCCCGTGACGGTGAAGTCGCTGCCGACCTGAACGATCATCGGCGTCCCACCGGACTCGATGTGGGCCTCGTAGACGCCGTCGCTGTCGGTCTCGATGCGGACGATGGTCGCGCCGGGATACTTCGCGAGGGCCGCCGCCCGCACCTTCGCTGCGGTGTCGCCGGTGAGCAGTGTCTCGTCGGAGCGCTGCGGCTTGCTCGGGTCACCCGGGTTGGGGTTGCTCGGCGCCGCGCTCGCCGCGGCTGCCGGTGCCGTGGCCGTGCTGGCGGCATTGGCCGTCAGCGAGCCGGCGAGGATCCCGCCGGCGACCAACCCGCTGGCGAGCAGGCCGGCAGTGCCGGCGTACGTACGGAACTTCGTGGTCATGGAAGTGCTCCTTCGTCGTGAGCCCTGTCTGGGCCGCTGAGACGAATCTGGTGGCCCGACCTGTGACCGCCGTGCCACCCACCTGTGAAGTCGCTTAGAGGAACGCCGCTGTGGTGCCGCCGAGCGGCATCGGGTCCATGCCGAGCTTGCGGTGGTCCCAGGACCGGATGCGCTCCGAGTCGACGCGCACGGCGACGCGCTTGTTGAGCATGACCTCGACGAAGGGCCGCATCTCCTCGCTGTACGGCCCGGTGTAGCGCTCCCAGACGCTGACGCCGACCGCCCAGAGCGCATCGGGGTCGTCCACGATCACCCCGCGACCCTCGATCGATACACCGCGCAGCGTGTCGTAGGTGTGCCCGGCCTCCACCATCGCGGTCATCCGCGGGTCGCGGCGCAGGTTCTGCGCCTTCTGCGACTTCGCCTTCGTCTCGAACCAGATCTGTCCGTCGATCACGGCGAACCACATGGCTACGACGTGCGGTGTGCCGGTCGGTCCGTTCGTGGCCATCGTCGCGGTGCGACTGCGCTCGATGAACGAGGCGATCTCGTCGTCGGTCATCGTGATCTCGCTGCGCTGGTTGACCCCCATGGAGCGGACCTTAGTCTCGGGGTGTGGGCAGGACGTACGACGGCATCGATGACGAGCTGGCCGGGTGGCTGCAGGCGCAGCCGTTGTGGTTCGTCGGCACGGCGCCGCTCTCTGCCGATGAGCACCTCAACGTCTCGCCACGCGGCCACGACACGTTCTCCGTGCTCGGGTCGCACCGCGTCGCGTGGGTCGACTACACCGGCAGCGGGGTGGAGACGATCGCGCACATCCGGGAGAACGGCCGGATCTGCCTGATGTTCTGCTCGTTCGACAGCCGTCCGCGCATCGTCCGGCTGCACGGTAGGGCGACAGTCGCGCTGCCGGGCGAAACGGCGTACGACGACGTAGTGGCGCGGCACCCACCTCACCCGAGCACCCGCGCGGTCGTAGTGGTGCAGGTCGAGCGGGTGAGCGACTCATGTGGCTTCGGCGTACCCGTCATGGAACTGATCGGCGAGCGCGACCTGCTGCGGCGCGGTGCCGAGCGCAGAGGACCGGCGGGACTCGCCGCCTATCGCGCCGAGAAGAACGCCGTCAGCATCGACGGGCTGCCCGGCCTGCCGCAGTAGCTGGTCGCACGCCCTGAGCGTGGCGGGCCACCCGAGTGTGACGTAGCCGACGGCGTGCGGAGCGGCCTGCTGGGCAGGTATACGAGGAACCCATCGCCCATGCTTGGAGTGCACTCTGATGCCCGACGCCAGTCCTGCCCAGGAGGCCCGCAAGGGTCTGCTCTCGTCCCTGTCCGGCAAGGCCAAGGAAGTCGCCGGCGCGGTGCTCGGCAACGACTCGCTCGCTGCTGAGGGCCAGCTGCAGCAGGCAGAGGCCGCGGCCCGTAAGGATGCCGGTGCCCTCGACGCCGTTGCCGAGGCGGAGGCACGCGACGCTGCGGAGAAGCTGGCCCGCGAGCAGACCATCGCCGAGCGTCAGCGCAACGCCGTCGAGGTCGTGGCAGAGGCACGCCTGGAGGCCACCGAGCGACAGGCGGAGGTCGAGTCGCAGGTGATCGCCGCCGGTGCTGCCGCGGAGGAGGCGGTCGCCAAGCGCGAGGCGGAGCTCGAGGCGCAGGAGCAGCTCGAGCGGACCGCCGTCCAGACGCGTCAGCAGCTGGCCGCCGCCGATCAGCAGGAAGCCAACGCCCGTCGGGAGCGCGAGCAGGAAGCCGCCCGCGCCGAGGTCGCGGAGCAGGCCGCTGCCCGGGCCCGTGCCGAGGCAGACCGCCTCGCCGCCGAGGCCGACCTCCCCACCGCCTGATCTCCCTCTTCGAACAGGAGCACAACAGATGAAGGTCCTCACCCTCCCGAAGGCAGCGGCCGCGCTCGAGTACCGTGCGCTGCGTCTTCCCGCGACGCTGCTCGAGAGCCAGGTCGCCCGCTTCCTCGCCGAGGACAGCTCCGTCCGACTTGGCTTCGAGAAGGCGCTGGGCACGCTCGACGAGAAGGCCGGTTCGTTGCTCGGCAACGAGAGCCTCGCCAGCCGCGGCCACGCACTGCGCCGTCGCTCCGAGATCCTCGGCAAGGCAGTCGAGCTCGAGGCGAAGGCGGAGGCTCGCAAGGCGGCTGCCGCAACGAAGCTCGAGGCCGGCAAGAAGGCGGCCGAGCAGACGCGCGAGCAGGCCAAGCGCAGCGCCCGCGAAGGAGTGCAGCAGACCCTCCAGACCGAGCAGGCCGAGAAGAAGCGGGCCGAGCAGCAGGCCAGAGCACGGCTGCAGGCAGAGACCGAGCGCGTTGAGGCCGAGGCGCGGGCAAAGGCGCAGGCCGTCACGGCGCAGCTCGACGCGCAGGAGCAGCGCATCGAGCAGACGACGAAGGCCCGGATCGCGGCCCCGAAGGCCCAGCTCTCCAACGCGATCGCCGAGAAGAAGGCGGCCGACGCGGAGCGGGCCAAGGCCGACCGGCTGGCCAAGCTGGCAAGCGACGAGAAGGACAGCCGCAAGGCCGCGAAGGGCTGAAAAGGTGGGGTAGCACCCCCACGACCCGAGACCCGCCCGAACCGTACGATTCGGGCGGGTCTCGGCGCGTTCTCATGTTCGTGCCGGGCGCCGTCGACTGGGGGGACGACGATGAGACTGACCCGTGCCGTGATTGCGCTGGTTGCGGCTTGCGCCGCCGCTGCCTTGCCGACCACACCCGCTGCCGCCGCAACGCCGGCCGCCCGCGTCATCAGCGGGCCGAGCCCCGTGCCCCAGACGGGATCGCTCTGCTCGCCGCTGGCCGGGCCGATCGGGCGACACAACTACGAGTACCAGCCGAGCCTCGCCGTCAGCCCCGGCGGCGGGCACCGCATCGCCGCTGCGTGGGCGCAGGACTTCGACGATGCAGTCGTCGTCGGGGTGTCCGACGACGGCGGCGCGACCTGGCGGCGGAGCGTCCCCGGCTGGGACGGTCGCGATCCCAGCAGCGCCGCCGGCTTCATGGCCTGTGAGAACGGCTCCGCCGGGCTGAACAGCGCGCACAACCCGCACGTCGCGGTCGGCAAGGACGGCATCGTCTACGCGATGGCCGACCTGCTCGCCGACCCGCGTCCCGGTGCGGCGGTCCTGCTCAGCTCCTCGGCGGACGGCGGCCTGACGTGGCGCACCCCTACCGTGTTCGCCACGTCGAGGACGGCCGTTGAGAATGCGACGACGGGCGCGCCGACGACGACAGTGGGCTGGACGGCGATCGCCGTCGACCCGCACCGCAGTGGCGTCGCCTATGCGGCCTGGGACGTGGCGCAGGGCGACGCCACGACAGGTCTCACGGGCGGCACGGAGTACGTCGCCGGCACGACCGACGGCGGCTTGAGCTGGTCGAAGCCGGTGGCTATTGGTACCCCGGACGGCGACCGTATGTGGACGGGCTGCACCCTGCTCGTCCGACCCGACGGCTCGCTGCTGACGGTCTTCAACGACAGCCCCGTCGGCGGCGCTTCCGGCGCCGACACCAGCATCCGCGTCGTCTCGTCGTCCGACGGCGGCACGACGTGGTCGCCGCCCGTCGACGTCATGCCGCGGCAGCAGGTCAACCGCGTGCCGGACGCGGCCCTCAGCCCCGACGGAAGCGAGGTCTACGTCGCGTGGTTCGACGGTTGGACCGACGGCATGCCGTTCCTCTCGCGCTCCGTGAACGGCGGTGCCTTCACGACGGCGCCCGTCGTCGGCGCTGCCCCCGGCACCGTGCAGAGCCTGAACGTCGCCGTCGCGTCCGACGGCACCGTCGGCCTGCTCTACAACGACATGCGCCACAACCCTGACAGCGATCACCTGATCACCGATGTGTGGCTGGCGCAGTCACCGGATCAGGGCGCCACCTTCGCGGAGTCGCACGTGGCCGGGCCCTTCGACGTCGCGGCGACCTCGCCGGTCGCCGGTGTGGGCGTGGGTGAGTGGCAGGGCCTCCGAGGCGCTCCGCGCGGGTTCGCACTCGCCTACACGGTCGTCAACCCGACCGGGGTGAGCGACCCGCCCGTGCAGGCGGTCCAGCCGAGCAGCGTGTTCAGCAGCAACCCCACCGACATCGTCTTCTCACGCTTCACCAGCTGAAGAGGTGCGGTGTTCCTGCCGCCGGAACCACCAGGCAACGCCCCAGACCGCCGCGGCGGCGTACAGGTAGCCGACGACGATGTCGGTGACGTAGTGCTCGCCGGCGTACACGAGCGTGAACAGCATCGCGATGACGTACGCCGCCAGCAGCACGCGCCACCGCCGTCGTACCAAAGGCCAGGCAAACAGCAGCAGCATGAACGGGATCGCGCCGTGCAACGACGGCATCGCGGCGACCCGGTTGGAATAGGCAGCGCCGCGCTCGACGGCGGAGTTGACGGTGTGCCCCCCGAGGGCGCGAAGGGTGTCGGGGACGACGCGTGACACCTCCGGCAGCGCGTGATTGGCCGGCAGCCCGGCCATCCAGGGCGGCGCCGCCGGGAACAGCGCGTAGGTCACCAGCGTCACGACGGTCAGCGTCACCAGGGTCCACACGTAGCGACGGAACAGCCGGTAGCTCAGCGCCCACAACATCACGGCCACGCCGAGCGACACGAAGAAGTGCGAGAAGTAGACCGGTACGGCGACCGCGTCGTACCAGTGCACGTGACCCGGTGTGTAGAGGTGCTGCTGCAACCACACGGTCGGCACGTGACCACCGAAGAGCAGCTTGTCCCCGTTGATGGGCTCGGTGAGGTGCGCCCTCTCGGTGAACGCAGCATTCTTCGGGTCTGCCTGCAGGGTGGGGAGCTTCGCGAGGTGCGCGCCGATGTCGGGTGCCAGCCCACGCAGGAGGTCGTAGGCGAACAGCACCGCGAACAGCGGGAGCCAGTCGCGCACCACCGCCCGCCCCCAGACGCGCAGGTTGCCGGCGCACGCCGCGAGCAGGAACAGGAGCACCCAACCGGTCAGCACCTCGCGGCCGGTCGGGAAGCCGAAGACCGCGGCAACTCCGGCGAACAGGATGGTGACCAGGAGCAGGAGCTTGCGCCGGCGTACCCGATCTTCACGACCGGCGCTCCGCCACGGCGACTCCACGTGGGGCAAACCCGTCGTCACCGTCATCGCGACCAGCGTAGGATGCGCGGCATGACCTACCGCACCGCCCTGCTCCTTCCCGGGCCGCGCTGACCAGGAGTCCTGTCAGACGCGGCGCCCTCGTGATGCACGGGGGCTTCTTCTTTGTCCGGGCACGTAGCGAGCAGGGAGCAGAGGAAGAGCAATGACGGAGACGACCAGCGAGCGCGACGGCCGCGAGGTCTACGACCCGCACGCCGTCCAGGACCGGTGGCTGCCGGTGTGGGACCGGCTGGACCTGAACCGCTCCGGCCTGCGCGAGGGTGCCGAGAAGAGGTACCTGCTCGACATGTTCCCGTACCCCAGCGGCGACCTGCACATGGGACATGCCGAGGCGTTCGGCATCGGCGACGTCGTCGCGCGCTACTGGATGCGGCGCGGGTACGACGTCATGCACCCCATCGGCTGGGACTCCTTCGGGCTGCCCGCCGAGAACGCCGCCATCAAGCGCGGCGAGCACCCGGCGGGATGGACCTACAAGAACATCGACGTGCAGGCGGACTCGTTCCGGCGCTACGCGGTCAGCTTCGACTGGCAGCGCCGGCTGCACACGTCGGATCCGGCGTACTACAAGTGGACGCAGTGGCTGTTCCTGCGCTTCATGGAGCGAGGGCTGGCCTACCGCAAGAAGAGCGCTGTCAACTGGTGTCCCAACGACCAGACCGTGCTGGCCAACGAGCAGGTCGTCGCGGGCAAATGCGAGCGGTGCGGCACGGAGGTCACCAAGCGCGAGCTGACGCAGTGGTACTTCCGCATCACCGAGTACGCCGACCGGCTGCTGGACGACATGGCGCAGCTGGAGGGCAAGTGGCCGGAGCGCGTCCTGCTGATGCAGCGCAACTGGATCGGCCGCTCCACCGGTGCGCACGTCGACTTCAAAGTGGGCGACAAGAGCGTCACGGTCTTCACGACCAGGCCTGACACCTTGTACGGCGCGACGTTCTTCGTCGTCGCTGCAGATGCGCCGCTGGCCGACGAGCTGTGCGCGCCGGAGCAGCGCGCGGCCTTCGAGGCGTATCGCGACGAGGTCCGCAAGCTGTCGGACATCGACCGGCAGTCGACGGATCGTCCGAAGACCGGCGTCTCGTTGGGCCGCACCGCGATAAATCCGCTGAACGGCGAGGAGCTGCCGGTCTTCGCAGCCGACTACGTGCTGGCCGACTACGGCACCGGCGCGATCATGGCGGTGCCGGCGCACGACCAGCGCGACCTGGACTTCGCGCGCACGTTCGACCTGCCGGTGCGCGTCGTCGTCGACACCGGCGTCGACGACCCCGTCGCGACCGGCATCGCGACGCCGGGCGATGGCGTGCTGGTCAACAGCGGACCGCTGGACGGACTGCGCAAGGCCGAGGCCATCCCGCGGACGATCGAGATCCTGCGCGAGCGAGGCACCGGCGAGGAGGCGGTCAACTACCGGTTGCGCGACTGGTTGCTGTCGCGGCAGCGGTTCTGGGGCGCGCCGATCCCGGTCGTGCACTGCGAGGAGTGCGGCGAGGTCGGCGTGCCCGACGACCAGCTGCCCGTCCTGCTGCCGGCCGACATGAAGGGCGCCGACCTGCAACCCAAGGGCCAGTCGCCGCTGGCATCCAACGAGGCGTGGGTCAACACGACCTGCCCGACGTGCGGCGGTCCGGCCAAGCGCGACACCGACACGATGGACACGTTCGTCGACTCGTCGTGGTACTTCCTGCGCTACTGCTCCCCGTCGTACGAGAAGGGCCCGTTCGACGAGGACGCCGTGCGGGAGTGGATGCCGGTCGCGCAGTACGTCGGCGGCGTGGAGCACGCGATCCTGCACCTGCTGTACAGCCGGTTCTTCACCAAGGTGCTGCACGACATGGGCATGGTCGACTTCGTCGAGCCGTTCTCGGCGCTGCTGAACCAGGGCCAGGTCATCAACCAGGGCAAGGCGATGAGCAAGTCGCTGGGCAACGGGGTCGACCTGGGTGGCCAGCTGGCGTCGTTCGGGGTCGACGCCATTCGCATCTCCATCGTCTTCGCCGGCCCCCCGGAGGACGACATCGACTGGGCGGACGTCTCGCCGTCCGGGTCGGTGAAGTGGCTGGCCCGCGTCGCCCGCGTCGCGGCCGACGTCGCCGCGCTGCCGCGGTCGGGTGTTCGGGACGAAACCGTTGACCGGGCGGTGGCGCACACCGTTGACGACGTCACGCGCTTGCTGGAAGCGCACCGGCTGAACGTCGCGATCGCCCGGCTGATGGAGCTGACCAACGCGCTGCGCAAAGGCGTCGACGGAGCCGCGCCCGCAAGTGCCTCTCTGCGGGATGGCGCCACCGCGCTGGCCACCATGCTGAGCTGCTTCGCGCCGTACACCGCCGAGGAGGTCTGGTCGCGCCTGGGTCATGACGTCGACTCTGGTGACTCGGTGCACGCGTCGACGTGGCCGACCGCTGACCCGGCGCTGCTGGTCGAGGACACCGTGACGTGCGTTGTCCAGGTGTCCGGCAAGGTACGGGACCGGCTGGAGGTCGCGCCGTCCATCGGCGAGGGCGAGCTGCGCGAGCTCGCGCTGAGCTCCGATGCCGTCGTACGCGCCCTGAACGGCGCGGAGGTCCGCACCGTCATCGTGCGACCGCCGAAGCTGGTCAACGTCGTGCCGGTCTAGCCTGCCGTCATGAGCCGGGTCGCTGTCGTCACCGACAGCACGGCGTACCTGCCTGCGGGCATCGCCGACAAGCACGATGTCGGCGTCGTGCCTCTCCACGTCGTGCTCGGACTGCGCACCGGCGCCGAGGGCGTTGAGGTCTCGCCGTCAGACGTCGCGTCAGCGCTGACCGAGCGGCGGGTGGACGTGTCGACGTCGCGGCCGACACCGGCGGAGTTCGCCGCGGCGTATCGCGCATGCAACGCGCCCTGCGTCGTGTCGCTGCACCTGTCCGGTGCCCTGTCCGGCACCGTCGAGGCGGCTCGCCTGGCCGCCGCCGAGGTGGCCGACGAGGGCATCGAGGTGCGCGTCGTCGACACGGCGACCATCGCCATGGGCCTCGGCTTCGCCGTCATCGCGGCCGCGGAGGCGGCCAGTGGGGGCGGCGGTGTCGAGGCGGTGGTGGCCGCGGCGGAGAAGACGGCGGCGGCGACGACCACGCTGTTCTACGTCGACACGCTCGAGCACTTGCGACGTGGTGGGCGGATCGGCGCGGCGGCGGCGTTGTTCGGCACGGCGCTCGCGGTCAAGCCACTGCTGCACGTGCTCGACGGTCGGATCGCGCCGCTGGAGAAGGTGCGCACCGCGAGCAAGGCGCTGGCCCGCCTCGAGGCGATCGCTGCCGGCGTCGCGGGGGACGTGCCGGTCGACATGGCCGTTCACCACCTTGCTGCCGGGGACAAGGCCGAGGCGCTGGCCGAACGGCTGCGGGAGCGGGTGCCCGGGCTGCAGTCGATGCACGTGTCCGAGGTCGGTGCCGTCGTCGGCGCGCACGTCGGTCCGGGACTGCTCGGCGTCGTCGTCTCGCGCCGGTGATCTACGCCGCCGCCGGTCTCGTCGGCTACCTCATCGGCGCGGTTTCGCCGGCGACCTGGCTCGCGGCCCGCCGCGGCATCGACCTGCGGGGCGTGGGTTCGGGCAACCCGGGTGCGACGAATGCCGGGCGGGCGCTCGGCCGTCGGACCGGAGTGATCGTCGCTCTGCTCGACGTGCTCAAGGGCTTCGTCGTTGCCGTCGGCTTCGAGTACGTCGACCACCGCGCCGGCCTGGTCGCCGGGGTCGCTGCCGTTGTCGGGCACGTGACGTCGCCGTTCCTACGCGGACGGGGCGGCAAGGGCGTCGCGACCGCCCTCGGCGCGATCCTGGGTTCGCAGCCGCTCTGGGCGCCGATCGTGCTGCTGGTGTGGGTCATCGTCGTCGCCGTGTCACGCTGGGTCGCGTTGGCATCCGTCCTCGCCGCGACGTCCATCGCCGTGATCGCCGTCGTGGTCGACGAGGACATCGTCTGGGCGGTCGTGCTCGCGGCGATCGTCGTGGTTCGGCACCAGACGAACTTCGTCCGCCGGCTCGCTCGCGGCTGACGTCCACAGGCCGGCGCGTTGCCCACAGGTCCGCGCCGCGTGCCCCGCCGGACCCAGGTGGCTTCCTAGCGTGCGCGAGTGCCCCGACCTCGGTCTGACCCGGTGGCGGCGCGCGCCCGCCTCGAGCTGGTCGCGCCCGCTCGGGTCACCGGCGGCTGGGTGCCGCCGGCCGAGCAGTCGTGGTCGCCGCTGCCGCTCGAGGAGCCGGCCGCCGACCCGGTTTCGGCAGACGACTCCGGCGTCCGTGCGGTGGGGCTCGTCACCGCCCTGCTGCCGGAGGGGTTACGCGGCGGCCGCTGGGACCCTGGCAGCCGCGGCCTGCCGGTGCTGGCCGTCGTCGCGGTCGTCGCCGCCGTTGCGGCCGGCTTCGTCGTGCTTCGCGCTCGTCCGCACGAGGTCGCGGCACCACCGACAGCTGCGGTCTCGGCGGCTCCGGACGCCGGCGGTGTGGTTGTCGTCGACGTCGCCGGCAAGGTGCGGCACCCGGGCATCGTGCGACTGCCGCTCGGTTCGCGCGTCGACGACGCGGTCCGGGCGGCCGGCGGTCCGTTGCCGGGCGCGTCGTACGACGGGCTGAACCGGGCCCGCAAGCTGACCGATGGCGAGCAGGTGCTGGTGGGCGTGCCGCCGCCGGTCGGCTCGGCTGCCGGCGGGTCGATGGCCGACGCCCGCATCGATCTCAACGCGGCGGACGTCTCGGCGCTCGACAGCCTGCCCGGCATCGGCCCGGTGCTCGCGCAGAAGATCGTCGACTGGCGCACCGAGCACGGCCGGTTCGCCAGCGTCGACCAGTTGCGCGAGGTGTCGGGGATCGGCGAGAGCAAGTTCGCAGCGCTGAAGAACAAGGTGCGGGTGTGAGTCGGCCGGACCTGCGCCTGTTCGCACCAGCTGTCGCCGCGTGGGTCGTCGCGGCGGTCGCCCTGCACCTGCGCCCGCTCGTCGTGCTCATGGGGGCTGCGGTCGCCGTCATTGCAGCTGGCTGCGTCTTTCGCCGCTGCGGGCAGCGGTCCGCTGCGGCAGTCGCTGTCGGCGTACTCCTGTGCAGTGCTGGAGCGGGAGTCGCCGCCGCCGCGCACGTCCATGCCCGTACGACGGGGGTCGTGCACGATGCCGCCACACGCGGGTCGGCGGTCACGGTGGAGGGCGTCGTGCTCGGCGACCCGCGCCTGGTCGTGCCGAAGCCCGGGTCCGGTGCGCTGGTCGTGCGTGACACGGTCGTCGCGCGCGTCCGCGCCGAGACAGTCACAACGGCAGGTCGCGTCGTGCGGGTCCGTACGCCGGTGCTGGTGGTGTCCGCCGACCGGCACTGGCTTGGGCTCCTACCCAGTCAGCACGTTCGCATCGAAGGGCTGCTGCGGCCGGCCGACCGCAGCGGCGACGTCGCCGCGCTGCTGACCGCGCGCGGCTCGGTGCAGGTGGTCGGGCGACCGAGCCGGCTGCAGCGGCTGGCGGGTTCGCTGCGCGCCGGACTCCGTCGGGCGGTCGCGCCACTGCCACCGGCCGAGCGCGGCCTGCTGCCCGGCCTCGTGATCGGCGACGTCAGCGCGCTGCCGCCCGGGCTGCAGGACGACTTCCGGACGGTCGGACTCACCCATCTCGTGGCCGTTTCCGGCACCAACGTCGCGATCGTGCTGACGATGGTGCTCGCGCTCTGCGTGCGCTTCGGCGTGCCGCTGCGGGCGAGACCGCCGCTCGCGCTGCTCGCCCTGCTCGGCTTCGTCGTCCTGGTCCGGCCGTCGCCCAGTGTGCTGCGCGCTGCCGTGATGGGCGGCGTCGCGCTGCTGGCTCTGACGACCGCTCGATCGAGATCGACCTTGCCCGCGTTGTCAGCCGCTGTCATCGTGCTCGTCCTCGCCTCGCCCGACCTCGCGATGACAGCCGGCTTCGCGCTGTCGGTGCTCGCGACGGCGGGCATCGTCGTCCTCGCGCCCGGTTGGCGGGCCCGCTGGTCGCAGCGCCTGCCGGTGTGGTTGGCCGATGCAGTGGCCATCCCGGCCGCCGCGCAGGTGGCGTGCGGGCCGGTGGTCGTGGCGCTGTCCGGCCAGCTCGGTCTGCTGTCCGTGCCGGCCAACCTGCTGGCGGTGCCTGCGGTCGCGCCCGCGACCATCCTCGGACTGGCCGCCGCGCTGGCCGCACCGGTCTCGGTTCATCTCGCCACCGCGATCGCCTGGTCGGCCTGGCTGCCCACGACCTGGCTGGTCCGCGTCGCGGCGACCGGCGCACGGATGCCCGGCGCCGCGATACCGTGGCGGAGCGGTTACGCCGGCGCAGCCCTGCTCGTCGTCCTGACCGCGGCTGGCGCGATGGTGCTGCACGCCCCGCGGCTCCGGCGAGCGTGCGCTGCCGGCTGCGCCGGTGTGCTCGCCGCGGTGGCCTGCCTGTGGCTGGTGGCCCCGGCCTGGCCGCCCCCCGGCTGGCTCCTGGTCGCGTGCGATGTCGGCCAGGGTGACGCGCTCGTGCTGAACGCGGGGCCGCACACCGGCGTCGTCATCGACACCGGACCCGACCCGCGTGCCGTTGACCGTTGCCTGCGGCGGCTGCACGTGCACCGTGTGCCGCTCGTCGTGCTCACCCACCTGCACGCCGACCACGTCGAGGGACTACCTGGGGTGCTCAGAGGGCGACCAGTCGCGCAGATCGAGGTCGGCCCGCTCGACGAGCCGGTTGTCGAGCGGGCCCGGGTCGTCCGGTGGGCCGCCGACGCGCACGTGCCGATCCTCCGCGCCGTTGTCGGGGAGGTGCGGACGGCCGGCGCAGCGCGGTGGCAGGTGCTCGCCCCGGATCACGCCCATCACGGCACCAACAGCGACCCCAACAACTCCTCGCTGGTGCTGCGCCTGACCGCAGCGGGTGGCCGCACGGTCCTGCTCACGGGCGATGTCGAGAAAGAGGCGCAGCAGGCGCTGCTGGATCTCGGCGTACCGCTGCGCGCAGATGTGCTGAAGGTCCCGCACCACGGCTCTGACCACCAGCTCCCCGAGTTCCTCGCAGCGGTGCATCCGCAGATCACCATGACGTCCGTCGGCGCGGGCAACCCGTTCGGCCATCCGTCCCCGGCCACGATCCGTCGCCTCGTCGATGCCGGCGCCCGCTCCTACCGCACCGACCGCGACGGGGACGTCGCCCTCGTCGATCGCGCCGGCGTGCTGTCGAGCGAGGCCAGCAGTGGACCCGGCACCGTCGCCCGTCCCAGCCGTGCCACCGGTCTTGAGCTCATACCGGGCACGACGCTCACTGCGCGCGCAGCCGACCTGTCCCGGCTGCCGGTGAACTGGTGCGGCGAGACGCAGCAGGCTCGCGCGCGGGACCCGCCGATCCGCGAGTGCGGCTCATCCTGGCGTGGGACGATCAGTGCGTGCCCGCTGAGCTGCTGTGTCCGCTGATGCTCGTCGTGGGCGACGAGGAGTTGCTCGTGTCGCGCGCGGTGTCGAGCGTCGTCGCTGCCGCTCGGGCCGCAGACGCCGACGTCGACGTACGCGAGCTCGACGGCAGCGAGATCGAGCCGGGTGACCTGGCCGAGCTGCTCAGCCCGTCGCTGTTCGCCGAGCGGCGCGTGCTGGTGCTGCAGGGAGCGGAGAGCCTGAGCAAGGACGTCGCTGCAGAGGTTCTTGCCTACGTCGCAGCCCCGCTCGACGAGGTCACGCTGCTCGTGGTCCATGCCGGCGGCGCGAAGGGCAAGGCTGTGCTCGGCCCGCTTCAGAGCGCCGCCGGTCGCACGGTTGCCGCGGCGAAGCTGACGCGGCCGGGTGAGCGGCGCGACTTCCTGCGCGCCGAGCTGCGCAGCGACGGGCGCGTCGTCGACGAGGAGGCCGTCGGTGCGCTGCTGGAAGCAGTCGGCAACGACCTGCGCGAACTTGCTTCTGCGGCCAGCCAGCTGCTGTCCGACACCGAGGGCCCGATCACTGTCGAGGCCGTCGCGCGGTACCACCGCGGCCGGGCGGAGGCCAACGGCTTCGCCGTCGCCGAGCGTGCGGTCGAGGGAGACCTCGCGGGCGCGCTGGAGCTGGTCCGCTGGTGGAGCATGGTCAAGCTCGAGCACGTGCTCGTGACGAGCGCGCTGGCCAACACGCTGCGCTCGATGGCGATGGTCGCGTCCGCCGGCCGCGGGTCTCCCGGTGCCCTCGCCGGCCAGCTCGGCATGCCGACGTGGAAGGTCGAGAAGACACAGCGCCAGGTGCGCGGCTGGCGACCCGAGGGTCTCGTGCAGGCGTTCCAGGCAGTGGCTGTCGCCGATGCCGATGTCAAGGGCGGCGCCGTCGACCAGGATTACGCCGTCGAGCGGATGCTGCTCGCTGTGGTCCAGGCGAGGGGGTCAGGCTGATGACCGAGGTCAGGGACGAGGTGCCGCCGGTGCTGGCCGCACCTACCCGGCGGCCGCTGTACCCACGGCTGCTGCGGCTGCGGCACGTGCACCCCAACGCATGGCAGCGCGCGCTGCTCGGGGAGGGCGCGCTCGCGGTGGCGGTTCTGCTCGTGCTCGCCGACCTCGCGACCGCGTGGACCCTGCTCGTGCTCCCGGTCGCCGTCGCCCTCGTCGTCAAGGCGCACGACCTGCTGGCCGGCCGGCTCAGCGAGACGGCGCCGGATCCCGCTGGGACCAGCGCCGCGTCGTACGACGAAGTGAGCTAGGCCTTCGAGGCACCAGAGAGCGATGCGGTGCGCTTGGCCAGCGCGCTCTTGCGGTTGGCTGCCTGGTTGGCGTGGATGACGCCCTTGCTGGCGGCCTTGTCGAGCGCCCTGCCGGCGTCGCGCATCAGCGTCGTCGCAGTCTCGACGTCGCCGGCGTCGGCGGCCTCGCGGAACTTGCGGATCGCGGTCTTGAGCGACGACTTGACCGACTTGTTGCGCAGGCGCGCCTTCTCGTTGGTCTTGATGCGCTTGATCTGCGACTTGATGTTCGCCACGCGAAAGGGTCCTCGGTCAGTCGGGGGTGATGAAGCAGGCAGTGGTGCTGGGCAGGCGCGCGACACCCACTGGCGCGGCGCACGAACGATCAGAATAGCAGCGCGGCCGGGGCTCGGCCAAACCGTCAGGCCCAGCCGGTACGCCGGACCAGCCACTCGCCGGCGGCGCGGGCCTGGGCCGCCTGGAAGGCCCGGACGGTCTCGATGCCGGGGGGCGGTGGGCGCCGCGAGGCGTTCTCCATCAGACCCGCGAACGCCGCCACGAGTGCGGTGACTGCCGGCGGCGCGGCGGCTCGCCCTGCGACGGTCGCCTCGAGCAGCGACTCAGGGTCGCCGGCTCCGTTCAGCATCGCGCTGGGGATGAAGCCCACGACGTCGAGCACGGGGTCACCGACGCCGGCCCACGGCCAGTCCACGAGCACGATCTCGCCGTCGTCGCGCAGCAGCATGTTGTCGCCGCGCGCGTCGAGGTGCAGCAGCCGGTCGCCTGCGGCCGCCTCCGGCCACGCCTCCTCGAAGGCGACGAGCTCGTCGAGATGGGCGACCTGCCACGAGGCGAGGTCCGCCGGCGGCCCGGCCGCCAGCTCTCGCCAGCCGGTGAACTCCTCGCCGAGGATCTCGAACACGGTGGGCAGGCCCGGCAGTGCCGGGACTCCCGCGACGCGGTCCAGTGCGCGCAAGGCGGCCGCCAGCTCGTCCGGCTGCCACGGCGTGACGGGCGGCCGCCCATCCACCTGCTCGAGCAGTAGCGCGACCCACGTGCCGTCGTCGTACGACGCCAGTAATCGGGGCGACCCGAGCGTGGCAGGCAGTGTGGCAGTGACCTTCGCCTCCGTGCGGTGCATGCCGGGGCTGATCGGGTTGACGTCCGCCGAGACCGCCTTGACGAAGGCACGCGTCCCGTCGGCGCACGTCACGCGCGCGGCGACGCCTGGGGAGAACCCGCCGGGCTCAGTGCTCCACGCAACGACGGGCGACCCGAGCGCGTCGTCCGCCCACGCGCGCACGGCGGTTGGCAGCTCGTCGTATGAGGGGCGGGCCACCCGTCCACGGTGCCAGACTTCGCGTCGTGGAGCTGCCGGAGACCAGGTACGCCGACGCCGCGGGCGTGCGCATCGCTTACCAGGAGTTCGGCTCGGGACCTCAGACGATGTGCATCGTCACGAATTGGGGCAGCAACATCGAGGCGATCTGGCAGTTGGACGACTGGGCCGACTGGGCCTGGCGGATGGCCCGCGACTTCCGCGTTCTCATCTTCGACCACCGGGGCACCGGCGCATCCGATCGAGTCCCCAAAGCTCTCTCGCCTGACGACCAGGCGAGAGACATCGGCGCGGTGCTGGACGCGGCCGGTGTCGAGAACGTCGTCCTGCTCGCAGTCGACACGGCCACCGTGCCCGCCCTGAACTTCGCCGCTCTTCATCCAGAGCGCACCAGCGCAGTCGTGCTCCTCGCGCCGACCGCCAAGAGCCGGGCGGGCGACGGCTATCCGCATGGCCTCAGCCCCGAGGCCGGCGCCCGCAGCGCAGAGCTCATCGAAGGCGGCTGGGGACAGCCGGACTCGTCGTACAACCACGTGATGCTCCCCGGGCCGGAGCAGGCTCGGCGCCGGGTCCAGCTGGCGCGGGTCCAGCGCCTCGCGATCGACCCGTCCGAGGTGGCAGCACTCGTCGAGCACTGGGCGGCTCTCGACGGGCGTGCAGCGGCAGCGCACGTGACCGCCCCGACGCTGATCCTGCACTCGGTCGACGATCCGCTCATCCCCGTCGAACATGCGCGGTGGCTGGCCGCCCACTTGCCTAACGCGCGGCTGGAGGAGGTCGACGGAAGTGAGCACTTCCTGTGGGCCGACCATCGCAACCTCGTGGTCAGACGGGTGCTCGAGTTCGTCCTCGGCGATGGCGCGCGCCCGGGTGAGCAGGTCGTCCTCGCCCTGGTGATGACGGACATCGTGGGCTCGACCGAGCATGCCAACGCCCTCGGCGCGGAGCGCTGGCGTGAACTGCTCGAGCGCCACGACACCGGCGTACGGCGTCTGCTGGCCCGTTTTGGCGGCACCGAGAACAGCACCGCGGGCGACTCGTTCTTCGCGACCTTCGCCTCGGTCGGTGCCGCGACGCGCTTCGCGCTCGCTGCCGCTGACAACGCGGCAACTCTCGGCCTGCGGCTGCGGGTGGGAGTCCATGTTGCCGACGTCGACAACGAGGACGGCGAGGCGCACGGGTTCGGTGTCCACGTCACGGCCCGGGTGCAGGCTGCCGCCGAGGCGGGCGACGTCCTCGTCACCGGCGGCGTGCGTGACGGCCTGCTCGGCACCGGCGATCTCGACTTCGCGCCCGCAGGTGAGCATGACTTCAAAGGCGTACCCGGCAGATGGCAGCTGTGGCGGGCGCGCCAGTCGTGAGCGGGGGTCCGCGCGGCCGAGGATGCGAGAATGGAACGTGCCCACGACGGATCCGAAGATCATTCGGAACTTCTGCATCATCGCCCACATCGACCATGGCAAGTCGACGCTGGCCGACCGGATGCTGCAGCTGACCGGTGTCGTCGACGC
>JAWWOH010000125.1:0-13245 GCA_033851845.1 Actinomycetota bacterium
AGCGGTTCCTCGGCACGGTCGTCAAGACCGCCGCCTTCGGCGCCTTCGTCAGCCTGACCCCCGGCAAGGACGGTCTCGTCCACATCTCCAAGCTGGGCAACGGCAAGCGCATCAACAAGGTCGAGGACGTCGTCAACGTCGGCGACAAGCTGCAGGTCGAGATCCAGGAGATCGACCAGCGCGGCAAGATCAGCCTGATCGTCGTCGGCAACGACGCTGCTCCGGCTGAGGCCGCTCCGGCTGCAGCCGAGTAAGCACTTGCCCAACCGCACCACTCGCCCGGTCGGGACGGCCGTCGCACACCGGTCTCAGCAACCAAGTGTGCGTCGGACCGTCCTGCCGGGCGGTCTGCGTGTCATCTCCGAGTCGCTGCCCGGTGTGCGGTCGGTCGCCTTCGGGATCTGGGTGGGCGTCGGGTCCCGCGACGAGAAATCGTCACTGGCCGGTACGTCGCACTTCCTCGAGCACCTGCTCTTCAAGGGGACGCCGACCCGCGACGCGCTCGAGATCTCGGCGTCGATGGATGCGGTCGGCGGCGAGATGAACGCCTTCACCGCGAAGGAGTACACCTGCTACTACGCGCGGGTGCTCGACGAGGACCTTGCGCTCGCCGTCGACCTGATCTCGGACATGGTGACCTCGTCGCTGATCACGTCTCACGACGTCGAGAGCGAACGGGGCGTCATCCTCGAAGAGATCGCGATGCACGACGACGAGCCGGCTGACGTCGTGCACGACACGTTCGCCGCCGCCCTCTTCGGTCCCGAGACACCGCTCGGTCGGCCGGTCATCGGATCCGTGCCGAGCATCGAGTCGCTGTCCCGTACGTCGATCGCCGGCTACTACCGCCGCCGCTACACGCCCGACAACATGGTCGTCGCGGCCAGCGGCGGCCTGGACCACACGACGCTGCTGAGGCTGGTCAAGAAGGCCTTCGCCGGTCAGCTCCTTTCTGGCGCGGGGCCGGCCCCGCTGCGCGCCGTCCGCAAGCCGCCGCCGTCGTACTCCACGGTGGTGGTCGAGGACCGCGCGACCGAGCAGGCCAACGTCGTGCTGGGTACGACGGCGCTGCCGCGGGACGACCCGCGCCGGTTCGCCCTCGGCGTCCTCAACGGCGCCTTGGGTGGCGGGATGTCGAGCCGGCTGTTCCAGGAGGTCCGCGAGAAGCGCGGTCTGGCCTACTCCGTCTACTCCTATGCGTCGTCCCATGCCGACACCGGCCAGTTCGGCGTCTACGCGGGCTGCGCGCCCGGTCGCGTGGACGAGGTGCTTGCCCTCTGCCGCGAACAGCTCGCGCTCGCGGCGGACAAGGGCCTGACGGAGGCTGAGCTGGCCCGCTCGAAGGGACAGATGCGCGGCTCGCTCGTGCTCGGGCTCGAGGACACCGGGTCGCGGATGAGCCGACTGGGCAAGGGCGAGCTGGTGCACCGCGAGCTGCTGTCGGTCGACGAGGTCCTCGAGCGGATCGACGCCGTGACGCTCGACGACGTGCACGAGGTCGCGCGGGACGTGCTCACCCGCCCTCTGTCGCTCGGGGTTCTGGGACCCTTCGGTGACAAGGACTTCTCGGAGGCGATTTCTCAGTGATACGGGTGGCGGTGCTCGGTGCAGCCGGACGGATGGGCTCGGAGGTCGTCCGCGCGGTCGAGGCCGCCGACGGTCTCGAGGTCGCGGGAGCGTACGACCTCGACGACACCATCGACCTGACCGGTGCCGACGTCGCCGTCGACTTCACCCATCCCGACTCGGTGATGGACAACCTGCGCCGCTGCATCGATGCCGGCGTGCACGCCGTTGTCGGTACGACGGGCTTCGACGAGAAGCGACTGGCCGAGCTGCGCGGCTGGCTGTCCGATGCTCCCTCGGTCGGTGTCGTGGTCGCGCCGAACTTCGGCGTCGCCGCCGTGCTGATGATGCAGTTCGCCGCGCAGGCGTCGCGGTTCTTCGAGTCCGTCGAGATCGTCGAGCTGCACCACCCGCGGAAGGCCGATGCCCCTTCCGGCACGGCGCGTCGCACAGCAGAGCTCATCCACGAGGCACGCGCCGGGATGGCCGCGATGCCGGACGCGACGAAGGAGTCGGCGTCGATCGTCGGCGCGCGCGGGGCGGTGGTCGGGGGAGTGCGCGTGCACGCGGTCCGGCTCGACGGCCTGGTCGCCCACCAGGAGGTGCTGCTCGGCGGGCACGGCGAGACGCTGACGATTCGCCACGACTCCTACGACCGCGCCTCGTTCATGCCCGGCGTGCTGCTCGCGGTCCGTGAGGTCGCGTCTCGCCCCGGGCTGACCGTCGGCTTGGAGCCCCTGCTCGATCTCTCGTTCTGACCGCACCGGCAGGAAGGCTGGGATGCTCGATCGGGTAGCTCGTCTGGTTCCGTTCTCCGGCGTTGTCTTCGCCGTCTTGTCGTTGGCCGGCATGGCCATGGCGCAGCCACCGCCGGGAGTCAAGGCCAGCGGCGAGCAGGTGATCGCCTTCTCCAGGTCGCACGCCGGCAGCCAGCGCGTCGCGGACGGTCTGCTGATCGCCGGATTCGCGTTCTTCTTGTTCTTCGTCGGATCACTGCGCGCCCATCTGCGTCGCAGCCCGGAGGCTGAGGCCGCGAGCACCGTTGCTCTGGCTGGGGCAACGGTGCTGGCGGGCGGAGTGGCGGTGTACATCGGCCTTGACGCAGCCTCGAACGCCGCGCCTCATGCGCTGGCTCCGGCCGCAGCACAGGCCCTGAACGTGCTCGCGCTTCAGCTCGTCTATCCCGTGCTCGTCGGCACGTTCGTCTTCGGGATCGCTGCGGGTGCGGCGATCCTGCGCAGTCAACGACTGCCGGCTTGGCTGGGCTGGGCGTCGATCGTGATCGGGCTCATCCCCCTCTGGATCGTCCAGTTCCTGCTGCTGTATGTCTGGTCCGTCGTGGTGAGCATCCTGATCTACCGGCGCAGTTCGGACGCCGACCTATGAGTGCCCGCCGACAGGCGTTGCAGACTGGCCGGCATGACGGAGCTGGATGACCCCAAGGGCGCGTTGCACCACTACCTGCGTGCGGTCCGTAACGACCTGATCTGGAAGCTCGACGGGCTGAGTGAGCGCGATGCGCGGCTGCCTCGTACGCCGACCGGCAACAACATGCTGGGTGTCATCAAGCACTGCCTCAACGTGGAAGCGGGCTACTTCGGGCCGACGTTCGGGCGACACTTCCCGGCGCCGGACGAGCTAGTGCCGATGTCGGCGTACGACGAGGATCCGCAGGCCGACTGGTACGCGCGGCCGGACGAGACGAAGCAGGGGCTCATCGAGCTCTACCACCGCGTCGGCATGTTTGCGGACGAGACCATCGAGCAGCTGCCGCTCGACGCGCCTGGCCGCGTGCCGTGGTGGGGAGCCGGGCGCAACGACGTCACGCTGCAACGGATCATCGTGCACGTGCTCTACGACCTCGCCCGGCACGCCGGGCAGGCCGACATCATGCGCGAGCTGCACGACGGCGCGATCGGCTGGCAGCGCGAGAACGCCAACATCCCCGATGGTTACGACTGGCCCGCGTACGTCACCAAGCTCGATGACCTCGCCGACGGATTCGCCTAACGGCGGCGGTAGGCGCTCTCCATCGTCGAGGCGCCGACGTTGTCCTTCAGCCAGCTGCCGAGCGGCAGCAGCTCGCGCCACATGGCCGCTAGGCGGTCGGCGCACTTCGCTGTGTGCACCCATCCGACCGGCTCGATCCGTCGACCGGCCACGAGCGACTTGTGGTGCAGCAGGTCTGCGCGTGGGTGCGATGCGTCGTACTCCTTCGGCAACCGCTTGAGTCGCTCGCCGAAGATCTCCCACCCGCCGGCTGCGAGCTTGTCCAGCATCCTCGCCAGCTGCCTGCCGGTGCGGTCCTCGGCGATGGCTGCCCGCAGCCGCCGGGCCTGGTCGGTCGCGGTGTGGAAGTAGCCGCTGCCGAGGTAGAGGCCGTCGGCATCGAGCTGGACGTACAGAGCAGCCTGGCCGGACGTGTCGTCCTTCACGACGGCGCCCGCGTTCTCCTTGTACGGCGTCTTGTCCTTGGCGAACCGCACGTCGCGGTACGGCCGGAAGAACGTCGCCGGTCCGAACTCCGGCTCCAACTGGGCAAGCAGCGCTTCCATCGGCGCCTTGACACACGCGTCGTACGTCGGCTTGTGGTCGGTCCAGTACGCCTTCGTGTTGTCCGCGACGAGGCCCTCGTAGAACGCGAACGCCTCGTCCGGGAAGCCCTTGAAGGCCGTCATCCACTCACCTCCGCGTGCAGGCGCACTTGGCGCTCGATGCGCGGGCCGGTGTCGAGCCCGCGCGCGGTGCCGTCGAGCTCCCAGCCGGCAGCCGTCAGGAAGGACTGCGACGCGTTGTCGCGCTCCCAGACCCACGTCACGGCCGTCGCTGCGCCATCGACTCGCCAGTGGTCGACCGTCGCCGCCAGCAGGCGCGAGCCGTGACCGCGCCGGCCCCAGCGGGGCTCGACCAGGAGCGTGCTGATCTCGACTGCCTCGACGTCGTCGTCCTCGGCCGGACCGCTTGCCGCGAAGCCCACCAGCTCGTCGCCATCCATCGCCACGAGCAGCCGGTGCGCAGGCGACGGGGGCACCTCGATCGCCCGGAGCCACAGTGCCGCTGCCTGCTCCAGGGGGACGTCGAGGGAGCGCTCCGGCAAGAAGGAGTACGCCGTCCGCCAAGTCGAGAGCTGCACGGTGGCCACCCGCTCGGCGTCCTCCGGCCGCGCCGGCCGCACGCTGACGTCTGCCACGCGGCTCACCCTAAGCGGCGCCTGCGGTAGCGGATCTCCACCGGGTTGCCGCTGCCGGCGGCCCGCTCGAACGTCTTTTGGACGCCATCGGCGACGAAGCCGTGCCGTTCGTAGAAGCGTCGGGCCGCGGTGTTGTCCTCGAGAGTCCACAGGGTGTGCAGGGGCTGAGGCAGGCGGGCGAAGCCGGCGTCCATCAGCGCGGTGCCGATGCCGTTCGACCGGAGGTCCGGATCGATGTAGAGCGCGAGCAGCTCGGCAGCCTCGGGTAGGTCGTGGTCCCGGGAGGGCGTGAGGATCGCCCCGCCGACGACACCGCCGTCGAGCTCGGCGACGAGCATGACGTGGTGCTGCGGCAGGTCGGCCAACCACGCCTCGCGCTGCGTCACGCGCTCGTCCTCGACCGCCAGGTCGTCGAGGAAGTCGGCCGCGAAGATCCCGGCGTACGCCGATTTCCAACCGGCGATGCGGATCTCCTCGAAGCGGCGCGCGTCCGACGGGCGGGCGTCGCGGATGACGGGTTGCATGCCTGCCAGGATGCCGCTCGTGCCCCGACCCCGCGAACGGCTTTCGCTTGCCGCCGCCCGCCGGGTTGCCCTCGCTGCGCAGGGCTTCACCGAACCGCTGCCCACGGGTCCTGTCACCAAGCGACATCTCAAGCGGGTCCTCGCTCGGACCAACCTGCTGCAGATGGACTCGGTCAACGTCTTCCAGCGGGCGCACTACGTGCCGGTCTTCTCGCGGGTCGGAAGCTACGACATCGCGCTCCTCGACCGGATGGCATACCGCGACCGCGAGCTGTTCGAGTACTGGGGTCACGAAGCATCTCTGCTGCCGGTGGCGCTGCACCCGTTGCTGCGCTGGCGGATGGAGCGGGCGCGCAACCTCGAGGAGGGCTGGGGCGGTCCGCTGCGAGCGATGCGTGATCGCCCCGAGTTCGTCGCCGAGGTGCTGCGGATGGTGCGCGAGCGCGGCCCGGTCGGTGCCGGCGAGATCCGCGAGGGAGAGCGGATCAAGGGCACCTGGTGGAGCTGGGACGAGACGAAGATCGCGCTCGAGTACCTGTTCTGGTCGGGGCAGGTGACGACGGCCGGTCGCCGTTCCTTCGAGCGCTTGTACGACGTGCCGGAGCGCGTCTTGCCCGCCGAGGTCCTCAACGCTCCGACGCCGACCCGCGAGGATGCACAGCGTGAGCTGATCCGGCTGTCGGCGCGGGCACACGGCGTCGCGACCGAGCGCGATCTGCGTGACTACTTCCGCCTCAGCGTCGAGCACGCACGAGCCGCGGTGGCCTCGCTCGTCGAGGCGGGGGAGCTGTTGCCCGTCGCGGTCGAGAGCTGGAAGCACCCGGCGTACCTGTGGCCGGGGGCTGCGATGCCGCGCAAGGTCACCCGCACCGCGCTGCTCTCGCCGTTCGACCCGCTGGTCTGGGAACGCGCGCGCACCGAGCGGCTCTTCGACTTCACCTACCGGATCGAGATCTACGTGCCCGCGCCGAAGCGGGTCTACGGCTACTACGTCCTGCCGTTCCTGCACGACGAGTCGCTGTCGGCCCGCGTCGACCTCAAGGCCGATCGCAAAGCCGGTGCGCTGCGGGTTCTCGCGTCCTGGCTCGAGCCCGGACACGACGCCGACGCGGTCGCGACGGCGCTGGCCGCGGAGCTGCGTCGGGCCGCTGACTGGCAGGGCCTCGCCGATGTCGTGATCGAACTGCGCGGCGACCTTGCGAAGGTGCTGAGTACGGTCCGCCTATGAGCGCATGGGACCTGCAGGTGGCCAAGGACGATCTGACCAAGACGCGGCTGCTCGACGTCGACGAGCCGATCGCAGGAGCGGGCGAGGTGGTGTTGAAGGTCGACCGCGTCGGTATGACCGCCAACAACGTCACGTACGCCGTGCTCGGCGACTCGATGAGCTACTGGAAGTTCTTCCCGGCCGACGACGGCTGGGCGCACGTGCCGCTCTGGGGCTTCGCGGACGTCGTCGACGCGAAGGTCGACGGCGTCGAGGTCGGGCAGCGCTTCTTCGGCTACTACCCGACGGCGAGCCACCTCGTCGTGCAGGCGGGACAGGTCACCGACACCGGTTTCCGGGCCGTGGACGAGCACCGTGCCCCGCTGCCCTCGCCGTACAACGGGTATCAGCTCGTCGACACCGACCCGGCGTACGAGAAGGACCGCGAGGACCTGCAGGCGCTCTACCGACCGCTGTTCTTCACGTCCTTCCTGCTGGCCGACTTCCTCAGCGACAACGGCTTCTTCGGTGCCGCCTCCGCGGTGCTGTCGTCGGCATCGAGCAAGACGGCGTACGGCACCGCTTTCCTGCTCGACGGCATCCGTCGCGTCGGGCTCACGTCGGCAGGCAACGTCGGCTTCACGCAATCGCTCGGCTGCTACGACGCGGTCGTGACGTACGACGACGTGCGCTCGCTGCCTGCTGACATCCCGACCTTGTACGCCGACATGGCGGGCAGCGGCGAGCTGCGGTCGGAGCTGCACGCACACCTCGGTGATGCGCTCGTCCACGACGCGGTTGTCGGCATCACGCACTTCGACGAGATGGCCGGCGGCGGGCAGTCGCTGGCGGGCGCCAAGCCGAGCTTCTTCTTCGCTCCGGACCAGATGGTGAAGCGGCGGGCCGACTGGGGTCCGAACGGCATCGAGGAGCGGTACGGCGAGGCGTGGCGGCGGTTCGTGCCGCACGTCGAGGGCTGGGTGGACGTCGTCGAAGGGCGCGGCCCGCAGGCCCTGACCGACGTCTGGCTCGAGGTCCTCGCCAACAAGAGCGCGCCACGTGTCGGCAATGTCCTGAACCTCGCCTGAGAAACCTGTCGGACCTGGCTCCTAGCGTGGGGCGCATGCCGCCCGCCCCGACCTCACGCCCGCTCCTGCCCGTGGCCGCGGCGCTCGTCACGATCGTGCTGTGGGCGTCGGCGTTCGTCGCGATCCGGCACGTCGGGCGCGTCGTCTCCCCGGGAGCACTGACGCTGGGCCGGCTGCTCGCCGGCAGCGTCGTGCTCGGCCTGCTGATGCTCGCCCGCCGCCAGCCCGCTCCCGCCCGACGGCACTGGCCGCGCCTCGTGACGGCC
Source organism: Actinomycetota bacterium (assembly GCA_033851845.1). Taxonomy (GTDB): domain Bacteria; phylum Actinomycetota; class Actinomycetes; order Mycobacteriales; family SCTD01; genus RYN-124. Next base: position 7,842 of record JAWWOH010000125.1, read on the forward strand.
GGCGTGCTGTGGTTCGGGCTCTACAGCGTGGCGCTCAACGCGGCCGAACGACGCATCGACGCCGGCACGGCGTCCATGCTGGTCAACATCGGGCCGGTGTTCATCGCGGTGATGGCCGGGCTGTTCCTGGGGGAGGGCTTCCCCCGCAGGCTGCTGCTCGGGACGGCGGTCTCGCTCGTGGGTGTCGTCGTGATCGGCCTCGCGACGTCGGGCGGCGCGGACGCAGATCTCATCGGGGTGCTGCTGTGTCTGCTCGCCGCCGCGTCGTACTCGATCGCGATGGTCGCCCAGAAGCCGCTGCTTGCGGACCTGCCGGGTCTGCAGGTCACCTGGCTGTGCTGCACGATCGGCGCCGTCGTCTGCCTGCCGTTCGCTCCGCAGCTGGCCCGCGAGCTGGACGGCGCCGACCTGTCGACCTGGTGGTGGGTCGCGTACCTCGGCGTGTTCCCGACCGCGATCGGCTTCACCACGTGGGCCTACGCGTTGGCACGCACCAGCGCGGGTCGGCTCGGTGCCACGACCTACCTCGTCCCGCCGGTGGCGATCCTGCTCAGCTGGGGACTACTCGGTGAGACACCGGTCGCGCTCGCCCTCGTAGGTGGTGCGCTGTGCGTCGGTGGCGTCTACCTCAGCCGTCGCACCCCGCGTGCCCACCGGATCCGGGCGGACGTGGCACCGATCGCGGAGGTCACGCCGACACCGACCTAGACAGCTGCGGTCGCGGCGGGTGCGACGCGCAGGTTGCCACTACCTGTGCGCAGCTTCACCTTGAGGCCGGCGCCGCCAGCGGGCGCGGAGGACTCCATCGGCAGGTCGCAGCGGACACCGCCGGATGCGCTGATCAGGTCCATCTCGACGGTCGTGCCGGCAGCGACGCCGATCGACGCGTTCCCCGAGCCCGTCGTGAAAGCGATGTCACCGGAACCTGCCTCGCGGATGTCGAGGTCGACGGCCCCACCCTTCACGGCGATGGATCCGTCGGTGCGGCCGAGCTTCACGGCGCCCTGGCCTGTCTTGAACGCCGTCGTCCCGACGCGCTCGCCGGTCAGGCTGCCCTGTCCCGTCGAGACAGCGATGTTGGCGCACGTCCCGATCCGCACGTCGGTCTGGCCCGCCTTCACCGCCAGCGCTGACGTGGCCTCGTCGACGTCGACATCCCCGGCACCCAGCTTCACCGCCAACGCCTCCAGGCCACCGCGCACGGTGACATCGACCGCCCCCGCTTTGACGGAGAGGCTCGATCGGCCCGGCAGCGCCAGGGTGACGACGACCTCCGCGCGCCGGAAGATGCGACCGGACTCGGGGACGTCGACGTTGAGGTGCCCCGCGTCGAACGTGACGGTCGAACGCTCGGCGAGCTGCACGGACGGCTCGTGGGTGGGGTCAACCGCTGCCACCGAGGCCCACGCCGTGCCCGGCTCGGCCGGCTGGACGTCGATGCGGCCGCTGCCCATCTTCACCGAGGCCTCGACAGGTCGATCGATCGCGAACTCTTGCTTCATCAGGCCCTCCCGAAGCCGGTGATGCGGCGCGGGCTGCCAGTGGGGAACTGCCCGCCGAAGTTGAACGTGACTGCGGGCTCGAGTGCGCGAATCACGGCTTTCACGAGCCAGTTGTTGACGGAGAGTCCCTCGGCCGCGGCGGCCTGCTCGGCCCGGCCCTTGAGGGAGTCGGGCAGGCGAAGCGTGAGTCGCGCCGTGCCCTCGTCCTCTGCGGGCATGCTGGCAGGAGCCGGCTCCGGCGCCGGGCCGGACACCACCAGCTCGGGCTCGCGGCCGCGCATCCGCACCTCGACCGACGGGCCGTCGAGTGCGGCGGTCAGGTCGTTGGCCGTGTCGGTGAGGATGTCCAGGATCACCAGCCGCATCGAGGCATCCAGCGCGTCGGCGACCAGGTCGGCCGCCCGGGCGACGTCCGGACCGCCCACCGCTGCAGCGGCCGTGACGTCCGCGCGGAGCGCCTCGACGTACTTCGAGAGGTCCATCAGAACCGGGCCATCAGAACCGGGGGAACATTCGGCGCAGCGCGGCCTGCGCCTGCGCGTCGGCGTACCGAGCCCGGGCCTCCGGCGTCGGCCGGCGGCCCTCCCGGCAGCCCTCGGTGGTGCGATCTTGGCGGCGTTTCGGCGTCTTCATGACGTCATACTGACGTCAGATGTGGCGTCAGGTCAAGTTCCCCGTTCGGGCGACCGGCTGTCGGTGCGTCGGGCTCGGCGGCCGGGTCGGCCGCGGCTACCCTGCAGTCCGGCCCGGCTTCCCCCGCCGAAGGGGCCCTGCGCACCACCGATGTACGGAGAACTGCTCGTGCCCGCGCTCGCTCCGCTCAGGGTCCAGGTCATCGGCTACACGCACTTCGACCCGCCGGCGGACGTGCCGTGGGAGACCGACGCCGACGGTGGCCAGGCGCTCGCGGAGTTCGCCGGCCGGGCCTGCTACCAGTCGTGGAGCAAGCCCAACCCGTCGACCGCCACCAACGCCGGCTACCTGCGGCACATCCTCGACGTCGGACACCTGTCGGTCCTCGAGCACGGCTCGGTGAGCTTCTACCTGACCGGCATCTCGCGGTCGCTGACCCACGAGCTGATCCGGCACCGGCACTTCTCCTACTCCCAGCTCTCGCAGCGCTACGTCCCGGAGCGGGACGCCGCCATGGTGGAGCCCGAGGTCATCGCGGAGGACGCCGAGCTGCACGCGCTGTTCCTCGAGGCGGGGGAGCAGGCACTCGCGTCGTACACGAAGCTGCTCGAGGGCCTGGAGAAGAAGTTCGCCGACGTCGACAACGTCACGGCGCGTCGCAAGCAGGCCCGGCAGGCAGCGCGCGCGGTGCTCCCCAACGCCACCGAGACGCGCATCGTCGTGACCGGCAACTACCGCGCGATGCGGCACTTCGTCGCGATGCGAGCGAGTGAGCATGCCGATGTCGAGATCCGCGAGCTCGCGATCGCGATGCTGCGCGAGCTCCAGCGCGTCGCACCCCACGTGTTCGCCGACTTCGAGATCAGCGCGCTGCCGGACGGCACCGAGGTCGCGTCGAGTCCCCTGGTCGGCGAGGGCTGAGCTAGCGCCGTCGGCGCCCGAGCGCGATGGCGCCGGCGCCGCCTGCGACGAGCAGGAGCAGCACCCCCGGGAGCAGCCAGGACGATCCGCTGTCGTCGAGCGGTCCGGCCGGTACGACGTCCGGCGGGGCGGCGCCGGCAGCCGTCGCGGGGTGCGCGACGCCGCTCGGTGGCGCGGGCGAGGTGGGTCGCGCGGCAGGGGAGGGCCGGGGAGTCGGCGACGGACTGCTCTTCGGGCTGGCCGACGCCGACGCCGACGGTGACGGTGACGGTCTCGGCGTGGGCGACCGCGCGGCGCTCGCGGGCGGGGGCGCGGGGGTCTTCGCCGGCGTCGGTGCCGGGGAGCGCTGTGCGCGGGTCGGGCTCGGCGCCGGCGATGGGCGGCGGCGGATGCTCAGCACGGTGACGTGCCGCGGCGCGCCGTGGATCTGGCAGTAGAGGGTGAACGTGCCGACCCGGGTGAGCAGCGGCGTCGTGTAGCGCTGGCCGGGGCTCTTCGTCCCCGAGTTGAACAGTCCGTCGACCGTCGCGGTGTGCTGGTTCTTGCCCTCGAAGGTGAACGTGATCCGGTCGCCTTGGGTGACGACGACCTGCCCGTCGCCGCGCGTCGCGTCGTCGAAGTAGAAGCTGCCGACGCGCACGGCCCGGGTCGCGGCCGCCGCCGGCAGGGTGAGCGCTACGAGGGTCGCCAGGGCGGCGACGGCCGCCGCGACGCGCGGGCTTCTCGTCGTACCTCTCATGGTGGCGATCAGTGTGACACGCCAATGACATCGATGCGCAGATCTGTCATACTGGTGCCATGTACACCCAAGGCCTGGACCAGGCCGAACCCCTCGGCGACGAGGACCTGTCTCGCCTCAGCGAGCGCTTCGAGGCCAAGGTCGCCGCGGAGGAGAAGGTCGAGCCGACCGACTGGATGCCCGACGCCTACCGCACCCTGCTGACCCGGCAGATCGCCCAGCACGCGCACTCCGAGATCGTCGGCATGCTGCCGGAGGGCAACTGGCTGTCCCGCGCCCCGAGCCTGCGCCGCAAGGGCATCCTGCTGGCGAAGGTGCAGGACGAAGCCGGTCACGGGCTCTACCTCTACAGCGCTGCCGAGACGCTCGGCATCACCCGCGACGAGATGGTCGATCAGCTTCTCGCGGGTACGGCGAAGTACTCCAGCATCTTCAACTACCCCACCCTGACCTGGGCCGACTGCGGCGCGATCGGCTGGCTGGTCGACGGTGCGGCGATCATGAACCAGGTACCGCTCTGCCGGTGCTCGTACGGCCCGTATGCGCGGGCGATGGTGCGGATCTGCCGCGAGGAGTCGTTCCACCAGCGGCAGGGTTTCGAGATCATGACCGTCCTCGCGCAGGGAACGCCCGAGCAGAAGGCGATGGCGCAGGACGCCCTCGACCGCTGGTGGTGGCCCTCGCTGATGATGTTCGGTCCGCCCGACGCCCAGTCGGTGCACAACGACCGGTCGCTGCGGTGGAAGGTGAAGCGCTTCACCAACGACGAGCTGCGGCAGAAGTTCGTCGACATGACGGTGCCGCAGGCGCACTTCCTCGGCCTCACGATCCCGGACGAAGAGCTCTCGTACGACGGGGAGCACTGGGTCTTCGGCGAGCCCGACTGGTCGGAGTTCCAGCGGGTGCTGAAGGGCGACGGGCCGTGCAACCGGGAGCGGCTGGCCGCGCGGCGGCAGGCGCACGACGACGGTGCGTGGGTCCGTGAGGCCGCGGTGGCGCATGCAGAGAAGAAGAAGAAGCAGAAGGCTGACCGTGTCGTCGCGTGAGTCGTGGCCGCTGTGGGAGGTGTTCGTCCGCTCCCGCCCCGGCCTCGCGCACCAGCACGTCGGCAGCCTGCACGCCGCCGACGCCGAGATGGCTCTTGCCAACGCCCGCGACGTCTACACCCGCCGTGGTGAGGGTGCGTCGTTGTGGGTCGTGCCGGCCGACGCGATCGTCGCGAGCGACCCCGACGACAAGGAGTCGTTCTTCGGCCTCGACGAGGAGTTCCGGCACCCGTCGCACTACGTCGTGCCCGACGGGGTTGTCGGTATCTGATGGGCGACCACGCCGTCGAGGCGCTGCTGCGCGTCGGTGACTCCTGCCTCGTCCTCGCCCAGCGGCTGACTGCCTGGTGCGGGCACGCGCCTGCACTCGAGGAGGACATCGCGCTCGCCAACGTCGCGCTCGACATCTTGGGTCAGTCCCGCGGCCTGCTGACCCGGGCCGGCGAGATCGAGGGCGCCGGCCGCGACGAGGACGCGCTGGCCTACCTGCGCGACGCGCCCGACTACCGCAACCTGCTGCTCGTCGAGCAGCCCAATGGCGACTACGGCCACACGATGCTGCG
>JAWWOH010000041.1:0-28434 GCA_033851845.1 Actinomycetota bacterium
AAGCCGGGCTCCAGGCCTCGTGCTCAATGGGTTCCCCTCGATACGTCTGGGCCGGCTCACCGCCGGCTTCGACACCGACGGTATGCAGCCCAGATGGCTCGATGGTGCTGTCGAGGTGAACCGCGGATGAACGCCTCTCGGCGAGAGTTCTGCGCAGCTCGCCCGGGATGTCCGTGATCACGGCGTCGACGTCGAGCAGCCGCAGCAGCCGCGCGTCCACGGGCCGGTTGACCGTCCAGACCCGCACCAGCAGGCCGTGCCGATGGGCCGCCGCGACGAGCTCGGGAGCGCAGAAGACGGTCCGCGCCGGGACGTGCAGCGCGTGGTCCCCGCGCGTCACCGCCTGAGCCAGCACCCGGCTTGCCGGCTCCGCTCCGGTGAGGATCACCGCCCGCTCCAGGTCCGGGGCCGACGCTGCCGCCGCCGCCAGGACGTCGCCGTCGAACGACGACAGCACGATCTGCGGCGAGGGGCGCCCGGACGTTCCGAACGCCTGTGCGACGGCGGCCAGCAGGGCCCGTGGGCGCTGCTCCGGCTTGAGGTCGAGCACCAGCCGACCGCGACCGGCGATGCAGGTCAGGACGTCCGCGACGGTCGGGACCGGGTGGCCGTTCACCCGGACCGCGGCCAGCTCGGCGAGCGTGAGGCTGCGGACCCCGCCCGCGACACCGGCCATCCGCTGGAGGCCGGCGTCGTGGAAGCAGACGGCGACGCCGTCGGCGGTGAGCCGCACGTCGACCTCGACCCCGTCGGCGCCCTGGGCGTAGGCCGCCTCCACGGACGCGATCGTGTTCTCGGGCGTGTCGGCGCCCGGGCATCCGCGGTGACCAAGGATCTCCATAGCCGAAAGGTGCACGCGGGAGGAAACCGCCGGGAGGCAGCGCCATGGCGCTGACGTGAACAACCGGCGGACACCTCAGGGGTCGTTCATCCACTGTTCACTTTCGGGCGCTTGCCAGGCACGCACGGCCGGACGGCATGCTCGGCCCATGGCGCAGCAGAACCAGCCGCACGTCGACGAGGCCGTTCAGCTCCGGACCGTGGAGGACGCGCTCAAGCGCCGCTTCGCGGGCCGGGTGCCTGACGAGACGATCGCGCGTGAGGTCGACGAGGGACTTCGCGAGTTCACCGGAGCACGAGTCAGGACGTTCATCCCCGTCCTGCTCCAGAAGCGCGTGATCGAGCGGCTCCGGCACGTGCATCCCGCCTAGCCGGCGCCGAGCAGGCATGCTGGCGGGGTGAGCACCCCGCATCCGCCGCGGCGCACGGCGCGCCGGCCGCTCTCCGGTGGCAAGGTGTTCCGGGGCGTGCTCGACGCGCGGCCCTACCCGATGCCGGAAGTCACCAACCGAGACTGGGCCCAGATCCCGCCGCGTCAGGTCCGACTCGATGACCTGATCACCGTCAAAGCCGAGCTGCGCCTGGATGTACTGCTCGCCGAGGACTCCACGTTCTACGGCGACATGTTCGGTCACGTCATCTCGTGGCAGGGCGAGCTCTACCTTGACGACGGCCTGCATCGAGCGGTGCAGTCGGCCCTGCACCAGCGCTCGACGATGCACGTGCGTATCGCCCGTCTCAGCGACGACGGGACATGGCTGGGCGCGTGATCAACCAGCAAGACGTGCCTTCAGGTACGGCGCAGTGATGCTGGCGCGCGTTCGGGCCACCTGTGCGGGCCGGCCCGCGGCGACAACCCGACCGCCGGCGTCTCCGCCGCCGGGACCGAGGTCGATGACCCAGTCCGCCGACGCAACGACGTCCATGTCGTGCTCCACGACGACAACGCTGTGGCCGTTGTCGACCAGACGGTGCAGCTGCCGGAGCAGCACCTCGACGTCCGCCGGGTGCAGTCCCGAGGTCGGCTCGTCGAGCAGGTAGAGGACATGGCCACGGGCGCTGCGCTGCAGCTCGCTGGCGAGCTTGATCCGCTGCGCCTCGCCGCCCGACAGCTCGGTCGCCGACTGACCGAGCCGCAGGTATCCCACGCCGACCTCCTGCAGGGTCGCCAGTGACCGCGCGGCGCCCGGCACGTCCTCGAAGAACACGGCGGCCTCGTCGACGGTCATCGCCAGGACGTCGGCGATGTTCTTGCCGCGGTAGGTGATCTGGAGCGTCTGGTCGTTGTAGCGCGAGCCCTTGCAGGCGGGGCACGGTGCATACGTGCTCGGCAGGAAGATGAGCTCCACCGCGACGAAGCCGTCGCCCTGGCACGTCTGGCAGCGACCGCTCGCGACATTGAACGAGAACCGCCCCGCGTTGTACCTGCGCGCACGCGCCTTCTTCGTCGCGGCGAACTCCTTGCGTACGGCGTCGAACAGTCCCGTGTACGTCGCAAGGTTCGAGCGCGGTGTCCGCCCGATGGGTCGCTGGTCGACCTGAACCATCCGGTCGATGACCTCGAGCCCGACCGCCTTGACCTCGGTCGTCTCGGTCTCGACGTACGCATCCGGCCCTTCGTCTTCGATCGGCTCGGTCCCCAGGTGCGCCCGCACGGCCTCGGCGAGCACGTGGGTCACGAGCGTCGACTTTCCGGAGCCAGACACACCGGTGACTGCAGTCAGCACGCCGAGCGGGATCTCCACGTCGACTCCGCGCAGGTTGTGCCGTCGAATGTCGCGCAGCTCGATGCAGCCGATCGGCTCGCGCGCCGCGTGGTCCACGGCGATCCGCTCACCGAAGACGAAGCGGCGGGTCACCGACGAACGCACTTTCGTCAAGCCGTCCACCGGCCCGCTGTACAGCACGCGCCCGCCGGCCTCGCCCGGTCCTGGTCCGACGTCGACGACCCAGTCCGCCCGGCGTACGACGTCCATGTCGTGCTCGACGACGAACAGCGAGTTACCCGCCTGCTTGAGGCGCTCCAGCACGGTGAGCAGCGGTTCGGCATCGGCGGGATGGAGCCCCGCGCTCGGCTCGTCGAGGACGTAGACGACGCCGAACAAGCCGGAGCGCAGTTGCGTCGCGATCCGAAGGCGCTGCATCTCGCCCGGCGACAGCGTCGTCGTCGCGCGACCCAGGCTCAGGTAACCGAGACCGAGCTCGAGCAGAACGCCGATGCGGTCGACAAGGTCCCGGCACAGTCGCGTTGCGGCTTCGGCCTGCGCGCCGTCGTCCGCGGCAGCCGGCCGGCCCTCCCCTGCCGCAGTCGGCGCCAGCAGCTCACGGACGTCGGCGAGCTGCATCCGGTTGACGTCGGCGATCGTCTTGCCGACGAACCGCACCCGCAACGCGTCCGGGCGCAGGCCGCTGCCACCGCACACCGGGCAGGCAACGTTGTCCATGAACCTCAGGGCGCGCTGCTTCATCGCCTCGCTGCTCGACGTCAGCAGTGTCTTGCGCAGGTGGGCGTCGGCGCTCCAGAAGCGGCCGTTGTACTCCCACTCGTCCCGGTCCTCCTCCGGAGTCACGAGGACGATCGGCTGCTCGTCGCTGAACAGCAGGAACTCGCGCTTGCGCTTCGGCAGCCGGCGCCAGGGCGCGTCGACGTCGATGCCGAGCGCGGTGACGACGTCGCGCAGGTTGCGGCCCTGCCAGCCGCCGGGCCAGGCGGCGATCGCGCCCTCGCGGATGCTGAGCGCAGGATCGGGGACCATCAGCTCCTCGGTCGCGCGGTGCACGCGGCCGAGCCCGTGGCACTCCGGGCAGGCACCGGCAGCGGTGTTGGGCGAGAAGGCCTCGGCTTCGAGGTGCGCAGCACCCCGCGGGTAGGTGCCCGCCCGCGAGTACAGCAGCCGGAGCAGGTTCGACAACGTGGTCAGGGTGCCGACAGTCGAGCGCGAGCTCGGCGCGCGCAGACGCTGCTGCAGCGCAACCGCGGGGGGCAGACCGGTGATCTCGTCGACCCTTGGCGCGGCGACCTGCTGGATCAGCCTCCGGGCGTAGGGCGCGACCGACTCGAAGTAGCGGCGCTGCGCCTCGGCGTACAAGGTGCCGAAGGCGAGGGATGACTTCCCCGAGCCGGACACGCCGGTGAAGACCACGAAGCTGTCGCGCGGGATGTCGACGTCGACGGCGCGCAGGTTGTTCTCACGCGCGCCGCGGACCCGTACGCAGCCGTCGTCGCCGCCACAGGTCACCCAGGGCGCTTACCCACTAACGGCCGGGCAACGCAGGCGGGGTCATGACCGGCTTGCCGTTGACGCACCACGGGTTGGCCGGCGCACCGTTGCACGGGTTGGCCATCGTGAGCTGCGCTTCCGGGTGCTTTCCGGGTCCCTTGTAGTTCTTGGGCTCCGTGATGCCGGCTGCGTTGAGCGCCGCCATCACCGAGACGATCGGGTCACCCGGGGAATAGAGGCCGCGACCCACGCCCGACCGGCCCGGGTTCTCGTTGCCGCAGTTGGTCAGGCCGACGGGGTTTGGCGGGTCGACCGTTGCGGGCTCGGCCTTGCCACCGGTGCGGTCGACATTGCCCTCGATGCAGGTGTTGATCGCGGTGCCGTCGATGGCGATGTCGGCGTCCCCCGGCAGGCCCGACGTGCCGACCTTGCTGAACGTGTTGTAGAGCACCTGGTTGTTCATCGGCGGGGTGAACAGCCAGTTGATCATCACGCCGGCGTGCTTCTGGTTGCTGATGACGTTGTGCCGCACGATGTTGTCCCAGCCGCCGGAGAGGGACACGCCAACACCCACGGGCGCGATGCCGGTGATGCCGCTGCCGGGCACGTCGGCGTCGTTGTTGTCGTGGATGTAGTTGTCGGCGATCGTCGTACCCCGCTGCGGCGGGTCGGGCTCGCTCGTCAGCGTGTTGGGCAGGATGCCGGTGGCGTTGTGGTCCCACTCGCTGTTGATGAGGTAGAGCTCGCCACCCGCGTTGGTGCCGGAGTAGCCCAGTGCGTTCTTCTCAGCCTTGCTGTTGGTCACGACGGCATGGCAGTCGCTGCAGCCACCGACGTAGATGCCGCTGTCGGCGTTCCACGACCCGTAGTCGAACGCGAACGTGCTGGGCGTCTTGCCCGACGACGTCGAGTCGTAGGCGTAGACGCCGTAGTCACCGTTGTCGTAGGCCGTGAGGTAGTTGCCCCAGTAGCCGTCGACCCCGGTCCAGTAGAAGCCGTTCGACGAGCCGGTCTTGTAGTGCTGCGCCGACATGTTCTCGACCCACGTGTTGTTGACGCCCTGGACGTGGATGCCAGAGCCGTCGGCCTTCGTGCCGTCGAGCACCACACCGTTGCGCTGCATCCCGCGGATGTGCAGCCCCGACGAGAGCGTCGCCCGCGGCGTGACGCTGACGGCTTCGCGGTAGTAGCCGGGCCAGACCAGCACCCAGTCGCCGTTCTGCGCGTGGCTGACGCCGACCGCGATGCTCTTGTAGACCGGCGTACCGGCGGGCGTGTTGGGACAGCCGGCCGTGCCGCTGCACACCAGGATCACCTTGCTGCCCGAGGGCGCGGCCTGCGCGTGCAGGGTGAGCGACCCCAGTGACACGAGGGCGGCAGCGGCAGCCAGGGCGGGACGGATCCTCACGACATCTCCTCTCGACGGCACATGGCCGCCGATGCGATCGCGGACAGGGGCAGGCCGGACAGGGTGCTGCGGTGGTACGGCGCGAGCCGCGCGGTGCCGGGCTTGACGACCTCGAAGGTCGCCATCATTCCGTGGTCCTCGTGGTCGAGCATGTGGCAATGGATCATGAACGGGCCGACGTAGTCGGTGACCTTCGCGGCCACCTCCACAGTGTCACCCGGGTCGAGCCGCCAGGTGTCCTGGAAGCCCGCCTCCCACGCAGGTGGCGGCTGGCCGTTGCGTGACACGGTGCGCCACGCGAGCTGGTGCAGGTGGATGTAGTGCGTGAGCGGACTCGTGTTGACCAGCAGCCAGCGCTGCACCGAGCCGAGCTCGATCTGCGCGTCGACCCTCATGTGGTCGTACGGCATCCCGTTGATGGTCCAGGCCGTCTTCTGCTTGGCCGTGTCCGCAGCGAGCCCGAAGTCCCACACCTTCGTCGGCGACGAGGGCACCGCGAGCGGTGGGAGCGCCTTCAAGGCCTTGGGTACGGCGGTGGCATCCGTCGCCCGTGAGGTCACGCGGAACTGCATGATGGGCGTCGTCGGCGAGCCGATCCCCCCGGGTCGACCGTCGACCCGCGCGACGCTCTGCAGGACGACCTTCTTGCCGAGGTCCTTGCCGAAGTCGACGATCACGTCGGCGCGCTCGGCCGGCCCGAGCAGGATGTCGGTGCGCGTCACCGGTGCCGGCAGCAGCGCACTGCCGTTGCCCACCTGCACCATTGGCCGCTTGTCGGAGAACTGGAAGTCGTACGACGAGAAGCCCGACGCGTTGAGCAGCCGCAGCCGGTAGCGGTGGGTCGCAACCGGCTCGTACGGCTGGAAGGCGCCGTTGACCAGGGTCCGGGTGCCCACCGTCGCGTCGCCGGGCGGTGCGTAGGGCCCGTTGATGCCCCCGGTCGCGGGCTTAGGGTCCGAGGGCTTCGGGAACGGGTTGAGCAGCTGTGCCGCGTCGTCGAAGCTGCGGTCGGCGAACATGAGCGGGACGTCGTACGTGCCCTCAGGGAGCCGGAGCTTCCTCTCCGCCGGGTCGTCGGTGATGAACATCCCCTGCAGGCCGTACCAGTTGTTGCGGCCGGTCTGATCCATCCGGTGGTCGTGGTAGAAGCTGAACGCCGCCGGCTCGGGCTTTGCCTCATCGCGCAACGGGAAGACGTACGTGCGCTTCCCCCCGTCGGCGACGAGGTGGTCGTCGGGCTGGCCGTCGTCGGCAGAGGAGTGGTGGTCGCCGTGCAGGTGCAGGCTCAGCGCGCCGAAGGCGTCGGGAAGCTTGTTGACGACAGTGACGTCGGTGCGCTGACCCACCGGCCGCCGGATGGTCGGCCCGGGCCAGGTGCCGTTGAACGTCTGCATGGTCGTCGGGGGCTGGCCGGCGAGGATCGGCACGTCGGCCTGCTCCGCCGTCAGCGTGATCTTCGAACCGGTCAGGGTCGGCGGGATCCGCAGCGGCTGCTGGAACTTCGGCGCCGACGGACCGACCCCGCCCCCGCCGCCCTCGACGATGAGCGTGCCGCTCATATTCGGGTGGAAGCCGCAGAAGAACGTGTAGCTGCCGGCCCGCAGCTTGTCGACGCCGGCGATCGTCGAGGTGCTCTCGGGCAGGGCGTTGCCGTTGAACAGCGGGCGCCCGTCGGCGCCGCGGTCGACCGCGGTCACCGTGTGAGCGAGCTCGTCGAGGTTGTAGAACGTGAGCGGGGTGCCCTGCGGCTCGACCGTCACCTTGCTGGCGTAGCCGAGGGTGGCACCCCCGGGCCCCGCAACGATCGACCCGCCCACGTCACCCGGGTCGGCTGAGGCCCCCACCGGGACGAGGATGGACGCGGCGACAGCCAGCGCCGCCAACAGCCGGGACCTCATGCAGATCCCGTTTCGACGCCGGAGCGTCCTTACCTGCCGGTAACCCGAGTGATGATCAGTCGACGGTGACCACGGGCTCGGCATGCCGGCTGAGGTGCCCGCTGTAGCGCTGCTCGATGCGCCCGTACTTCCAGACCGCCACGCTGCCGAGCCAGGTGACGAGGAACACACCGACGATGAAGTAGCCGATGCGGTTCAGGTCGATGTCGCCGATGTAGGCGAACGGCTGTACGTCGGCGAAACCGCCCTTGCGGCTGATGACGCTCACCAGCTCGATCGTGCCGATGACGAACGCCACGAAAATGGACAACCCGGTCGTCGAGATGTTGTAGAAGATCTTGCGCAGCGGGTTCGTGAAGGCCCAGTCGTAGGCCTTGCACATGAAGACGCCATCGAAGGTGTCCATCAGCGACATGCCGGCGGCGAAGATGACGGGCAGCGCGATGATGGCCAGCGGCGGCAGGCTGACGCCCGACCCGACCGCTGCGGTCGCCGCGGTGGCGGAGATGGCGAGGAAGCCGACTTCGGTGGCGGTGTCGAAGCCGAGCCCGAACAGGATGCCGACGGGGTACATCTGCCACGAGTGGTTGATGAACTTGTTGTAGCGGCCCTTGAAGATGCGGTTCATCATCCCCCGCTGGGCTAGCAGCTCGTCGAGCTGCTCCGGCGTGTAGTCGCCGCGCTTCATGTCCTGCCAGGTGCGCAGGATGCCCAGCAGGATCACGAAGTTGAAGCCGGCGATGACGTAGAGGAAGACGCCGGACACGCTCGCACCGATGACGCCCCCCAACCCGGCGAACTGCTCCTGGAACCCGACCGCCGCTTTGGCCGCGACGGCGATGCCGAACGACAGCGCGAACACGACGGTGGAGTGGCCGAGCGAGAAGCAGAAGCCGACACCGAGCGGCTTCTTGCCCTTCTGCAGCAGCAACCGGGTCGTGTCGTCGATCGCAGCGATGTGGTCGGCGTCGAACGCGTGCCGCAAGCCGAAGACGTAGGCCAGCGACGCGGCGCCGGCGTACAGCAGGGTGCCCTTGCTGTCCGCGATCTGGTGGTACTTGGCAATGGAGTTGTAGTGCGCGAACAGCCCGAACCCGATCATGTGCAGTGCCGCGACGGCGCCGAAGAGCAGGCCGAGGCGCACCTTCTCGTCGCGGTCGAAGTGGACGAGGCGCTTGCGGACGGGCGCCGGGGCAGTGGCGTCGAGGAGCATGCCCCGACGTTAGGGCGGCGACGCCGCTGTTGCAACCTATTCGCAACAACGCCTGGTTCGCGTCAGATCGTCAGGTCCTCGGAGCTTCCGGTAAGCCACTCCACGAACAGCGTCGTCGCGTCGTCCTGCAGCTGACCGGTCTGGTAGCGCAGGATCGCCGTCTGCAGGCGCCGCATGACCTCGGGGGTCGGCAGCCCGGACGCCAGCTCCTTGGCGGCGAACTCGGCCAGCCGGTCGCGACCGAAGAAGCTGCCGTCCTCGGTCCTGGCCTCGTCGACGCCGTCCGTCACCAGCAGCACGCGATCACCTGGCTGCAGCGACTCCTCGCAGGACACGTAGACCGCAGCGCCCGTCAGCGAGCCCATGCCGAGCGGCAGTGCCGGCTCACACAGCAGCTCCTTCACGAGCTGGCCGTCGCGCAGCAGCATCGGCGGGGGGTGGCCCGCGTTGACCCACCGGAACGATCCGGTGTCGACGTCCAGCTGCGCGATCACCGCTGTGACGTAGCGCTCTACCCCGAAGCCGTCGGCGAGGGCAGCGTCGATCGCCTCGACGCAGGCCTCCAGCGGCAGACCTGCGCGACGGCTGTTGCGATAGCAGGACACCGCGAGGTTGGCGAGCAGACTGGCGTGCAACCCATGGCCAACCGCGTCGAAGACGGCGACGTGCGCGATGTTGCCGTTGAGCGCGTAGTCGAACGCGTCCCCACCGACCTCGTACGCCGGAGCGAGCAGTCCACTGATGATGACCCGCTTCGTCCCGAACGTCAGCGGTGGGAGCAGGGCGTGCTGCATCTCTGCGGGCAACGTCATCGCATTGCGTCGGCGTACCCACTCGTAGGTGTCGGTGTACTGCGCGTTGCTCAGGATCAGCTCGGCGAGCAGGTGAGCGAACTGGCCGAGCTGCCGGATCAGCGGGTCGGCCAGGGGTGCGGTGCCCGGCGCGAGCACCTCGAGCACGCCGAGGCGCTCAACGCCGTCAAGGAGCGGCAGCCAGATCCGTCGCTCGTCCGGGGAGGCGGCCACGTCCTGCGGCTCGACGCGCTGGAAGGCGCGACCCGCAACGGTGCCCTCCACGGACTGGACGTCGCGTGGTTTGACGCCGGCGGCGGCGACCGGTGTGAGCGCCTGCTGCTCGTAGTCGACGAGATGCAGGACGACCTCGCTCACGCCGAGGCGAGTTGCCGCGCGCTGCGCGAGGTCGGGGAGGTCTTCGGGAGAGGCCAGGTGCGAGCCCGTCAGCAGCTCGTGCAGTGCCCCGGCGTAACTGGTGGGGTCATCGCGGGACTCAGGAAGCTCCGCCGACGCCACGGCCGGAGTCTTCCACGCGGGCGATCAGCGTCCGTTCGGCTCGGGCTCCACCCGTGCCCAGACCACCTTGCCGTCACCCTCGATCTGCTCGACGCCCGACTCGGCGGCGACGGCGTCCACGAGCAACAGGCCACGGCCGGACTCGGCGTCCCCCGTTGCGTGCGCAGCGGCGGGCGCGCCGGCGCTCTCGTCATGGACGTCGACCCGTACGCCGCGGCCGGCCTTGCGCAGCCGCAGGCCGACCGGCGGACGACCGTGCCGGACGGCGTTGCCGACGAGCTCCGAGACCACCAGCAGGACCGGCTCGAGCAGCGCACCCAGCGACCAGCGCGGCAGCACCCGCCGGGTGGCCGCCCGCGCCTCGCGCGCGGCGGTCAGATCGGGCGGAAGCTCCACCTGCACCTCGGTGGATGGATCCTCGGACGACACGCTCGAGATGTGCCCCGTGCGCCATGCCCTCACACGGGCCTGACAGCGACCCACGAGAATGTGTCGACGGACCTTCCTCGAAAGGTGGGTGACCACGTGCCTGTTCGGCCAGGACGCGGTGCGCTGCGCCTTGCCCGGACCGTTCTGGTGGTTCTGCCGTCAGCGACGTTGAGCGCCGCTGCTCACGCATCCGCCGGCGGCTGCGTCAGCGTCGTCGGCATCGCACTGGTCGTTCTGCTGCTCGGCGCCTCCACGTGGACGCAGCTGTCCCGCGAGCGTTCGACGGGCTTCCTGGTCGGCTGGCTCGGACTCGGGCAGGTGCTCGGTCACGGGATTCTCGAGCTCACCTGCCGTGGGCCGGCGCACGCTGCCGCCGGGCCGAGCCTGCCGATGCTGGGCCTGCACGCCGTCGCGGTCGTGGTGGCTGCCATCACGCTCGCGCGCGG
Organism: Actinomycetota bacterium; assembly: GCA_033851845.1. Classification (GTDB taxonomy): domain Bacteria; phylum Actinomycetota; class Actinomycetes; order Mycobacteriales; family SCTD01; genus RYN-124. The sequence continues at coordinate 10,766 of JAWWOH010000041.1, forward strand.
CGAGCACCGGTTGTGGCAGCTGGCGCGTGCCCTCGAGCTGATATCCGCACGACTGAAGCTGCTCTGCGGCCGCCTGGCGATCCGCGGCGTCCTGCCTGCCACGACCGACGTTGACGCGACGGCGCTGCCCTGTGCGGAGCCGTCGTGGCAGGCCTCTCCCTGGTGCTCCCTCCGACCGGTCCGGCGCGGTCCGCCGGCTCGTGCCCTGTCAGCCGCTTCGGCCTGACCCGCGCACGACCCGTCCGCACCGACCCGATCGATCGGAGCTCAGTCATGACCCGCATTCCCCCTGCTCTTGCACTCGCCGCCGCCCTGGCCCTGACCGGCTGCGCCGGCAAGAGCCAGCCCTCGCCCTCCCCTGCACCGTCGCCATCGGCCGCCGCCAGCTCGCCGACGGCCGCACCACCCGCGAGTGCCACCGCGGCACCGAGTCCCACCGCTCCGGCAGTGGACCAGACGATCCGCATCACGTACGCCGGCGGCAAGGTCAGCGGCGTCGGCAGCCTGGTGAAGGTCAGGCACAACAGCCGCGTCGCTCTTGTCGTCACGAGTGACGTCGCCGACGAGGTGCACTTCCACGGCTACGACAAGTCGGCAGACGTCGCGAAGGGCGGCACCGTCACCATCACCTTCAAGGCCACGCTGCCCGGCCGGTTCGAGGTTGAGCTGGAGAAGCTCAAGCACCGCCTCGTCACGCTCCAGATCCAGTGACACCCACCGTCTTCCTGGCGCACGGCGTCGGGACCCGCGCAGACCTGCCGATCCCGGTCAGCTTCGCCATCATCGGCGGCGGCCTGGCGGTCCTGATCTCCTTCGTCGCGCTCGGCGCGCTGTGGCCGGATCCGCGCCTGCGAGGCAGCGAAGCCGGCCGACCGCTGCCTCGCGTCGTGCAGATCGTCGGCGACAGCGCGGTGACGACCGTCGTGCTGCGGGTGATCGCGCTCGCGATGTGGGGGGTCGTTGTCGCGGTGGCCTTCACCGGGCCGAGTGACATCCCGGCGAACCTGGCGCCCTGGGCGTTCTACATCCAGTTCTGGGTCGGGCTGGTCTTCGCGAGTCTCGTCCTGGGCCCGGTGTGGCGACGGCTGAACCCGCTGCGAAGCCTGCACTGGCTGCTGACTCGAGCCAGTGGCGAAGCGCCGGGAGCCGACGCACTTCCCAGGCTGGGTTACTGGCCGGCCGTCGTCGCGCTGCTGAGCTTCGTCTTCCTCGAGCTCGCCTTCCCTGGCAAGTCCCGGCCGGTCATCGTCGGGACGTACGTCGTGGTCTACGCGATCGTCCAGCTGGCCGCGGCGCTCTGGTACGGCGAGGGCTGGTTCGCGCGTGGCGACGGGTTCGAGGTCTACAGCACGCTCGTCGGCCGCCTGTCGCCGTTCGGTCGCCGCGACGACGGCGCGCTCGTCGTGCGCAACCCGCTCGACGGCGCCGCCGGCCTGCCAGAAGAGCGGGGGCTCGCAGCGGTCGTCGTCGTCCTCGTCGGCAGCACCGCGTTCGACGGCGTGACGCGCACCACCTGGTGGCAGAACGGCTACGGCATCGCAGGCGACGCCGCGACTCGTCCGCAGCTGATCGGTCTGGTCACGATGCTCGTCCTCGTCGCCGCGATGTACGTCGTCGCCACCACCGTCGCGGGACGCACCAGCGGACGAGACGACGGCCCGGCGCAGTACGCGCACTCCGTGATCCCCATCGCGGCGGGCTATGCCATCGCCCACTACTTCTCGCTGCTGATGCTCGACGGGCAGCTCACCTACATCCTGGCCAGCGACCCGTTCGCCCGCGGTTGGGACCTGTTCGGCACCGCCCAGAACGCCGTCGACTACACCGCGGTCAGTCCGCGCACCATCAGCCTCGTCCAGGTCGCGGCGATCGTCGGCGGCCACATCATCGGCGTCGTCCTGGCGCACGAGCGCGCCGTTCGGCTCGCGGGTCCCGGGCATCGGGCCGCAGCGCGGATCAGCCAGTACCCGCTGCTCGCCGTGATGGTGACCTTCACGCTCGGCGGTCTCTTCCTGCTGCTGGGCGGATGAGGGGCATCGTCGCGACGTGCACCGCTGCCGTGCTGATGGCGACAGCGGCGTGCGGCACGTCGGCCAGCAAGGCCGACAACGACGCGCTGTGCTCAGCGCTGAGTCGCGAGCTGACGGGTGCGGGGTTGGCAGGCACTCCGACGCGAGCGCAGGCGGTGGCCACCGCCAACCGGCTGGATGCTCACGTACGGCAGGTCGCGGACTCGAGGCTGCACGACGCCGTGGTGCGGCTGCACCAGGACCTCCACGACATCGACGTCGCCTGGCGCCGGCGGGGGCCCGCCGACGTGACGCGCGCGGCCGAACGAGCCCGTGCGGACGCGAGACGGGCCGCGCGCGCCTGCGGCCTCGGCTCGGACGCGTTCTTGACCAGCTGAGCGTCGCGCCCCGGCTCGTTACGGCACGGGTGACGTCGTAACGCGGATGGTCACGCCCCGTCGACGAAGCATCGGAAACGTGGGGGGAAACCATGCGGTACGCGATCTCGAACGAGGGCCGTGCGCGGCACCTGAGACTTCGCCGGGCTCGACAGGTGTCGGCGGTCGGCGTCACCGTTGTCGGTCTGGTGCTGGTCGCCGGCGCAGGCGCAGGCGCGCACGCTGACGGCTCCGATGCACGAGTGACCGCGGGTGGACCGCAGCTGCTCACCTGCTCGGCACCGACGGAGGACTCGTTCTACCGGGACCAGCCGGCAATGGACACGACGTTCGGCGCGGCGCACACGCGGCCGTACTGGCGCAGCGTCGCTGGTGAGACATCCCTGGGCGCACTGCCCGGGACGTCAGACGTACTGGTGCAGATGAACCTCACGACGGCGCGGGCCTCGTTCGCCGGTGACAGCTGCCCGACATGGAGCGATGCGACGCCGCAGGCCTCGGTCTTCACGCAGGACCCGTACCTGTGGATCGACAACGTCACGGGGCGCACCTTCCTCACCCACCTCGACGCGCCGAGTGGCGCAGCCACGTCGGTGGTGAGCGACGACGGCGGTCGATCGTGGACGGTGGGTGAGACGCCGTTCGAGCAACCTGCCCTGGATCACCAGAGCATCGCCACCGGACCGTACGCCGCACCGCGACCGCTCGGCATCCGCAGTTACCCGCGCGCGACGTACTACTGCGCGAAGAACGATCACATCAAGACCGGCAGCGCGCTCGCGGTGACCGGTCCGGAGGCGCCCGGCGGGCACGGGCAGAACCAGTGCGAGCGCAGCGATGACGGCGGCCTCACCTGGGGCCCACCGGTCTTCGTGAACGCCGACACCATCTACGGGGTCTACTGCAACGACGCGGCGGGACATGTCAGCGTCTCGCCGGCGACCGGAACGGTCTTCTACCCGATCATGGACTGCCACCAGCACCAGGGCGTCGCGATCAGCCGCGACAACGGCCAGACCTGGGCCGTCTCGATCGTCGGCACCGTGCACGACGAGTTTCCCGGGCCGGGCGACACCGACGACGACCCGACCGGGCCGGACACGTCGGCGTACAACTACGGCCACAACTTCGGCGACAGCCGGGTGGCCGTCGACGCGAGTGGCACGGTCTACCTCTCGACCGTCGACGAGGGACACCCGTCCGTCGTCATCTCGCACGACGACGGACGCACGTGGTCCCAACCGGTCGACGTCGGTGGGCCCTTCGGTATCCAGAACGCCGTCTTTCCCGACGCAGTCGCCGGCGACGCCGGCCGAGTCGCGGTCATGTACTACGGCACGTCGCAGGGCGGGGCGATCGAACCGCCGTACGACGCCGCAGGTGCACCGACGGCGTGGCAGACCACACCGTGGTACCTCTACCTCGCCATCTCCACCGACAGCGGCAGTCACTGGAAGGTCCGCAGCGTGACGGGGGACGACCCGGTCCAGCGCGGCTGCATAGCGACGTACCGGGGCGATGCGCAGTACGCCTGCCTGAACCTGTACGACTTCCAGGACATGACGATCGACGATCAGGGTCGCGTCTTGAGTCTCCTACGCCGACGGCTGCGTCTCGGCGGCGTGCACGGGGCCGCAGGGGTCATGGCGGGACAGCACCGCGAGCCAGGCCTTTCTGGCGCGACAGCTGGATCGGCCGCTCCTGCGTGATCCCGGCAAGGCAATCGGCCGCGACCGCATCGGCGGGCTGTGAGGCCCCGGGCGACTCAGCGACGGGGCTCGTTCGGTACTCCGGTCCGCAGCCGCACGAGGTCGTCTGGGGTGTCTACATCGGCAGCCGAGCCGAGGCCGTCGCACGGGACGCTCAGCACTCGCGCGGGGTGCGCGCGCAACCAGGCCCTCGCGCCCACGTCGCCGATCGCCTGCGCCACCACGTCGTCCCAGGCCAGCCGGTCCAGCAGCACGGGGTGTCCAGGCTCCCCGCCGTACGTCGCCACCGCGGCATCGGCCTTGCCAGCGACGGCAAGCAGCCGGCGGACGGCTTCGACGGAGATCAGTGGCTGGTCCACGAGCGCCACCACGCAGGCCGCGGCGGTTCTGCTCGCGAGCGCGGAAAGCCCGGCTCGAAGGGATGCGCCGACACCCTCCTGCCAGTCGACTGCAACGACCACATCAGCGACCACGAAGGGACACACGTCCTCGGCGCGGGCGCCCAGCACGACGAGCACGGGATCGCAGCCGGCATCGCGGAGCAGCGTCACGCCGCGTTCGACGAAGGTGCGGCCGTCGAGCTGCAGCAGTGCTTTGGGCCCGCCGATTCGTCGGCCCGCGCCGGCAGCGAGCAACAGGCCGGCCACGCTCACGGGGCCAACGCGATCCCGTCCGTGACGCTCCAGTGGATCGCGCCGTCGGCCGAGCGGAGCGGCAGACCGCTGCCCCCCCATCGCGCCTGCACCAGCTCCGCGGCGATCGACACCGCGGTCTCCTCCGCCGTACGGCCGCCGATGTCGAGCCCGATGGGCGAACGAAGCCGCCCAAGCGCGAGCTCGTCGACGCCGGCGGCGCGCAGCTCGGTCATGCGCTTGTCGTGCGTACGGCGACTGCCCATCGCGCCGACGTAGCCGGCCGGCGATGCCAGCGCGACGGCCAGCAGCGGCACGTCGAACTTCGGGTCGTGCGTGACGACCGCGATGACGGTGCGGACGTCGACGCGCCCGGCCGCGACCTCAGCCGCCAGGTAGCGGTCCGGCCAGTCACAGACGACTTCGTCCGCCGCCGGGAACCGGCGCGTCGTCGCGAAGACCGGACGCGCGTCGCAGAGCACCACCCGGTAGCCCAGGAAGGAGCCCATCCGCGTCAGCGCACCGGCGAAGTCCGTCGCGCCGAAGACGAGCATCCGCGGCGGCGGCGTGAACGACTGCAGCAGCACGGTCACGTCGTCGAGGCGCCGCTCGCCGTGCGCGCCGTAGTGCCGCAAACCGTTCTGTCCAGCCGCCAGCACACCACGACCATCGGCGGTCGCGGCGACGTCAAGGCCGCCGTTGCCGAGCGAGCCCACGGCCTCGAGCGCGGTCACGAGCAGCTGCGCACCGACCGCCGCGGGTCCTGAGACGACGGTGGCGAGGGTGCAGGGCTCGTCCAGCACCAGCCGGCGAAGCAGCTCGTCCAGCACCTCGCGGTCCGGCTCGGCGACGAGGACCTGCAACGTGCCACCGCAGGTGAGCCCGATCGCGAAGGCGTCATCGTCGGTGATGCCGTACGACGCCTGCTGCGGACGTCGCTCCGACAGCACCAGCTGCGCCAGGTCATAGACGGCGGCCTCGACGCACCCGCCGGACAGGCTCCCGACGACCTCGCCGTCTGCCGCCACCGCCATGACGGTGCCCACCGGCCGGGGCGTGCTGCCGGCGGTGCTGGTGACGGTGGCGAGCGCGAACCTGCGGTCGCTGTCGCACAGCGCCCGCAGCTGCGGCACGAGGTCGCGCATGATCAGTCCTCGGCGGCCAGTGCGTCGTCGCGGAGGAGAGCGGTGACAGCGGCAGCGCCCAACGCGGCAGCGCCGACGGCGGCGGTCTTGGCGTCCAACCCGGTGGCGGGCAGCTGCTCGGGCGCAACATCGGGGATCCCGTTGGCGCCGCCCGTGGCCGGGCCGGCGACAGGCGTGGCCATCTTCGCCGCAGCAGCCTTGATGGCCTCCCGGATGCGGAAGTAGGAGCCGCACCGGCAGACGTTCTCGATCGCGTCGATCTCCTCGTCGGTCGGGTTCTTCGTGCGCTTCAGCAAGGCGACTGCGGCCATGATCTGGCCGGGCTGGCAGTAGCCGCACTGCGCGACGTCCTGCTCGAGCCACGCCTCCTGCACCGGGTGCAGGTTGTCGCCGTCCGCGAGGCCTTCGATCGTCGTGACCTGCTTGCCGGCGACATCACGGAGGTTGGTGACGCAGGGGTTGAACGCCTTGCCGTCGAGGTGGCTGGTGCAGGCCTTGCAGACGTTGATGCCGCAGCCGTACTTGGGCCCCGTGACACCGAGCTTGTCGCGCAGCGCCCACAGGACGGACAGGTCGCCTGGTGCGTCGACCTGGACGGTCTTGCCGTTCAGCGTGAAGGAGTACTGGGGCACGTCGCGCTCCTAGCGGGGCTGGACGCGGGTCGAGCCCGTGCCCTTGGTGAACGGGGTGAAGTCGACCGGGAAGATGATCGGGAAGCTGCGCGGCTTGGTGTGCGTCGCCCGGGCGTAGGCGTTGGCGACGGCACCGACCGCTGCGGGCACCCCGAGCTCGCCGGCACCGCCAGGATCACCCGTCGTCGGCGGCATGATGTGGATCTTCACCTCGCGCGGCGCATCCTTCTGCCGCGCGAAGTGGAACTGCGAGTAGCTGCCCTCCAACGCAAGACCCTTGTCGATGTGCAACCCGGCCCGCAGCGTCGTCGAGATCGCATCGGTGAGGCCGCCCAGCAGCTGCGACTCGAGCCCGCGCGGGTTGATGGGTCGCCCGTAGTCCCCGACGATCGCCGCCTTGATGACCCGCGGCTTCATCGGGTCGCGCGCATCGATCTCGACGAGGTAGGCCGAGCACGACTTGTACTCGGCGTGGAAGCCAAAGCCCTGGGCGAAACCGGTCGGCATGGCCTTGCCCCATGATCCGAGCTCGGCGCACTTCTTGATGACGGCGGCGTAGCGCGGGTCCTTGGCGTACTCGATTCGGAAGGCCACCGGGTCCTTGCCCAGTGCCTTGGCGACCTCGTCGACAATGATCTCCTCGGCGCCGCGGGTGTTGGCGGAGTAGACCGACCGCCAGGCGCCGGTGTGCATGACGAGATTGGCCTCGTTGAGCATCTGCGTCGTCGGGCCGAGGTTGTAGGGCGACTTGACGGTGCTGCCGAACACCGACTGCGAGAAAGTCGCGTCGCCGCCGGCCGATATCGGGACGACCGACGGATCGCCGAACGCAGCGCCGTTGGCCGTCATGATCTCGCCGAGGCCGTGCCGCCAGTCGGTCTCGACGCTGGCGACGTGGTGCTCGAACCGCACGACGTCGTTGCCGGTGATCGTTGCGCGAACGAGGTGATGACTCGCGGCCCGCGCGCGGCCGTGCCGCATGTCGTCGACGCGCGTCCACATCAGCTTGACCGGCTTGCCGACCGCCTTGGAGATGCGGGCGGCTTCGAGCGCGCCGTCGAAGAACAGCCGGCGACCGAACGAGCCGCCGCCCTGCGTGACGATCGCGGTCATCGAACCGCGGGCGAACCCGAGGTCGTCCTCGATGAACTGCGCAGCGACGATCGGCATCTTCATGCCTGCCCACACCGTCCCGTGGTCGGCCTTGATGTCCGCGATCGCGGTGATGGTCTCCATCGGCGCGTGGTTGACGAACGCGAAGTCGAACTCGCCTTCGACCACGGTGCCGAGCGCCGGGCCGAGCGGCGCGTTCAGCGCCTTGAGCTTGGAGAGGATGCTCTTGTTGTCCTCGGCATCGACGGTCCCCGGGTTCCACGAGACCTCGAGGGCCTCCTTGCCGTCGAGGGCCTGCCCGAAGGTGTCGGCCAGGACCGCGACGCCGGTGGGGATGATCGCAAGCCCGCGGATCCCTGGCATCTTCTTGATCGCGGCCTCGTTGAGGATCGCCTTGACGGTGCCGTTGATCGTCGGCGGCCGGCGCACCATCGCACGGAGCAGGCCGGGCACCGGCTCGAGGTCGTTCGTGTACTTCTGCTGCCCGGTGACCATCGCCCGGGCGTCCTTGCGGTTGGTCGGCTTGCCGACGAGCGTGAACGTGGAGGGGTCCTTCACCGCGACCGTGACGCCAGCGAGACGCGGCGAGGCAGCTGCCTCGGTGAGATCGCCGATCGCGATGCTGTGCCCGCCACCCACGACGTCGCCATCGCGCATCTGCAGCCGCGCGCGCGGCACGCCGGTGCGCTCGGCTGCCGCAGCGATCAAGCGAGCCTTAGCGGCCGCAGCCGCCGTACGAGTAGGGCCGTAGACAGAGCGGATCGTGTTGGACCCGCCGGTGATCTGGTTGTACTGCAGCTCCGGACGCGCCGGCGCCAGCGTCACGGTGACGCTGGCGAGCGGGAGGTCCATCTCCTCCGCGATGAGCATCGCGACTGACGTCGTGATGCCCTGCCCGACCTCCTCACGAGGCAGCGCGCAGTGCACCTTGCCGGCCTTGTCGACCTCGATGACGATGAGCTTGTCCTCGGTGCTCTTGCCGGCGAGGATCAGGAAGTCGCCCAGGTCGAAGTTGTCTGCGGGCTGCGGCTGCGTCGGGACGACCGCCTCCGCGACCCCATCGAGCAGCCCGTACTGCACCGCGACGGCGAGGGTCGGTGCCGCGACGAGGTAGGTCAGGAAGCGCCGTCGGCTGGTGCCGGCGGCGTCAGACTGCTCGTCGTACCTCTGCAGGTCGCTCACGCGAGATTTCCCCGTTCGGCCGGTTCGTCGCTTGCGTCACTGTTTCAACGGCCCAGTGAACACTGCCTCGCGGTCGGCGGGAAGGGACGTCCGCACGACGTCATCCCAATGGTTGGGACGGCGGCGAGATCCGCGACGCGGCTGTTACAGAAACGCTCGTCCAGGGGCGGAGTCGAGCAGGGTCCCGATGCCGAGCGAGTCCAGGGGCTTGGCGAACAGGTAACCCTGGCCGAGATCGACGTCGAGCGTCCGCAGATGGGCGAGCTGGGCCCCGGTTTCGATGCCTTCGGCGACCGTGGTCATTTCAGGCTGTCGCCGAGTCGGATGATCGCGCTGGTCAGCGCCCATTCGGATGGTTCGGTGGCGATGCCGTCGATGAACGACTTGTCGATCTTGAGGATGTCGACGGGCAGGCGACGCCGGTGTGACAGGGACGAGTACTCGTTCCGAAATCGTCGATCGCGAGGGTGGCACCAAAGGTCTTGAGCGCATGCAGCCTCGTCACGACCAGCGGAAGCTCCTGCGCGAGCTCGAACTCGACCCCAGCAGGGACTACCAACCCCAGCCAAAAACGTGAACGATGTCCCGAGACACCTGGGAACGGTGTCCCGAGACATCGCAGGGTGCGCCCGAAGGGATTCGAACCCCTAACCTCTTGATCCGTAGCCCGGTCAAGCGCCTGTCGTCCTATGCCGCCGAATCCGTCAGAGTGCCTCTGACCTGCGGGTTTGTCCGAGTAACATACCGCGACGTGATGGCCCATGACACCCGTCGTCTCGGAGTCTGTGACCACGGCGTGACCACGGGTTGCTGAGGACACGATCGCGGGAAGGCTGCAGCTGGGGCACGAGTCGTTGCGGTGCACGAGACTCGGAGTGTGGACGAACAGCCGCTCCGGGGGGGGTCGCGAACGCCGGGGCAGTGACCCGGCTTGGTCCGTATGTACTGCGTCCGGCTCACACGTTCACGCCCGCGGTTCATGCGTTTCTAAAGGCTCTACACGACAACGGTTTCCAGAACGCGTCACTACCCGTCGGGATAGCCGACGACGGGCGAGAACGACTGATGTTCATAGAGGGGGACGTGCCTCTGACGCCGTACCCCGCCTGGGCGCAGAGCGACCAGGCGCTCGCGTCGATCTCGACGTTGATGGGTCAATTTCACGAGGCTTCCCGAGGCTTCGCCGACACCGGCCTGCCTTGGAACTCAGAACTAGCAGACCCTGCCGGCGGAACGATGATCTGTCACAACGACGTCTGTCTTGAAAACGTCGTGTTCCGCGAAGGAGTCGCGGTCGCGCTCTTGGACTTCGACTTCGCCGCGCCAGGACGTGCGGTCTACGACATCGCACAGATGGCGAGGATGTGCGTCCCACTCGATGACGAAGAGACAGCTGCGAGCCGCGGCTGGCTAGCTGCGGACTTACCCGGTCGTCTTCGCCTGGTCGCGGACAGCTATGGCTTGGACGGAGCAGCACGGGCGACCCTGCTTGACGTCCTGCGGGACTTGATGGCACGAAGCGGTGAATTCGTGCTCCGGCGAGTGGCCGCGGGCGATGAGAACTTTCGTCAGATGCTCGAGGAGCTGGGTGGGGTCACCCGCTTCGACCGGCGCCGGCACTGGTGGGGGGCACACGAGCGATTCTTCGAGCAAGCGCTTATGAGGTAGTCCGGTCGAGCGCCTGTCGTTCTATGCCGCCGAATTCGTCATAGTGCGTCTGACCTGCGGGCTTGTCGGGCCACCGATCGCGCCGTCCCGGCTTGTGAGACGCGAGGTGTCACAGATTCTTTGACCACGACCACGATGGAGCCCGTCAGCACCGCCGAACGAGTTCGGACGTCCTCGCGGTTCCGCCGAACCGGAGTCGCCTCAAGGGCAAACGCACTCATCCGCGATGGCTTGGGCGAGCGAGTGAACACCTAAGCGGCCGCGGCAGGTCTCGCTGATCCAATATGGGAGATGCGTTGGGGAGGGACGCCACGCGTGACCATTCTGGTCAAGAAACATCAACGTCGTCACCGCCGCGATCTCCCGATTGAAGACGTCAATACTCAGTGGGGCGCGAATCAGGAGCTCCGATAGCAGCGCCGCCGCCTTCATGTGGTCATCGGGGTACAGGTCACTGCCAGCCACGGTTGCGCGAGTGACCGACAGCGCTGCGACAGCAACGTCCGTCCGCATAGCGCCCAGGTCCGCCACGGTAAGACTCGAGGCGGAGCCGAAGACGATGGCAACCCAGTCTGCGACGTCAATGTGAACCGTCATCGATGGGCGCTGAACGTCAGCTGGTCAGACGTTTGAGCGCCGACGCGTTTTCGCTCATCACTCGCTTGAGCCGATCCTGAAACTCTGGATCCTTTCGGCGCTGATCCACATGAGCCATGAGCGCCTCCCGGATCTCCTCGCTCATCGGCTTGCCGTCGACCGTTGCCACTAACTCCAGCGCTTCGGCCTGCTCTAGTGGCAGGCGAAGCGTCATGTTCTTCATGTCCATGATGTTCGCCTTCATCTCTTCCAGTGTTTTTACGGTTCGCCTGATACCGCGATACCACACTATGGGGGTGGCATGGCTGTATTGCCAAGCAACTATCGCGAGGATCACCACTTCAACGACGCGAAATTCGATTCAAATAGTGCTGTATCGCTCGCGAGCTCGATTCGCTGCACGCAGTACAACCGCCAGAAGGCTTGCCACAGGGCGTCCGCTCGGGCGAAGTGGTCCACGACAAGGCCCACCTCGGTCGCCGCAACGCGAGCGTCGATCACTGCTCCGTGCGTCAGCCAGCGGCTGTTATCACTTAGATCACTAGCGACCTTCGTCCATTGGCCGCCATCTCGGAACATGCCGTCACGGAGGATGTCCTCGGCGTACTTTCGGGACCTTCGCAAGGCCTTGCGACTCATTTCGACAACTGCGGGATCGTGCTGGTTGAGCAGCGTCTCCCAGACCCAGGTCGGAACTCGGTCCGCAGCCGATGCAGCCGGTGGGGTGAGCGAAACGCCTTCCACGGCGTCCGCGTCCAGGCGAGCAGCGGCCGAAGCCTCCTTAACTGTTGTGTTGTAGGCGTCCAGGCAAGCCTGTGCTGGCCTGTAGGTCCTGCTGCCATCGGCGTGCTGGACCGCTATCAGTGGGTCGATAGGCCCGAGCTCGGACGTGTCGCTCATGCAGATCCGGTCGCCGGCCAGGGCGATGAGAGTCCCGGCGCTCTTAGCGCTGTCGGGCACGATGACCCTGATGCTTCCGCGGTCGCCAGCTGTCCGTCGTAATAGAAATGCGATCTTGGCGGCCGCGTCGAGATCGCCCCCAAGGCTATGCAAAAGAACGTCGAAGTGAGCGTTCAACGGGATGCCGTGAACGAGGTCCACAACCGCTGGAAAGTGCCCTCGGTCGAGGGGCGCTTCTCGACCAAACAACATGCAGATGAGGGGGCGGCCCGTGTACCCCTCGATCTCGCGGATCATGTCCTGGCGGTTGTAGCGGGCGCTGTTAAGGGCCCGGAAGAGTGGTGACTGTGGCGGGACGGGCGGCCCGTCCGAGGTGGAGCGGGCAGCCTCAGTCGAGTGAGGCGGGGAAGCCACACTGTCGCCTGATTCCGCCTCTTCAGTGATTCCGTTCGTCATTTCTAGATTCTCCCGTCACCCATGGGGGACTTACTCGATTCGTAGTGACACGTCGGTCAGGCATGACGTGCGTTCACCACACGGCCGTTTCGAATCCAGAAGTGACATCGGCCCTCAGTTGGGGTCGCGTCAACGCTCGGGCTAACGGTGATACGGCGACGGCCGCTGACCGTCCAACGAGGACGCCGCGAGCTGGCGAGGTTAAGCATCAACCGATGCCGCCCCCGACAAGCGGGGCAGTCCAGAATGAGCCACTGTTGGCGAGCGCCCTCCCCGACGACCACCGCTCCGAGTTTGGGAAGTCGCACTGGCACCTCGTCGGCGGCGGTGGCCGTAGCCACCAGGCGGATGCGACGGGACGGGAACCAAGCCCACCACGGAATGCGCGCCAATCGCGCACCGTCGCCGTCCGACCGCGCTAGCCGGCCCACACCTGCTCCAGAAAGAGTTCCCGATCTCCCGCGCCGATAGTTGGCCCGGACGGATCGCAGTAGTGCCCCACACCGAACGCCTTGTTGTTCGTGCTGAGCTCTCGGTCGTGGACGCGGATGAGCAGCTCCGTCGGGCTTGGCCGTGGGCCGTGACCCACAAGTCGATCGAGTAGTTCGTTTATCGCCAGCGATGCTGTCAACGCTGTATAGGCAACAACCGCGGGTTCGACGCCCGGGAGTTCAGGCGCATAGCCCTCCTGAATCCGCGCGTGGCGTTCAGCTGCAGGCAAAAGCTCTGCGGTGGCCCTAGCCAGATCGACGCGGCCCCGACAGATCAGGCAGGCCGCGCCGGGCAGTAGCGTCGTGACACGTCCAAAAATGCCGTTCAGGTGCCCGCCGACGCTGTCGAGCAGCACACCCATGTCAATTACCGGTAGCAGGTAGTAGGCCGACAGACGACTGAGCACCTGCCGCCCGGCATTGTCGTCCGTGCATCCGAAGATCACATCCGAATCGCGTAGCTCCTTCGCGATGGCGAGCTCCGTCACCTTGCCGCGGATCGTCCGGATGGAGGCGGAGGGGGCCAGTCGAAGTACGTGTGCTGCTGCGACTTCCACCTTCGGGCGACCCACATCGTCAGGTGTGGAGCCAAAGACTCGCGTGATGTTGGATGCCGAGAGGACGTCGGGGTCTACCAGCGTCAGCGCTCGAACGCCCAAACGCGTCAACTGCTCAGTGACCGCGGAGCCTGTACCACCGACGCCAACTACGGCTACACGCAGTTGTTCAACAGCGCGCTGAACCGGTGCACCGAACGCCCTGACTTGTCGGCCGAACATGGCATCGTCGTCAGCCGGGTCGTGTAAGGCAGGCGCGCCGTGTGGCGCTGTTACGGCTAGGCGGTCGCCGACAACGAGCGTCCTGCCCACAGGCACTGGATCCAACAGCCCGACGGTTGGTTGATCCAAGTCGAACCATGCCCGGCCCGTAAAGTCGAACCCCCACCACGAGTTCGCGGGACTCACAACCAGACTGGCATAAACGTCGGAGCCGGTTCGATCCGCAAAGACGAAGGCCAAGAGTGCGTCGACATCGTCGTCGTGCGGGCTTGGAGCCGGGGTCCCATGCGGATGTGTGTGGATCCAAATCGCGAGCCGACCTATCTTCTCGGCAGCAAGTAAAGCTGGCACGAATCCGGGCGACGTGATCACCAAACAGTCGGCGTCGCGACGCTCGTAAGCGGTCTCTGGCACCCAGTAAAGCTGGGTCAGCAGGAGACGGATCCCTTGCCGCGTCCGGACGATGCCCGCGAGCCCGACAGCCCCCGACTCAACCTCGAGTCGTGCGGCGTCGGCGAGTTCGCGGGCGACCACGTCCGTCATGACGAGCGTGACTTCGGGACGCCCGCTCACGAAGCAACCCTGACGCTGCTGCAGAGATCCGCTCGAATGCGTGCCAGATACGTTTCGATGCTGTCAACGCCTGGCCGCCACTGCCCGGATGCGAAGTGCCGCGACCACCGCTGCCACTCTCGTCCGAGATACGTGCCGCTGCTTTCGGTCGCCGGGATGACCGACCCGTCGGCGCGAGTAAGTCGAGGGGAAAACCACCACATGTCCAACGGGGTGTCCGGGTAGCCGGCCGGAAGATGGATCAACAGATCAGCGACCGAAGCGCTGAATCCCGGCGGCAACTGAAAATCAAAGATGACCAGGCACACGACGCCCTGTTCCTGAGACGCCGCCCACCTGAAGCCCCGATTGTCCAGGTAGGAGCTGTCGGAGGGCGGCAGCATCAGCGCGTTCCGCGGAGAGGCGGCCCAGACGGGATGGGGCGTCCGGAGCCGGGGTTGATGTGCCCGGGAGCCGTGAAGAACCGCAGCCCGTCACGGATGCTGACTGCGTCAGCGGCCTGGATCAGCAGGTCATCATCCCCGGGCCGCACTAGGTAGAGGTCGCGATCAACCGGGATCGGGGGCGACACGAGCTGCCGAATCCCCTCGCCGGTCAGCGATGTGCTCAGCGTTGTGTATTGGTCGCGGTCGATCTTGAGGTGAAATTCGTGCGGTGGCTTGTCGGGCTTCATCGTCTCTCCTTGGTGTCGTGATACCACGATACCACGATACCTGTAGTTCGCTAGTCCAGGCTGCTCCCGCCGTCATTCACGGTGATGCTTTCGAGTTGTCCACATCTCATCCCCCTCCCAGGTACTTGCTTGCAGGCCGATGGATGCAAGCTGCTTCTCAGTTCCGGACCCCTCCGCTGCGCCCCCGCCGCACTCCCTCTCTTCTTTTTTGGTCATGACGAGGGAGTGGGACCAGATCGGGGGCCCGGGTTTGGCCCCCGATCTGGTCCCACGACCGAGCACCTGCGACGAAGTCGCAGGTCAGCGGGGGTGCAGCGGAGGCGGGTGCTCGTCACCGACTCCCCCGCGGACTCCCCGGTACGGGGGTGACCCCACCGGGGAGTCCGGCCCCGCTCTCCGTGGCGCCATTGCCGGATCGAGTTGAGCTCCCGCGACCGGGGATGAACGGCACACCCGCTGCGGCGGCGCCGGCTGTGACGGCGGCGCGGCGGACAACCGCGGTCCCGCGGCGGAACCGGTGGGCGACGTCGTGACCGTCGACCCCGACGGCCGTTCCTGCGACCCAGGACGGGAGCTTTGTCATGAGGGCCAGGACCGCAACGCCGGACAGCGCACCGACCAGACCGCTGCGGTCGGAGGTGAACATCGCGACGTAGGTGCCGAGGAGCACGGCGTTCACCACCGGCAGGAACACCGTCGCGAGCTGGAGCCGCCACCACAGCCGGGCGACCGCCTCGCCGCCGGGCAGGATCGCGAAGCCCATCGCGACGGGTGCCAGGATCACCAGCAGCCACAGCGTTGCCCAGCGGGCGAGGCCGACGACGACGAGCCCCACGAGCAGCACGACGGCGACGACGCTGGTGACGAGTAGCGCGAGTCCGGCGCCGGCGTCACCGTGCGCGGCGGCGGACAGCGCGTTCCACAACGGGTTGTTGCCAGAGGCGAAGCCGTCGGTGACGAACGCACCCACGAGCCGATTGGCGAGGTCTACTTCGAGGGCGACGAGCGGCAAGGAGATCGAGGCGGTCAGTGCGCACGCTGGCAGTCGAGTGCTGATGGCGACCCGCGATGCCTGGCCGATCCGGGTGCTGCGGCCGGTGATGATGCCGAGGCCGCCCAGGGCCACCAGGAAGCCGGCGCACGCCAGCAGGGCGGACATCGACACGGCCCAGTAGCTGCGCAGCGTCGGTTCGGTCATCAGGTCCGGGGTGCTCAGGACGTAGCGGGCGACGGGTGCGGCGAGCTGGCGCAGGAAGTCGTCGGACAGGGCGCGCAGCAGCGCGGTGACCGCATCGACGATCTGGCCACCGACGTAGCTGCCGACGTGACCGCTGATCGTGTCGATGGGGTTAGGGATGCCGATGTCTGCGCTGGGCACGGCGGCCCGGGCGGCGCCGGCGGCCGGGAGCAGGCCTGCGAGAAGTGAAGTGATGGCCGCCTCCTGATCGGTTCCGCCGGCGACCAGACGGGCCGCCGCGCAACCGACACCATGCGAAGGACTGGCGCCACAACCGGCGTTCGAGATGAAGCCTCACGGCGCGCTCGCCTCAGTTCACCGGAAGCTCTCGGGTTCTCCGCGCGGAGGTGAGCTGCTCGTGAGCAGGTGGTGAGGCTGTCGGCGTTCGGTCTCGCTTGTGCCGCAGATCAGCGGTGCGCGAGAGGAGAACGCAATGCACACGCTCAGCTTTCGTTTCGGCAGTGCTACCGCGGTACTGGCCGCATTGGTGCTGTCCGGATGTGGGGGTGGCGCGTCCGCGTCACATCGCCCACCTGTGTCACCACTGCGGACCGGCTCGTCCGAGGTACCTGTGTCACCGTCGTCGGCTTCGACTGTGCCTCCGACCCCGAGGATCGCGAGCGATGTGGCGGACGACTCGACCGTGGTCGACGCTCAGACGGCACCGGCGGGACCGATCACGCAGATCGCGCTGCGGTTCCTGCGGGCGCTCCAGCATCACGACGAGGCCGCCGCGGCCAGTGAGCTGTCGCTCGTCGGACGCGCGTATTTCGCCGTCCACGACGAGACGGTGCTGTATCAGGTCATGCGCGACGTGGCGGTCCACGCGCAGTTGGACCAGGCCGGGGTCTGTACGCGCGCAGAGCGGCTGACTGCCGAGGCGGTCGTCGTTCGATGCGGTGTCGCGAACGTCGTGGTGCACGTGCAGCCCGACCCGCTGACGACCGGAGTACAGCTCGCCCGGTGGCACGTTCGCGGCGACGTGTACGACGGGCCACACACGCACGCATTTACGACGGTCGTGCTGTGACAGCGACCTTTCCGGCGGCGCCTGCGTTGCGGCTGCTGACGGCTCGCGCGGAGGAGCACCGGGTCCCGCTCACCGAGCTGTCGCTGTGTCTGCGGCTCCCTCGCCGGACGCTGCATCGGGTGCTGTCGAGCAGCCGTCTGCGCTGGGACACCGCCGACCGGGTAGCTGTCGCGCTGGGGCGGCATCCGTTCGAGATCTGGCCCACCTGGTTCGACATGGAGGTGTCGGCATGACCACGAGTGACGACACACCGGTCGTGCTGACCGTTGACGAGGTGGCGGCGGTCCTCCGGATCAGCCGCGGGCTGGCGTTCGCGGCCGTGCGGGCCGGCACGATCCCGCATGTGCGGATCGGGCGCCGGATCCTCGTGCCCCGGACTGCGTTGGATGCCCTGCTCGACGTGTCGACCGGAGCGGTGGCTTTCTGAGCTGCGGCGGGTGCGGCG
>JAWWOH010000090.1:0-15970 GCA_033851845.1 Actinomycetota bacterium
CGCAGCAGCGCGGGGTCGAGGATGTCGGGCCGGTTGGTGGCGGCGATCATGATGACGCCGCCCTTGACGTCGAAGCCGTCCATCTCGACGAGCATCTGGTTGAGGGTCTGCTCGCGCTCGTCGTGCCCGCCGCCCATGCCGGCGCCACGGTGCCGGCCGACGGCGTCGATCTCGTCGACGAAGATGATGGCCGGCGCGTTGGCCTTCGCCTGCTCGAACAGGTCACGCACACGCGAGGCGCCGACACCGACGAACATCTCGACGAAGTCCGAGCCGGAGATGGAGTAGAACGGCACGCCGGCCTCGCCGGCGACCGCACGAGCGAGCAGCGTCTTGCCGGTCCCGGGCGGGCCGTAGAGCAAGACGCCCTTGGGGATCTTCGCGCCGACGGCCTGGAACTTTGCGGGGTTCTCCAGGAACTCCTTGATCTCCTGGAGCTCCTCGACCGCCTCGTCGGCACCGGCCACGTCGGCGAAGGTCGTCTTCGGGGTGTCCTTGCTGACCAGCTTCGCCTTGGACTTGCCGAACTGCATGACGCGGTTGCCGCCGCCCTGCATCTGGTTCATGAAGAAGAAGATCAGTCCGAGCAGGATGACGAACGGCAGCAGGCTCACCAGGATCGAGAACAGCACGCTCTCGCGGGTGACCTTGACGTCGTACTTCACGTCGTTCTTCTCGAACGCGTCGGCGAACTCACGGCCCTGGTCGATGAGGAACGACGCCTGCATCTTCGACCCGTCCTTCAGACGGATCTTGACCTGCTGCTCCTTGTCGAGCAGGAGGGCAGGGTCCTTCTTCGTCGGCTGGACGGCGCCGGCGTTGATCTTCGCCAGGACGGTGGCGGTCTCGGTCTTCTTGTAGCCCCCGTCACCGCGCAGCCCCGAGGAGAGCGCGAGCACCACGAGCAGGGCCAGCACGATGTACAGGAACGGGCCACGGGTGAGGCGCTTGAAGTTCATCGACGCGGGGCGAGATGCCCCGTCCCTCCTGACGAGTGGTGAACCAGAACGGTACACCGGGCGTGATCGCCCACGACCGCTCCAACGGGCGTACTCAGCCGGGCGTTCCGCCGGTCAGGCGCCCGTCAGCCGGCGTACACCTCGGGCTTGAGCAGTCCCACGAACGGCAGGTCCCGGTACCGCTCGGCGTAGTCCAGGCCATAGCCGACGACGAACTCGCTCGGGATGTCGAAGCCGATGTAGCGGACCTTCAGGTCCATCTTCGCCGCCTCGGGCTTGCGCAGCAGGGCGCAGACCTCGACCGACGCGGGGCCGCGGCTGCGGATGTTGCGCAGCAGCCACGAAAGGGTCAGCCCGGAGTCGATGATGTCCTCCACGACCAGGACGTGCTTGCCCTCCACCTCGCGATCGAGGTCCTTCAGGATCCGTACGACGCCCGAGCTGCTCGTGCTGCTGCCGTACGACGACACCGCCATGAACTCCATCGACACCGGCGTCTGCATCGCCCGGGCCAGGTCGGCCATGATCATGACCGCTCCCTTGAGCACGCCGACGAGGAGCACCTCGCGACCGGCGTAGTCGCGGTCGATCTCGGCCGCCAGCTCGGCGACCTTGGCCCGGATCTCGGCCTCGGAGACGAGGACCTTCTCGATCTCCGGAGGGACGTCGTCGGCCACGTCGCGCAGGCTATCCGCCGAAGCGCGACAGCCTTCCTTCGGTACGCCGGATGCGAACACCGCCCGGCAGGTCGACGGGGCCCTGACCGGACCAGTGCTCGACGAGCCCGCGAAGCGCCTCGACGTGGACCGACGTCACCGCGGTCCCCGCCAGCCGCTCCGCCCACCGCTTCAGCGCCCGCGCCCGGACCGCCGGCACCAGCGCCGCGAGCTCATCGCAGGACGGCTCGTCAGCCAGATCGGGCGTCATCGCGTCGAGGGCAGCTGCGTCCTCGCGCAGCTGGGCAGCGCTGCGGGCCAGTGCCTCCGCGACCCCTGGTCCGAGCTCCTCCTCCAGCACCGGCAGCACCCGCGACCGCGCCCGCACCCGGGCGAACGCGGGGTCGTCGTTGTGCGGATCGGCCCACGGAACGAGCCCGGCCTCGGCACACGCCTTGGCGGTCACGTCGCGCGGGAGGCCGAGCAGCGGCCGGCGGAAGATGCCGCGCTCGGCCGGCATGCCGGACAGCGCCCGAGCTCCCGATCCGCGCGCCAACCCGAGCAGGACCGTCTCCGCCTGGTCGTCGAGCGTGTGGCCCAGCAGGACGACGCGCACGTCGCACTTCTCGGCCGCCGCCTCCAGGAGCCGATACCGCACCGTGCGAGCCGCCGCCTCGGGCCCCCCCAGCACCGACCCCCGCAACCCCCCGCTTGCGTCCGACTGCCTGGTCGCCCGGACGACCACCCCGTCGGACGCAACGTGGGCGTGCAGGCCGAGGCTGCGGCAGTGGTCGGCGGCGCGGGCGGCCACCTCCGCCGATCCGTCCTGCAGCCGGTGGTCGACGACGAAGGCGTACGACCCGGGACGCTCGAAGGCCAGCGCGGCGGCGAGCGCCAGCGAGTCAGCACCGCCGCTCACGGCGGCGGCGACCGGCCCGGAGACGTCGGCCAGCGACCGGCGTACGGCCACTCTCACCGCAGCGGTCGCCGCCGGGGGGCCGGTCATGTCACGCGATGGCAGTGGTGCCATGGATGCGCCGCACCCAGGTCTGCGGTTCCCGGATCTCCTGTCGGGTGGGCAGCGTCGCGGGCGACTCCCACACCCTGTTGAAGCCGGCCATGCCGACCTCGCGGACGACGGTGTCGACGAACACCTTGCCCTCGGCGTACTGCAGCGCCTTGAGGTCGAGGCCGAGCAGCCGGCGCAGGATGCGGTCTACGAGGCCGGCGCCCTCCTTGCGGCGCTGGTCGAAGCGGGCCCGGATGGTGGCCACGGTCGGTACGACGGAAGGGCCGACGCCGTCCATCACGTGCTCGGCGTGCCCCTCGAGCAGCGACATGAAGGCCGTCACCCGGTCGAGCACCACGCGCTGCTCCGGCGTCTGCAGCAGCTCGACGATCGAACCACCGCGCGGCAGCTGCGTGATCGCGTCCTTGAGCCGCGACACCAGCTGGGACGGGTCGTCGAGCGCCGAGGCTTCGAGCAGCTCGCGCACCTCGGACCGGACGTGCGCGTGCAGCCATGGCACCGCCGTGAACTGCGTGCGATGCGTCACCTCGTGCAGGGCGACCCACATGCGGAAGTCGGTCGGGTCGACGCCGAGGCGCCGCTCGGTCTCGACGATGTTCGGCGCGACCAGGACGAGGCGACCCGTGCCCTCCTCGGGCAGGAACACCTCGTACTGGCCCAGCACCTTCGACGAGAGCCAGGCCAGCAGCGTGCCCATCTGGATGCCCGTCAGCCGGGACGCGGCGGCGAGCGCGAGGGTGTTGGAGTTCTTCAGCAGCAGCTTCTCGGCCAACGGCTCGATGACGACCTTGAAGCCGTCGACATTGGCGGCGGCCCAGCCGCCGCGGTCCACCACCGTCGCCTCCTGCGGCTCACCCGGCGGGATGAGCGCGGTGACCGACCGCACGTGCTCCTCGGCCCGGACCGCGAGCATCCGCAGCTCGTCGACGGCCGAGACCGCGTCAGCCCGCGACACCTGTGGTCCCGGCGGCGCGAGCCGGCGCGCGGTGCGGACCGCGAGGTCCCAGTCGACGGGGCTGACGCTCATGGGGACAACGCTACGTCGGTCGTCAGCAGCCGCACCCGGCCAGCACGGCGGCCAGCCGGTCCAGTGCCGTCTGCGACGCGAGCGACAGCGTCAGCGGCACCGCGTCCGCGGTGAAGTCGAAAGCCAGCAGCCGCCCGTCCTTGGTTCGCACCAGCCCGGCGAGCGCGCTGACCCCGTTGAGCGTCCCGGTCTTCGCGCGCACCACCCCGGCCGCCGGGACACCGGGGCCCTTGCGGAAGCGCCGCTCGAGAGTGCCGTCGAAGCCGCCGACCGGCAACCCGGACAGCACCGGGAAGAGCCGCTGCCGATCCGCTCCTGCGACAGCGGCCAGCAGGCGGGTGAGCGCGCCCGGTTGCACCCGATCGAGACGGGACAGCCCGCTGCCGTCGACCAGCCGGACCGAACCGGGCGTGGCGCCCGCGTGCGTGAGGGCGTCGGCGAGGACGTCCTGCATCGCTGCAGCCGCACCCGCGAACGACGCCGGCTGACCCTTCACGATCGCGACCTGCCGCGCCAGTGCCTCCGCCAGGTCGTTGTCGCTGCGCGTCAGCATCGCCTCGACCAGCTGCGGGACTGTCGGGCTGGCCACGTCCCCCAACGACCTGGCGTCCGAAGTCGCCTTTCCGCGCTCGACGACGGCCTTCGGTACGCCGAGTGCCGCCGCCAGCGCGCGACCTGCCGACAACGCAGGATCGGTGTGCCGCGGCGCGCGGGCGGGGCCGACGAGCGGTGGCAGCCGGGTGCGGCCGGCATCCAGCATCAACGCGGTGACCGGCGCTACGTCGCCACTGGTCACGTACTGCGGCCGCCAGCCGGGTCCGAGCACCGGCCCGGCGTACAAGGTGTCGTCGACGACGACCCGTCGCACCGCCGTGCCGGCCAGCGCGATGCGCACCTGCGCGGCGAGGTCCGCGAGCCGCGCAGGTCGCGGGTAGCCCGGCCGGCTGAACGAACCGGCCAACGTCGGGTCACCGCCGCCGACCAGCACGATCTCGCCGACTGCCGTCCCGGCGACGACGCGCGTCGTCAGCCGCAGGTCCGAGGGCAGCGCGGTCAGCGCCGCGACCGCAGTCGCGATCTTCGCCGTCGAGGCGGGGAGCACGACCTCCCGCGCGGACGACTCCAGGACGGGCCGGCCCGTCGTTGCGTCGAGCACCGAGATGGCGACGTGGCGTCCGAGCGCCTTGTCCGTGAGTCCGGCGGCCAGGGCGTGGGCCAGCCCGGCGGCCGTCGGCGGCGCGCCATCCGCGCCGCTCGGATCCAGAAGCGGGCCGCGCGACGGCTCCGGCGAGGGTGACGAGAGCGGCAGGATGTGAGTCGCGTCGTCGCGCAGCAGGAGCGCCGCGGTCCCGGTCGCGAGAACCAGCGCGGCAGCCGTCGCGATGACCGTCGTACGCCGCGCGCGCACCCGTCGTACCTCGATCCCAGCCGGCGACTCGTCGTACGGGACACTAGGTGCCCGACAAGGAGAAGGGACCCACGTGGAGTTCGACGTCACCATCGAGATCCCGAAGGGTCAGCGCAACAAATACGAGGTCGACCACAAGACCGGCCGGATCCGCCTCGACCGGATGCTGTTCACCAGCACCCGCTACCCGGCCGACTACGGGTTCGTCGAGGAGACCCTCGGCGGCGACGGCGATCCCCTCGACGCGTTGGTGCTCGTCGACGAGCCGACCTTCCCCGGCTGCCTGATCCGCTGTCGCGCGATCGGGATGTTCCGGATGACCGACGAGGCCGGGCCCGACGAGAAGCTGCTGTGCGTGCCGGCCGGCGACCCGCGGCTGTCGCACCTGCAGGACATCTTTCACCTGCCGGAGTTCGACCGGCTCGAGATCCAGCACTTCTTCGAGGTCTACAAGGACCTCGAGCCCGGCAAGTCGGTCGAGGGCGCGACGTGGGTGGGTCGCGTGGAAGCCGAGGCCGAGGTGGAGCGCTCCCGGCAGCGGCTGATCGACCACCCACATGCGATCGACGACTCCGGCTCCCCGGGGAGCTAGAGGACTTTGCTTCCGTACATCTCGCCGAGCGGGTCGGCCAACAGCTCGAGGCGCGCGCCGTCGGGGTCACGGAAGTACATCGAGACGCCGCTCTCGAGATGGTACTCCACCCCGGCCTCGTCCAGCTTGTGCTGAAGGTGCTTCCACTTCTCCGGCTCGACCGAGATCGCGATGTGGTGCAGCCCGCCGAGCACCTCGGCGTACGGCCCCACGTCCAGTCCCGGGAAGTCGAAGAACGCCAGCAGGTTGCCGTTGCCGATGTCGAAGAAGAAGTGCGTCGAGCCCTGGTAGTCGCGGTTCTCGAACATCTCCGTGAGCGGGAACTCCAGGACGTCCTGGTAGAAGCGCACGGTCCGCTCGACATCGCCGGAGACGAGCGCGAAGTGGTGCAGACCGCGCGCGCTGCTGGCCGGACGCTCGCCGTCCGGTCGCAGGTGGGTGGCCTTGATCTGCTCACGCCGCACGGCGATCTGCTCTCTGGTCATCGTCATGCGACCGACGGTACGGCGCATGACGGCCGCTGACATCACCCTGCTGTGCCTGGCCGCGTTCGCGGCAGGGGGCCTCGACGCGATCGTCGGCGGTGGTGGGCTGCTGCAGCTGCCGGCGCTTCTGCTCGTCCTGCCCGGCACTCCCGTCGTCTCGTTGCTCGGCACGAACAAGCTGGCCGCGATCGCCGGCACCGGATCGGCCGCCGCGACGTACTCGCGCCGGGTCGACATGCACGCGCCGACGGCGGTCCGGATGGCGATCGCTGCCTTTCTCGGCTCCGGGCTCGGTGCGTTTCTCGCGACGGTCGCCGGCAGCAGTGTGCTGCGACCGGTCGTGCTCGTGGCGCTGGTCTTCGTCTGGGTTTACACGTGGCGTCGGCCGGGCCTCGGCGCGGCGGAGGCACTGCGGCTGACGCCACGTCGGCAGGCCGGCGTCACCATCGCTGGTGGTGCAGCCATCGGTCTGTACGACGGGTTCGTCGGCCCCGGCACCGGCAGCTTCCTTGTGTTCCTGCTCGTGGGCGCCGTCGGGCTGTCGTTCCTGCACGCGAGTGCAACCGCGAAGGCGGTCAACACCATGACGAACCTCGCTGCGTTGCTGTTGTTCGGTGTCACCGGTCACGTGCTCTGGAAGCTCGGCCTGGCGATGGCGGTGTGCAACGTCGCGGGTGCGCAGCTCGGCGCGCATCTTGCGATCCGGCGCGGCAGCGCCTGGGTACGCCGGGTCTTCCTGGTCGTCGTCGCGGCTCTCATCGTCCGCCTCGCCGTCGACGTCCTCGCGTGATGCCGGCATGACGAAGGGGCGGCCCCTTTGCGGGACCGCCCCTTCGAGCAAGCGGTGTTATGCGGCGCGCACGCGGCTGGCGTTGGGTGCCACCTCGACCGGGGGCTCACCGGCGCGGTGACCCAGGACGTGCACGACGGAGCGGATGAACTCGCCGCCGCCGACAAGCACGAGACCGGTCGCGACCGGGTGCATCCACTGCGAGCGGAGGTCCTGGCCGAAGGCGGTGAAGACCGAGTAGTCGAGGGCCCAGGCGAAGCCGGCGGCCAGAGCGACCGCGATCGTGCGGGTCAGGGCGTTGGGGGCCTTGATGGGGAGGATCTCGTCGATGACCTGCATGACGACGGTGAGACCGAGGGCGAGGCCGAGGAAGACGACGAAGGCGTACATCTGCACCACTCCAAGTGGCGTAGTCGGCGCTGCGATCTGCCGCGCTCACCCCGTTGGACCGCGCGCCGCAGCATCGGTTACAGCAAAGTTCCTGGGAATCTTTCGAGGTGGACGTCGACCCGGCTCTTGTACGCGCGGTTCAGCGCGGCGAAAAGGGCGCGATGGACGACCTCATCCGCGCGTCGTACGCCGATGTGTATGCCCTTTGCCGGCGGCTTCTCGGTGACCCTTCGGACGCTGCCGACGCGACGCAGGACGTCTACCTGCGGATGGTTCGCTCGATCATGGCCTTCCGGGGCGAGTCGGCCTTCTCCACCTGGCTGCACCGCGTCACCGTCAACGTCTGCATGACGGCGCTGCGTCGACGCGGCGACGTCCGCGCCCGCGGGCAGAGCGCGGGCATCCTCGACTTCTCGCCCGACGAACTGGTGTCCGACGACGTCGGACCGGAGGGCCGCGTCGAGACTGCAGATCTCGCCTCCCGAACGGCGCGTGCACTTGCCGAGCTCCCGGAGGACGCTCGAGAGGTGGTCGTGCTGCGTGACGTCCAAGGCCTGTCGACGAAGGAGAC
This sequence comes from Actinomycetota bacterium, assembly GCA_033851845.1. GTDB lineage: Bacteria > Actinomycetota > Actinomycetes > Mycobacteriales > SCTD01 > RYN-124. Next base: position 7,909 of record JAWWOH010000090.1, read on the forward strand.
GGCGGAGATGCTGGGTGTGAGCGAGGGGGCGGTGAAGGTGCGGCTGCACCGTGCACATGCCCGGCTGCGGGAGCTGGTCGGCGTATGACGACTGGGCCGATGAGGGGACCACGATGAGTCGGATCTGCGACGAGGTGCAACGCCAGCTGCCGTCGTACGTCGACCGCACCCTCCCCCGCGGGCGACGCCGGCTCGTCGGGCTGCACCTGCGGCGCTGCGCCGACTGCCAGGCGGAGTTCGCCCGGCAGCGAGAGGTGTCGGAGGGACTCGCGGCGCTCGCCGGCCCGCCTGCCACGCCGCCGGCGGGGCTGCTCACCAGCCTGCTCGACCAGGCCGCCCGCCCCGGCGTGAAGGGGCGGGTGGCGGTGCCGGCCCGCGGGGCCGTGAGTGGCGCCCGGCCGGCTCTGTCGGTCGCCTTGCTGCTCGCCGGAGCCGCGGCCGGGACCGGGATCGGCTACGCCGGCTGGCGCAGTGCCCGCGCCGCCCGCCGTCGGCTACCGCATCGGAAATAGTTGAGATCTCAATTGTCTTGACGTAGGGTGACACCGTCGACCCCTTCTGGAGCAGCCATGGCCATCACCCGCCTGAACCACGCCGTCCTCTACGTTCGGGACGTAGCGCGCTCGGTCGCCTTCTACCGCGACGTGCTCGGCTTTGCCGTGAAGCACGAGCTGCCCGGCGGAATGGGTGCGTTCCTGCAGGCCCCGGACTCGACCAACGACCACGACATCGCCTTCTTCGGCATCGGCGAGCAGGCCGGCGCGTCCCAGGCGGGCCGCACGACCGTGGGCATGTACCACCTGGCGTGGGAGGTGCAGACCCTCGACGACCTCGAGGACTACCAGCACCGGCTCGCGTCAGCCGGCGCCCTCGTCGGCGCGTCCGACCACGGCACCACCAAGAGCCTCTACGCGCAGGACCCGGACGGACTGGAGTTCGAGGTCGTCTGGATCATCCCGGCGCACCTGCTCGACGACGCAGCGGTGGCGGCCGGCCGCAGCGGCATCCGGCCGCTCGACATCGCTAAAGAGAGGGCGCGGTACGGCGGTGACACGCGCGGTGGGCTCGGGATCTCGATCCCGCTGGGGATCACCGTCTGATATCTGGGCCTTTTTCGGCAGGAGATGGCCCCGCGGCGGCGAATCTGGCATCGCATGGGCGGAATCGGGGCGGCGGCTGCACGGGTGCGCCCGTCCTCGGCAACCGTGTCGCTCGCGGTCGACGACCATGGCGTCGTACGAGCATCCGAGTGGCACGGACCGGAAAGCGGTGACCACCGAGACCTCAGCGGCCGGCGGCTGAGCGAGCTCGTCTCGGCGCAGGACCGCGGTCAGCTCACTCGGCTGTTCCTGGGCGCCACGAGCACCGGTCTCCGCACCCGGGCGCTCGTCTCCGCCGACCTCGGCGACGGTCCGCAACCGGCAACGATGAGCGTGGAGGACCGGCTCTCGGACCTCGGGGTCGTCGTCGTTCGCATCCTTCGCCTCGCCGAAGCAGCAGACGAGCTCGACGCGCTGGCCCAGCTGGCGTTCTGGGACCCGCTGACCGGCCTCGCCAACCGCGCGCTGTTCGGTGAGCACCTGCGCAACGAGCTCGAGCGCGGGCGCCGCTCCGGCAAGCAGCCCGCCGTCATCTCGGCCGACGTCAACAAGCTGAAGAAGGTCAACGACGAGCTCGGCCATCGGGCCGGCGACGCGCTGCTGATCGAGGTCGCGCGCCGGCTGCGGACCGCCTGCCGCCCTTTCGACGTACCCGCCCGGTTGTCCGGCGACGAGTACGCCGTGCTCTGCCCCGAGGTCGACAACGAGCAGGACGTCCGGCAACTGGTCACGCGGCTCACGCGTGCACTGACCGGCCCCGCGGTGCTCTGCGGCGAGCCGGTCAACATCACGATCGCGCTCGGGTGGGCCCTCGCGAATGCCGACGACCACGCTGACGGCGGCGCGATGCTGATGCACCGCGCCGACATGAGCATGTACAGCGTCAAGAGGCTGGGCGCGAGCGCCTGACCCGCACGGTCAGCCGGGTGCCCCGACCGGTTCGCGTGACGTGGACTCGTCGGTCGCGGTCACCGCGGTGCAACGGATGACGAGCACGGCGAGATCGTCTCGTGACGGCCCGGTGCCGAACCGGCGTACATCGCTCTCGAGGTGCCCGGCGATCACGTCGGCACCGCGACCGGCAGCGGCACGAACCGCATCGAGCAGTCGGCTGTCGCCGAACATGTCCATCCCGTGCCGTCTCTCGGTCACGCCGTCGGTGTAGAAGACCAGGACCTCGCCGGGCGTCAGGACGATCTCGTCCTCGGACAGCTCGATGTCCGCGACGACGCCGAGCAGCGTGCCGCTGCGACCGACGAAGCGCGCCTGTCCACCGGCGTCGACGAGCACGGGCGGCGGATGACCGGCGCTCGACAGTCGGACCCGGAGGCCGGCGGGGTCCGACCGGACGATGCCGAGCGCCGCGGTGCAGAAGCGACCACGGTCGCCGAGCTCCAGGATCGACTCGTTGAGCCGTTGGAGTGCGCGCGGCGGGGCCGCGCCGTCACGCACCAGGAGCCGCAGCACGTCGCGAGCCATGCCGGTGATGGCGGCAGCCTCCGCGCCCTTCCCGCACACGTCGCCGATCGCGACCCCCCAGCCGCCACTCGGGATCGAGAAGACGTCGTAGAAGTCGCCGCCCACCTCGTTCCCCTCACCAGCGGCGGCGTACCGACCGCCGAACTCCAGTCCCGGCGGCTTTGGAAGGGTCGGCGGCAGAAGCGAGGCCTGCAGCGCCCGGGCGATGGACGCGCGCTCCTCGTAGAGCCGGGCGTTGTCGACCGCGAGCGCCGCCCGCCGGGCGAGGTCGGTCAGCACTCCGACGTCGTCCGCGGCGTACACGCTGCCGTCCGGGCGCCGCACCAGGATCAGGCCGAGCAGCCGGCCGCGTGCGACGAGCGGCAGCACGAGGACGTCGCCTGATGCGTCCTCGCCCAGATCGGGCGGCAGCTCCGCGCTCGGCACCAGAACGGTCCGCTGACCCGGCAGCTCGCGGGCCAGTCGCTCCGTCAGCGCCTGGCCGTCCGTGCTCGACATGGCCACCCGCAGCGCCGCCAGCCGGGTCTCGTCGGTGTGGGACACGGCGACGACGCGGGGCGAGTCCTCGTAGGTCGTGCAGACGGCGGCCCAGGACGCGAAGCGGGGTACGACGAACTGCGTCGCGAGCGTCAGCGCGAGCTGCACGTCGAGCGTGCCCGCGAACATCTCGCTCGCCTCCGCGAGCAGCGCGAGCGAGCCGCGGCTGCGCAGCTGGCTGGCCTGTGCCCGGTCGTCCCGCAGCACGACGCTGATGCGGTCCCCGACGAGCCTGGCAAGCGCGACCTGCTCCGCGGTCAGGCCGTCGGTGCCGGCGAGCACCAGCGCACCGAACAGGCCGGCGCGGGCGCGTAGCGGCAGGACCAGCCCGGCCGTGGCCCCGGGAAGCGCACCGAGCGGCCCCGACTGCGCGATGCGCCGGACCCGCTCGGCGTCCGGCGAAGGTGCCATCGCGTCGGTGGTCGCGACGAGCTCCCAGCTCGCGTCGTCCTGGGCGCCCTCGGCGAGCAACCACCCTGCCTCGATGCCGAACGCGTCGACGAGGCGGTGCACGAGCTCACCGATCAGCTGGGCAGAGCTGATCTGCTGCTCGAGATCTGCGGGCAGTCCCACCAGCCAGTCGAGCGCGACGGGCGAACGGGCCGCGGCCTCGTCCGGTGAGGTGCGCACGACGCCGGCAGCCCGCTCCTTCGCGGGGCCGAGCCGGAACCACACCGACTTGCCGCCCGCGAAGTGCCGCGTGCCCCACTCCGTGGCGACCGCATCAAGGAGGAACACGCCGCGACCGCCCTCGCGGGTCTCCGCCGGTGCCGGGCGGATCACCGGCAAGGAGCCAGGGCTGCGGTCGATGACCTCGACGTGCACACCGTCGGGACTCGTCTCGATGCGGAGCTCGATCTCGGTGCCCGCGTGCACGACCGCGTTGGTCACGAGCTCCGTCACCAGCAGCAGCGCCTCGTCCAGCAAACCGGCGAACTCGGCCTCCCCGAGGACCTGCTCGAGGGCCCGCCGCGCGGCCGCCGCGGACCGTCCGGTCGGGGCCAGCGCAACGACCGTCATCGTGCTCACGTCGTACCGCCCGCGCGCAGCGCCGTGCGCAGGGCATCGAGGGCATCGACCGCGAGCGCGAGCTGCTTGTCGACGTCGGGCAGGTCGTCGCCCGGGACGAGTCGCCGAGCCTCGGCGACGGCGTCGGATGCGCGGGCGAGCTGGGGCTGCACCTCTGCGCCGCTGTACCGCTCGAGCTGGCGGCGCAGCTCTGCCGCCTGTTCAGCCAGCTCGCGACGCCGCTCGTAGAGCTCGATGAAGACGCCGACCTTCGCCCGCAGCACCCACGGGTCGAAGGGCTTGGACAGGTAGTCGACGGCACCGGCGGCGTAGCCGCGAAACGCCTGGTGCGCCTCGCCGTCGATCGCAGTCAGGAAGACGATCGGCACGTCACGGGTGCGCTCGCGCTGCTTGATGTGCGTCGCGGTCTCGAAGCCGTCCATGCCCGGCATCTGCACGTCCAGCAGGATCAGCGCGAAGTCCTCGGTGAGCAGCCGCTTGAGCGCCTCCTCGCCCGAATGCGCCTTGACGAGCTCGTGGCCGAGCCCCTGCAGGATCGCCTCCAGCGCCAGCAGGTTCTCCGGCCGGTCGTCGACGATCAGGATCTTCGGGCTGGAGCCGGACGAACCGATCACGTCACGTCGGTCGCCTGGTCGGACGTCCTGCCGACCAGCCACGAACGCATCAGGGTGAGCAGCCGGTCGAGGTCGACCGGCTTGGTGATGTAGTCACTCGCCCCGGCAGCAAGGCTCTTGTCACGGTCGCCCGGCATGGCCTTGGCCGTGAGGAACAGGATCGGCAGGTCGGCGAGCGACGGGATCTGCCGGATCTCGGCGGTCGTCTCGTTGCCGTCCATGTCCGGCATCATGACGTCCATCAGGACCAGGTCGACGTCGGGGTTCTCGCGCAGGAGCCGAATGCCCTCCGTGCCGTTGTCCGAGTAGAGCACGGACATCCCGTGCAGCTCGAGGGCGCTGGTGAGCGCGAAAACGTTGCGTACGTCGTCATCGACGACCAGGATCTTCGCGCCGGCCAGGGGGTCGGGTCCGTCGAGCACCGCGCTCGTGCTGGCAGCGTCGGTCAGCATCGGGACCTGCTTGACCGGCGCCTGCGTCGGCACGGTGACCGGAACGCTCGGCGCGGCGGCGGCGTCGCGCTCGTCGAACGGGTAGAGCCCGGGCACGTACAGCGTGAAGGTGCTTCCCTCCCCGGCCTCGCTGGTCACGGCGATCGCACCGCCGAGCAGCCGGGCGATCTCGCGGGAGATCGACAGCCCGAGCCCGGTGCCGCCGTACTTGCGACTGGTGGTGCCGTCTGCCTGCTGGAACGCCTCGAAGATGAGCTTGAGCTTCTCGGCGGGGACCCCGATGCCGGTGTCGGTGACGGAGAACGCGACAACCGTCTCCGCGTCGTTCAACGTCGGCGTCGAGAAGAGCATGTGCCCCGGCGCCTTGTCGACGGTCAGCCGGACGCTGCCCTTCTCGGTGAACTTCAGCGCGTTCGACAGCAGGTTCTTCAGCACCTGGTGCAGCCGCTGCTCGTCGGTGACGACGGAGGCAGGCAGGCCGTCGTTGATCTCGACGATCAGGTCGAGGCCCTGCTGCTCCGCGAGCGGCCCGAACGTGCTCTCGACGTAGTCGCACACCTCCGTGAGCACGACCGGCGCGGGGTGGACGTCCATCTTCCCGGCCTCGACCTTGGACAGGTCCAAGATGTCGTTGATCAGCGAGAGCAGGTCGCTGCCCGCGCTGTGAATCGTCCGGGCGAACTCGATCTGCTTGTCCGTCAGGTTGCTCTGTGGGTTGTCCGCGAGCAGCTTCGCCAGGATGAGCAGGCTGTTGAGCGGCGTCCGCAACTCGTGGCTCATGTTGGCCAGGAACTCGGACTTGTACTGCGATGACAACGCCAGCTGCTCGGCCTTCTCCTCCAGGCCGAGACGCGCCATCTCGATCTCGCGGTTCTGGATCTCGATGGAGCGGTTCTGCTCACCGAGCAGCGCCGCCTTGTCCTCGAGCTCTGCGTTGGTGCGTTGCAGCTCCATCGACTGCACCTGCAGCTCCTGCGCCAGGCGCTGCGACTGCTCGAGGAGCTCCTCGGTCCGGACGTTGGCGATGATGGTGTTGAGCACCACACCGATCGTTTCGACGAGCTGCTCGAGGAAGCCGGTGTGCACCTCGTTGAACTGCTGGAACGACGCGAGCTCGATGACGCCGAGCACCTGGTCCTCGAAGAGCACCGGCAGGACGAACAGGTCGGCCGGAACCGCTTCCCCCAGTCCGCTCTTGACGGTGAGGTACTTCTTGGGAACCTGCTTCACGCGCACCGGGCGCTTGTCGAGCGCCGTCTGACCCACCAGGCCCTCGCCCAGTGCGAAGACCACGTCGTCGGAGCCGTGTCCCTTGCCGTAGCTCGCCGCCCGACGAAGCACCGTCGCGTCATCGTCGGTCTCCGCGAGGAAGAAGGCGCCCTGCACGCCCTCCACGACGGGCGTGACCTCGCTCATGATCATCTGGGTGACGGCCTGCAGGTCGCGCTGGCCCTGCAGCCGGCCGCCGATGCGGGCGAGGTTGGACTTGAGCCAGTCCTGCTGCGCGTTGATCTCGGTCGTCGTACGCAGGTTGGCGATCATCTGGTTGATGTTGTCCTTGAGCTCGGCGACCTCGCCCTGCGCCTCGACGGTGATCGACCGGGTGAGGTCACCGCGCGTCACGGCGGTGGAGACCTCGGCGATGGCACGCACCTGAGTGGTGAGGTTTCCGGCCAGCTGGTTGACGTTCTCGGTGAGGTGCCGCCAGGTGCCGGAGACACCGGCGACCTCGGCCTGACCACCGAGTCGTCCTTCCGTGCCGACCTCGCGGGCCACGCGGGTCACCTCAGCCGCGAAGGCCGAGAGCTGGTCGACCATCGTGTTGACGGTGCTCTTCAGGTCGAGGATCTCGCCCTGCGCGTCGACGGTGATCTTCTGCGACAGGTCGCCCTGCGCCACCGCCGTCGTCACCAGGGCGATGTTGCGCACCTGGCTGGTCAGGTTGGAAGCAATGAAATACACCGAGTCGGTCAGGTCGCGCCAGGTGCCGGACACGCCCTTCACCTGTGCCTGACCGGCGAGCTTTCCTTCGGTCCCGACCTCGCGCGCGACGCGGGTCACCTCGTCGGCGAACGACGAGAGCTGGTCGACCATCGTGTTGACGGTGCTCTTGAGCTCGAGGATCTCACCGAGCGCGTCGACGGTGATCTTCTGCGAGAGGTCGCCTCGCGCGACGGCGGTGGCGACCTGAGCGATGTTGCGGACCTGACCGGTGAGGTTGGCGGCCATGTAGTTCACGTTGTCGGTGAGGTCGCGCCAGGTGCCCGAGACGCCCTTCACCTGCGCCTGACCGCCGAGTCGGCCTTCGGTGCCGACCTCGCGCGCAACACGGGTCACCTCATCGGCAAAGGACGACAGCTGGTCGACCATCGTGTTGATGGTCTGCGCGAGGGCGGCGACCTCACCCTTCGCGTCGACGGTGATCTTCTGCGACAGGTCGCCCTGCGCCACAGCCGTCGTGACCTGAGCGATGTTGCGGACCTGGCCGGTCAGGTTGGCCGCCATGCCGTTCACGTTCTCGGTGAGGTCACGCCAGGTCCCCGAGACGCCCTTCACCTGCGCCTGACCGCCCAGTCGGCCTTCGGTGCCCACCTCGCGGGCGACACGCGTCACCTCATCGGCGAACGACGAGAGCTGGTCGACCATCGTGTTGACGGTGCTCTTCAGCTCGAGGATCTCGCCCTGCGCGTCGACGGTGATCTTCTGGCTCAGGTCGCCCTTGGCGACGGCGGTGGCGACCTGGGCGATGTTGCGGACCTGGCTGGTCAGGTTGCCGGCCATGAAGTTGACGTTGTCGGTCAGGTCCTTCCAGGTGCCTGACACGCCCTTCACCTGCGCCTGACCACCGAGC
>JAWWOH010000098.1:0-33833 GCA_033851845.1 Actinomycetota bacterium
GCGAGGTCGCCCGGGCGACCCGCAGCGCCGAGCACCTCTCGCTCGTGATGATCGACATCGACCACTTCAAGCGGCTCAACGACGAGCACGGCCACCAGGCCGGTGACGAGGTGCTGCGCAACGTCGCGGCCGCGCTGTCCTGCGAGTGCCGGGACTTCGACACCGCCGCGCGCTACGGCGGCGAGGAGTTCGCCGTCGTCCTGCCGGGCTGCGGGCCGGACGAGGCCAAGCTCATCGCCGAGCGGCTGCGGCACGCGGTCGCGGCGGCGCCGTCCGCGGTGCCGATCACGGCCAGCGCGGGCGTGGCGACGTACCCGGCGCACGCAGGCGACGCTGACACGTTGGTGCGGGCGGCCGACGACGCGTTGTACGAGTCGAAGCGGAGCGGTCGCGACCGCACGACCATGTCGGCCGGTGTTCCGCCGGAGGCGCAGGTCGACGCGCTGCTGCGCCGTGCCGTGACGCAGCGACTGGGCCGGAGCCGACCCGAGAACGACGGGGCCGACTCGGCGCCGGCCGCGCCCGCCCCCCGGGCCGGCGCGAACTAGCCGACCGTCCCCACCGGCCGGTCGATGACCGCCTCCAGCTCTTCGGGGTCCTGGGCGCCCGGCGGATCCGATCTGCCCCGTAGTGCGACGGCGACCGCGACACCCGCGGCCGCGCCGGCGACGGCTGCGGCGAGAGCCCACGGCCAGCGGGCGGCCGCCACGGGCGGTCCCACCCGCTCACCGCGGAGCGCGTCCCAGGCGGCGCTGCCTCGCACCGCGGCCTCGTCCAAGACGGCCTCGGCCCGCTGCCGTGCGTCGTCGAGCGTTCGCTGGGTCGACTCGTCCGGGAACGTGGGTGCGCGCATGGCCGGTCTCCTTGCGGTCAGGGCAGGCGGACAGCCTGCCACGGCGTGCGAGGATCGATGCCGTCCCTGCCCTCGCTGATCGGAGCACCCGCGTGGCTCGCGAGCTGTTCGCCACCCTGCACACGAACCACGGCCCGGTCCGGGTCCAGCTCTTCCCCGACCACGCGCCCAAGACGGTGCAGAACTTCGTCGGGCTCGCCGACGGCACCGGCGAGTGGACCGATCCGCGGACCGGCCGCAAGGGCGACGGGCCGCTCTACAACGGCACGGTGTTCCATCGGGTCATCTCGGGGTTCATGATCCAGGGCGGCGACCCGCTCGGGACCGGCACCGGCGGCCCCGGTTACCGCTTCAAGGACGAGATCCACCCGGAGCTCGCCTTCACCAAGCCGTACCTGCTGGCGATGGCCAACGCCGGCCCGGGCACCAACGGGTCGCAGTTCTTCATCACGGTCGCCAAGACGACGCACCTGACCGGCAAGCACACGATCTTCGGCGAGGTCGCCGACCAGGCCAGCCGCGACGTCGTCGACGCGATCGCCGCGACGCCGACGGGCTCGATGGACCGGCCCAAGAGCGAGGTCGTGATCGAGAAGATCGCCATCGAAGAGGTCGGCAGCTGACCGAGCAGGACGCCCCACCGGTCTGCTACCGGCACACCGACCGGGAGACCTACGTCCGCTGCACCCGGTGCGAGCGACCCATCTGTCCCGACTGCATGCGGTCGGCGGCTGTCGGATTCCAGTGCCCGTCGTGCGTGAGCGAGGGTGCGAAGACGGTGCGTTCGCCGAAAGCGGCGTACGGCGGAAAGGTCGTCGGCGCGCCCACCATCACGTACACGTTGATCGGGCTCAACGTCCTGGTCTTCCTCATCACGACGGCGACCGGCACGGGGCTGGCCTTCGGCGGCGGATCGTCGTCGGTGTTCGAGAAGCTTGCGCTCGCTCCCACGATCCACTGCAACTTCGTCGACGGCGTATGCGAAGCCAGCAACGGAGTTGCGCAGGGTGAGTACTGGCGGCTGCTGACCTCCACGTTCCTGCACTTCGGCGTCATCCACATCGCGCTCAACATGTACTGCCTGTTCCTGCTCGGGCCTTCGCTCGAGGCAGCCTTCGGCCGGCTGCGCTTCGGTGCGCTCTACCTGCTGTCGGGGTTGTGCGGCGCGGCGCTGTCCTATGCCCTCGGGCCGGAGAACGAGCAGGCGGCCGGCGCGTCGGGGGCGGTGTTCGGGTTGTTCGCGGCGTTCTACGTGCTGCAGCGACGTCGCGGCGGTGACGTGACGCAGATCGCGACGACGATCCTGATCAACCTGGCTATCAGCTTCGCCGCGTCGAGCTTCATCGACTGGCGCGGGCACGTCGGCGGCCTGGTGGGCGGTGGGCTGGTGGCCGCCGGCCTCGTGTACGCGCCGACCAGCCGCAGTCGCTGGCTCTACCAAGCCGTGGCGGCCGTCGCGGTGGCCGTCGTGATCGTGGCCGTCGTCGCGGCGCGCACGTCCGCCCTCACCGCCGCCGCGAGCTGAACGGCCCACCCAGCCGCCCCGCGCGTATCGAGAACTGCACACGTGTAGTGAGCACTCGGTAGGCCGGGTGCCGGGAGCTGAGTTCACTCAGGTGCCGCCCCGCGCGTATCGAGAACTGCACACGTGTAGTGAGCACTCGGTAGGGCCCACTACCGCGAGCCTGGTCTTCCCGCCCTGCTCACCTGCCGTGTGCAGTTCTCGATACGCGGTGGAGGGGTTGAGGCTCGGCGGGAGAATGGCAGATCGTTCGCGCGGATGCACAGGCTCTCCACTCTGCACACAACCTGGTGCGCCACGCCACCGGACGCCGCGCGCAGGGTGATGCTCACGGCGTGGACATCTCGGCGACCGTGCGCTCAGCCCGGCGTTCACTCGGCCTGAGCCAACGCGACTTCGCCGCCCGTCTCGGTGTCTCCTTCTCGGCGGTCGGGAACTGGGAGGCAGGGCTGCGTGAGCCCTCGATGGAGTCGCTGCGCAAGGTGCTGGCGCTGCAAGGCCTCGAGCTCACCGCCCGCCCGCCCGAGGCCGAGCCTTCGCCGGAGCTGATCGGACACCTGCAGCTGCCGCTGACCGCACGCCTTCGTCTCGCGCTCGGGGAGTCGCCGAATCGGTATCACCGGGCAAAAGGTGATGCGTGGCGCGCGCTGGTTGTCCTCGGGCGGCTCGGTACCGCTGTCGTGCAGCCAGCCGTGGCCACCGGCATCTGGGTCCCGGTCGTGGCGAGCGAGCGAGTGCGGGTGGTCGTGCACGAGCCGCGCGTGGCGCTGCCGGCGTGCGCGGGCGCGGATGTCTGCGCCACCGACGCGCCGCCCGCTCCTTCGCTGGTGCCGGTGGCTGTCGATGGTCCGGTTCGAGTGTGGGTGCTCCCGCCGGCCGAGCTGCTCGTCGAAGAGGTGCGTCAGCTCAGGCTGGCCGCCTCCTTGCTGGCCGCCGCCGAGCAACGAGACGACGCCGACCGCCGAGCCCCCGCGCACAGAGACCCCAACGAGTGGGTGGAAGCCGCCCGCATGCTGATGACGAAAGGAACCGACCACCTCGAGCGACCGGACCCCGAGCGCGGCCGTGCCTGGCGCCTGGGCGGTGCCGTCAGTCTGGCGCAGGCGGTTCGACTGGAGACGTGGCGCCGCGGACGGCGAGCAGCTCCGTGAGGACGTCCGCGGGATAACGGCCGAGGCGATGGCGTGTCAGCAGGGCCAGCGTCGTTCCGAGGTCGAGCTCGAGCATCTCGGTCCGCCGGTCCTTGACCACGCGGATCCGCTCCACCTGCGACCAGTCGACGCGCAGCGTCCGCAGGCCCTGCAGGACGGCGATCCCGTCGGCGTCGGCGGACAGCACCGGTCCGCACGCCAGGTCGCGGATCGCGAGGCCGATGGTGACGACGGCGGCGGGCACCGTGAGCAGGAGGCCGGCGGTGTCGGACAGCACGGCGACGACGACGAGGACCACGGTGGAGGCGAACAGGCCGTACGCCCGTCGCCGCGGCACCGGGATGACCAACGTGTCCATCGTCACAAGGCTGCCACGAGGCATGCGTCGTACATTGATGTGAACCGCCACTAACAGGAGGTACGCCGTGCGTGACGCCGTGATCGTCGAGGCAGTCCGGACCCCGGTCGGCAAGCGCAACGGCGGGCTGGCGGGCATCCACTCCGCCGACCTGTCGGCGCTCGTCCTGCAGGCGATCGTCGAGCGGACCGGCATCGACCCGGCCCTCGTCGACGACGTCATCTGGGGCTGCGTCATGCAGGTCGGTGAGCAGACCTTCGACATCGCCCGCACCGCGGTCCTGTCCGCCGGCTGGCCGGAGTCGGTCCCCGGCACGACCGTCGACCGCCAGTGCGGCTCGTCCCAGCAGTCCGTGCACTTCGCCGCAGCCGGTGTGGTCTCGGGGCAGTACGACCTGGCCGTCGCGGGTGGCGTCGAGGTCATGTCGCGTACGCCGATGGGCTCGTCGTTCACGGCCAGCCCGCTCGGCCCGATGTACATCGAGCGGTACGGCGAGGACTTCCCCAACCAGGGCATCGGCGCCGAGCAGATCGCCGAGCGCTGGGGGTTGTCGCGGCAGCAGCTCGACGAGTACTCGCTCGCGTCGCACGAGAAGGCGGCTGCCGCCATCGACGAGGGTCGCTTCAAGAACCAGATCGCGCCGGTGACCAACCCCGAGGGCGTCGTGATCGACACCGACGAGGGCGTCCGGCGGGGCAGCACCATCGACAAGCTCGGTGCGCTCAAGCCGGCCTTCAAGGAGGACGGCGTCATCACCGCCGCGAACTCCTCGCAGATCTCCGACGGCTCGGCCGCCCTGCTGGTCACGACCAGCGAGTTCGCCGCCGCGCACGGCCTCACGCCGCTGGCCCGCATCCACACCGCCGTGCTGGCGGCCGCTGAGCCGATGCCGATGCTGCACGCGCCGATCCCGGCAACCCAGAAGGCCCTCGCCAAGTCCGGCCTGAAGATCGGCGACATCGGCGCGTTCGAGGTCAACGAGGCGTTCGCGCCCGTGCCGCTGGCCTGGCTGCACGACCTGGGTGCCGACGAGAAGTCCCTCAACCCCAACGGCGGCGCGATCGCGCTCGGCCACCCGCTCGGCGGCTCCGGCGCCCGGCTGATGACGACGCTCGTCCACCACATGCGAGACAACGGCATCCGGTACGGGCTGCAGACGATGTGCGAGGGCGGCGGGCAGGCCAACGCCACCATCCTCGAGCTTCTCTAGCACGCGCGTCACACCCGGGGCCGCCGAGCCCGGCGTGCCACGATTCGCCCTGTGACGTCGGCTGCGGGGGTACCCAGGACGCCGCCGCAGCGCCCGCCGCTCAGCCGGGGGAAGAAGGAGCTGCTCATCGCGCTGGTGGCGTTGCCACCGCTGCTCATCGTGGGCATCTACCTCGGCGGGCGGATCAGCGACCGCGGTTCGGGAAGCCTGCAGCCGGCCGCTGCGGGTATCGCCTCCCCGCTGGTCACCGTCGTTGCCTCGCCGTCGCGAGCCCTGCCGAGCCCGGTGGTCACCGTGAAACCAGCCGGACCGCGGCCGCTGGTGACGGTCAAGCCGCCGGCACCCAGCCCCGTGGCCACCGTCAAGCCGCGGCGACCCAGCCCGGTGGCGACGGTCAAGCCGCCGGCACCCGGCCCCGTGGCGACCGTGCAACCGGCTGCGCCGCGCCCGCCGCCCTCGTCCCCGCCGTCACCGGCGCTCCCGCCCACGGGCGGCCCGGTTGCCCCCGCCCCGCCCCCGCCCGGACCGGTTGCCGTGCTCGGCCGGGGGAGTGCCGGTCCCGACGTGCGCAGCTGGCAGCGGCAGATGTCCAGGCGAGGCTGGTCGATCCGGGTCGACGGCGTCTTCGGGCCTCAGTCCGAGGCGGTCGCCCGGCGCTTCCAGCGCAACAAGGGCCTCCGGGTGGACGGCCTGGTCGGCCCCCAGACGTGGACAGCGGCCTGGCGGCTGCCCGTCCTTCGCTGAACCAGGTTTGGGTCGGCTGGCCAAGGACACAAGTCGGTCACGGCGTCCACAGTGTGGACAACCGCTGGGGAGAACGACAGCCGTGTAACTCGCGGCTGAGCGGCCACCGGCGAGCGGTCGTCAGCGCCCCGTCAGCGCCCCCGTCAGCGCCCCCGTCAGCGCCACTGCGTCGACAGTGCGAACCCGGCGACGATGAACCCGAAGCCCACCACCAGGTTCCAGTTGTTCAGCGCGCCGACCACCGGCATGTTGCCCTGGGACAGGTAGAAGACGACCAGCCAGACGATGCCGATGATGAACAGCGCGAGCATCAGCGGGGCGAGCCACACCGGGCTCGGCTTGCGCTTGCGGACCGAGCTCGGCGCCGGGGGCGGGGTGTAGACCGCCTTCTTGCGCTTCTTGGACTCGGGCACGTCCCTGCTCCTTCTCGCCGGCCGGGTTCCTGCTCGGGCTAGCGTAGGTGACGACGACTATCAGGAGGCGCAGTTGCAGGGCCCGGTCGCTCCCGGCGGTCCTCCTGCGCGTGCGCCCGGCTCCGGGCCGGGGCGCGGCTGGCATGTCCTGGTGCCGGTCACCGCCCTGCTGGCCGGGCTGCTGTTCGCCACCAGCGCGGCCACGGCGGCCGGCACGGATCTGCGGGCCGGCCGGCGTACTCAGCTCACCGATCTCATCGCAGCCGAGCGCCGCACCGTCGACACCCAGGAGCGCCGGGCTGCGCGGTTGCGCGCCGACGTCGCCCGGGTGCAGGCGCAGGCGGCGGCCGGCAACTCCCGCGTCGCCGCGGAGCGCGCGAAGGCCGACGAGCTCGCCGGGGCGGCGGGGCTCGTCGCCGTCACCGGGCGGGGAGTCACCGTCCAGCTCGACGACGCGCCGCGACGGGAGGGCGTCCCGCCCGCGTCCGACAACCCCGACGACCTGGTCGTCCACCAGCAGGACGTGCAGGCGGTGGTCAACGCGCTGTGGGCCGGTGGTGCCGATGCCATGACGCTGATGGGCCAGCGGGTCATCTCGACCAGCGCGGTCCGCTGCGTGGGCAACACCGTCGTGCTGCACGGCCGGGTCTACAGCCCGCCCTTCGTCGTGAGCGCGATCGGTGACCCGGATCGGCTTCGGACTGCCCTGGACGAGGAGCCCGGGGTCGAGCTGTTCCGCACGTACGTCGACCACTACGACCTCGGCTACTCGGTGCGGACCGGCGACCTCGACCTGCCGGCGTACGACGGGCTGCTCGAGCTCCCGCACGTGGCCCGTGCGAAGGCGACGTCGTAATGGACGGTGTGCGCACGTTCCTGCGCGGCCTAGGCCAGACGCTGATCACCCTCGGCGTCGTCGTTCTGCTGTTCTGCGTCTACGAGCTCTATTTCACCAACCTCTACACGGACCAGCAGCAGGCCAAGGGGCGCGACGACGTGCAGTCCCAGTGGGCCGGTCCGCCGGCGCCCTCGCCGTCGCCCGGGGCCCCGCTCGCCGGGCCGCCGCTGGGCAAGGGCTTCGCGCTGCTGTGGATCCCTCGCATCGGCAAGGTCGACAAGAACGCGCTGGTGCTGTTCGAGGGCGTCAGCCACGAGGACCTCAAGCGCGGGCCGGGCCACTACCCCGGCACGGCGCTGCCCGGGGTGTTGGGCAACATGGTGGTCAGCGGGCATCGCACCACGTACGGCGCACCGTTCAACCGCGTCGACGAGCTGCACTCAGGCGACCCGATCGTCGTCGAGACGCGCGACATCTGGTTCACCTACCGGGTGACGAGCGAGCGTGTCGTCTCGCCGAGCGCGGTCGAGGTGACCTACCCCGTGCCGATGCACAAGGGCCAGGTCCCGAAGCAGAAGCTGCTCACCCTCACCACCTGCAACCCGAAGTACTCCGCCCGCCAGCGGCTCATTGTCTTCGCGGTGCTGGACACCGCGCTGCCCAAGTCGCAAGGCGAACCGCCCGCGCTGACGAGCGGTGGCTGAGATGTACGGCTGGCTCTGGCGCAGCTTCCCGGGCGGGCTGCCCGCTAAGCTGCTGTGCAGCGTCGTGCTCCTGGGCGCTGCGCTCGCGTTGCTGTTCTTCATCGTCTTCCCGCGGGTCGAGCGGCTGCTGCCCTATCAGGACGTGAACGTCGACACCGGCTCGGTCTCCTCACCGAGCGCTGTCCCCGCCCCCGGTCCGACGGCCGGTCCCTGACGGCGTGCCACAATCCGCCGTGCCTGTTGCCGCCAAGAAGTCCCCCGCCCGCCGTCCCGCCAAG
The DNA here is from genome assembly GCA_033851845.1 of Actinomycetota bacterium. Classification (GTDB taxonomy): domain Bacteria; phylum Actinomycetota; class Actinomycetes; order Mycobacteriales; family SCTD01; genus RYN-124. The sequence continues at coordinate 8,072 of JAWWOH010000098.1, forward strand.
AAGAGCGCCGGCTCGCCGTACGCCGACCGGCCGTGGGTGCGCAGCTACCCCGAGACGGTGCCGGCCGACTTCGAGTTCCCGAAGGTGCCGCTGACCCGGCTGCTCGACGACGCGGCATCGTCGTTCCCGACCAACACGGCGCTGGCGTTCCTGGGCAACAAGCTGTCCTACAAGCAGCTCAAGGACGAGGTCGACCGCTTCGCCACCGCCTTGTCGGGGCTCGGTGTCGGCAAGGGCGACCGGGTCGCGATCGTGCTGCCGAACTGCCCGCAGAACGTCATCACGTTCTTCGCGGCGCTACGCATCGGCGCGGTTGTCGTCGAGCACAACCCCCTCTACACCGAGAGCGAGCTGCGTCACCAGCTGGCCGACTGCGGCGCGAAGGTCGCTGTCGTACTCGACCGCGTCTACGACACCGTCGCGAAGGTCCGCAAGGACACCGCGCTCGAGCACATCATCGTCACGTCGGTCGCCGACTACCTGCCGGCGTCGAAGCGGTTGCAGCTGCGGCTGCCGATCGCGAAGGCGAAGAAGGCCCGCGCGGAGATCACCGCTGATCTGCCGAAGAGCGCGCCCATCAAGCAGTTCACGGCACTTCTCAAGAGCGTGAGTACGCCGGCGCGGCAGGTCGCGATCGACCCGGAGAACGACCTCGCGCTGCTGCAGTACACCGGCGGCACGACCGGCCTGTCCAAGGGCGCGATGCTGACGCACTTCAACCTGGTCAGCAACGCGTACATGAACCGGCTCTGGGACACCGGCGCGACCGCCGGCAAGGAGGTCACCCTCGGCGTGCTGCCGCTGTTCCACGCCTACGGCCTGACGGTGGCGATGACCGGGTCGGTGCTGATGGGCGGCACGCTCGTGCTGCTGCCCCGCTTCGACCTCGACCAGGTCTTCGCGGCGATCGACGAGTGGAAGCCGACGACGTTCCCAGGGGTGCCGCCCATCTACAAGGCGCTCGCCGACAGCCCGAAGGCCAAGCAGCACGACCTGCGCTCCATCCGCCTGTGCGTCTCGGGTGCGATGAAGCTGCCCATCGAGATCCAGGAGCAGTTCGAGAAGATCTCGGGGGCGCGGCTGATCGAGGGCTACGGCATGACGGAGACGTCGCCGTCGACGCACGCCAACCCGGTCAGCGGACTGCGCAAGCCGGGCACGATCGGGCTGCCGCTTCCCGGCACGCTGTGCCGCATCGTCGACCAGGAGAACGCATCCAAGGAGGTCGCGCCCGGCGAGCCGGGCGAGCTCGCGATCGGCGGCCCGCAGGTCTTCAAGGGATACTGGAACCGCGATGACGTCACCGACGTGTTCACGGCCGACGGGTACATCCTCACCGGCGACGTCGCGGTCATGGACGAGGACGGCTTCTTCTCCATCGTCGACCGCAAGAAGGAGCTCATCATCGCGGGCGGGTTCAACATCTACCCGTCCGAGGTGGAGGAGGTGCTCTTCCAGCTGCCGGGCGTTGCCGATGCCGTGGTGATCGGCGTACCAGACAAGTACCGCGGTGAGACGGTCAAGGCGTTCCTCGTGAAGCAGCCAGGCGCCGACCTGTCGGAGGACGACGTGACGGCGCACTGCGCCGCGCATCTCGCGGCGTACAAGGTGCCGAAGCTCGTGGAGTTCCGCGACGAGCTGCCGCGCACCGTCGTCGGCAAGGTGCTGCGTCGCGTGCTGGTCGAGGAGGAGCGCGAGAAGGCCGCCAAGGGCGCGGCACCGAAGCCGGCATCCGTGCCCGGTGGGGTCGCCCGGGGTGCGAAGGACACACCGGCACCGAAGGCCGCGGCGAAGGGGGCGGCGAACAAGACGGCGGCGGCCAAGAAGACGACCGCGAAGGCGCCGGCGAAGAAGACGGCGGCGAAGAAGACGGCGGCGAAGGCACCGGCGAAGAAGGCAGCCCCCAAGAAAGCCGCGAAGTCCTAGCCTGAGTCCGTGAGCCCCGCGCGGATCCTGGTCGTCGACAACTACGACAGCTTCGTGTTCAACCTGGTCCAGTACCTGGGCCAGCTCGGAGCCGAGTGCGTCGTACGCCGCAATGACGAGGTCGGCCCGAACGAGGTGGACGGGTACGACGGGGTGCTGCTCTCACCCGGACCGGGTGTGCCGGAGGACGCCGGTTGCTCGGTCGACATGGTCCGCGAGTGCGAGCAGCGCGGGCTGCCGTTGCTCGGTGTCTGCCTCGGCCACCAGGCGATCGCCGTCGCGCACGGCGCGGTCGTGAGCCGGGCGCCGGAGCTGCTGCACGGCAAGACCAGTGAGGTCGTGCATGAGGGGGCCGGTGTGCTGCACGGTCTGCCGAGCCCGTTCATCGCCACCCGCTACCACTCGCTCGCGGTCGAGGAGAGCACGCTGCCGCCGGAGCTTGCGGTCACGGGCCGGACGGCCAGCCGGGTCGTGATGGCGATCCGGCACCGCGACCGGCCGATCGAAGGCGTGCAGTTCCATCCGGAGTCGGTGCTGACGCAGGGCGGTCACACGATGCTGGCGACCTGGCTCGGGCAGTGCGGTGATCTGGACGCGGCAAAGCTCGCCCCGCCGCTCGCGCAACGCGTCGAGGACAAGCGCCTCGCCGCCTTCGGCTGACGCCCCTGTCGCGGAATGTGGCGGCTTCGTGCCGTTGCCACGCCGGTGTCGCCGACCGAAACCGGCCACATTCCGGGGGTCAGCTGGGAGAGGGGGCCGGCGACGGTGAGGGGCTGGGCTCGGTGGAGGGCCCCGTAGTGGGAAGCGGTGAGAATCCGCCATCGGTGGGCGACGGCGCCGGGGTGGGGCTCGCCGGTTCGCGGGCCACGACGATGACGACCGTCGAGCCGCGTGGCGCGAGCTGGTTGACCGGCCGTTGGTCGATGACCTTGCCGCAGCTGCTCGCGGGGTTGCCGGGGAGGCAACCCGGGTCGTCCCGTGGCTCGATGCCGACCGAGAAGCCGAGCGTCTGCAGGGCCTTGATGGCCTCGGCCTGTGTCTTGTTGCGGACGTCCGGCACCTGCACCCGACCCGACGCGACGACGAGGGTGACCTTCGTGCCGGCCGGCACCTGCGTGCCGGGCGCCGGTTGCATCTGCAGCACCTGGCCCGCCGGCAGGTTGACGTCGCGGGTGATCACCTGGCCGATGACCAGCTTCGCGTCCTTGAGCGCGGCCTCGGCCTCCTGTTGCGACTGCCCGATGATCTGCGGCACCACGGTCATCTCAAGGCCTTTGGAGACCGTGAGGTCGACCGATCCGCCCTTGCCGACGAGGAACCCGGCCTCCGGGCTCTGCGACAGGACGGTGCCGGCCGGCTTCGGGTCGAACTTCTGCGTCACATCGCCGACCTGCAGCCCCTTGTTGGCCAGTGCCAGCGTCGCGTCCTGCTGCGAGATCCCGACCACGGATGGGGTGGCGATCAGGCCGGAGTCGTTGCCGAGCACGCCCTTCACCAAGAACGCGACGAGCAGTGCCACGCCGAGCAGCACCGCCGCGAACACGGCGAGAAGCGGTCCGCGCCGGCGCTCCTCCGCCACCCGCAGACCTGCCGCCGGCACGACCGTCGGCTCGGGCTCGCGAAGGAAGGGCGTCGCGAGCACCGGCTGGCCGGCAGCGGCACGCAGCAGGTCCTCGCGCATCTCGTCGGCGGACTGGTAGCGGTTGATGGGGTTCTTCGCCATCGCCTTGAGAACGACGGCGTCCACCTGCGGCGGCATCGTGTCGTCGTAGGCCGACGGCGGGGTCGGGTCCTCGCGCACGTGCTGGTAGGCGACGGCGACCGGGCTGTCGCCGGTGAACGGCGGCGTCCCGGTGACGAGCTCGTACAGCAGGCAGCCGGTGGAGTAGATGTCCGAGCGCGCGTCGACGTGCTCACCACGGGCCTGCTCGGGGGACAGGTAGGCAGCGGTGCCGATGACCGCCGCGGTCTGGGTCATCGTGGACGACGTGTCGGCGACGGCGCGGGCGATGCCGAAGTCCATCACCTTGACCTCACCGCGCGGCGTGAGCATCACGTTGGCCGGCTTGATGTCGCGGTGGACGATGCCGGCACCGTGCGCGACGTCGAGCGCGGCGCAGATGTCGGCGGCCACCTCGAGGGCGCGCTGGGGCAGCAGCCGGCCCTCTGTCTGGAGGATGTCGCGCAGGGTCCGGCCCTCGACGTACTCCATGACGATGTACGGGACGCCGTTCTCCTCGCCGGTGTCGTAGACCGAGACGATGCACGGCGCGTTGAGGGAGGCGGCGGACTGCGCCTCACGCCGGAACCGCGCCTGGAACGCCGGGTCGCGGGCGAGATCGGCCCGCAGCACCTTCACGGCGACGTCGCGGCCGAGGCGCACGTCGGTGCCTCGGAAGACCTCGGCCATGCCGCCGATGCCGATCGTCTCGCCGAGCGAGTAGCGCCCACCGAGCAGCGGGACCTCAGTCATGCTTGCCGTGCCGCTTCTTGCCGGGTCCCGGCGCCGGCTGCGGCAGCGGCACGACGTGCACCGTGACGGTGGCTCCGTACGTCACGGAGCCGGTCGGGGTCACGCCGCTGACGCTACCGGCGGGTGCTCCGCTTCCGTCGTAGGCGAACGTCGGAACCAGGCCGAGGCCCTGCAGTGCAGAGCGAACCGCCGCCGGGGACTTCCCGGCGTACGCCGACGACGACACCATCACTGTCGGCTTGCCGCTCGATACGACGAGCGTGATCTCGTCGCCCTCGTGCACGGTGGCACCAGCGGGCGGCAACGTGCCGATGACGCGGCCCGCAGTCACGGTCTTGGACGTCGAGGTCGTCCGGGCGGCGTCGAGGTGGGCTGCGGACAGCCGCGAGGTCGCCGCATCGACGGTGGTGCCCGCAGCGATCGACGGCACGGCGACGCTCGCCGGTGCGAGGCAGGCGCGAGCGGACAGTCCGATGACGACGACGGCGAGCAGCACGGACGCGATGCGGACCGCGCGGCGGTGCTCGGAGATGCGGGGGGCCCGCCACCGAGCGGCTGGCACAGCGACAACAGGCAGCACCCGCGTCGCCGGGGGTGGAGCGGCCATGGTGACGGTGTCGGTCATCTCGGCACGCAGGGCCAGGGCGGCGCGGCCGAGGTCACCGGCGTGCGCCGGCCGCTTCGCGGGGTTCTTCTCCATCGCGCGCGCGATCAGGTCGCGGACCGGCTCGGGGACGTCCGGCGGCAGGGGTGGTGGCACGTCGTGCACGTGCGCCGCGGCGACCGTCATCGGGTTGGAGCCGGGGAACGGGCGCTGACCGGCGAGGCACTCGTAGGCGACGACGCCGAGGGAGTAGACGTCACTGGCCGGCGTGACGACTCCGCCCGAGGCCTGCTCGGGCGACAGGTAGTAGGCCGTGCCGACGAGCGATCCGGTGCGGGTGATCGGCACCGCGTCTGCCGCGCGGGCGATGCCGAAGTCGGTGATCTTCACGACGCCGTCCGGACGCACGAGCAGGTTGCCGGGCTTGACGTCGCGGTGCACGACCCCGATCTCGTGCGCTGCCTCGAGGCCGAGGGCGGCCTGTCCGACGATGTCGAGCGTGCGATCGGCGGAGAGCCGGCCCTCGCGGGCCAGCAGCGCCGACAGCGGCTCGCCGTCGACGAGCTCCATCACCAGCCAGGCGGCGGTCTCCGGCTCGACCTGCTCGCCGTAGTCGTAGACCGAGGCGATGCCCGGGTGCGACAGCGCGGCCGCGTGCCGCGCCTCGCCGCGGAAGCGCTGCCGGAACTCCGCGTCGTCGACGTACTCCGGCTTGAGGCACTTCACCGCAACCGGTCGGCCGAGCACGGTGTCCAGACCACGCCAGACCTCGCCCATCCCGCCGACGGCGATCCGCTCGTCGAGGCGGTAGCGGCCGGCGAGGTGCTCGCGGGTCTCGTTCACTGGCCGAGGATCGCGCGCATGACGTCGCGGGCGATCGGCGCCGCGACCCTGCCGCCGGTGGCCTCGGATCCCGCGGAGCCGCCGTCCTCGACCAGCACGGCGATCGCGACCTGCGGGTCGTTGGCCGGCGCGAAGGCGATGAACCAGGCATGCGGCGCGGCGCCGTCGGCGTGCTGCGCCGTTCCTGTCTTGCCGGCGACCGGCACACCCGGGATCTGCGCGGACCGGCCGGTGCCGCTGGTGACGACGAGCTCCATCATCGACGTGAGCTGGTCGGCAACGGAGGCGGAGATGGCCCGCTTGTAGACCTGCGGCCGGGTCTGCGACAGCGTGCTCAGGTCGGGTGCCTGCACCTCGCGGACGAGGTACGGCGTCATGATCGTGCCGCCGTTGGCGATGCCGGCCGCGACCATCGCCATCTGGAGCGGCGTCACGCGGACGTCGTACTGGCCGATCGCCGACTGCGCCTCCTGTGGGGGCGACAGCTCGGCCGGGAAGACGCTGCCGGCGACCCTGAGCGGGAGGCGGACGCCGTCGTCGTTCAGGCCGAACTTTTGCGCCTGGTCGCGAAGCGCGGCGCCGCCGAGCTTCATGCCGAGCGAGCCGAACGCGGTGTTGCACGAGATGCGCAGCGCATCGGCGAGGCTCGTCGTTGTGCCGTTGCCGCACTTCTCGCCGCCGAAGTTCTTCAGGTTGCGGTCGGTCTGCGGCAGGTCGAGCTCGGTGGGAGAGGGGATCTCGCTGCTGGGGTTGAACTTGCCGGAGCTCAGCGCGGCGGCGGACGTGATGACCTTGAACGTGGAGCCCGGCGGGTAGGTCTGCGAGATCGCGCGGTTGAGCATCGGGTCGGCGTCGTCGGCCTGCAGCCGCTTGTAGTAGGCGCGCATCGACTTCGCGTCGTGCGAGGACAACCTGGCGGGATCGAAGGACGGCGTACTGACCATCGCGAGGATCGCGCCGGTGCGTGGGTCGAGGGCGACGACGGCGCCTCGCTTTCCTTGCAGTCCGGCGTACGCCGCGCGCTGCGCCGCCTGCTGCAGGGTCAGCACGACTCGACCGCCTTCGGGCCGCCGGCCGGTGATGTAGTCCGACAGCCGGCGTACGAACAGGTTGTCGCTCTGGCCCGAGAGCACGTCGTTCTCGGCCTGCTCGATGCCGGTGCGGCCGTAGACGAACGACGCGAAGCCGGTCACGTGGGCGAAGGCGGCACCGCCGGGATAGGTGCGCAGGAACTTCAGCTGCTCGGACGGCGTGGCCTTGTCGAGAGCGACAGCGTTGGCGCCGCCGCCGGTCGACAACACGATGGGCCCGCGCTCGTGCGCGTAGCTGCGCAGCAGCCCTCGCGCGTTGCGGGTGTCGTTGCGGTAGGAGTCGGCCTTGACGACCTGCACGTAGTTGACGTTGAGGAACAGCAGGCCGAACAGCAGCAGGCAGGCAACCGCGACGCGTCGCAGGGGTGCGTTCATCGCCTGACCACCGTGGTCGGTGCGTCCTGCAGCGCAGCGCGCGCCTTGTCGGGTGCGACGGGTGCCGGCGCGGGTCGTCGGGCGGCGTCGCTGATGCGCAGCAGGAGCGCGACGAGGACCCAGTTCATGACGACGGAGCTGCCGCCGTACGACAGCCACGGCAGTGTCACACCGGTCAGCGGGATGAGACCGGTGACGCCGCCGACGATGACGAACACCTGCAGCGCAAGGGCGAACGAGAGCCCGGTCGCGAGCAGCTTGCCGAAGGAGTCACGGCAGGCCAGACCTGATCGCAGCCCGCGCTCGACGATGAGGGCGAACAGCATGAGCACCGCCATCACGCCGATCAGCCCGAGCTCCTCCCCGATGGCCGCCATGATGAAGTCGGTCTTCGCGAACGGCACGATGCCGGGCTGTCCTTCGCCCAGACCCGTCCCGCTGATGCCACCGGTGCCGAAGCCGAACAGCCCCTGCACGAGCTGGTAGCCGTCGCCGCTCGCCTTCGCGAAGGGGTGCAGCCAGGTGTCCACGCGCCGCTGCACGTGCCCGAACAGGTGGTACGCCGCGAACGACCCCGCGCCGAAGAGCGCGACGCCGATCAGCAGCCACGACGTGCGCTCAGTGGCGACGTAGAGCATCACGATGAAGATGCCGAAGAACAGCAGCGACGAGCCGAGGTCCTTCTCGCGTACGAGGACGGCGAGGCTGGCCGCCCACGCGACCAGGATCGGGCCGAGGTCGCGGGCCCGCGGCAGGTCGATGCCGGCGACGCGCCGGCTTGCCAACGACAGCACGTCGCGCTTGCCGACCAGGTAGCTGGCGAAGAAGACCATCAGCAGCACCTTCGCGACCTCGCTGGGCTGCACGGTGATGGGACCGAGCCGGATCCAGAGCCGGGCGCCGTTGATCGTCGCGCCGACACCGGGGAGGGCCGGCAGCAGCAGCAGGAACAGGCCGGCCGCGGCGCTGGTGTAGGCGTAGCGGGCGAGTCTGGTGTGGTCACGTACGACGACGAGTACGGCGACGAACGCGGCAACGGCGATGGCGGTCCACACCAGCTGCAGCGGAGCGTCGGCGCGATGCACCGCGGTGCCGTTCTGATGTGCGTGCTCGACGGATGCGAGGTCGAGCCGACGGATCATCACCAGGCCGAGGCCGTTGAGCATGGCGACGCAGGGCAGGATCAGCGGATCGGCGTACGGCGCGTACCGGCGTACGACGACATGGGCGATGCCGAACAGAGCGGCCAGACCGGCGCCGTAGCCGAACGTGCCGGTCGGGATCGTGCCGTTCTGGCCGATGCCGACCGCCGCGTACGCGACGACCGCCACGGCGACGGCGAACAGCGTCAGGGCGAGCTCGGTTCCACGAGAGCGGGAGCCGACGGGCGCGACGGGCGCGAGGGTCGGTGCGGTCACGGGCAGCCCGTGGTCGTCGGCGGCGTCGGTGCCGGCAGCACGCTGACGCTCGGGGTGGGTGCCGCCGGTGCACCTGATGGCGCAGCGGTGGGGGTCGGCTGCGGCGACACCGCGGTGGCGGGGCAGGCGAGGGTCTTCAGCCTGGCCAGGATCTGCTGCGCGTCGGCCTTGCTCTTCGCCACGATCCCCTTCTGCACCCGGGCCGCGTCGAGCTCGCCGAGCTGGTCGGTCGTCAGGTCGCTGCGCTCGTCGACGCTGGACAGGTCCACCCCGACGACGGAGCTGTTGACACCGCGGAACACGGCTACCTGACGACCGTCGGCACCGACGTAGTACTGCGACTGGACGTAGGCGTAGCCGGCGCCGGCCCCGGCGAGCAGCAGGAGCCCGACGAGCGCCACGACGACCGCCAGCCGCCGCCGGCCGCGTTTCGAGGGCTCCGCGTCGACGGGGGCGGTCCTCTGCCGCACCGGTGCCTCGATGTCGCGGCCCTCGGCCGTGCGGGCCCGTGCGGCCGCCGTCTCGTCAACACCGGGGAGCGGTGCCTGGGGGGCCTCCGCGGCGGCACCGGCGACGACCGGGTCGGCGGGCAGCGCGTGCTCGGCCTCCACCGCGTCGGCGACGATGACGGTGATGTTGTCGGGTCCGCCGCCGCGCAGTGCGAGCTGCACGAGCTGGTCGACGGCTTGCTGCGGGTCGACACCGCTGAGCGCGTCGCGCAAGGTGTCGGGACTGGCGACCGGGCCGGTCAGGCCGTCGCTGCACAGCAGGTAGCGGTCCCCGGCGCGCACCTCGCGCACCGACAGGTCGGGCTCGAGGTCGTCGCGACCGTCGAGCACCTTGGTGATGACGTTGCGCTGCGGGTGGGCCTCCGCCTCTTCCTCGCTGATGCGGCCGGCGTCGACGAGGGTCTGCACGAGGGTGTGGTCGTGGGTGATCTGGGTGAGCTCGCCCGAGCGCAGCAGGTAGCAGCGCGAGTCGCCGATGTGCAGCAGCCCGAGCCGGCTGCCGCCCCACAGGATGGCGGTCAGCGTCGTACCCATGCCGTCGAGTGCGGCGTCGCCCTCGACCATGTCGTGCAGCCGCGTGTTGGCCGAGGCGGCGGCGTTGCGCAGCGCGTCGAGCAGGTCGGGGCCGGGTGCGTCCTCGTCCAGCGGTGCGATCGCCGCGATGGCGACGGCGCTGGCGACCTCACCCGCGGCGTGCCCGCCCATGCCGTCAGCGACGGCGAGCAGCCGCGGTCCGGCGTACACCGAGTCCTCGTTGCCGTCCCGCAGCAGCCCGGTGTGCGATCGGGCGGCGAACCGCAGCGTCAGCGTCATCGGCGCAGCTCCAGGACCGTCTTGCCGATCCGGATGGGCTGGCCGAGCGGCACCGGGGTCGGCCGGGTCACCTTGCTGGTGCCCAGGTAGGTCCCGTTGGTGGAGCCGAGGTCCTCGACCAGCCACGAGTCGTCGCCCAGCACGAGCCGGGCGTGCCGGCTGCTCGCGTAGTCGTCGGTGAGGACGAGGGTCGAATCGTCCGCGCGGCCGAGCGTGACGGGTGCCTCGCCGAGGCTGATCGTCGTGCCGGCGAGGGCGCCCTCGGTGACGACGAGCCGGCGGGCCGAGGTGCGCTTGGCCGGCTTGCCGGCAGGTCGCTGCGCGCTCGCCGCGGCCGCCCGACCGGAGCGAGCGGTGCCCCAGAGGTCGCTGCGAATCGTGCGTACGGCGAAGATGACGAACAGCCACAGCAGCGCCAGCAGGCCGTACTTGACCAACGCGACGACGAGCGCGGATCCCATCAGGCGTCCTGCCGGAACACGATGTCGGTCGCGCCGAGCGAGATGCGATCGCCGTCCCGCAGCCTGGCCCGGTCGACGCGGCGCCCGTTGACGCTGGTGCCGTTGGTGGAGCCCAGGTCGACCAGCGTGACGTCGTCGGGGTCGACGTGCAGCTCTGCGTGCCGTCGGGAGACGCCGGTGTCGGACAGCCGCAGGTCGGCGTCGGCGCCGCGACCGATGACGAGCGAGGGCGGGGTGAGCCGGATGATGCGGCCGGTCTCGCTGCCCGTCACGAGCTCGAGACGCCGTCCGCTCTTGTCGGCGAGTCCGCTGCCCGCGGCGGCGGGGCCCCCGGGCGCAGCCAGGACCTTGCTGCGCACCCGGAAGACGCCGGTCGCGAGGTCCTCCACCGTGTCGAATCGGACCGTGACCGGGCCGACGAACGACCAGCCCTGCTCCTGGGCATGCTCGGTGACCATGTCGGCGAGCTCCTTGCGGAGCGGCTCGTCGTACTCCGCCAGGCGCTCGGCGTCGCTGCTGCCGAGCTCGACGGCGTACTCGTTGGGGACGAGTACGCGTCCCTGTCCGACGATGGCCTTCTTGTCGGCCGCCTCGCGCTGGAGGGCGGCGGCGACTTCGACGGGCTGTACGACGCCGCCGAACGCGCGCGCGAACGCACCCTCGACGAGGCCTTCGAGTCGGCGCTCGAAGCGCTGCAGCACTCCCACGCCAGACCCCTTCCCTCCGAGTCCCGATCGTATCCGTCAGCGTGATCAACGACGCGGCTCGTCGGACCAGGCCCACCCCCGGTGCGTCAGAGCTCGCGTGCGGCGGGAGCGCACCCTTCCTCTGACGCCCCGACGGGGAGCGCCCCGGTGCTAGCCTCAGCGGGCCATCCAGTAAGTGCTCGGGCGAGTGGCGGAATGGCAGACGCGCACGGTTCAGGTCCGTGTGTCCGAAAGGACGTGGGGGTTCAACTCCCCCCTCGCCCACTCAACCCTGACGCAAGCTTGCAGGTCAGGGCACATGTTATGCGTTGAGCCCTAGGCGTTTTCGGGTCGCTGCCAACAGATTGCCAACAGATTTGGCGTGACGCGGCCTGACGATGTGCGACGAGGCGTAACTCGGTACGCCGGACTCGCTTCGATGAGAGCGCCGTTAGCGGTGTGCGCGACTACGCGCCAACCGCTCGCGCTGTACACGAAGTCGCGCACCACTGGCGTTCATCCGCATCGCCGCACGTCGCGGACTCACGCCGTACACAAGGGCCACCTGTTGGTCGTCCCAGTCCGCGCGGGCCGCCCTCACCGCTGCGGCTTCGGGAATGAGGAGCTCGCCGCCGAGCCACTCGGCCTGGTTCTCGTCCTCGCGGCTCGCGGCGCGGCACCCGTCGGCGGTGATGAGCACTTCCGTGAACTCGTGCTCGCACAGGATGTGCGCCATCTCGTGCGCGATGCTGCTCACGCGCCTGGTGTCGGCGTGCATGTCGTTGTCGACGATGAACCTGCCGGTGCCGACGGGGACGAGCGCCGCGGAGAACACGCCTTGGCCGGGTCCTTGGACCCACGCGACGACAGCCGGGTCGCACGCGGTCGCGAGTGCCCCGACTGTGTAGATGGGGATGCCGTACTCGGCGGCGAGGGCGCGTGGGTCGAGGCGGTCGTACGGGCCCAGGCCGAGCTCGGCGCGGACCTCGGCGGCCAAGCGCTTGGCGTGTGCTTTGAACCCGTGCCGCAACGTCAGCCCTTGGCGCGCTCGGCCTGGAACTGCGCGATCGCGGCGGCGAACAGCGACTGGAGACGGTCCGCGCCGGTCTCGTCGAGGTCGGCGCGGGCCCGGAGCAGCGGGGCGAGCTGCGCGAGCAGCGCGGGCTCGTCAGCGCGGACGTGGTCGTCGGTTGTGATGAAGGACTCGGCGGGCTGGCCGAGCCAGCCGACGAGCGCGGCGAACGCGTCGACGTCGGGACGGTAGCCGTTCGCGAGCCGGGTGAACGTGGACGGGCTCAGCCCGAGGTTCTTCGCGAGCTGGCGCCAGGAGAGCCCGGCGGCGTCGCGCTGCGCGTCGAGCGCGGCGTAGAGCGCCGGGACGTTGATGCGGGCTGGGGTCGCTGCCATGCGCCTCCTCGGAAGGTGTTCGACATCTCAAACACCAGGTGATACGTTCGACAAGTAAAACACCCGTTGAGGGCAGGAGCCCAGGATGACGGCAGCGCGATGAGCCCCGACTGGGACGGCCTCGCCCTCGGCGGGATCCGCCGGGCCGCCCGCACGACCGCCGGCAGCGCCGTCCTGCTCGTCGTGCTCGCGACGAACCCGTTCGGCTCGCGCGACTGGATCGTGCAGACCGCGGCCGACCAGGCACAGCGCAAAGCCGACCGCGCCATGCACGCCGTCCTCGACCAGTACGAGAAGAACCTGCCCGGTTATGTCGCACCCCCCGAGCACGATCAGGCCACGCCGAGCCCAACGCCCAGGAGGCATCCGTGAGGTACGTAGACCAACTCCTGGACGACGTCCGGGCCCAGATCGAGCCCGACCGCGCGGTCGTCGACGAAGCCCTTCGACGTCGCGCGCTCTGCCTCGACGCCGCCGCGTCGTTCGCCGGATCCGTCGACATCTTCGGCTCCGGCTCGCTCGCGCACGGCACCGCGATCTGCCCGATCCACAAGCGCGACAAAGGCCTCGACGCCGACGGCACGACCGTCCTCGACCAGCGGGCATGGCCCAGCCTCGGCCCGGAGACCGCCATCAACGAGCCGCCGGACCGCGTGGTAGAGCTCTACCGACAGCACATCGAGGCGAAGGTCCGCGCCGCCGGGTACCCCAGGGCGACCGTGACCGTGACGAAGCGCGCGATCCTCGTCCGCTTCCACTCCCCCTTGCCGTGCGGCGAGGACCCGACCGTCGACGTGGTGCTCGGCCTGACCCGCAGCCAGGGCGGCATCTGGATTCCCAACACCGACCAGCACCGCTGGGACCCGTCCGACCCGAAGACCCACACCCGCCTGCTCAACGACGTCGCGAAGGAGCTCCGCGTCGCCCGCGCCCGGACGATCCGACTCGCGAAGGCCGAGAACAAGCGCACCGACCCGCCCGCGCTGTGCTCGTTCAACATCGAGGCGCTCGCGTGGATGTTCGTGCCGACGGCGATGCCGCTGCCGGAGAGCCTGCTGACCCTGTGGGAGAACGGCGCCGCGGACCTCCGCGCACGCCTCACGCCCGACCCGGCCCGCGTGTCGAAGCCGATCAAAGTCGCGGACCGCGACGCCGCCGTGAAGCGGTGGGAGGACGCCAGCTGGAGGCTCGGGCAGGCTCTGCGGCCCGGCCAGACCGACCGGGCGATCCGCGACCTGCTCCACCCGCTGTGGCCGGAGTACGTCGCGGACGACCCGTCGCAGACACCCGCCCGCCGGGCCGCGACCGCCGCCGCGATCCGCTCGGGCCGGTCCCTCTACCCTGCCGCGGCGGGCGGGTTCGCCCTCGCCGGCGCGGCCGCCTTCAAGACGGTCCGGTCGTACGGGTCCTGACATGCCTGCGCGCCGTCCCGGGACCCCCGCCGCTGCGGCTGCCGCCGCGGCCGGACGGCGCGAACACGTCCCGACCGCCGGCCCGGGCCGCGTCCGCCAGGACGCCGCGCCGGGCCTGGTCGCCCGTCCAGGCAGGGAGCGCGGCCTTGCGGACGCCTATCCGGACGTCCGCCGCCGCCGCCGCGGCGAGCACGCCGATGAGTACACCGCGACGGTGCCCGTCCTCGGCTACCCGAGCCGGCGCGTCACGGTCATGATCGACCGCAGGCTGCCCGACCTCGCGCGGGTGTACGCCGACGGCACGACCCTCAGCCCGCACCGCCACGCCGGCCGGAACCGGACCGAGCTGTGCATCTGGCACCCGTTCGATCCGCCTGACCGCCGCTGGACCGCCGACGAAGGCGTCGCCGTGCTGCTCGGGATGGCCGCCGTCCACCTGTTCAAAGAGGCGTGGTGGCGCGACACCGGCGAGTGGCTCGGCGAAGAAGCACCGCACGGCGCGGACGAGCCGGCGCCTGACCTTCGCCCGGCGCTGCGGGCCGCCGCATGACCGTCCTTGCCGCGGCCGCCCCGGCGGCGGCCGGAGCCACGAAGTTCTGGGACGTGTTCCCGCCCGCGCTGTTCGCGGCGGCGCTCGCCGCCGTCGTCGCCGTCCTGCTCCACCTGCTCAAGAGCCGCGCCGACCAGCGCGACCGCGCCAGGGTCCTCTACGCCGAGGCGTATGAGTGGTACGCCTCGTACAAGGAGATGCCGTACGCGATCCGGCGCCGCCGCGTCGACGACCCGGCTGGTGAACGGGTCCGGCTGTCGGAGACCGTGCGGGAGATCCAGGCCCGCCTTGACCACTTCAAGACCTGGACCGCGTTGGAGAACGCCGCCGTCGGCGCCGCGTACGCCGACCTGCTCGGAGAGCTCCGACGGGTCGCCGGGACGTCCATGCACGCGGCTTGGAACGAGCCCGGCACAGACAGCGACGGCGCGATGAACATGCCTCCCGGCCGGGTCGACCTCACGCCGCTCCGCACGTACGAGGATGCGTACCTCGCGGCCGTCCGCCGTGCGCTCCTGCCGTTCTGGCGCCGCCGATAGCTCATCTGACGGTGAAGAGCGGGCTCCAAGCCGCGCAAGCAAGTCGCCACGCGACCAAAGTTCTCGGCGCTACGTTCGCAAGATGGACCGTCGCTCCGCCTCAGCCGCCGCGAGCTCGCGCGGATGACACTCACCAACGGCGGCAACTTCAACGACAAGGTCAACTTCATCTGGTCGGTGGCTGACCTGCTCCGTGGCACGTACAAGCAGTCTGAGTACGGGCGTGTGATCTTGCCGTTCGTGGTGATTCGGCGCCTGGACTGTGTGCTCGAGGACAGTAAGCCTGCGGTCCTCGCTCGCGCGGAGCAACTCTCCGGCCGCATCGACAACCCCAACGACGCGCTATGTGCCGCCGCTGGTCACGAGTTCTACAACCTCGCACCGATCGACTTCGCGAAGTTGACCGCAGACCCAGAGCACGTGGCCGACAACCTGCGTGCCTACATCGGTGGCTTCTCCCCGTCAGCCCGTGAGGTCGTAGACAAGTTTCGTTTCGAAGAGCAGATCAAGCGACTCGACGAGGCGGGCCTCCTCTACCTCGTGATCTCCCGATTCGCCGCCATCGACTTACACCCGGAGGTCGTCGGCAGCACAGAGATGGGCTACATCTACGAGGAGCTGATCAGGCGCTTTTCTGAGCAGTCGAACGAAACCGCTGGGGAGCACTTCACCCCGCGTGAGGTCATCAGGCTGATGGTGAACCTCCTGTTCGCCGAAGACGACCCTCTGCTACGTGACGCCGGCGTGGTCAAGACGCTGCTCGATCCGGCGTGCGGGACCGGCGGCATGCTTGCGGTTGCCGCCGAGCACCTGAGGGCCATGAACCCCAACGCCCATCTTGAGGTGTTCGGGCAGGAGCTCAACGACGAGTCGTTCGCAATCTGTCGCTCGGACATGATGCTGAAGGGTCAGTCGTCGACGAACATCGTCCCGGGCAACAGCTTTTCCACTGACGGGTTCGTGGGCCGTACGTTCGACTACCTCTTGGCCAACCCGCCATTCGGCGTCGAGTGGAAGAACGTCGAGACGGCGGTGAAGGCCGAAGCCAAGTCGCTGGGCTTCGCCGGCCGCTTCGGCGCGGGCCTGCCTCGCATCAACGACGGCTCTATGTTGTTCCTCCAGCACATGATCTCGAAAATGCGACCGCCGAAGCAGGGCGGCTCGCGCCTAGCCATCGTGTTCAACAGCTCGCCCCTGTTCACCGGCGCGGCCGGCTCGGGCGAGTCGGAGATCCGGCGCTGGATCCTCGAGAACGATTGGCTCGACGCCATCGTTGCCCTCCCGGATCAGCTCTTCTACAACACCGGCATCTCGACGTATCTCTGGCTCGTCACCAACCGGAAGCGCGCCGAGCGAAGAGGGAAGGTGCAACTGATCGATGCACGGGAGCTGTTCGTGCGAATGCGCAAGTCGCTCGGCGACAAGCGCAAAGAGATCAGCCCCGAGCAGATCGACGAGATCACCCACCTCTACGGTGACTTCACCGGAGGTGAGCGCGTCAGGATCCTCCCTAACGAATCGTTCGGATTCCAACGCATCACGGTCGAACGGCCTCTCCGGCTGCGGTGGGAGATCACCGACCTCACCGCGGCCGAGCTCTCGGCGACAAAGGCGTGGACCAAGCTCAGCGCGCCCGAGCAGCTCGCGCTGACCGAGCACCTCGACACCCTCGCCGGCACCGTCGCAGCGAGCGAGCACGAGATGGCCAACGCGCTCGGACCGCTACCTCGAGCGATCAGCGCAGAGGTCTGGAAGCACGTCGCGCGCTCCCACCCTGAGGGCGTGCTTCAGACCAAGAAGAACCAGATGCTCCCCGACGCCGAGCTGCGCGAGCAGGAGAGCGTCCCGCTCCCACCCGGTACGCCCATCTGGGATGAGGCCGACGTGGGCGCGGCAAAGCGCCTCGCCGACGCTGAGCACCGAGACGCTGTCGACGCCTACATCAAGACAGAAGTACTCCCGTGGGTACCCGACGCCTGGGTGGACCACTCGAAGACGCGCATCGGTTACGAGGTCCCACTGACGCGACACTTCTACCATTACACCCCGCCGCGACCGGTCGCTGAGATCGACGCCGAGATCAAGGCGCTTGAAGCCGAGATCCGCGGGCTCCTCGACGAGGTCACCGAGTGAAGCGCGTCCAGATCCGCAAGGTCGCGCGTCTCGGCACTGGTCACACGCCCAGCCGCTCGGTCGAGAAGTACTGGGACCCAGCCGAGTGCGCCATCCCGTGGCTGACGCTGGCTGATGTCTGGCAGCTGCGCGACGGGTCCATCAGCGTGGTCCACCAGACAAAGGAGAAGATCAGTCCGCTCGGACTCGCGAACTCCGCAGCTGTCCGCCATCCCGCTGGCTCGGTCGCATTCTCGCGCACGGCGTCCGTGGGATTCAGCTGCATCCTCGGCGTCGACATGGCCACGAGCCAGGATTTCGTGACGTGGACCTGCGGCCCGAAGCTTGACCCGCGCTACCTGCTGTGGGCTCTGCGCGCCGAGCGTGCCGACATTCTCCGTCGGACACAGGGATCCACCCACAAGACGATCTACATGCCCGACATCGAGCAGCTCACGATCCCGCTTCGGCCGTTGGATGAGCAACGGAGCATCGTCGAGTATCTCGACGAGGAAACATCCCGCCTGGACGAGCTGCTCGCGAAGAAGCGACGGCTACGACAGTTGTTGTATGAGCGGCGCCGCAGCCGCATCCTCGACGCAGCGGAAGGGGCGGCTTCCGCCGCACCGCGCTGTCCTTCGAACTCGATTCCGTGGATCAGATCGCGCCCGTCGCACTGGCGCGAGGTCAAGCTCTCTCTGGTGGCACGACTGGGGAGCGGCCATACGCCGAGCCGGTCTCGACCCGAGTGGTGGGAGGACTGTGACATTCCATGGGTCACCACCGGCGAGGTGTCGCAGTTGCGTGATGACCGACTCGAAATCCTCCAGGAGACGCGAGAGATGATCTCGCAGGTAGGTGTCGCGAACTCGTCTGCACGCGTGCACCCCGCAGGCACTGTGCTGCTGTCGCGCACGGCCGCCTCCGCCGGCTACTCGGCGATCATGGGCAGAGACATGGCGACGAGTCAGGACATCGCAACGTGGACCTGTGGTGATCAACTCAGACCGCGCTTCCTGCTCTTGTGCCTTCGAGCGATGCGAGCGGACCTCCTCGGTCGGCTGGCCATGGGGTCCACTCACAAGACCATCTACATGCCCGACATCTCTGGGATTCGTGTGCCGTTGCCACCCGTCGACGAGCAGGACCGCATCGTGGAGTGGGCTTGGGGCGAACTTCGCCAGGTCGACAGCATGATGACGGCCCTCGACGAGCAGATCGAATTGCTGATCGAGCATCGTTACGCGCTGGCGTACGAGACCATCAGCGGAACGAGATCGGCAGCCTGATGGCGAAGTCGCAGGAGCGTCACTTCGAGGACGAGGTGTTCGACTCACTCGTTACAGATGGTGGCTGGATCGCTGGCCTGGCTACTGACCTCGATTTCGAATCCGGAATGGCGACCGCCGAGGTGCTGACGTTCATCGGCCAGACCCAAATCGACGAGTGGAACAAACTGCTTGTGCAGATGGGCAACGACGCGGACCGCGCCCAGCGGGAGTTCCGCAAGCGCGTTGCGGCAGAGATCGACAAGCGTGGCGCGGTCGACGTCCTCCGCCACGGGGTCAAGGGCTGGGGCCTCAAGTTCGACCTCTGCTACTTCAAGCCGGCCCACGGACTCACCCCACTGCTTGTCGAGCGATACAACGCCAACCGACTGACGGTGACGCGCCAACAGCGGTACAGCTCGAAGCACGCGAACACGCTTGACCTCTGTCTGTGGGTCAACGGGCTACCGATCGCGACTGTCGAACTGAAGAACGAACTGACGAACCAGACCGTCGAGCAGGCCAAGGCGCAATACCGCGCCGACCGCGACCCGCACGACGCGTTCCTCGCGAAGCGAGCTGTCGTGCACTTCGCCGTCGACCCCTACCTCGTGTTCATGACCACCCGGCTGGCGGGCGCCGCGACCCAGTTCCTACCGTTTAACCGCGGCCACAACGGCCACGCTGGCAATCCGCCGGCAGCCGGTGGCAAGCACGCGTCGGCGTACCTGTGGGACGAGGTATGGCGGCGCGACGCGTTCTTGGATCTGCTCGGCCGCTTCGTCCACACCGAGATCGACGAGAACGGGAAGGCGACGGGGAAGGTAATCTTCCCGCGCTACCACCAGTGGGACTGCGTGCTTCGGCTCGAAGCCGACGCGCGCGCTCATGGGCCTGGGCGTCGCTACCTCGCCCAGCATTCGGCTGGCTCGGGCAAGTCGAACTCCATCGCCTGGCTGGCGCACCGGCTGTCGAAACTTCATGACGAGCACGACAAGACTGTGTTCGACAAGGTCGTCGTAATCACCGACCGGCGAGTGCTCGACGACCAGCTCTCAGCCACGATCGCCCAGTTCGAGTCGGTCGCCGGCGTCGTCGTGCGCGTCGAGGACAAGGAGGGCGCCAAGTCGAAGAAGCTCGCCGAGGCCCTGGCTGGCGAGCAGGCCCGCATCGTCGTTTGCACGCTGCAAACGTTCTCGTTCGTGCTGGACAAGATTGATGGCCTCGGCCGCCGGAACTACGCGGTCATCGTCGACGAAGCCCACTCGTCGCAAACCGGTGAGGCCGCGCGCGACCTTAAGGCGGCGCTCGGTGCTGGGTCCGAGGAAGCCAGGCTCGAGATAGCTGAGAAGGAGGAGGCCGGAGAGCCGGTCACCGCCGAGGACAAGCTCAACGAGGTGGTCGCCGCCAGAGCCCAGCAGGAGAACCTGTCATTCTTCGCGTTCACGGCGACGCCCAAGCCCCGCACCGTCGAGTTATTCGGCACACCCGTCTCAGGCCGGGACCTGAAGGTGCCATTCCACGTTTACTCGATGCGCCAGGCCATCGAGGAGGGCTTCATTCTCGACGTGCTCCGCCACTACACACCGTTCCACGTCTACTGGCGGGTGAGGCAGGCTGGGGTGGAAGACCCCGAGGTGGAGAAGGGGAAGGCATCGGCGCAGATCGCAAAGGCGATCTCGTTGCACCCCCACAACCTTGCGCAGCGGGCGAAGATCGTCGTCGATCACTTCCGTCAACACGTCGCCCATCAGATCGGCGGTCAGGCGAAGGCGATGGTGGTGACCGCTAGCCGCCTCCACGCCGTCCGGTACAAGCAGGCGATCGACCGCTACCTCGCCGACGCCCACATCTCCGACGTCAAGGCGATCGTCGCGTTCTCCGGCAAGGTCAGCGACCCCGACAACCCGTCGACGTCGTACACCGAGTCATCCATGAACGGCCTGCCGGAGTCGCAGACCGCAGCGCGGTTCAAGGGCGAACCGTCGCCGCCACACGACCCGCGGGAGTTCCAGGTCCTCATCGTCGCCGAGAAATTCCAGACGGGCTTTGACGCGCCGCTGCTGCACAGCATGTACGTCGACAAGAAACTCGAAGGCGTGAATGCGGTTCAGACCCTTGCCCGCCTTAACCGCACCTACCCCGGCAAGAGTGACACCTTCGTCCTCGACTTTCGCAATGCCCCGGACACGATCGCAGAGGGGTTTCGGCCGTTCTACGACACGACCATCGTCGAGCCGGTCGACGGCAATGTCCTGTACGGGTTCGCCGGCGCCATCGAATCAGCCGGTGTGTTCACCGTCGCCGATGTCGACCACTACTGGGAGGTGTTTGCGCTCGCCGCGCCCGACCAACGCAAGGGCAACGGAGCCCTGTACTCGGCGTTGGCTGGCGCAGTCGAACGGTTCGAGACAGAGCTCGATGACGACGACCGAGAGCGGTTCCGCTCCGACCTCGATGGGTTCATCCGCGCGTACTCCTTCCTTTCACAGATCGTGACGTGGACCGACAACGGCTTGGAGAAGCTCTATGTATGGGCGAAGTCGCTCCAGTCGAACCTGCCCAAGAGGCCGAACGACGGTAGCCTCGACCTGGGTGCCGAGGTCGCGCTAACCCACCTACGCATCGAGAAGTCCGCTGAGGTCGACGCGAGCCTCGCTGTCAGCCCGGCGGATGAAAGCCCGCTCAGCGCGCTGCCGGGCGCTGGCGGCGCATCGCCGGACCCTCAGACTGAGCGGCTGTCTGCGATCATCGACCGGCTCAACGAGCGGCACGCGCTCAACCTCACCATTACCGACGCCCTGCTATTCGAGCAGTTCAAGGGTGATTGGGTGACTGACCCCGAACTGGCCGCGCAGGCAAAGGCAAACTCGCTCGACAACTTCCTCATCGTCTTCGCCAAGAAGTTCCTCAACACGGTCCTGTCACGCATGGACGCCAATGCCGACATCTTCAAGGCGATCAACGACGACAAGGGCTTCGCCGACGATCTCAAGGCGAGCTACGGGCGCGACGTCTATCTGACATTGCGAAGAGATCAATAACTTCGACCTGCCGGATCCTTTAGGCACCCGCGTTCGGGCCGCGCACCGTACGGCTCGGCCCCCCGCGCCTCAAGGCCGCCTTCGGCGCCGCTTCGCGGCTGGCTTCGCCAGGCCTTGACCCGCGGGTCCCTGCCGAGCCTGGACTGGAGTTACGGGCAGGGCCTACGGCCCAGCCCTGGTGTGCGCGCGGCCCTCACGTGCAGCCATTCGAAGCCCGCGACCTCGTTGACCGCGACGGCGGGCATCGCGAAAGACGCCCTGTGGACTCGGCCGGGGCGCACCGCAATCGCTGTGTGGCCGGCGGTCTTAGGGATTGGGCTCAGAACGCGCAGCAATCGTCGGTGGTTGCACACCTGAGGGTGCCTCCGGCCGGCGTCCAGCAGCATGGTCGCGCTCAGGCTCGATGATCTCCGCGTGCAGCGTGAATACGACAAGTGCAACTGCTTGGCGATCTGTGAGTCGCAGCTCCGGCTCGGTTACGAGCGGCTGCGTGACCGAGGGGTGCTGCCGCGACGGGCCAAGTGGCCACGTGCACCACCCGCTCGCCAGATCCTGCCAAAGCTGTTCTGCCCGCTCAGCGCGGAGTTCGTTCAGAAGTTGCTCCTCTTGTGCGGCTGGAACCAAGCGGAAGAATGCCCGGAGGAGCAAGTACTCGGTCACGGTGCCGCCAATTCGGTCATCGAACCCTCAACGGCGCGTCTCCTGGTCGTGCCGTTCCAAGGCCCGTGGTCGGGATGCGCAGGTACTGGGAGAGCAATCCAGCGAGCGCCGCCCGCCCCCGACGGCACAACATCGGGGTGCGGGCGACGCCACCGCTACGGGCGGCCTAGCCGCCAAATCACCGAACCGGCATCACGATTAGCCGGATCGAACGTCCTCACGTAGTGATGAACGCGTTCGTCGTAGGCACCGTTCGAGTCGACCATCTCAACCTGACCGCCGCCGAGGTACCGCACGACCACCCAGGTGTGACCAGTCCCATTGCCGCGCTGAACGATGTCGCCACGAATGGCCTGATCAATGGAGGGCACCTGATAGGCCCCAAGCCGACGAAAGCCTTGCTGGTAGTCCGTCAGCTCCGCCTGGTTGATGTCACCGAGTGTCATGCGGCCACTGGACACGGCAGCAACTGCCTTGTTCACAGCATCTCGGCACTGTCCCAGCCACTGGCCTGCAAGCCGAAAGTCCGGGGCACCGGATGCGCCGCCGGCAGCACGAGCCAGCATCCAGTCGGCAATGTCGCTGTTCTTGAAAGCGCCGGGGCTTGACGGCAGGGTGCCAGATGTCGCAGGCGCAGCCGACCCTTGTGCGGTCGCTCCGCAGATGGGGACTCCAGCTAGCGCCGGCCCGTCGGCGGTACGAGGTGTGCTGACGAGCTGATCGGGGACAAAGAACTCCCTCCCTGCGACCCTGATGAACAAGTACAACCGGTTGCCTTCGTAGGCATCGTTGCTGAAGATCTGACAGAGAACGCCCACAGTGGTTCCGCGGCTGACGCCCCACACACCCGATGGTGCCGACGTAGGACCCGACCGCGCCGAGATGTCAGCGAGGGCCGTGTAGTACCTGACGACTTGATAGCCGCCCTGCAGGGTGGCCGGTGTGCCTCCCTGCAGGTTGGGCGCGGAGCCCTGCAGCGGCGTCGCGGCGGCAGCCGCCGATTGGCCGCACCACGGAATGTTGAGGAATGGGCCGCCGACGCGGTACGGGCTATCGGTCAGGCTGTCGGGCACGAAGAAGTGCCGTCCAGCGAAGGCAACGAATTCGTAGATGTCATTGCGGTAGGGACCAAATGGCTCTCCGTGTACCTGGCACTCCGCAGTGAGGACGGAGCCCGCCGGGGCGCCGTACGCAGCCGCAGGCGCTGCTGTCGCGGTGGACCGCGCGCTGACCGGCGCTACGGCGTGGTACTGGGCTGTGGTCTCCGCGTTGGCAGTTCCGATCGGCCCCGTCAGACTCAGTACCAAGAGGACGAGAGCCAGGAATCGAAGCAGCGCGGCCTTGCCGCCGGACCATCCGCCTGATGGCTCACTGGACTGCCGCCCGCGCTTGTTGGCGCACCGCATTGGATTGGATGTTGACGTAAACGCCGTCATGGTTTTGCCCTTCTGTGTGAGTTGGAGTCGTGCTTGCTCACGTGGCGCGAGGCGTGAAGAGTGAGAGATGGCTGGCCGCGTCCATGTGCCATCCGTCCTCTGGACACACCAGACGTGTGCCGGCGGTAAAGAGGACGGCGCCACACCAAAAGCAATCCGGTGAAGGAGGGCGAACCGACGCTCGCGAAGTGGCCGCGGCGGAATCCGCCACCACCAACTCGCGTGTCGAGGGATTCCTGCTCATCGACCCGCCTCCTGAGTGCTTCTGCTGTGCGGGCATGAGACCGTTCTTGCTGGCATCCCGACAGGGGCCCAACAGGCGCCCAACGGGCGCCCAGCTGGTGGCCAGGCGGGACACCGGATGCTGAATCGCCATGCCATTGCCCTGACGCGGCCGCTATAAGTTGTTCGCGATGACGACTGCGAGCGAACTCGCCGCCGCGCACGGTTTCGCGGCGGCATTTCAGGCGCTGCGCGAGCTGCGGTCGGGGCTGGGCGACCCTCAGCCAAGCGACTTGTTGCGGTTGCCGGCGAAGTTTCGGCTTGAGGTGCTGGGCATCGATTCGACAACCAACGAGGCCCTAGCTGACGGTATGGCGCGCCTGTGGGAGCTAGTCGACGACGCTCCTCACGAGGAAGCCGCTCGGCTCCGGATGGCGTTCAACTTCGGCCGGGAGTACGGCGACCTGGTCTGGACCAAGCGGGTTGTGCAGTTCGCGGGTGAGCACGGAGGCGACGAGAAGCGCCTACGAGAGAAGGTCGACCACGACATCCTGCAACTGCTGCTGCGGACAAGGGAGGCGGCTGAAAAGCAACCCGAGGTACCAGCCGGCGCTGGGTCGAGCGGACTGCGGTCTACGGTGGGCCGATTCTTCGACCAGGACTACGTCCGCAACAGCCAGGAGTTCGTAGACGCCTGGTCGGGGGCTCGAAGTGTCGCGATCTGCGGTTTCGGGCACAACCGCATGCTCGTGTCCTACTCCTCTGAAATCCGCGCTCTGCTGAGGAGCGGCGGCTCGCTGAGGGTGCTCCTGCAAGACCCTCACGGGCAGGCGGTACTCGACGCGAATTTTCGCAGCAGCACACCGAAAGCCTCAGAAGAAGACGTGCGCCATCAGCACATGGCTGGCTTAGCCACGTTGTCCGCCCTGTGCAGGTCTGCCGGCGTGGGATCTGTGGTCGTGCGGTCCTACGACATCGTCCCTCCCTTCACTGCGTACTTCTTCGACGCGGAGAGCGACGGCGTTGCGTTTGTCTGGTTCTGGTCCTGGCGGCAGCCCTCGTCATGGCGTCCCGGCTTCGTAATCCGATACCGAGACGACCCGGTTTGGTTTTCCAGGTTCTACGACCAGTTCAGCGCGATGTGGTCGGACGAAGAACTGACGCAAGCCGTTCGTGTCGGACTCTCATGAGCGGCGGCGCGGCGCATCTTTTCGACCTGCTCGGCTACTACAAGGTCCAAGAGTGTCTGCCGGAGCGCATCGTGCAACGGATGCGGGATGTCGTCTCGGTCCAGCTGGAGCAGGCGACACCGCCTTACCGCGTAAACGACGCCGGGCAGCCCTCTCGGCTAGACCATCTCCTTGAGCGGGACCCAATTTTCCTCGAGGCCCTGAGATCGCCAGAACTCCGACCGTCACTTCAGGCGATCCTGGGGCCGAGCGCGGAGGTTGTGCGACATCGGCATAATCAGGCGGCTCGCAACGCGCCCGGGGACATCCCGTTCCGGCTACATCGAGACGTACAGCAGTGGACACAGCCACTTGTATCCGTCTTCATCTACCTCGATGAATCGACGGTTGCCAATGGCTGCACGCACGTCGTGCCCGCGACGCACCGGCTGCCCTACGCGGGGCCGCAATCCGGCGGCGGCGGTGGAAACTGGGCGGATGAGCATGATGAATACGCCTGGGTTATCGGGCAGGAGTTGCCGATCGAGATGCCCCGCGGCGGAGTGCTCCTCCTCAACTCGCTCGCCTTTCACAGCGTCGGACCCATGTCGTCGGCGCGCCCGGATAGGACTCGGATGAGTGCCGTCTTCGCCTGCCGTGCGCCGGATGAACTCACGGCACTGACAAGCCCCGACGCGGTATTGCTGTACGGCGAGCGGCGCTATCTGGCCAACGACGTGCTCC
>JAWWOH010000071.1:0-28800 GCA_033851845.1 Actinomycetota bacterium
CCTTGCTGCTGCAGTGTGAACACCACGTCGGCGGACACCGGGCCGTCCACCTGGAAGTAGTAGGTCGTGTGCGCCTTGGCCGGAAACGCGACCAGCGCGTTCCCGCGCGCGTCGCTGGAGCACTCGGTATCGGGCACGCGTCTTAAGTCGGCCAGCCTGGCGCCCGTGTAGACGGTCAGGGACATCGCCGCGTCAGTGCCGAAGGTGTCCGCTAGCAGCCCGACGTCGCGAGGTGCCGTGAAGACGTACCACGCCGATCGACCGGAGAGCGGCCCGCAGTGCTGCTCACCGGGCTCGCTGCTGGCGCCGACGGTCGACGTACGAGCCGTGAACGGGATCGACGGAATCCGGTAGGCACGCCGGAAGTCGTCGTTGATGAAGGCGTGGGTCACTTGGATGGGCGACGCAAGCGTCGGCGTACCGAGATCGTCGGGGGAAGCGGCGGTGGACACCGGCGCCAGGTCGCCCGGTCCGGCTCCCGACCCGGTGGGCCCAGCGACCGTCGTACCGAGCAGGTCGTGCACGAACCGCGGATCCAGCGGCGCGAAACCACCAGGCGGACCGGCGGAGTAGTCGAGCTGGCCGACGTCCGGGAACGGGTCGAGGAAGGCAGCTCCGGGGACGTGCAGGCCGAAGACGACGCCGGCGACCAGAAGCGTGACCGACACGAGCGCGAGGGCGGGGATGGACGACGCGCGGCGCAGGGTGCGTCGTCTGCTCTGCCCCACCATCAGCCCCAACCCCCGCGCCCGACCCCAATCCCGGACCGTTAACCGCGACCCAACAACCGTTGGACCGCCCGGAACGTCCCCAGACGGTAGCCTCATCCGCCGCCGTGGAAGGCCCTGCGAGGGAAAATGCCTGGACCGTCGAACGTCTTCCTCAAAGAGGGCGACTACTGGACGATCGGCTTCCGCGGCGCCTCGTTCCGCCTGAAGGACTCGAAGGGGCTCGCCTACCTCGCGACCATGCTGCGCAGCCCCGGCCGCGAGTTCCACGTCCTGGAGCTGGCCGCCTCCGCCGCGGTGGGCCCGCCGCCCGCGAGCCGGGCCGGTACCGACGGAGTCAGCCTTGGTTCGGAGGGCCTGCGCGTCGGCGACCTGGGTGACGCCGGCGACATGATCGACGCGCAGGCCAAGGCGTCGTACCGCCGCCGCTTGCTGGAGCTCCACGAGGACGCGGAGGAGGCCGAGTCGTACAACGACCCGGTGCGTGCCGCACGCGCCCGAGAGGAGATCGACGCCCTGGAGCAGCAGCTCTCCGCGGCGTTCGGCCTCGGCGGCCGGCCGCGCAAGGCCGGCTCGGCCGCCGAGCGAGCGCGGGTCAACGTCCGCAACACGATCGCGTCGGCCCTGAAGCAGATCGCCGCGCACTCCTCCGAGCTGGCCGACCACTTCAAGAAAGCGGTCCGGACCGGCACGTTCTGCTGGTACGTCGGGGATGAGAGCTGGAACACCGATGTACGCCGACAGGACACCGCGAACTCGACCGACCAGCCGTCGCCGCCTCAGGACGCGCTGTCGATCATGATCGTGGACGACCACCCCATGTGGCGGCAGACGCTGCGAAGCGTGCTCGAGGGCAGCGGCGTCGGGACTGTTGTGGCCGAGGCAGCCGATGGCGACGAGGTGGTCGCCATCGCGCTGAAAGCGCAACCGCAGGCCGTGATCATGGACATGAACCTGCTGACCGTGAACGGCGTCGAAGCGACCCGTCGGCTGCTCGAAGCCCTACCCGAGACCAAGGTGCTGATGCTCTCCTCGTCGGACGAGCGGGCAGACGTTGTCGCCGCCGTACAAGCAGGGGCGAGTGGGTACCTGGTCAAGACCGCCGAGCCGGACGAGGTCGCCGAGGCCGTCCAGCGGATTCACAGCGGAGAGCTCGTGTTCCCGCCCGCTCTCGCGAAAGTCGTGCTCGAGGAGTTCCGGCGTCTCGGAGCCGCAACGAAGCGCTCGGCGAAGTCGAAGCGGCCGTAGCGCGCGTTCCAACCAGCGTTGGCAATGCTTTAACGCCCGTCGTTCACAGTCGAACGAGGGGGAGACATGAAGCTGGTGCTCAGCATCGCGACAGCACTGCTGGTTGTCGGCTCGGTCGCAGCACCAGCTGCCACTGCCGACTCGAAGGCCGCGACGCACACGGTGAAGTTCACGACGCACTACACGGATCCCGGCACGCGTGTCACCGGGCTGGGATCTTGCCGCCCAGGCCCGACGCTCTGCGAGCTCCGGTACGGCGGCACCGCGACCTTCACGGGTGGACTGGAATCGTTCGACGACTACTACGGCTACTTCCACGCCGATCCCGCCAAGCCGATGGTCCTCGAAGGTGAGGGCTGGGATCGCCAGACGGGCACGCTGACAGGCTGCGGCGAGGGGAGCTTCGTCATGCATCAGACGGAGGCACACCCCACCGCCGTTGATCCCGCGACCGGCACGTTCCACTTCACCCTGAAGTGGGAGATCCAGCCCGGCTCGGGCACCGGCGACTTTCAGGGTGCTCGCGGCTCCGGCATCGGCACGGGGGACTACAAGCCGGACTTGTCCAACACCGGCGTCTACACCGGCGTCCTCACCTGTCGGACGCGACAGTGACCGTCGCGCGGCGGACGGGCTGGGCGGGGGTGGGCGCCGCGTTGGTAGCGGGGCTCGTGCTCGGCGTACCGGCCCATGCTGACCCGACCCCGGAAACGCACACGGTGCACTTCTCCTCACCGTTCACCGATCCGGGGACGCGCCCGACCGGGCTCGGCTCGTGCGCGGCGGCCAATCCGATGGTCTGCGACATGCGATACGGCGGCACCGCGGCCTTCACCGGCGCATTGACGACGTTCGTCGACTACTACGGCTTCATGCATTACGACCCCGTCAACCACGTGGTCGAAGGTGAGGGCTGGGACCACCACACCGGCTCGCTTCAGGGTTGCGGCGAAGGAAGCTTCGTTCTGCACCAGACCGAAGAGCGCGGCGATCCGACGACCGCCGATCCCGCGACCGGGACCTTCCGACTGACGCTGAAGTGGGAGATCCTGCCGGGTTCAGGCACCGGTGACTTCCAAGGCGCGCGCGGATCAGGCACCGCCTGGGGAGACTTCCACCCCGACCTGTCCAACACCGGCACGTACACCGGCACCATCACCTGCCGCGGCAACCAGGACTGACGACAACCGGACTGTCGGAGCCCGGGCAGTTCGGACCGGGAGGCGTAGCCGTCGTACAGCTGACACCGCGCTCACCTGCGACTCCGACTGGCGCTGCGTGGAACACTCCGCTGTGTGGTGGGCGTCGTTCTGCTGGTGTGCGCCGCAGTGGGTGCCGCGGATCAGTACGTCGGAAGCCTGACCAGGTTCTGGGCACTCGCGTGGGAGGTGCCTGCCTTGTCGGCGCCATGGCTGTTGATGCCGTTCGTAGTCGGAGCCCGGCAATCCAAAGCGCTGTACGCCGGGCTCTTCGGCGCCCTCGCCACGCTGGCAGCTCTCATCGGGTACGGGCTCATGACGGTCAGTCCCATCGAGAACGCTCCGTTCACGGTCGAGAGCTTCGCGGCTTTCGTGCAATCGAACCGGATCTGGTTCGTCGCGGGCACGGTCAGCGGTCCGCTGTTCGGGTGGCTTGGCTACCGATGGCGATGTGACCGCGACCGCCTGGCCGCGTGCATCGCCGCTGGCGCCGTGCTCCTGGAGCCCGTCGTTCACTCCGCGGGCATCCGCGGCCTGCGCGTGAGCGTGATCCCGATCGGCCCGGTGACCGCGACCGAGTTCGTCGTCGGGATGTTCCTAGGCGTCTGGTTTGCGCGCCAGCGCACCGCGAGGGGTTCGGGTCGGCGGGGCTCTTAACGGTCCTGCTTCGACGGCTTCCCTGGTGCGCTGCCCAGCTCACCGGGCAGCACATCAGTTCAGTGCGCGCGTGCCCTCCGGCAGCTGGCCGCCGGCCAGGAGCTCCTTGGCCGCCTCCTGCAGCGCGGTGAGGGCTACCCGCTGCGTGAACGGGCCGGTCGAGACGCGGGCGACGCCGAGCGCCTGGAGCTCGCGGGCCGGCAGCGAAACGCCGGGAGCGCTGATCACAGAGAGCTTGCTGAGGCCCAGGCCGTCGACCAGAGCAGCGATCTCGTCCCGGGCGACGACGCCTGGGACGAACACGACGGGGGCGCCAGCTTCAAGATAGGCACGGCCGCGGGTCACCGCCTCCTTGAGCAGCGCGCCGCGGTCGGCGTCCTTCGGGGCGCGGACGAACGCGTCGGTGCGGGCGTTGAGCACGAACGCGATGCCGGCGTCGCGGCCCGCCCGCACGACCGCCTCAACGGCGGCGACGGAACCATCCAGCGGCTTCATCTGATCCTCGAGGTTGCCGCCGACGACGCCGATCCCGATCGCCCGCCGCGCCGTTTCACCGGCGTCGCCGTACCCCGCCTCGAAGTCCATCGTCACCGGCAGGTCCACCGCGCGCACGATGCGGGCGACCATGTCCAGGTGAAGCTCGAGGGGGATCTTCTCCCCGTCCTCGTAGCCGAAGGTCGAAGCGATCGAGTGGCTGGCCGTCGCCAGGGCCTTGGCGCCCTCGGTAGCCGCGACGACCTGCGCGGACACCACATCCCAGACGTTTGCCAGAACGAGAATCTCGGGGGCAGTGTGCAGGGCATGCAAAGTGGCGGCCTTCTCGGCGATTGAGGTCATGACCGCGACAACCCGTGCGGTGCCGGAATGTTCCCGGTGGAGCCTGCTGCCGGAGATCAGGCCGCCAGCAGCTCCGACTCCAGCAGCCGCGACGTGGTGAGGTGACCGCGAGCCTGTCCCGAGTAGCTCCCGGACGTCGGCGGAACGTCGCGGTAGTCGCGGCCCACCGCGACGGTGACATAGCGGGCGTCAGCGCGACGGCCGTGACAGGGATCGAACGCGACCGCGCGACCTGCGATGAGCACCTCCGTCCAGGCGTGCGTCCCGCCTTGCCCGACCAGGTGGCCGGAGACGTAGCGGGCGGCGATCCCGACGGAGCGGCACAGGGCCAGCATCACGTGGGCCTGGTCCTGACACACGCCGGTGCCGATGGCGAGCGCTTGAGCCGCGGTCGTGTCGACGTCAGTGGCATCGAACCCGTAGCTGATGCGCTCCCGTACCAGCGCACAGAAGGCATCCGCGCTGGCCAGCACGTCGCCGGGCTCTGCATGCTGACGGGCGAGCGACGCGATGTCATCCGTGGCCGCGGTCAGCGCACTCGGCTGGCGCCAGCGGGCAGGGGCGACGGACGGGTGCCGACGCGGCCGGGGAATGAAGGGCACGCTCGAGCGCTCCGCCACCACGTCGACCGCCAACTCGAGCCGCCTCGGCACCCGGGCGATTCGCACGACGCAGTGGCGGTTGCCAAAGGCATCCTCGTGCCACCGCACATCCGCCTCAGGGTCGGACACGTGCACCGTTCCGCTGCGCAACCGCTGGTCGCCGTGCACCGACGGCGGTACGACCACGAGGCGATGCACCAGGTCGCGCGCCGGCCCGTCGTACTCGTACGTGAACGACTGCCGCAGGCGATAGCGCACGGCAGCGCTGACCACCGGCTCGGCAGTGGCGACGGACTCGCGGTCGGCGTTCATGACACGACCTCGTCGGCCCACACGGTCATGCCCTTGAGCGTCGCGCCGCCGTAGGTCGTCACCATCGCGACATCGACGGCATCTCGTCCCCGGCCGATGACGACCCGGCCCACCCGGTGGGCGTTGTTGCGCGGGTCGAACGTCCACCAACGCCCGTCGAGCCAGACCTCCATCCACGCGGCGAAGTCCATGGGCGCGGGGTCTGGCGGCACGTCGATGTCGGGGAGGTAGCCGAAGACGTAGCGGGCCGGGATGTTGAGAGCGCGGCAGAACGAGATGGCCAGGTGGGCGAAGTCCCGACAGACCCCTTTGCCCGCGGTGAAGGCGTCGAAGGCGGTGTACGTCGGGGAGCTCGTGCCGTAGCCGAAGGCGAGGTGCCCATTGACCATGTCGACGATGTGCTGCACACGTCGCCACCCGGGGGCTACGCCTCCGAACCGGTCCCAGGCCTCGTCGGCCAGCACGTCGGAGAGGCAGAAGCGGCTGGGCATGAGGTACAGCAGGACCTCCGACGGCACCTGGTCGACCGGCACCTCTCGCGCCTCAGGGTCCGTGTTGTCGGCGACGCGCGGTACCTCGAACGTCGCGTCGTACCGGAACGAGAACGGTCCGGGCGCGACGAGCATGCGGGAGCAGCGGTTGCCGAACGTGTCCTGGTAGCTGGTGTGGTCACCCCCCGGGACGA
The DNA here is from genome assembly GCA_033851845.1 of Actinomycetota bacterium. Lineage (GTDB taxonomy): Bacteria > Actinomycetota > Actinomycetes > Mycobacteriales > SCTD01 > RYN-124. The sequence goes on from JAWWOH010000071.1 coordinate 6,269, forward strand.
AGGACAACGACTCCTGCACGCAGGTCTGGCGGGACTCGGTCTGCGGCTCGACCTGGAACACGGCAGCGACTGAAGCGGGCACGTCGAAGGAGAATTCGCATCCCACCCGCACGTGAGCGGGAAGGTCCATCGGCGTACTCATCGCCAGAGCATGCAGCGCTTGGGTTTCCGCACTGTTACGACGCGCCGAGAAGTCCCCGCCGGCGCAGTTGCTCTCGCGCCAGGGCGGCTGGCGGGAACATCCCGATGTCGACCGTCCGGACGTCGGCTGTCGCTCGGCTGACGACCAGCGCGCTGCCGTTGCGCATCGGCGTCCACTCCCCTTCGTCGAGCGGCTCCGACGTCACCACCACGGCATGGTCGGTACGGCGCCAGCGCAGGTCGAAGTAGCCGGGCTGGTCCTCCGGCGGTCCGTCCAGCACCGGTGCGTCGCCGAGACTCGGCGCGCCGTGGTTGCACACGGCCGTGAGCTCCTGCCTGCCGAGCAGCAGGGCGTTGAGGCTGCTCGGGGTCAGCTCCTCGCACACGTCGGCCACCGTGCGACGGAGGCCCTCGTCGAGACCGTGCTCCGTCACCCGCTCCAGCAGGACGTGCAAGAGCCGTTCGCTGTCGGTGTCCCCGCGCAGCTGCGCAACCTCGCCGGCTCGCAGCATCGGGAGCAGGCCGTCGGCTGGACGGACGGCGCCGTTGTGCCCGAACGCCCAGTCACCGACGAGGAACGGGTGGGTGTTCTCGGGCTGTACCGCGAGACCCGGTGTCGCCCAGCGAAGGTGCAGGAGTGCGGCGTCGGTCCGCACCTCCCGCGCTGCGGGCAGGAAGCCGTCCGCGCGATGGGCGGGCAGGTGCGACGACACCGACCGCAGGCCGCTGTCGTCCCACCAGGCCATCCCCCAGCCGTCCTCGTGCAGGTGGGACAGCGCCGTCAGCCGGGACAAGCCGCTGTCCCCGAGGACCTCCTGAAGCGTCATCGGGACGTGGCTCACCCAGCCCACCAGCCGGCACATGTCAGCTCAGCCGTGTGAGATGGACCCGCACGCCCAACGAGTGGGAGCCGTGCCCGAGGTAGACGCCCTTCAGCGGCGACACGTCGCCGTACTCCCGGCCGCGGGCGACGACGACGTGGCGCTCGCCGACGGGGATGCGGTTGGTCGGGTCGTACGGCCACCATCGCCCGAGCCAGACCTCGACCCAGGCATGGCTCTCCGCGCTGATCTCCTCACCGATCGCCGCATCCGGAACCGGATGCAGGTAACCGGAGACGTATCGGGCCGGCAGGCCGATGGCGCGCAGCATCGCCAAGCTGACATGGGCGATGTCCTGGCAGACACCGCGGCCGAGCTCCCAGGCCTGTGCGGCAGAGGTCTGCACACCCGTCGAGCCAGGCACGTAGTCCACGCGATCAGCCGCCAGCTCGAGGACCGCGAGTGCGGCATCGACAGGGGCCAGGCCCGCGGCTGCCCGAACGGCGGCCTCAGCGAGTGACGGGTCCGGCGCCGTCCGTCGGGTCGCCCCGAGCCACTCGACGTGCTCGTCCGCGGCCAGCCGGCGGAGCTCGTCCCAGCCGGGGACGTCGACCGGCGTTGGCTCGGCATCCGATGCCTCCACCACCGAGGTCACGACGACTTCCAGCGCGTCGTGCGGCTCGTGGACCTCGAACGCCGTCACCTGCGTGCCCCAGTAGTCCCAGTAGCGGTACTGCGCGGCGGCGGGTGTCGTCTGCACCCTTGCCTCCAGCGTCAGCTGCCGCGGATCGGTGTGCGGAGTCAGTCGGGCCTCGTTGTACGAGGCCATGACCTCCGTGTCGTACCGGTAGCCCGTTTCGTGCCGCACCCGCAGCCGCCACGTCATCCGGCCTCGACCTCCCAGCTGTCGCCCCGATCGGCGCGGAAGTGCTTGGCGGCGACGAGCCGACCGACCTCGGCGCAGGTGGTCTGCAGGTCCGACAAGACCTCTGCGAGGTCGGCGACGAGGTCGGCCGGCCGATGGAACTCGAGGTCGGTGCGCAGCCGCCCGAGCTGGCGGCGCGCTTCGTCCTGCACGCCGACCCGGCCGGACGTCGGCTCCACGGCTTCCAGGCACAGCTCCGCCTGCACGAGCGAGGCGAAGACCGACCGCGGGAAGAGCCGGTCGAGCAGGAGGAACTCCAGGACCCGACCCGGCTCGGGCGCCACGCGATAGGTCCGCAGGTAGGCCTCGTGCGCACTGCAGCACTTCAGCAGCGCGACCCAGGACGGGCTCGTGCCGTGCAAGCCGACCCAGAGCAGACGCGCCGTCATGTCGACCCGCTCGATGGAGCGCCCGAGGACGAGGAAGCGCCATGCATCATCCTTGGGCATCGTCCCCTCGACGAGGCCGGACACGGTCGCCGACCGCTCGCGCACATGGCGCAGGAACCGACCGGGCCCGACGCGGGCACTGCTGCGCTCGAAGCCGGCCAGCTCGTGGAACGTGCCGTTCAGGCACTCCCAGACCTCGCTGGACAGGATCTCGCGGACGCCGCGAGCGTTGTCCCGTGCGGCCGTCCAGGCACCCGCGATGCTGCTCGTGTCGGCCGCCGAGAACGCGAGGCGCTGTGTCGTGGCAGCGAGGTCGACCGGCGGCTCGACGTCGTCGATCCCCATCGTGCGCAGGAGCCCGACGCAGGCTGTCTCCTCGTCACCCCACGGGTCTTCGAGGAGTGCATGCATCTGCACGTCGAGCAGTCGGGACGTGTCCTCCGCGCGCTCGACGTAGCGACCCGTCCAGTAGAGGGCCTCGGCCACCCGGCTGAGCATCACTGCTGCTGGTCCTGGTGCACGGGGCCGGCCGCCTGCGGCAGACCGCCGGAGACCAACGGCGGCGCACCCGGTCCCGGCGGCGGGAGCTCGCTCGGGACCTCCTCGTCGGCGAGGACCCAGGTGTCCTTGCTGCCGCCTCCCTGGCTGCTGTTCACGACCAGGCTGCCCTCCGGGAGCGCAACCCTGGTGAGGCCACCCGGCAGCACCCACACGCGCTGGCCGTCGTTGACGGCGAAGGGACGCAGGTCGACGTGCCGCGGTGAGAGCCGGTCCTCGATCTGCGTCGGGCACGTCGACAGCTGCACGACCCGCTGCGCGATCCATCCCCTCGGGTCCGCGCGCAGCGACAAGGCCAGCGCCGCAAGCTGTGCCTCGGTGGCCTGCGGGCCGATGATGATTCCGGCGCCCCCGGACCCGTCGACGGGTTTGAGCACGAGCTCCGACAGCCGCTGCAGCACGTAATCGAGCGCCTCGGGCTCCTCGAGCCGGAACGTGTCGACGTTGGGCAGCACCGGCTCCTCTCCGAGGTAGTAGCGGATGAGGGCAGGGACGTAGGTGTAGAGCAGCTTGTCGTCGGCCACCCCGTTGCCGACGGCGTTCGCGATCGTCACCCGACCGGCCCGCGCGACGTTGAGGACGCCGGGACATCCCACGACGCTGTCGCCGCGGAAGTGCAGCGGATCGAGGAAGTCGTCGTCGACCCGCCGGTAGAGCACATCGACGCGCTGGCGACCTGCCGTCGTACGCATCCACAGCGAGCCGTCGCGGCACTCGAGGTCGCGGCCCTCCACGAGCTGCACGCCCATCGTCCGAGCCAGCAGGCTGTGCTCGAAGTACGCCGAGTTGTAGACCCCCGGAGTCAGGACGGCAACGGTGGGGTCGTTCACACCTGCCGGCGCCGCGGCCCGCAGCGCGCCGAGCAGCCTGGCGGGGTACTCGCCGACCGGCCGAACCCGATGCGTGGACAGCAGATCGGGAAGCACGCGGGACATCGCGCGGCGGTTCTCGAGGACGTAGCTCACGCCAGACGGCGTACGCAGGTTGTCTTCCAGAACCCGAAGGACGCCGCCGGCATCGCGTACGACGTCGATGCCAGACACATGGATGCGTACGCCGTTGGCCGGCGTGATCCCGTGGGCGGCGCGCGTGTAGCCCGCGCTGCTCAGCACGAGCTTGCGCGGCAGAACGCGGTCCTTGAGCACCTGCTGCTCCCCGGCCAGGTCGGCGAGCAGGGCTTCGAGCGCGAGCAGCCGTTGCACGACTCCGCGTTCGATCAGACGCCACTCCTCTGCGGCGATCAGCCGGGGAACAAGATCGAGCGGGAACGGGCGCTCCTCGCCCGACAGGCTGAAGGTGATGCCCTGGTCCCGAAAGGCGCGGGTGAGCGCCGCCGAGCGGTCGGCGAGGTCGTCCCCCGAGAAGCCCGACAGAACATCGAACACACCACGCGTCGCCTCGCGCGGAACGTCGACGTCCGCGAAGTACTCGTCCCATGCGGCGCCCAGCTGGTAGCCGTCGAAGAGGTCGCCCACGACATGACCCTAGAGAGAAGGTGTTTCCGTCGTGTTGCCGATCGGCGAAGTCGAGGGCGTGGCAGCAGGCGGCGTCCGCGCTCAGTAGCGGCTCGCGTGGCATCGGCTGAGCCGCGTGAGTCCGGGAGCCCGTCGGCACTGAGCGACGAGACGTTCCAGCTCGACGCTGTCGGCGACGTCAGCCACCACGATGACGTCGAAGGGGCCAGTGGTGGCGGCCAGCTCCGAGATCCCCTCGGCACCATGCAAGAAGTCACGCGCCTCCAGAGCGCGTCCTGGGTCGATCTGCAAGAGCAAGAACGCGCGGCGTGTCTGCACTGCGGCCTCGGTGATGCTCATGCCTCAGAGTCGACCGGCGATGTTGCTGCCGTATGACGCCGCCGCACAGTTCAGGTAAATGCGGTCAGTACGCCGAAATCACGCCGACGCTCCCCAGCAGGGTCGCGAACGCGCGAAGCCGGGCTGCCTCGGCTGCTGAGAAGCGCACGTTCAGACGCCGGCCGACGACGGCGAGGAAGGCCGGGTCCGGGCCGGCCTGGGCCACCCACAGCACCCAACCTGAGGGAATGCCCAGGGGCGAGGAAGCGGGTCCGGCTCGTCCGGCCGCCGGGACTTGCGTTTCGAGAGCCCTACGAGCCAACGGGAAACGCGCGGCCTCTCCGACATCGACGAGCTGCCCCACATCTGCGTAGGCGACGGCAGCGAGCGCGTCGCCTTTCGCGGCGGCGTCCCAGGGTGCGGTGAGGACTGTCACGGCGTGGTCGAGGGCACGAACGACCGGATCACGCGTCGGGCCGTCGACGGACGCCGACAGAAGCTCGATGGCCCCAGCGATCCGCAGTACGTCCTCCACGTCCTGGACGGTGACCCCCGGTGGAAGCGACACCACCAGCTCGTCGATGACAGTCGGGCCGTTCTCCTCGAGGACATCCACAGCAAGCAAGTCGACGCCCAGCGCCGCCAGCGCTGCGGTCGCCCCGGCGAAGACACCCGGCCGGTCTACGAGCTCGAGTCGGAGTCTGAGGTTCGTCATGCCGCAGGGTCTCCCGGCGGTATGTCAGCCCGATGGCTTCGACGTTTCCGGTTCCGGGTCACGCACGACCTGGCTTGCGGTGCTGGCGCCGCAGCGTGGAGTTTGCGGGAACGTCACGGTGGGTTGATGTCGTCGTGACTGTGCGACGGCAACATGACAGGCATGGACGAGTTGATCTATCCCTGCTTGCACTGCAACCGCTACACCTGCCGTTGCGACGAGTCACCGACGGACGCGGGACGGAAGGTTGTATCGAATCCCCACCTCGCTCGACGATCAAGTTCCGGCTGGTCGGCATCCGGGCCGTCCCAGCCCACCCGTCCGCGAATCCCAAGGGTCTGCCTGAGGATGCCCACGAGCAGGACTGGACGCCTTGGCGGAAAAGGCACCACGAACAGGAGAGAGGCCCTGCCCGAATGATCGGGAAGGGCCTCTGACCTGCGCTTCTACGGGTGGAGCTGAGGGGACTCGAACCCCTGACCCCCACACTGCCAGTGTGGTGCGCTACCAGCTGCGCCACAGCCCCGCTTCGTGCCTGGCTACCTTACCGGCTCGACGTCCGGGCTCGAGGTCTGGCCGCCGACCGGCCGGCTGCCCAGATCGTGCGCGCCCATTGCCGCACCGATGAGCGGGCCGAGGCCGGTGTTGTGCCGTTCCAGCCGCCATCCACGCTCGCCTTCGACGAGCACCGACCAGCACGTGTTGCCCAGCGGCGCGATGCGCCACCAGTCCTTCGGGTCCAGCTCGAGCAGGCCGCCCAGCGTCGCGCGCGCGGTGCCACCGTGCGTCACGGCGATCACGGTCGCGCCGATGGGCGCCGAGCTGATCCACTCGCGCAGGCACTCCATGGCGCGCGCGGCGGCCTGCTGATAGGTCTCCCCGCCGCCACGGGGCTTGTCCTCGCCGGCCACCCACGCGGCGTACTCGTCCGGAAACGTCGCGCGCGCCTCCTCGATGGTCAGACCCTCCCAACCGCCCAGCGAGATCTCGCGCAGCCGGACGTCGGAAACAACATCCACGCCCGCTCGAGCCGCGATGACCTGCGCGGTCACGAGGGCGCGCGACAGGTCGCTCGACAGCAGCGCGAATGGCGCTGTTTCCGCCAGGACATCTGCCGCAGCTTCCGCCTGGGCGCGGCCGACGTCATCGAGACCGATGTCCCGCTGCCCCTGGATCCGGCCGGCGAGATTGTCTGCGGTGCGACCGTGGCGCAGGACGACGATGCGCCGTGGCGCGCTCAGCCCGACCTCAGGCGCACGGCGCGCTCGGCCGCCCGCACACGGTCGGCGTCGACGAACGGGATGACGGGGCAGTCCTTCCAGAGCCGCTCGAGGGCGTAGTAGACGCGTTCCTCCTCGTGCTGGACATGCAGCACGATGTCGCCGAAGTCGAGCAGCACCCAGCGACCCTCCTCGGCGCCCTCGCGGCGCACCGGCTTGGCACCCATCTCGCGCAGCCGGTCCTCGATCTCGTCGACCACTGCGCGCACCTGCCGGTCGTTGGGTGCGGAGGCGAGCAGGAACACATCGGTGATGACGAGCTGTTCGCTCACGTCGAGCAGCAGGATGTCGTGGGCGAGCTTGTCGGCCGCGGCTTGGGCAGCCGCCAGTCCCAGCTCGACGGCGCGCTCGGAGGCGGGCACGGGCTCTTCTCTCTTCGGCGAACGGTGCAGCCACCAGGCTACCGGCGTACGCCGTCCTTGAAGTCGGCTCCGACGACCACCACGATGTCGGCGATGGCGCCGATGTCGGCTGTCTGGACGCTGTCAAGAGGTACGCCGAGGGCCTTGGCCACCTTCTCCCCGACAGCCTGGGCCTCAGGGGTCGCCTCCTTCACCAGGACGCGGGTCCTCGCCACCCCGAAAGACGCGTTGTTGCGCGACGCGACGAACACGAAGCCGGCTGGCACCAGCAGGCCGCGCACCTTCTCGCCGATTCCCGGCGTACCGACGCCGTTGAGCACCAGCACGCGGTTGCCGGTCTGCCTCGCGCCCGGCGGTACGGACTGCGCGAGCAGCCGGTCGACGACTGCGCGCGTCGCATCAGGGTCGACGCGGAACGAGGTGACGCCGTTGCCCGGGTCGATCGGGATCACCGGAAGCGTGTCGTACTGCAGGGCCTCGGCGCGGCTGTCACCCGCCAGGCCCACCAGGAACGACGCGAGCTGCGGCACCGGCCCGCTCGGGTTGGAACGCGCACCCAGGCCGGACAGGACGGTGCCCACCTGCGCCGTCGAGCGCGGAAGAGCGGTGAGTACGCCGTCCACGACCTCCTGCAGGCGAGCCAGCCTGGCCTGCTCCTGCTCGCCAGAAGCGAGGTACCGCATGAACGCGGTCGCGTGCTGACCGTCCAGTCGCTGGCTGCCCGGACTGAGCACGATCACCCTGGCCTGCACGACCGGCACGTCGACGTCCGCGACGATCCCACCGAGTGAGTCGATGAGCCGCGCGAGGGTGGGTACGTCGATCACCCAGCCCGCGTCGACCGTGACGCCGAGCAGGTCACCCACACCCGAGCGCGACCGTTCCGGCGGAACCGTCTTCAGGGCACGGCCCAGCTGCAGCGCGCCGGTGCCGGGAACGGTGACGATCACCTGCGACGGCAGGAGGACCGCCGCGCCGGTGCGACCCGCCGGGTCATGCGCCAGCAACGCGCTCGCGACCGCATCGCCGCTCTCCCCTTGCACCTGGAACAGCAGGGTGGACTGGGTGCGCGTCTGCTTTGCGATGGTTGTCGACGGTGCGTCGCTGCCACGCGTCCGCAGGAAGACGACGACCGCGGCGATGAGCACGAGGGCGGCGAGGGCGGCGGCGAGCACGCGTCGCTGGCGTCGACGCCGGGCCCTCCGCAGCTCGGCCCGACGACCGCGGCTGGCGGCGACGTCAGCGTCGGTCACGAGGCAGTCCGGTAGAGCCGGCGCTTGGCGATGTACTGCGCCACACCGTCGGGCACGAGGTAGGCGATCGGACGGCCGCCGGCGACCCGCTCGCGGCAGTCGCTCGACGAGATGGCCAACGCCGGGACGTGGACCAGCGTGACCGACCCGGGGGGGAAGGCGGCAACGTCGACCGTGTCGTAGCCCGGGCGGTTGACACCGACGAAGTGGGCGAGCGAGAACAGGTCGTCGGCGTTGCGCCAGCCGAGGATCTGCGCCAGCGCGTCGGTCCCGGTGATGAAGAACAGCTCGGCATCGCCGCCGTAGGCGTCCCGCAGGTCGCGCAAGGTGTCGACGGTGTACGTCGGACCGGGCCGGTCGATGTCGATGCGGCTCACCGAGAACAGCGGGTTGGACGCGGTAGCGACGACGGTCAGCAAGTAGCGGTCCTCCGCCGGACTGACGACCCGGTCCGACTTCTGCCACGGCTGCCCGGTCGGCACGAAAACGACCTCGTCCAGCTCGAACAGCGTCGCGACCTCGTTGGCTGCCGACAGATGTCCGTGGTGCACGGGGTCGAACGTCCCGCCCATCACCCCGATACGTCGGCCCACATCGCGGGAGCCTAGTGGCGGACCGGGGTCAGACCATCCTGCGCCGCGCCACGCGCCAGCCGCTGCGGAGGACGAGGGCGACGACGCCGATGCAGAGCAGCCACAGGAGCGCCCGACCGCTGTGGCTGATGATCGCCTCGACGCCGGTGACGAATCCGTCCTTGGCGTTCTCGAAAGCCTGCGAGATGCCGGAGCGCGGCTTGGTCGTCGCCTTGACGATGGGGTCGCCCGCCTCGCTGACCGAGACCGACAGCGTCGCGAGGTCGCTCTGGTTGGCCAGCAGCTTGCGCTGCCCTTCGATGCGGTCGATCTGACCGCTCACGTCGTCGATGCGCTGCTGGACGGTGAGGATCTCGCTGATCGTCTTCGTCTTGGTCAAGATCAGGTAGAAGCGCTCGCGGGTGGCCTTCAGCGACCGCAGCTGGGCCTCGAGGTCGGAGTACTGCGCCGTGACGTCCTTGCCGGTCGTCGTCGCCGTGCGCACCTTCGCGTCCAGACCGCGGACCTGCGACACGAGGTCCTCGAACTTGGCGACGGGCACCCGGATGGTGAGCTCGCCGGATGGCGTCTCGCCGTACTCGTTCGTCGTGCCGTTGGCGATGTAGCCGCCGTCGTGCCGGGCCGCGCTCTCGACCGCCTTCAGCGTGCTGCTCACCTTGCCGTCGCCGACGACGAGCGCGATCGAGCCGGTCTTCACGACCCGGCTCTCTCCCTCGTCGTTCACAGGCGCACCGACCCGCGGGAGCGCGGCGGGGGCCTGCGGTGCTGTCAGCGCAGCCGCCGGGGCCGGCACAGCAACCGCACCGACACCGCCGGCGGCACTTCCGCTGCCCGCCACGCCGAAGCTGCCGGACGTGAGCATGGCACCGCCGACTGCGGGCGCGAGGTCGGGCGCCGCCTTGATGCTTCCGGCGCTGCGGGTGAGCGCGTCGCGACGAGCGCGTTCCGCGAGCTGCGTGTGGCTCGTCGGCGCGCTGTTCGAGGCCACGGTCGGGTTGCCGTCGTTGACGGCGAAGAACAGCGCACCGGCCGTGACGATGGCCGCGGCGGAGGAGAGCTGGATCCACGGCCGCCGCGCCATCGGCGGACGGACAGGCTGGTCGGCGACCGCGGCAAGCACGTCGGTCGGCCCGTGCTCCGGAACGTCGTACGACGACGCGGCCTCCGTCAGCAGCCGGCTCAGGTCGTCGTCACTGATGTCATTCATCGGCTGGCCTCCAGGGTCGCGTCGGTGGAGACCCAGGCGGCCAGTCGCGGGTCCTGCGCCAGGCGCTGGCGGGCGTCGTACAACCGGCTCTTGACCGTGCCGGGGCGGCGGTCGATGGCGGTCGCGATCTCCTTCTCCGAGAGCCCGGCGTAGAACCGAAGGATGAGCGGGATGCGCAGGGCATCGGGCAGCTCCGCCATGGCCGCCTCGATGGTCGCTGCGAGCTCGGTCTGCTCGGCCCGCACGGCCGGCTCGGGACTCTTGTCGGGCAGTCCCTCCAGAGCATCGGCGCCGTCGTCCTTGCCGGACCGCGACGACGATGCCCGGACGCTGGAGATGCAGGCGTTCACGACGACGCGGTAGAGCCACGCCGTGCGCCCCGGGCCCTCCGGGATCGCATCGCGGAACCGCCACACCCGCAGGAACGCCTCCTGCACTGCATCCTCGGCATCATCGGCGTTGCGCAGCACGAGACAGGCGGTCCGGTAGGCCTTCGCATAGTCCTGCTTCAGCCACTCGTCCAGGTCGTCCACATCCATAGGACGCAGCCTGGCCCAGATCGGTTCGATCCGGCGGGTGCTGCGTCCGACGTAGTGGTCGCCCCAGTGACCCCGGAGTCGGACGTAAGGGAGGCCCTACTGCGGCAGCAGCCGTTGCACGAAGTCCTCGAGCTGCACCGCGTTGCGGACCTCGACCATCTCGATCACGTCGGCGTACTGCGACGTCGCGCTGTCACCGCTCCCCCAGTACGCCGCCGGCTCGGGGTTCAGCCAGTAGGCGTGCCGGGCCTTCTGCACCAGCTGCCGCAGGGTCTGGTGCCCGGTGGCGCGGTAGTTGTTGCGGGCGTCGCCCAGGATGAGCAGCGACGTCCGCGGGCCCACCGCGTCGGGGTACTTCTCGGCGAAAGTCTCGATCGAGTGGCCGTAGTCGCTGTGCCCGTCGAACCACACCAGCGACGCCTCGGACGACATCCGCGCCAGCGCGTCGGCCACGTCGCCGCCGGGCGTGAAGTAGCGCGTCACCTCGTCGCAGGTGTCGATGAACGCGAAGGCCCGCACCTTGGTGAACTGCTCCCGCAACGCGTAGGCGAGCATCAGCGTGAAGTGCGCGAAGCCGGCGACCGACCCACTCACGTCGCACAGCACGACGAGCTCCGGCTTGTGCGGCTTGTGCGGCCGGTGGTGCGTGACGATCGGTACGCCGCCGGTGCCGAGAGAAGCCCGGACGGTACGCCGGAAGTCGAGGCGACCGCTGCGACCGAGCCGACGCCTGGCGGTGAGGCGAGTCGCGAGTCGCCGGGCCAGCGGGAAGACCTGTCGGCGGAGCTCGGCCATGTCGTCGCGGCTGGCGCGCAGGAAGTCGACCTGCTCGGCCAGGGGCTGCACGGCGTTCTTGCTGACCTGCTCGACGCCGCGGTCCTCGGCCAGCCGCCGGCGTACCTCCGACTCGACCATCTCCTGGAACTGCCGGATCCGCTCGTTGATGGTCTGCCGCGCGACGCGCTCCGCCAGCCCACCGCGTTCCTGCCCAGCGAGCATCGCCTCCAGCAGAGACGCCATCAGCGTCTCTGGCGACAGCTGGCGCAGCACGCGGTAGGAGAACCACGACTGCCGGCCCGGCTGGCTGTCGGCGCGGCCGAGGTCGTTGACGACCGAACGGGCGAACCGCCGCATCCGGTCCTCGTCGCCGTCCATCAGCAGCTGGCGCAGCAGGTCGCGCAGCATCGACGGGTCGGGGGGCTCGCCGTCGCCGTCGGCCAGCTCGAGCAGCTCGCCGTCGCCGTCGTACTCACCGGCGACGCTGTCACCGATCGCGGGCGGGAACCACAGGTCGAAGAGGGTGTCGAACGTCGTGCGGTGCGCCGGTCGCTTCAGCACGCACGCCGCGAACGCGTGCCGCAGCGACTCACGGTCCATCAGGTCGATCGCGCCCATCGCCCGCGTCGAGTCGAGGACCTCCGCAAGCGAGACGTTGATGCCCGCGACACGAAGCGCGTCGAGGAAGGCGATCTCCCGCTCGAGCAGCCCGGTCAATTCAGCTTCAGCTGGTTGGCCGCACGCTCGTGGTCGCTGGCGTGCTTGAGGACGACACCGAGCGTGTCCTTCACGGCCTGCTCGTCGAGGGTGTCGAGGCCGAGGGCCACCAAGGTGCGGGCCCAGTCGATGGACTCCGCGATCGACGGCGACTTCTTCAGCTCGAGTGCACGCAGCGCCCGCACGGTGTTGACCAGCTGACCGGCGAGCTGCTCCGCGACCTCCGGCACGCGTGACAGCACGATCGCCTTCTCGCGCTCCGCGTCGGGGTAGTCGAGGTGCAGGTAGAGACAGCGCCGCTTGAGCGCCTCGGACAGCTCGCGCGTCGCGTTGGAGGTGAGGAACACGAGCGGCCGGCGTACGGCACTGATCGTGCCGAGCTCGGGGATGGTGATCTGGAAGTCGCTCAGCACCTCGAGCAGCAGGCCCTCGACCTCGACGTCAGCCTTGTCGGTCTCGTCGATGAGGAGCACGGTCGGTTCGGTACGCCGGATCGCGGTCAGCAGCGGGCGGCTGAGCAGGAACTCCTCGGCGAACACGTCGTCGTGGATCTCGTCCCAGCTGTCGTCGTCCTTGCTGGCCTGAATGCGGAGCAGCTGCTTCTTGTAGTTCCACTCGTACAGCGCGCGTGCCTCATCGAGGCCCTCGTAGCACTGCAGCCGGATCAGCTCCGCGCCGACGGCGGTCGCCACCGACTTGGCCAACTCGGTCTTGCCGACGCCGGCCGGACCCTCGATGAGCAGCGGCTTGCCGAGCCGGTCGGCCAGGAAGACCGTCGTCGCAATCGCGTCATCGGTCAGGTAGCCGGCCTGGCTCAGCCGCTCCTTGACGTCGGCGACAGAGGCGAACTGGGGCTGCTGCACGGGCGCTCCTCGAAGGCGAAACCGAATCTCATTCTGGCGTACGCCGGAAAGGTCCTGCGCAGCGCGTCCTGTTGCTGTCTCGGTGTCCGGATTTGGCTGCAAGTTCGTGGCGTACGCGAGCAGGACTGCACCCAGATGGCCCAGAAGGAACGCGCGACACCGACCACCCAGCACCCGGTCGGACCCCCTGAGGAAGGACGCAGATGCGCCGCACCACCCTTCTTGCCGGCTTCTCGGCAGCGACCCTGCTTACCGGCATGACCTTCGCCCACGCCAACCCCACCGGACCGAAGGGCGAGGGTCTCTACAACTGCCCCCAGGCCGTGACCGGCAGCGACAGCGGGTTCACAGTGACGTGGAGCCCGACCTCAGTCTTCCCGCCGAACCACAAGTACGTCGACGGCACGCTGACCTACACCGCTGCTCCCGGCCACGAGACCGACTCGCTCACTCTCACGATCGACGCGATGACGCACAACGAGTACACCGATGGTGAGGAGTGGGTCGGCAGCGGCAACACGCTGACCGACACGCAGGGCGTGGGCAACACAGACACCGGCAGCGGATCGGTCTCCGTGCCGTTCCAGATCCGAGCTGAGCGCTCCGGCACCGGCAGCGGCCGCACCTACACGATCGGCTACACCGCGAAAGCCGACCCGGTGGCGCCCGTCGGCACGGGCGTGTCGAACGACTGCTCGCAGGACGTCGCGACGAGCACCGTCGAGGTATTCATTCCGCACGACATGGGTGGCGGGAACGACAAGTAGTCCCACCCAGCAACCCAGCAGGGAGGGGCCCGGCAGCTCGCGCTGCCGGGCCCTTCTGCGTCCGTCCGGGTAGGACTACCGTGCCCCTCATGACTGACAAGACGCGCTACCAGCCCGGCGAGCCCACCTGGATCGACCTCGGCAGCCCCGACACCGACGCCTCCGCGGCGTTCTACGGCGCGCTCTTCGGGTGGACGGCGACCGAGGGCCGCCCGGAGTTCGGCGGCTATCGCAACTTCCTCAAGGACGGGAAGACGGTCGCCGGCCTGATGCCCCTCATGCAGGAGGGCCAGCCGCCGGTGTGGTCCTGCTACGTGTCCACGGATGACGCCGACAAATCGACGGCGTTGGTCGCCGACAACGGCGGCACGGTCCACGCGCCGCCAATGGACGTCGGTGCGCTCGGGCGGATGGCGATCTACACCGACCCGGCCGGTGCGTTCTTCGGCGTCTGGCAGCCGGCCGAGCACACCGGCGCGCAGGTCGTCGATGAGGAGGGCACCTTCACCTGGACCGAGCTGTCCACGCGAAACCAGGCCTCGGCGAAGCCCTTCTACGCCGCCGTTTTCGGCTGGCAGGCCAAGGAGATGGACGGCTACACGGAGTTCCAGCTCGGCGACACCTCCGTCGCCGGTTGCATGGACATGCCGGAGATGGTGCCGGCCGAGGTTCCGTCGTACTGGATGCCGTACTTCGCGGCCTCGGATCCGGAGGCGAAAGGCAAGCAGGTCGCCGAGCTGGGCGGCACGGTGCTGGTCCCGTTGATGGAGTTCGGTGGCGGCCGGTTCTCCGTCGTCCAGGACATCCACGGCTCGACCTTCGGGCTGCTCGACCTCAAGCACTGATCCCCCGTCGCCTATGGTCGGCGACATGAGAGTCGCCTTCCTCGGGCTCGGGCGGATGGGCACCCGGATGGCCCGGCACGTCCTCGACGCCGGTCACGAGCTGACCGTCTGGAACCGCACGCCGGGTAAGGCCGGCGAGCTCGTCGACGCCGGCGCCCAGGAAGCCAAGACACCCGCTGCGGCCGTGGAGGGCGCGGACGCCGCGGTGCTCATGCTGTTCGGCCCGGACAGCGTGCGCGAAGTCTTGCCAGCCGTGGCGCGCGAGGGACTGCTCGTCATCGACAGCACGACCATCGGACCCGCCGCGGCACGTGAGTTCGGTCGCGTATGTAAAGACAAAGGCGCACGGTACGTCGACGCGCCGGTTGCGGGATCGCTCGAACCCGCAGCCAGTGGAACGCTGGGAGTGCTGGCCGGCTGCGACGAGGCCGACTGGCCCGAGGCGGAGAAGCTGCTGCACCTATGGGGCGACCCGGCGAAAGTACGGCGGATCGGTGCGGTGGGCAGCGGCAGCGCGCTCAAGCTCGTGGTCAACCAGGGCTTGGGCGTCCTCGCCGCGGGACTCGGTGAAGCGCTGCGCATGGCCGGCGACCTCGGCCTCGATCGCGACGTGGTGCTCGACGTCCTGGAGCAGGGGGCGTACGCGTTCACCGTGAAGCAGAAGCGCGAGCTGCTGCAGAAGGGCGACTTCAGCGACACCCGCTTCTCGGTGGACCTGCTGGCGAAGGATCTCGACCTCGCCATCAAGGAGAACCGAGATGCCGACCTCGAGGTGACGGCAGCCGCGCTGTCGGCCGCCCGGCGCACGATGGCCGCCGGCCACGCGGGCGACGACTACGCGGCGATCATCGGCCACCTCGCCGACGAGGGCGAAGCCAACTCGCACTGACGCGAACCTCTCGGCCGCCCACGGACTCTGTGTGGCAAGGAGGAAGTCATGAGAGCTCGTGCCCTGCTCGTCGCCACCGCCCTCGCCGCCGTCGTGCCGGCCCTGCCCAGCCGCGCGGCTACCTGTCCGCTCATCGTCGACACCCGGGGCGACGCGACGCCTGTGGCCTACGGCCGGCCGACACCGGCGGATCAGGCAGTCGGTGCGAGTACGACGGACATCCTCGCCGCAGATGCCTGGACGGCTGACTCACAGCTTCATGCCGTGATCCGACTGGCTCAGCTGCCGGCTCCCACGACGGAGCGGGGATACGGACACGACTGGGCAGTGCGCTTGAGCGCCGAAGGCGGGGCCATGACGCTTCACGCCCTGGAGCGCAACGGGGTCTACGCCTACAACACGCTCTGGGACTCGCCAGTCGACAGGGATGCCTCCGACGCGAGCCCGACCGTGACCTTGCAGCACACCACCGGCTGGCGGGATCTCAAGACCGGCGAGATCCGGATGTCGATCCCGCTGTCCGTCCTCGCGCGCTACACCAAGGTCGGCACCGGGACACGCTGGATGCCGAGTGCCGCGAGCTACGTCTTGATCGGAACGCCCGCCGAGCACGGCATCATCACTCCCGGCGGCATGGCGAACCCCTCCGACAGCGCCGTCGGAAAGCGAGCGGTCACCGTCGGCCGACCGCAGTGCGCGAGGTAGCTACCCGCGGACGTGGCCGTCGCCGGTGACGACGTAGGTCGTGCTCGTCAGCTCCGGCAGCCCCATCGGCCCCCGCGCGTGCAGCTTCTGCGTGGAGATTCCGATCTCGGCACCGAACCCGAACTCCCCGCCGTCGGTGAACCGCGTCGACGCGTTGACCATGATCGCTGCGCTGTCGAGCGAGCGCACGAAACGGCGCGCCTCATCGACGTCGCGCGTGACGATCGCCTCCGTGTGCCCGGTCCCCCACTTCCGGATGTGTGCCACCGCCTGCTCAAGGGAGTCGACGACACCCACTGCCAGGTCGAGCGAGAGGTACTCCGCCGCCCAGTCCTCGTCCGTCGCGGCGACCGCACCGTCGTCGTACGCCGCAGCCCGATCGTCGGTGTGCAGGGTCACGCCCTTGTCCTGCAACGCCTTCACTGCCATCGGCAGGAAGTCGGCCGCAACAGCTTCGTGCACCAGCAGTGTCTCCGCGGCGTTGCACACCGAGGGCCGAGTCGTCTTGGCATCGACGATTATGGCGACGGCCTTGTCGAGGTCGGCGTGCCGGTCGACGTACACCGTGCAGTTGCCCACGCCCGTCTCGATGACGGGCACCTTCGAGCCGTTCACTACCGCGTCGATCAGGCCCGCGCCACCGCGCGGGATGAGGACGTCGACGAGACCTCGCGCGTCCATGAGCGCCTGAACGCTGTCGCGATCGACACCCGGGACGAGCTGAATCGCGTACGCCGGCAGCCCGGCCTCGGTGGCCGCAGCCGCGAGGATGTCAACGAGCACCGTGTTGGACCGGTAGGCGCTTCCTGACCCACGAAGCAGGACCGCGTTGCCGCTCTTGACACAGAGGCCGGCCGCATCCGCGGTGACGTTGGGTCGTGCCTCGTAGACGATGCCGACGACGCCGAGCGGCACGCGCACCTGGCGGAGCTCGAGGCCGTTCGGGAGCGTCGAACCCCGGACCACCTCGCCGACCGGGTCCGGCAGCGTCGCCACGTGCCGAAGGCCATCGGCCATGGCGGTCACGCGCTTCGCGTCCAACGACAGCCGGTCGAGCAGTGCCTCCGTCGTACCCGCATCCCGTCCCGCCGCGACGTCCTCAACGTTGGCGGCGATGATCTCCTCGCTGTGTGCCTCCAGAGCGTCCGCCATCGCCAGCAGTGCGGCGTCCTTCGTCTTGCGCGGCAACGGCGCCAGGGCAGCCGCGGCCGTGCGTGCCCGCTGGGCAACAGCACGCACATCGTCAGCAATGGCCATACCGGAAGCGTACGGCGCCTTCTCGCCTCGCGCCGCCGCCGATGATCTTCTGCGGGACGTCTGCGGTCGTGACGCGCCCGCGTGTCACCTACCCACGCGGTCCGGCAGAAGATCGTCGGGTCGCAGATCAGAGCAGGACGATGTCGTCGCGGTGGACGACCTCGCGCAGTCCGAGCTCCCGGGTCGAGCGGCCGAGCAGCGCAGGCAGCTCGTCGGCGTCGTACGCCACCAGCCCGCGCGCCACCGCGATGCCGTCGACGCCGACCAGCTCGACCGGATCACCGGCCCCGAAGTCGCCCTCGACGGCAGTGACGCCCGCGGGCAGCAGTGAAAGCCGCCGGTCCACCACCGCGGCGACCGCGCCGGGATCGAGAGTCAGCCGGCCGCGCGGTGTGGAGGCGTGCGCGAGCCACAGCAGCCGCCCGCTGCTCCGGCTGCCGGTGGGTGCGAAGAACGTGCCGCCGCTGCCCCGGAGCGCATCAGCCGCCGAAGCCGCGGCGCCGAGGAGCACCGGCACCCCCGCCGCCGTGGCGACCGCGGCGGCGTCGACCTTGCTGGCCATACCGCCGCTCCCGAGGGTCGATCCGGTGCTGCCGATGTCGATACCGGTCAGGTCGGCCGGCCCGGTCACCTCGGCGATGAGGCGGGCACCTGCCTTGCGCGGGTTGCCGTCGTACAGCCCCTCGACGTCGGACAGGAGCACGAGCGCGTCGGCGCGCACGAGATGCGCCACCAGCGCGGCCAGCCGGTCGTTGTCGCCGAAGCGGATCTCCTCGGTGGCGACGGCGTCGTTCTCGTTGACGATCGGCACGACTCCGAGTGCGAGCAGCCGCTCGAGCGTCGTCTGCGCGTTGCGGTAGTGCGAGCGGCGTACGACGTCGTCGGCGGTCAGCAGCACCTGGCCGACCGTCCGCCGATGGCGCGCGAACGCAGCCGCATAGCGCTGCACGAGCAGTGACTGACCCACGGAGGCTGCGGCCTGCTGCGTCGCGAGGTCACGCGGGCGCTTGGCCAGGCCGAGCGGTGCGAGGCCGGCAGCAATGGCGCCAGACGAGACGAGCACGAGCTCGCCGCCCCTGGCAGCCAGTACATCGACAAGCGCGTCGAGGCGATCCCCGTCGAGGCCGCCGGCAGCTGTCGTCAGCGACGACGATCCGACCTTGACGACGAGCCGCTTCGCACCGGCGATGTCTTGTCGGCTCATTCGTCGAGCTTCGCGAGCAGCTCGTCCTTGTCCAGGCCCATCCGCTCGGCGCGACGCAGGTCCTTCTGCAGCCGGCGCTCTGCCGCGCGCGGACGCGAGTCGTCCTCGAACCGCGCGTCCTGGCCCCGCATGCCGGACGCGAACTCCTCGAGCTCGGTCGGCTCCCAGTCGAACGTCACGTCGCCGATGGTCACCTCGCAGCCGGGAGTCGCGCCGGCCGCAGCGAGCGCCTTCTCGACACCGAGTCGGGCCAGCCGGTCGGCGAGGTAGCCGACGGCCTCGTCGTTGGAGAAGTCGGTCTGCACGACCCAGCGCTCCGGCTTGGTGCCGCGAACAACGAAGCCCTCGCCCTGCTGCTGCACCGTGAAGCCGAGGTCATCGACCGCGGTGGGTCGCAGCACGATGCGCGTCGCCTCCTCGATCGGCTGGGCCGCGCGGTGCGCGGCGACCACGTCCGCAAGCGCGAACGACAGCTCGCGCAGACCCTCCCGCGTCGCCGCGGAGAGGGCGAAGACGCGCAGCCCGCGAGCCTCCAGGTCAGGTCTCACGAGCTCGGCCAGCTCACGGGCGGCGGGCACATCGACCTTGTTGAGCACGACGAGCCGAGGCCGATCACTCAACGACGTCTTGTACTGCTCGAGCTCGGCTTCGATGACATCGAGGTCGGTAAGCGGATCACGACCCGGCTCCTCGGTCGCGCAGTCGATGACGTGCACGAGCACCGAGCAGCGCTCGACGTGTCGCAGGAACTCAAGCCCGAGTCCCTTGCCCTGTGACGCACCCGGGATCAGACCGGGGACGTCGGCGACCGTGAACGTCGTACCGCCTGCCTCGACGACACCGAGGTTGGGCACGAGCGTCGTGAACGGGTAGTCGGCGATCTTCGGCCGGGCCGCGGACAGGGCGGCGATGAGGCTCGACTTGCCGGCGCTCGGAAAGCCGACGAGCGCGGCGTCCGCGACCGACTTCAGCTCGAGGACCACGTCCTTGTTCTCACCCGGCTCACCGAGCAGCGCGAAACCAGGCGCCTTGCGCTTGCTGTTGGCCAGACTGGCGTTGCCGAGCCCGCCGCGGCCGCCGCGGGCGACGACGTAGCGGGTGCCCTCGCCGACGAGGTCGGCCAGCTGGTTGCCCTTGTCGTCGTACACGACCGTGCCGTTGGGCACCGGGAGCTCGAGCGTCGCGCCGGTCGCACCGGAGCGCATGTCGCCCATGCCGAACTTGCCGCTCTGCGCCTTCTGGTGCGGATGGTAGTGGTAGTCGAGGAGCGTCGTGGTGTTGTGCTGCACAACGAGTACGACGTCTCCCCCGTTGCCACCGTCTGCACCGTCGGGACCGCCGAGCGGCTTGAACTTCTCACGACGAACGCTGCTGCAGCCGTGACCGCCGTCGCCGGCAGCGACGTGCAGCACGACGCGGTCGACGAACGTTGTCACTGCTGGCCTCTCGAAAGCACGAAGGGCGGGTCCGGAAGCCCCGGCCCGCCCTGTCGTGAAGTGTCCCGTCTAGGCGACCGGGACGATGTTGACGGTCTTGCGGTCGCGCTTCTTGCCGAACTGCACGGCGCCGGGCGCGAGGGCGAACAGCGTGTCGTCGCCGCCACGACCGACGTTGGTGCCTGGGTGGAAGTGGGTGCCGCGCTGGCGGACGATGATCTCGCCGGCCTTGACGACCTGACCGCCGAAGCGCTTCACACCGAGGAACTGCGCGTTGGAGTCGCGACCGTTGCGCGACGAGCTCGCGCCCTTCTTGTGAGCCATTACTCGTCGCCCTTCGATTCGGTCGCCGCTGCGGCAGCCGGCTTCTTCGCGGTGTCGATGCCGGTGACGCGCACCTGGGTCAGCGACTGGCGGTGACCCATCCGGCGCTTGTAGCCGGACTTGTTCTTGTAAAGCATGATGTTGAGCTTCGGGCCCTTGGTGTGGGCCACCACCTCGCCCGTGACCGTCACGCCGGCGAGCGCCTTCGCGTCGCTGGTGACATCGGTGCCGTCGACGACGAGCAGCGCCGGGAGGTTGACGCTCGCCCCCGCGTCGCCGGCGAGCTTCTCGACCTCGACGACGTCACCGACGGCGACCTTGTACTGCTTGCCGCCGGTCTTGACGATGGCGTACACGGTGAGGCTCCTCGTTACTGTCTTCGGGGGGTCGCGGGCACGTCACAGCGCACGGCGACCTGCAGAGGATACCGGACCCCGCCCGCGCCGTCGAACCACAGATGATCAATTCCTTGCGTCCGACGGAACGGTCGCCAGAACAGCCACTCCGTCGGACGCAACGCTGCGGTCAGGCGCTGACGGTCGGCGGGCCGGCGGGGCGGCTGGTGGCGCGACGGCGGCGCTTCGGACCGGGCTCGGCGGCCGGCTCGGCGGCCGGTTCGGCTCCGTTGGCGGCCGGCGTCGGCTCGGGCAGCACTGGCTGGTCCTCCAGGACCGTCGGCGGCTGGTCCTCCAGGACCGTCGGCGGCTGCTCCGCGATCTCCGGCGGTGCCTCCGCGAACGGCACCTGATCGTCCGCGGGCAGGCTGTCGACGGCCGGGAGCTCGCTCTCGACCGCTGCCCCCTCGACCGCTGCCCCCTCGACCGCTGCCCCTTCGGCCCGGCCGCCTCGACCGCGGCCGCCTCGGCTGCGCTTCCTGGGTGCGGCGCTGTCGCCGTCGTCGGCATCGGCGGCCGGCTTGTCCTCGCGCTTGTCCTCGCGTGGTCGATCGTCGGCGGCCCGCCCGCCGCGATCACGTCCGCCGCGCTCGCTGCGCGGCCGGTCGTCGAAGCGCTCGACCCTGGCCTGCTTCTTCTCGTCGACCGGCTCGCTGTGCACGATCACCCCGCGGCCGTTGCAGACCTCGCACGGCTCGCTGAACGACTCCAGCAGCCCCTGACCGACGCGCTTGCGCGTCATCTGCACGAGGCCGAGCGACGTGACCTCGGCGACCTGGTGCTTGGTGCGGTCACGGCCCAGGCACTCGACAAGGCGGCGTACGACGAGGTCGCGGTTGGACTCGAGCACCATGTCGATGAAGTCGACCACGATGATGCCGCCGAGGTCGCGCAGCCGCAGCTGCCGGGCGATCTCCTCGGCAGCCTCGAGGTTGTTGCGGGTGACAGTCTCCTCGAGGTTGCCGCCCTTGCCGACGTACTTGCCGGTGTTGACGTCGACGACGACCATCGCCTCGGTGCGGTCGATGACGAGCGAGCCACCGCTCGGCAGCCAGACCTTGCGGTCGAGCGCCTTGGCGAGCTGCTCGTCGATGCGGTATGCCGCGAAGACGTCGTCCGCGCCGTCGTACTTCTTCAGGCGCGGCGCGAGGTCGGGCGCGACGAACTCGACGTAGTCGCGGATGGTGTCCCACTCGTTCTCGCCGGACACGACGAGTGACGCGAAGTCCTCGTTGAAGATGTCGCGCACGACGCGGATGAGCAGGTCGGGCTCGGCGTGCAGGAGCTTCGGGGCACCGCCCTGTGAGCCCTTGGTCTTGATGACCTCCCACTGCGCCTGCAGTCGGCGTACGTCGGCGGCGAGCTCCTCCTCCGAGGCGCCCTCTGCGGCGGTGCGGATGATGACGCCGGCGTCCTCAGGGACGACCTTCTTCAGGATCGCCTTGAGGCGGGTCCGCTCGTTCTCGGGGAGCTTGCGGCTGATGCCGGTCATGTTGCCCTCGGGCACGTAGACCAGGTAGCGACCCGGCAGGCTGATCTGCGACGTGAGCCGCGCGCCCTTGTGGCCGAGCGGGTCCTTGCTGACCTGGACCAGGACGTCCTGACCGGACTTCAGCACCGACTCGATCTTGCGCGCGCCGCCACCGGCACCCATCAGGTCGTAGTTGACCTCGCCGGCGTACAGCACCGCGTTGCGGCCCTTGCCGATGTCGACGAACGCGGCCTCCATCGACGGCAGGACGTTCTGCACCTTGCCGAGGTAGACGTTGCCGGCGTA
>JAWWOH010000133.1:0-13811 GCA_033851845.1 Actinomycetota bacterium
CGCTCGACCAGCTCGACGCGGTCATCGCTCTCATCCGCGCCGCCGAGTCGGCCTACGCCGCGCGCGGTCAGCTGATGGCGCTGCTCGAGATCGACGAGATCCAGGCCGTCGCCATTCTCGACATGCAGCTGCGCCGACTGGCCGCTCTCGAACGCCAGCGCATCATCGACGAAGCCGCGGAGATCGAGGCGCGCATCGCCGAGCTCAACGAGATCCTCGCCAGCCCGGCCCGGCAGCGACAGATCATCGGCGAGGAGCTCGCCGAGATCGTCGAGCGGTACGGCGACGAGCGGCGTACCAGGATCGTCCCGTACGAGGGCGACATGAGCGCCGAGGACTTCATCACGCAAGAGGACGTCGTCGTCACCGTCACCCGTGGTGGCTACGCGAAGCGCACGAAGACCGACCTCTACCGCCAGCAGCGGCGCGGCGGCCGCGGGGTGCAGGGCGCCAGGCTGAAGCAGGACGACATCGTCGAGCGCTTCTTCGTGACGAACACCCACCACTGGATCCTGTTCTTCACGAACAAGGGGCGCGTTTACCGCGCGAAGGCGCACGAGCTGCCCGAGGCCGATCGCAACGCGCGCGGTCAGCACGTCGCGAACATCCTGGCGTTCCAGCCGGACGAGACCATCGCGCAGGTCCTCGACATCAAGGACTACAGCGTGGCGCCGTACCTCGTTCTCGCGACGAAGAAGGGGCTGGTCAAGAAGACCGCGCTCACGGAGTACGACAACGGCCGGTCCAGCGGCCTCATCGCGATCAACCTGCGCGAGGACGACGAGCTCATCGGCGCCGCCCTCATCAGCGCCGACGACGACCTGCTGTTGGTGAGCAAGAAGGCGCAGTCGATCCGGTTCCGGGCCGAGGACGGTGCGCTGCGGCCGATGGGCCGGGCGACCTCCGGTGTCATCGGGATGCGGCTCGTGGGTGACGACGAGGTGCTCTCGATGTCCGTCGCGACGGACGAGGAGCAGGCGCTGCTCGTGGTCACCGACGGCGGCTTCGGCAAGAAGACGCTCATCGCGGAGTACCCGCGGCAGGGCCGTGGCGGACAAGGCGTTCGTACGGCGAAGATCGTCGAGGCGCGCGGTGAGCTGGTCGGCGCGATGGTCGTCAACCCGACTGACGAGCTGTTCGCCATCACGAGCGCCGGCGTCGTCATCCGGATGTCGGTCGAGCCGCTGCGCAACCTGTCCCGCGCGACGATGGGGGTCAAGCTCATCTCCCTCGACGAAGGCGCGACGGTCGTCGCGGTCGCCCACAACGGCGAGTCGGCGGACGGAGATGACGCGGATGACGCGGCGCCGGGGGAGACTGACGTCGCGTCCGCAGCCGCTGTGGTCGCGGACTCCGACCCGGTGGTGGAGCCGGCCGACGACGAGGAGCCGGAGGCGTGACCGAGCAGGACCCGCCGCACCGCGTCGACCAGCCGACGACTCCGCTGGCCGAGGCGGCAGCCGCGCTCGGCTTCGGCGAGCGGCCACCCGAGCCGGACCGCACCCAGGCGGTCGCTGCCCCGCCCGGCCCGCCGTCGGCGCCCGCACCCGGGCCGCCCCCTCCGTCGCCGCCCGCACCCGGGCCGCCACCGGCACCGGAGCAGCCGCCGCGCGCGATGTCGCCGCAGTACGGAGCCCCGGCCGGTCCGGTCGGGGTCCCGCCGCGGTCGCAGCCGCTGCCCCCGCCCCGCCCGGTACGACCGACACCCGGTCCGGGCCCCGGCGCCCCACGCACCGGCGGTCCGCGGCAGGTGTCCGGCGGCCGCCCGGTCGCCCGGGCCCGCAAGGCGCGGCTGGTCCTGCGCCGGATCGACCCGTGGTCGGTCTTCCTCTACTCCGTGGTCGCCTCGATCTTCATCGGGATCGCCACGCTGGTGGCCGTCGGTGTGCTGTACGCCGTCCTGTCCAAGCTCGGCGTCCTGTCCTCCGTGAACACTCTCATCGGGGACGTCACCGCAGACCCCGGCACGACGGCGCAGCCGGCCCACTTGTTCTCGGTCGGGAAGGTCATGACGTTCGCGACCCTCATCGCGGCGCTGGACGTCGTGCTCATCACGGCGCTGGCCACGCTCGGTGCGTTTCTGTACAACCTCTGCGCGGCGCTGACCGGCGGCATCGAGGTCACCCTCTCCGACCAGGGCTGATCGCCGCACCGACACAGTTAACGGCGGTTAACACAGGGCCTGTCTCGTGTACGCTCGCCGACCGTGCCGCGAGGCGCGCGGGCCTGTAGCTCAGATGGTTAGAGCGCATCCCTGATAAGGATGAGGCCGGAGGTTCAAGTCCTCCCAGGCCCACTCTCCAGTACCGACCGAGGAGTGCTCATGGCGAAGAAGCGTCCGGTCCTGCTGCTCGCCGTCCTGGGAGCCGTCCTGGCCGTCGTCCGCCGCCGCAAGGCCGGCAAGGCCGAGGCCGACCTCTGGCAGGAAGCCACGGCCGCGCCCGACCCGCGCTGACCCGCACCGCCGCGCGCCAGGGGACATAGCTCAACTGGCAGAGCACCGCCTTTGCAAGGCGGGGGTTGGGGGTTCGAGTCCCCCTGTCTCCACTCTTCGACCCGGTCTGTCCTGACCTGTCCGCGGCATTGGCCACTCGTTCGGCCGTACGCCGGGCGGTCCACTGGGACCGATGCTTAATTGGGGCCATGTGACCGCTAAGCCCGAGGCCCCCTTGTGCCGAAGGTGCACCCATGGCGGTGACGACCGCCTGCGTGCGGGCTGTCGATTTCGCGGCCCGTGCGAGGGAAACCCAGTAAAGATCCGGTAGCGCCGGGTCGGGAAGCACGGCGAATGGGGCTCACGACGCGCAGGTCGCGCACTCTGCGCGCGCGCTCACGGGCGGGCGTCGCGATCGTGGTCCTCGCCGCCTGGTTCGGCTCCCTGCTCGTCGCGGCACCGTTCACCTCGCCGGCATCGGCGGCACCCGCTGAACCCGGCGCCTGGGACTTCCAGATCAGCGGCCCCGTCGGCCCCGGCGCGAACGACCTGCCCACGTGGACGTTCACACTGCCCGCCGACAGCACCACCGGCCCGGACCCCGCATCGCCGCCGGCCGGAAGCGACCCGAGCGACACCGCGACGAGCACGGTCGCGATCACCCACCGGGGCGAGTGCTACGTCGGCACGGGAGCGCCGTCCACCGGCGACTTCGTCTCGTGCACGGATCCGGCCGGTCCCAGCCAGTTCACGTTCACGCCACCGAAGCTGACCGCCGACGGCAGCTACTCCTTCTACGTCCGCGACGTCGAGACGACGACCACAACGACCACCGTCTACCACGCAGACGGATCAACGACGCCCGTCGTCGACGGGCCGACATCGAGCACCGGCTCCGCACCGGCCGTCTCGTCGAGCACGTACGACTTCGACGCGGCCGGACCGTCGCTGAGCTTCGACCCGGGCGGCGAGCCGCCCTCGGCCGGCACGGATCCGACCCCGACCTGGGCCTGGACCGTCGCGGGTGCAACCTCGGTGGACTGCACGCTGAGCGACGGGACGACCCCGGTCACGACCTCGAACTGCACGTCCCCCTTCACGCCGACGCTGACCGCCGACGGCCCGTACACGTTCATCGTCACCGCGACCGACTCGTTCAGTCGGACCACCGTCCTCAACTCGTCGTACACCCTGCAGACCGCCGGCGTCCCGGGCGTCTCCGTCGCAGCGACGGGAAGCGGGACGACCCCGACGTGGACGATGACGCCGCCGGCCGGTACGACCCCGACCGACTACTCCGTGGTGCTGAGCGGACCGTCGGTCCCGGCCGCGCCGCCCGTCGTCGTCCCCGCTGACCCGACCACCCACGGCGCGACGTACACCCCGACCCTCTCGCCCGCCAACGAGGGCTACTGGAAGCTGGTGGTCACCGCAACGGTCGACGGCCGGCCGTCCGCAAGCGCCAACGCCAGCTACCTCCTCGACACCTCCAACCCGGACGTGACCATCACGACCGGCAGCGCCGGCACCAGCAACGCCAACCCGGCCTGGACCGTGGCTGTCGTCGACGCCGACCCCTCGCCGGCGCTGACCTGTGCGGTCACGCCGACCCCCATCAACGACCCGGGATCGAGCTGCGGCGCCTACGCGACGTGGGCCGCGCCGAGCGAAGGCACCTGGACCCTCACCGCGACCGCGACCGATGGCGCCGGCAACGTCGGCACCGCGTCGTCGGCGTACACCTATGACATCGCGCCCGCCGCGCCGAGCATCGTCACCCCGCCGACCGGCAACGGCGCGACGGCGACCTGGACCGTGACAACCCAGTCGACCGCCACCCTGACGTGCACGGTCACCGGCCCGGGTGGGTTCAGCGCGACGGCACCCACCGACTTCAGCTGCCCGGCCGGCACGAGCCGCGCGGTGACGGTGACCCTGCCGCCCGGCTCGGACCCCGGCATCGACGGCAACTACGTGCTGTCCGTGACGGCGACGGACGCCGGCGGCGCGAACAGCACGACCGCCACGCCGTACGTCCTGGACCGCACTCCACCGCCCACACCGACGTTCGACCCCGCCGGCTCATCGGGCAGCCAGAACACGGCCGCCGTGTCGTGGCCGTTCACCGCGACCGGCGGCACCGTGCAGTGCGAGCTTGTGCAGGGCCCGGCGCCGGGTTCGGCCGGCGCACCGCAGAACAACTGCACCTCCCCCTACGCCGTCAACCTGGCGTCGCCCGGCGAGTGGTGGGTACGCGTCACGGTGACCGACGCCGCTGGCAACGTCGGCACCGCCGACAGCGCGCACGTCTTCTACGACACGACCCCGCCGACCCAGCCGACGCTGACCCGCAACTCGTCGTCGCCGACGCGCAACCCGGCGACGTCGTGGACGATCGGTACGGCGGAGACCTCCGGTTTCACCCTGCTGTGCAGCTGGTCCGGCCCGGCGGGCTACACGTCCGCCGAGACGGCCTGTCCGGCGTCGTACGCGTTCACGCTCCCCGCCACCAACGGCACCTACACCCTGTCGGTCGTCGTCCGCGACGCCGCGGGCAACCGCAGCACCGCCACGACCGGGACCGTGCTGTTCGACGACATCGCGCCGGTCGTCACCTTCACGAACCCGCCGACGACGCCGCGCAATATCACCTCGGTCACCTGGACGACCACCGTGACCGAGACCGGCTCCGGCTCGGTCAAGACCGAGTGCCAGCTGGTCAAGCGCACGAGCGGACCCGACACGATCCTGCAGGCCTGGACGACCGTCTCCTGCGGCCGTTCCGTGACGCGGACCCTCAGCGCCGGTGACGGCTTCTACTACCTGCAGGTCCGCGACACCGATGCCGCGGGCAACGTCGTCGCCAACGGCACCGCAAGCGCCGACGTCGAGCTCGACACAGCCGCCCCCGGCATCCCGTCGATCTCCGGGACGCCGACGCAGACGCAGAACACCTCGACCGCGAGCTGGACGATCACCCCCGCCGCGGGCACGACGCGGGTGGACTGCGACGTCTTCCACAACGGCGTGCTCGCCCTGGCTGTGCCGTCCTGTGACGTCAGCGGCGTGTCCCTGACGTTCGGCGGCATCACCGACGAGGGCGACTGGCAGATCAAGGCGACGGCATTCGACGAGGTCGACAACGCCAGCGCCGTCGTTCCAGGCCCGGTCGTGACCTACGACATCACCGCGCCGAGCGCACCGGTCATCGTCGCGGTGCCCACTCCGTCGAACAACCCGTCGCAGACCTGGACCATCAACACCGACGTCGGCACCAGCCTCGAGTGCGCGTGGACGACCGGCGGCGCGACGCCGAGCAGCTGGTTCGCCTGCGCGACGCCGGCGGTCATCAGCGTGCCGGCCCCCGCGAACGACGGCGTCTACACGCTGCACGCCCGCGCGACCGACATCGCCGGCAACACCGGAGGTGAGGGCAGCCGCTCCTACCAGCTCGACCGCACGCTGCCCGCCGCCCCGACCTTCAGCACCCCGACCAGCCCGAGCAGCAGCGCGGCCGTCAGCTGGACCGTCGGCACCGGCACCGAGGTCAGTCCGACGATCCAGTGCCGCCTGCTCGTCGACGACGGGACCGGTACCTTCACGACGGTCGCCGGACACGACTGGGCGGCGTGCACCAGCCCCTTCGCGCTCACCCTCCCGGTCGAGGGCGGCTACCGCGCGCAGGCCCGCGTCACCGACCAGGCCGGCAACCTCGGACCGGTCGGCACCAGTGCGACGTACATCTACGACAAGACGCCGCCGGCGGTGCCGTCCGTCACCGGACCGACGGGACCGTCGCAGACCCGCAGCGTGACGTGGACGATCACCCCCGCCGCGACCGACGGTGGGACCTCACTGCAGTGCCGGTACGTCGACAACGGCGTGGAGATCGGCAGCTTCAGCACCTGCGGGACGAGCGTCACCCGCACCGCACTTGCGGACGGCACATATGCGCTCGAGGTGCAGTCGGTCGACGACGCCGGCAACCTCAGCACGCCGGTCGTGACCGGTCCGACGTACGTCGTAGACAACGCCGGTCCCGCCGCGCCGACGTTCGGTGGCACCGCCGGCACCAGCAACGTGAAGAGCACCGCATGGAGCTTCAATGGAGAGCTCGGTGCCACCGCGCGGTGCCTGCTCTACCACGACGGCGTGGCTCTCGCGGCCACCGCTAGCGCGTGCTCGACCGGCGACACGTTCGCCCTGAACGACGGCGACGGCAGCTACCGGCTCGAGGTCTACTTCGTCGATGTGGCCGGCAACGACGGCACCGCGGCGCTGAGCCCGACCTACCTGCTCGACACGGTCAAGCCCGCCCTGCCGGTCGTGCACGGCCCGACCGGAGCGGCCAGCACCAAGGCGGTGCAGTACGTCTTCACGGGCGAGGCCGCCTCCGTGGCCGAGTGCCGGCTGCTGTTCGTCGCGGCCGGGTCGCTCGGCTCGCCGGCGCCCGTCGCCCCGGGCGCGTGGTCGCCGTGCACGAGCCCGTGGAGCCAGACGCTGGCGTTGGGCGACGGGCGCTACCAGGCCGAGGTGCACGTCACCGATGCGGCCGGCAACGTCAGCCCCGACGCGCAGAGCGAGGTCTACGAGCTCGACACGACCGGGCCGCTGTCGCCGTCCTTCACCGCCCAGCCGACCGGCACCGACAACGTCGCCGCGGTCCAGTGGGACTGGACCGGCGAGACACCGACGACGGGCACGTGCACGTTGAGTCGTACGCCGGTGGGCGGTACGACGGCAGCGATCGTGGTCGGACCGGTGGCCTGCGACAGCGAGACCTTCTCGACGACGCTGACCTTCGGCGATGGCTTCTACCAGCTGTCGGTGCAGCTGACCGACCCCCAGGGCAACGCGGGCGCGGTTGCCGTCAGCACCGGCTACAACCTCGACCTGACGCCGCCCGGCACGCCGACCGTGACCGGCCCGAGCGGGACGAGCAACGTCACGACGGCGGGCTACGCCATCTCGTCGACCGTGGAGGCGGGCGCGACGGCGGAGTGCAAGCTGACCCGCGACGGGACCGTGGTGGTCAGCGACTGGGCGTCCTGCAACCTGCCCCGCACGATCAACCTCGTCGGTGACGGCAGCTACGTCCTGCAGGTCCGGCTGACCGACCAGTACGGCAACCTCGGTCCGGCCGGCGCCAGCCCCGCGTACCTGCTCGACACGATCAAGCCGGCCGCGCCCGACCTGCACGGACCCACGGGTGTCGCGAACGTCACGGCGGCGCAGTACGTCTTCACCGCGGAGGCCAACTCCGTCGCGGAGTGCCGGCTGCTCTACGTCGCCGGCAGCGCGGGCGTTCCGCAGTCCAGCGGGGCCTTCACGCCGTGCGCGAGCCCGTGGAACCAGACCCTCGGCCTCGGCGACGGGCGCTACCAGGCAGAGGTGCGGGTCACCGACCAGGCGGGCAACGTCAGCCCGTCGGCGCTGAGCGAGATCTACGAGCTCGACACCACCGGCCCGCTCGCCCCGTCGTTCACTGCGCAGCCGACGGGGACCGCGAACGTCAAGGGCGTGACCTGGACCTGGACCGGCGAGACGCCGACGACGGGTGTCTGCCGGCTGTTCTTCACGCCGAGCGGAGGTACGACGGCCACGCAGGTCGCCGGTCCAGTCGCCTGCGATGCGCAGACCTACGCGACGACGCTCGCCGCCGGCGACGGCTTCTACCAGCTCACCGTCCGGCTGACCGACCCCTCTGGCAACCCGGGCGCGCTCGCGACCAGCACGGGCTACACACTCGACGCCACTCCGCCCGGTGCTCCCGTCGTGAACGGGCCGACGGGGACGAGCAACAAGACCGCCGCGGACTACGTGATCGTCGGGCCCATCGAGGCCCTGGCGACGGAGGAGTGCAAGCTCACGCGGGACACGACCGTCGTCGTCAGCGACTGGGCGCCGTGCACGTTGCCCCGCACCATCACCCTCTCGGGTGACGGCAGCTACGTCCTGCAGGTCCGGCTCACCGACCGGTACGGCAACCTCGGCCCCGCCGGCGCCAGTCCCGCGTACCTGCTCGACACGAAGCTGCCGACCGTCCCCGTCGTCACCGCGCCGGCGAGCCCGTCCTCCAACAGCGCCCCGGTGTTCACCTTCACCACCGACGGCGACACCACCACGACCTGCCGCGTCATGCGTGGCTCCGTCGTCGCCGTTGACACGGTCGCCTGCGCCGGCGGCACGTTCACCGCGCCGCTGGCCGGCCAGCCGGACGGCGACTACGTGGTGATGGTCACCGCCGTCGACCCCGCGACCAACACGTCGACCGGCTCGTCGTCGGTGTACACCTATGACACGACCAAGCCGCTCGCTCCGGTCGTGACCGGACCGGCCGGCCCGGCGCAGAACCGCAACCCGGGGTTCAACTGGACCGGGGAGGCGGGCGCGCGCTCCGAGTGCTCGCTGCAGGAGAAGACAGGCACGCCCGGGGCCTGGGTCGCGTGTGCGACGCCGTACGCGCCGACGCTGCCGAGGGACGGGTCGTGGGTCCTGTCGGTGCGTCTTGTCGATGCCGCCGGCAACATCAGCGACCCGGGCTCGAGCGGTGCCTACGTTCTGGACACGACGGCACCGACGACGCCCGTCGTGACGGCACCGACCAGCCCCGGACGTGACCTCTCGCCGTCGTGGTCGGCGTCCACCGAAGAGGGCAGCCGCACCGAGTGCCGGCTGTCCGGCCCCGGCCAGCCCGCCACCTGGGTCCCCTGCACCCTGCCGATGGCCACGCCGATCACGGCAGACGGCACCTACACCCTCGACGTCCGCGCGACCGACGTCGCCGGCAACGTCAGCGCACCGGGCACCGGCACCTACGTCCTCGACACGACGGCCCCGCCGGCGCCACTGGTCGTCCAGCCGGCCAGCCCGGGGCGCATCCGGAACCCCTCCGTGACCTTCACCGCCGAGCCCGGGACGACGGGCAGCTGCCGGCTGACGCACGGCGCAACCGTGCTGTCCGACTCGGCACCCTGCGCGAGCCCGGCGACGCTCAACCTCACCGGTCTCAACGACGGCACCTACACGCTGTCGATCCGGGCCGTCGACCTCGCGGGCAACATCGGACCGGCGGGGACAGCGACGTACGTCCTGGACACGACGGCGCCGGCCGCCCCGACGATGACACTCGTCGCGGGGTCGCCGAGCTCGGACCGCGCGCCGGTGTTCGGATTCAACGCAGAGCTCGGTACGACGCCGAGCTGCAAGGTCACGCTGCCCTCGGGGTCCGTGCGCGACCTGACCTGCCTCAGCCCACTGAGCCTCGACCTGTCCGGTGCTGCCGATGGCGACTACGACGTCACGATCCGGACCACCGATGCGGCGGGCAACGTCAGCGCGGCCGCCACGACGACGTACTCGCTCGACAGCACCGTGCCGGCGGCGCCCAAGGTCGTCGGTCCGGCGACGCCGGGCAGCATCCGCAACCCGGTCTGGCGGATCTCGTCGACGAAGCCGGCGGAGTGCCGGGTTCTGCGTGGCACCACCGTGTTCAAGGACTGGACGCCGTGCGGCACGTCGTACGCGCTTGACCTGTTCGCGCAGCCGGACGCGGTCTATGCACTCGAGGCCAGGGTCATCGGCGCGACCGGTGCCACCTCGAGCCGCTACCGCCTCGACACGACCGGCCCGGCGGCGGCGACGATCGTCGGACCGCCATCGCCGTCGACCGACCGCAAGCCGACGTGGGGCGTCGCGTCGGCCGACACCACGGTGCGCGCCGAGTGCCGCGTCATGGTCTTCACCGGCGTGCTCAAGGACTGGGCGCCCTGCGGCGTGTCGCCGGCCGGCTCGCTCTACACCCTCGACCTCACCGGGCTCGGTGACGGCACCTACAGCCTGGTGGTTCGGCTCACGGACGCGGCCAACAACGTCGGTCCGACGGTGTCCAGCGACTACGTGCTCGACACGTCGGCGCCGGCCGCGGTCGGTGTCATCGCGCCGCTGAGCCCCGGCAAGGACACGACGCCGACCTGGACGCTGACCAGCGGCGCCGGTGTGAAGCTCGAGTGCCGGCTGTCGAGCGGGCAGAAGGTCATCTCCGACTTCGCGCCCTGCACCGGCACGTTCACCGCCGACCTGACGGGCCTGCCGGACGGCACGTACACGCTGACTGTCCACGCGCTCAGCGCCGCCGGCACGCCCGGACCGGAGACGACGAGCGGCTACATCCTCGACACGACCGCGGCCGGCGCGCCGGGGACGCTGACCGGCCCGACCGGTCCGTCCCGCAACCGCACGCCGACGTGGACGTTCTCCCTCGCCCCCGGCACGACCGCGGTCTGCAAGGTGACCTTCGGCGGCAAGGTGATCCAGGACGGGCCGTGCGTCTCGCCGTTCGTCCTCGACCTCAGCAACGCGCCGGACGGCACCTACACGCTGACCGTGCGCGCAGTGGACCCGGCGGGCAACCTCGGCGATCCCTCGACGGCCGGCTACATCCTCAAGACGACGCCGCCGCCGGCGCCGACGATGACGATGCAGCCGGGCAGCCCGAGCTCCACCACCGCACCGACCTGGGGCTTCAGCCTGTTCCGCGGCACGTCGGCGCAATGCCGGCTTCTGCAGGGGGGTCAGGCACTCGAGGACTGGACCGCGTGCGGCACCTCCGGCTCCTCGAACGGCACGGTGACGGCGCTGCTGTCGGGCAAGCCCGACGGCCGCTACACGATGCAGATCCGGGCCATCGACGCCGCGCTGAACACGTCCTCGGCCATCGCCGGTGACTACGTGTTCGACCGGTCGGCCGCTCCGCTCGCGCTCTTCGTCGACACGCCCCCGACGCCCGGCAACGATACGACGCCGTCGTGGGTGGTGTCGGCTCCGCCTGCGGACACCACACCGACGACGACCACTGCGGGCACAGCAGCGCTGCTGCGCACCGCCGCGCTGACGGGGACACCGCAGACCGAGTGCCGGCTGACCGGCCCCCGCGGTACCGGCACCTGGGCGCCGTGCTCCGGGCGGTACGTCGCCAGCACGAACGGCGACGGCAGCTACGTGCTCGAGGTGCGTGCGTTCGACGCCGCGGGTGAGCGCGGCCCGGCCAGCAGCTCCACGTACGTCCTCGACACGCGGGCACCGGCCGCCCCCCGCTTCATCGACCCGGTCCCGCCGGCCGTCGGCAACGATGCAGAGGTCGTCTGGTCCTGGGCCGACGACGAGAACCTGGTCCAGTGCCACCTGCTCCGCAACGGCTCGTCGCTCGGCGGCTTCACTGCCTGTGACCCGCCGTACGTCGCGAACGTCGGCCGGCAGGGCGAGGCGACGTACATGATCGAGGCACGGGCCGTAGACCCGGCCGGCAACGTCTCGCCGGTGACGACGGGCAGCTACCGCTACGACAACACCGCCCCGCCGGCCCCCACCTTCACGTCACGGCCACCGGCGCGCGGCTCGTCCGGCATGGTCACCTGGACCTTCGGCGTACCCGTCGACACCCGCGCCGTGTGCATCGTCACCCGCAGCGGCACGGTCATCTCCGAGGGCGCCTGCAACGGCGCGTTCACGCTCGACCTGCATGGCCAGCAGCCCGCGACGTGGGGACTGTCCGTGCACCTGGTCGACGCGGCGGGCAACGAGGGCCCGGCCGCGGTCGGGACCTACACCCTGCTGTCCTCAGTCGGCCGTGGCCGCGTCGACGGGCCGGTGGTTCCGGGCATCCCCGGAAGCCCGGGCACCCCTGATGCGTCGGGTGCGCCCGGCTCGCCGACCGGCGGTGGCGTGACGCCGAGCAAGCCGGTCCCCGGGATCGACAAGGAGCAGCCGCGGGCCGGCGCGGCGACCCGGATCCCGCAGCTCGTGAAGAAGGGGATCAAGAAGGTGGCCCGCCTGACGGCCGGGATCCCCGGGGCGGTTCCCGGAACCGATGTGCCCAAGGCCATCAAGAACGTGCTGGGACAGACGATCACTAAACCGCAGCTTCCCCTCGCGCTGTTCGTCATCGTCTTGCTGTTCCTGCTCGTGCAGAACCGGATCGACCGCCGAGACCCCAAGCTCGCGATCGCTCCCTCGACCGCGGAGCCCGAGCTGACGTTCGGTCCCATTCTTCGTCCGGGAGGTGCCAGCGCATGAGGGGGTTCCTTCCTGGCCGCGCGAGCACAGCCGGCGCCGCGTCGGTGCGTGCAGCCGAGTCCGTCCCCGTCGCCGAGCGCCTCCGCGTCACCCAGTACCTGCGGGTCGCCGCCATCGGCCTGCTGCTGCTCTGTGCGGCGCTGGCGCCGCAGGCGCTCGCCCCCGGCCGTCGCCAGGCCGTCCTGACCACCCTGGCGTACGCCGCCATCGTCGCCGTCGGCGAGGGCCTGTCGCGGATCCTGCGGGAGCGCGTCGTCGTGCTGTTCTCCGCGCTGCTCATCATCGATGGGCTGTGGCTGGCCTGGGCGTCGTACGTCACCGGCTCGCTGTCGAGCCCGGTCCGCTACCTGGTGCTGCTGCACCTGGGCGCGGTGGCGCTGCTCGCCTCGTACCGGACCGGTCTCAAGCTCGCCCTCTGGCACTCGTTGCTGCTGCTCGCTGTCTACAACGGCCAGCAGCAACCGGGTGGATGGCTCACGCCGACCGAGCCGTCCGAGCTCACCGGCATCCTCGGCAGCACGCAGACCAGGCTCGCCGTCTTCGTCGTCGTCCTGTGGTTGGTCGCCGTCTCGACCTCCGCGCTGTCGGCGGTCAACGAGCGCGAGCTGCGCCGTCGCCGGCACGACCTCGAGGCACTCACCGACCTCGCCGAGTCGCTCGAGCGCACTGCCGACTCGGCCAGCGTCGCGCGGACCCTGCTCGACTCGGTCGTCGACACGTTCGGCTTCCCGCGGGGGGTCGTACTGGCGGGGCCGGAGGGGCAGCTGCCGCTGCTCGCGTCGTACGGGCTCGACGAGGAGACCGCACGCCGGCCCGGCCGGCCCGCAGGCAGTGCCGTGATCACGCAGGCGCACTCGACACACTCGACCGTCCTCGTCAGCGGCCTCGACGAGGAGGCCGATCCGTGGCTCGGGCGGCTGCTCCCGAAGGCTCGCGACCTGGTCGTCGTGCCGCTCCAGGCCGAGGGCCGCCCGCTGGGCGCGATGGTGCTCGAGCAGGCGCCTTCCGAACGCGGTCGGATCCAGCGGCGCGTCGTCTCGGGACTCGAGCGGTCCGCGTCGTATGCCGCCCTCGCCCTCCGCAACGCC
The DNA here is from genome assembly GCA_033851845.1 of Actinomycetota bacterium. GTDB lineage: Bacteria > Actinomycetota > Actinomycetes > Mycobacteriales > SCTD01 > RYN-124. Next base: position 13,597 of record JAWWOH010000133.1, read on the forward strand.
TGGCTGCTCGAGCAGGTCCAGCGCCTCGCCGCGACCGACGGGCTGACCAAGATCGCGAACCGTCGCACGTTCGAGTCGACGCTCGAGCGCGAGGTCGCCCGGGCGACCCGCAGCGCCGAGCACCTCTCGCTCGTGATGATCGACATCGACCACTTCAAGCGGCTCAACGACGAGCACGGCCACCAGGCCGGTGACGAGGTGCTGCGCAACGTCGC
>JAWWOH010000139.1:0-12028 GCA_033851845.1 Actinomycetota bacterium
GGCTTCACGCCGTCGTCGATGTTCCCGCGGATGTGGGCTGCGACCGGCCTCGACTACCCCGCGCTCGTCGACCGGCTCGTGCAGACCGCGCTGCGTCGCGGCACCGGCCTTCGCTGAGCTAGGTGCACGAGGGGCCGGTGCACTGGGGCCGGTGCGCTAGGGGCCCGGAGCGGGCTGCGGTGCGGGCAGCTCCTTCAACGCCGGGACGAGCGGTTGTACGTCGTACACCTGCTCCTCGTACGCCGTAGGCACCGCGATCGCGACGTTGACGGCACGGTCGAACGTCGTCCACGTGACCACGCCCGCCGCCTTCGTCGTCACCAGCTTCAGGCCGTCGATCTCGATGGGCTCGAGGGTCTGGTCGGGCAGCATGACTCCGCATCGCAGCGTGATGGCCGGATCGCCCCACGCCGCGGTGCGCTCGGCGTCCTCGGTGACCGGACGCCGTCGTACGCCGTCGTCCAGCTCGGCGGGCAGCGACGCGAGCAGCTGCCGGCAGGCCGACAGCACGGCGGGTGCCGACGACGTGGGCACCGGGACGGCGACGGGACCGGTCGCTCTCGGCTTCGGGCTCTGGGCGCCGGACGTGCACGCGGCCAGCGCGAGCGCGCCGGCTGTGAGAAGGACCGTCCTCAGAGGTGTACGACGGGGCACGTCAGCGTGCGGGTGATGCCCTCGACGCCCTGGATCTTGGCCACGACGAGCTTGCCGAGCTCGTCGACGTTCTTCGCCTCGGCGCGCACGATGACGTCGTACGGACCGGTGACGTCCTCGGCCTGGGCGACGCCGTTGATGTCCGAGATGGCCTTCGCGACGGCGGCGGCCTTCCCGACCTCGGTCTGGATGAGGATGTAGGCCTGGACCACGGTGTCGGACCCCTTCTGGAAGGCTGGCTGGCTCGAAGATGAATGCGGACGCTACCGCACGGGATGTCGGCGAGTTCGGCCTGATCGCACGGGTGATCGACCGCCTCGTGCAGTCGCCCGCGGTGCTGCTCGGCCCCGGGGACGACGCCGCCGTCGTGACCGCACCCGACGGCAGGGTGGTGGCCTCCACCGACGTGCTGGTCGAGGGCGTGCACTTCCGGCGCGAGTGGTCGAGCGGGTACGACGTCGGCCGCAAGGCCGCGGCCGCCAACCTCGCCGACATCGCCGCGATGGGCGCCCGCGGGACCGCGCTGCTCGTCGGGCTGGCGGCCCCTGCCGACCTCCCCGTCGCGTGGTCCCTCGAGCTCGCGGACGGCCTTCGCGACGAGGCCGCGGTCGTGGGCGCGTCCGTCGTCGGCGGCGACGTGGTGCGGTCCGACACCCTCGTCGTCAGCGTGACCGCCCTCGGCGACCTCGAGGGACGCGACCCCGTGACGCGGTCCGGCGCGCGCCCCGGTGACGTCGTCGTGCTCGCCGGCGAGCTCGGTCAGTCGGCCGCCGGTCTCGACCTGCTCGTAGCCGGCGCCCGCGAGGGTGCACTGGTCGACGCCCACCGCAGACCGACACCGCCGTACGAGATGGGGCCGATGCTTGCGCTGGCGGGCGCGACGTCGATGTGCGACGTCAGCGACGGACTCGTCGCGGACATCGGTCACATCGCCCGCGCGAGCGGCGTGCACATCGATCTCGACAGCGCCGACGAGCAGTTCCTGACCGGGGGCGAGGACCACTCACTGGTCGCGACCATGCCGGCGGGCGCGCAGCTGCCCGTAGGTGTTCGTGTCATCGGCCGTGTGCTGGCAGGTGATGCCGTCGTCACCGTCGCCGGTGCCGCAGCACCGGGCGGTTGGGACCACTTCGCGTGAAGCGGGTCCTGACCGTCGCGGGGTCGGACTCCGGCGGCGGCGCGGGTGTGCAGGCCGACCTGAAGACGATGCTCGCCTGCGGCGTGCACGGGATGAGCGTCGTCACCGCGGTCACCGCCCAGAACAGCCTCGGGGTGCACGGCGTGTGGCCGGTACCGGTCGACGTCGTGCGCGCGCAGCTCGACGCGGTGCTCGACGACATCGGCGTCGACGCGGTGAAGACGGGGATGCTCGCGTCCGCCGAGATCGTGTCCACCGTCGCCGACCGCCTCGGCCGGCTGTCCGCGGCCGTCGTCGTCGACCCCGTCACGGCCAGCACATCGGGTGCGGCGCTGCTGGCCGACGGTGCGTTCGACGCACTGCGGCACCGGCTCCTGCCGCGCGCGACCGTCGCAACCCCGAACCTCGCGGAGGTCGAACGGCTCACCGGCTTTGTCGTACGACGGGAAGAAGACCTGCGAGCGGCGGCTGACGCCGTACTGCAGCTCGGACCGCAGTGGGTGCTCGTGACAGGCGGGCACCTGGCCGGCGACGCCGTCGACCTACTGACCGACGGCTCGGTCGAGCACGTGCTGTCGGCGACCCGCATCGACAACCCGCACACGCATGGCACCGGCTGCACCCTTGCCGCCGCGATCGCGTCGTACCTCGCCCTCGGCGACGACGTCGTGGCCGCCGTGACGAAGGCGAAGGACTACGTGACCGGAGCGATCCGGGCCGGATTCTCCCTCGGCACCGGCACCGGCCCGGTCGATCACGGCTGGCGGCTGCGAGAATCCCCCTAGCCTGCTGATCTCGGAGCGGCCGGCCCGCCACGCCGGCGGGTCGGCCCGGTTGGTCCGAGACCGCTTGATCAGTTGAGAGAGGACCAGCGCGTTGGCCGTGTACGCCCTAGGGGACCGGGTGCCGAACATCCACCCGGACGCCTACGTCCACCCCGACGCGACCGTGATCGGTGACGTGACACTGGGTGCGGGGTCGTCTGTGTGGCCCAGCGCCGTGCTGCGCGGCGACTACGGGACGATCACCGTAGGGGAGCGCACGTCGATCCAGGACGGCACCGTTGTCCACGCGACGCACGACAAGCCGACCACGATCGGCAGCGAGTGCGTCATCGGTCACCTCGCGCACCTCGAGGGCTGCACGATCGAGGACCGCTCGCTGGTCGGGTCCAACTCCGTGGTGCTCCACGACGCAGTGGTCCGCAGCGGTGGGCTGGTCGGCGCCGGCGCGGTCGTGAGCAACGGCGTCGAGGTGCCGGCTCGGGCGATGGCGCTCGGGATCCCGGCCAAGATGCGGCTCGACAGCGTGCCGGACGGCACCTTCGACCCGGCCGTCGCGCTCTACGCGTGGAACGGCCAGCGCTACAAGGACGAGCTCAAGCGGCTGGACTGACCGGGGGGGACGTATCGACCCGGATGCGGGCGAACACCCCCAGTTTCCGACTTTCTCCGCCGGCCCGCGCGAGCAGTGCGTGCTCGCTCCGTTACACAGGGTGAAGACCTTCCTCACTCAGCGGAGAACCTCATGGACGCACCACTTGCCAGCGCGGGCCCGGCTGCGCACGCGACGACGGAGCGCTTCACCGCCCTTGCCAGCCTGCCGGCGGGCGATGCGCGCACGGCCGCGCTCGCCGAAGCCCTCGAGCCGCTCCTCCTGGCGCGTCAGCTGCCCGGCTGGATCGCGCCCCGCTGGCTCGCCGCCGCCACGGACGTCCTGGCGACACCGGGGGACCTCGAGCTGTTCGTCCAGCACGACCCGGTGCTGGAGACCGTCACCATCGAGCTCTGGTGCGACGGGAGCCGGTTGTTCGAGACCGACGTCTGGATCGGCTGAGCGCTAACCCGCTCAGGCGCGGACGACCTTGCCCGCCTTGATGCACGAGGTGCAGACGCCGAGCTTCTTGGGCGTCTTGCCGACCATCGCGCGCACGGTCTGGATGTTGGGGTTCCAGCGACGGCGGGTGCGGCGGTGCGAGTGGCTGACCGACATGCCGAAGCCCGGCCCCTTGCCACAGACGTCGCAGGTCGCAGACACGAAAGACTCCAAGAATGGCGGATTGGGCGCCGGCACACGCCGGACAGCCGTCAAAGACTAGCAGGGCCGATAGCCTCGCCTCTCGTCTTGAAGGCCCGGGAGGAGCGGCGTGCTGCAGGTCCTCGACGCGACTGCCGTACGCCGGTGGTGCGCGGCCGGGCTCGAGGCCCTGACGGCGGCCCGCGCCGAGATCGACGACCTGAACGTCTACCCCGTCCCGGACGGCGACACCGGGACCAACCTGCAGCTCACCATGCAGGCCGTCACGGAGGCGGTGCATGCTGCCCCGGCCGGCATGGGCCCGACCACCCAGGCGATGGCGCACGGGGCGCTGATGGGCGCCCGCGGCAACTCCGGGGTGATCCTGTCCCAGCTGCTGCGAGGCCTGGCGGAGGTGCTCGCCGTCGAGGAGACGGCTGACTCGGAGTGCCTCCAGCGCGCGCTGATCCGGGCCGCGGAGCTCGGCTACGCCGCCGTCGCCAAGCCGGTCGAGGGGACGGTGCTCACCGTGGCCAGGGAGGCCGCCGCGTCGGCTGCCGAGCTCGGCCCGGCCGACCTCGCGGCTGTGGTGAAGGCGGCCGCGGCCGGCGCGACCGCCGCCCTCGCGCGGACGACGGAGCAGCTCCCGCAGCTCAAGGCCGCCGGTGTCGTCGACGCGGGCGGACGCGGGCTGTGCGTCCTGCTCGACGCGCTCGAGCAGGTCGTGACCGGCGCGGCCCGGCTCGCCATCGCCCCGGTGCTGCTGGTCCCGCGCGACCGCACGGGTCTGGCGTCGGCGCGCGAGGCGGGCAGCGACGAGTTCGGCTACGAGGTGCAGTACCTCCTCCGCGATGCCGCCGACGACGCCGTCGACGAGCTCAAGGCGACGTTGTCCGACCTCGGTGACTCACTCGTCGTCGTGGGAGGGGACGGGCTGCACAACGTGCACGTGCACGTCAATGACGTGGGTGCCGCCGTCGAGGCCGGTGTGGAGGCCGGGACGCCCTTCCGCATCACGGTCACGCGCTTCGCCGACCAGGTCGCGGCGCAGCCCGAGCCCGCCGCCGCGCTGGCCAACACCGGCCGCGGCGTCGTCGCGGTGACTGCGGGGCCGGGACTCGGCCGGCTGTTCGAGGACGCCGGCGCGGTGGTCGTCGACGGCGGCCCGACTGCCAACCCGTCGACCGCCGAGCTCCTCGATGCCGTCCGCCGCAGCGGGACCTCCGAGGTCGTCCTGCTTCCCAACGACGCCAACACGATCGGCGTCGCCGGCGCCGCAGCCGCGGCCGCTCGCGACGAGGGCTACACGGTTGCCGTTGTGCCGACGCGGTCGACCGTGCAGGGGCTGGCCGCCCTCGCCGTCTGCGACGAGAGCCGGTCTTTCGCCGACGACGTCGCGGCAATGGCCGACGCTGCGGGTTCGACGCGGTGGGCCGAGGTCACGACGGCGGTGCGGGAGGCGATGACGATGGCCGGCGTGTGCCGGCCGGGAGACGTGCTCGGACTGATCGAGGGCGACGTGGTGCTCATCGGCGACGACGTCGAGACCGCGGCCCGCCAGCTGGTCGAGCGGATGCTCGCCGGCGGCGGCGAGCTGGTCACGGTCGTCGTCGGGGCGGATGCGTCCGAAGGGCTCGCGGACCGGCTGTCGGCGTACGTCGAGAAGACCTTTCCCGCAGCGGAAGCCGTGACGTACGACGGCGGCCAGCCCCACTACCCCGTCCTCCTCGGCGTCGAGTAGTGGTCGGGGTCGACGCACGCCTGTCGTCGCTGCTCGGCGACAAGACAGCGAAGCCGATGGAGGCGATGCTCGGGCTTCGGACAGCTGGAGACCTGCTCAGGCACTATCCGCGTCGTTACGCGAAGCGGGGCGAGCTGACCGCCTTCAACGAGCTCGAGGTCGGCGAGCACGTCACGCTCATGGCGAAGGTCGAGAAGAACGACAGCCGCAAGATCCGCACAGACCTCGTCAAGACCGACGTCGTTGTCACCGACGGCCAGCGGAGACTGACCCTCACCTTCTTCAGCAAACGCGGGCACAAGGCACAGCGCGAGCTGGCGGCGGGACGCGAGGCGTTCTTCGCCGGCAAGGTCGAGCTGTTCAAGGGCAAGGCTCAGCTCACGAACCCGGAGTACGAGCTCGTCGATGACGAGCAGGGCATCACCATCGATGAGTTCGCCGGCGCATTGATCCCTATCTACCCGGCGACCGCGAAAGTCAGCAGCCTGGTGATCCAGCGATGCGTTCGCCAGGTCCTGCAGGTCGTCGACTTCGCCGCCGATCCGCTGCCCCTCGAGATCCGTGAGGCGCGACACCTGCTCAGGCTCGAGCCGGCGCTACGCAAGATCCACGAGCCGGCCGACTGGGGGGACATCACCCGCGCCAAGGATCGGCTCAAGTGGGACGAGGCTTTCGTCCTGCAGGTCACGCTGGCACAGCGCCGGCTGGCCGCGCGGGCGCTACCCGGAGTGCCGCGAGTCGCGAAGCCGGGCGGGCTGCTCGAGCTGTTCGACCGATCGCTGCCGTTCGAGCTGACGGCTGGCCAACGCGACGTCGGCGAGGTGCTCGAGCGCGAGCTCGCGCAGTCGCATCCGATGTACCGGCTGCTCCAGGGCGAGGTCGGCTCGGGCAAGACCGTCGTGGCGCTGCGGGCCATGCTCGCCGTCATCGACTCCGGTGGGCAGGCGGCCCTGCTGGCACCGACCGAGGTCTTGGCGCAGCAGCACCACCGCTCTTTGCGCGAGCTGCTCGGTCCGCTCGCGCAGGCCGGCGAGCTCGGCGGCGGCGACGTCGCGACCCGTGTCGCGCTGCTGACGGGCTCGCAGAACGCGGGCGCACGGCGCGCAGCGTTGGCGGAGGCCGCCTCAGGCGTCGCCGGCATCGTGGTCGGCACTCACGCCTTGCTTAGCGAGGGCGTCGAGTTCCACGACCTTGGACTCGTGGTCGTCGACGAGCAGCATCGGTTTGGCGTCGAGCAACGGGACGCCCTGCGCGCGAAGGCCGCCAAGCCACCGCATGTCCTGGTCATGACCGCCACTCCGATCCCACGCACCGTTGCGATGACTGTCTACGGCGACCTTGAGGTCTCCACCTTGACCGAACTGCCGGCCGGTAGGTCGCCGATCGAGACGCATGTCGTCGGCACCGAGAAGGCGATCGAGAGGGCATGGCAACGAATCCGGGAGGAGGTCGCCGCCGGCCGCCAGGCGTTCGTCGTCTGCCCGCGAATCGGTGACAGCGGTCCCGACGAGGACAGCACCGACGCCGGGGAGGAACGGCGTCCGGCGGTCGCCGTGCTCGACGTGGCTCCGATGCTTGCCGACGGACCTTTGCGCGGGTTGCGCCTGGAGGTGCTGCACGGTCGCATGCAGCCCGACGCGAAGGACGACGTCATGAGGCGCTTCTCCGGCGGGGCCATCGACGTACTGGTCGCGACGACCGTCATCGAGGTCGGCGTCGATGTCCCGAACGCCACCGTGATGGTGGCGATGGATGCCGACCGGTTCGGCATCTCGCAGCTGCATCAGCTGCGCGGTCGCATTGGGCGGGGAATGCATGCCGGGCTCTGCCTGCTCATGACCGAGGTCGAGCCGTTCTCGCCGTCGGGACAGCGGCTGCAGGCGGTCGCGGCGACGACTGACGGGTTCGAGCTCTCCCGCGTCGACCTGGAGCAGCGCCGTGAGGGCGACGTCCTCGGCGCGACGCAGTCAGGGACCCGCTCGTCGCTGAAGCTGCTGCGCCTGTTGCGCGACGAGGACGTCATCCGAGACGCGCGCGACGCGGCGGTCGGTGTGGTCGACGGCGATCCCGAGCTGGCCCGGCACCCGGCGCTGGCTCAGGCAGTGAAGGACCTGGTGGACGCCGAGCGGGCGGAATATCTCGAGAAAGCCTGACAACCGACCGGCGACTCGCGCGTCAACGGAGCATGACCGTCACCACGGGAGGGGTCGCTGTGTCACCGCACGACGCCCTGCCGCGCAGTGCCGACGATGCCGTGACCGCGCTGTACCGGGTCCATGCCGCTGGCCTGCGTCGGGTCGCGTCGCTCCTGGTCGACGACCGTGAGACGGCCGAAGACGTCGTACAGGACGCGTTCATCCGGTTGCACCGCCGGTGGCTGCTGCTGCGCGATCCGGACAAGGCACTCGCCTACCTGCGCACGTCGGTGGTCAACGGTTCGCGGTCGCGGCTGCGTCGACGCCGCACCGAGCGGTCGTACGTCGCCGCGCCACCCGGTGAGCACCCCTCTGCGGAGCACACCGTGCTGCGCACTGCGGACCTGCGTGCTGTGGCCGACGAACTCGTGCAGCTGCCGCGCCGGCAGCGCGAGGTGCTCGTCCTTCGCTACTACCTCGACCTGTCCGAAGCAGAGATCGCTGGCGCCCTGGGGATCTCGCGCGGGTCGGTGAAGTCGCACGCCGCCCGTGGCATCGCGACCTTGGCCGCCCGTATGGAGGTGGCGACATGAGCGCCGAGGACCGGGTTGCCGCTGCCCTGCGGGCACTCGCCGAGCAGACGCAGGCACCGATCGACGGTGAGCACCGGCTGCAGGACCGACTCCGTCGCGAGCACCGTTACCGCCGCGCGGCGGCCGTGATGGGCAGCGCTGCGGTCGTCGCAGGGGTCGCACTCGCCGTCGGCAACCTCGGTCCTTCCGGCACGGCGATGGCGCCGACACCCGCACCCTTTGCATCTGCCGCTTCCACCCCTGACCCGATGGCGTCGGACCTCGCCCGGCTGGCTTCGGAGAAGGCTGCGGCGGAGAGCTCCCCGAGCCCGTCGCCGGCACCCACGTATCCGCCGCCTGCGGCTGACGTCGCCGGCCCCTCGACCGTCATAACGGTGGAGTCCGATGGCAGGTACGCGTTCCGAGATGCCCGGCGCGGCACGTTGCTCGCTACGGGAGGGTCGGCGGGTTACCGGGCCACCGCAGTCACCGTGGCCGCCGACGGACGGACGTTCTACGTGGCCGAGACGAAAGGCACCTGCGGCGACTGGCGCGTGCAGCGCATCCGCGTTAGCAGAACATCCCGTGGAGTCAGTGGGATCGGCTCCGACGTGCAGGGTGTCGGCGGGACGACCGGCGAGATCTCCTCCATGGCGGTCACGTCCGACGGCAACAAGCTTGCCTACGCGCTCGCCGGTGTTGATCCTGAGTCCCGCGAGTGCACGCTGTTCACACTGCGGGTGATGAATCTGTCGCGCGCGAGCACGCGGTCGTGGACGGGCGGCGCGATGCTCTCGGCACTCAACTGGGCACCCGATGGCCGCACGCTGCTCATGCACGGGCAGGGCTGTTGCGGCGACTACCAGCCCGGCGTCTCGCGGCTCGACACTGGCGCATCTGGCACGACCTTCGACGCCGCGCGGGAGGTGCCTGGGACGGGCGACGCGGGCTCGATCGGCGACGGCTGGGTCGTGTCCTCGACGGCATCGAGCGCGAACGAGGTGTTCGCAGCCCAGGAGTCCTTCGGTGACCCAGGAGCAGTGCGGATCGTCGTTCTGGACCCGGTAAGCGGCCGCGTCCGGCGGACGATCGCCGACGTGATCGGCGTAGATACGGCTGATGCGCTGTGTGTCACGAACGACGGCAGGCACGTACTGCTGTCGACCGGGTACGACGACTACCGCATTGACGACGGGCGCATCAGCCACCTGGGGTCATCGCACGACCTCAGGCCGATTGCCTGGTGATCGCCCGCTAGCGTCGAGGCGGTGACGCGCATCATCGCCGGGGAGGCTCGTGGCCGTCGCCTGCAGGTCCCGGTCGGGGACGTCACGCGACCGACGTCCGACCGCGCGCGAGAAGGGCTCTTCTCCAGCCTGCAGAGCCTCGGTGACGTGGACGGCGCGCGCGTCCTCGACCTGTACGCGGGGTCGGGAGCGCTCGGGCTGGAGGCTCTCAGCCGCGGCGCGGCGAGCGCGACGTTCGTCGAGGACGACCCGTCAGCGCTCACTGCGATCCGCGACAACATCGCGAAGGTGACCCTCCCCGGCGCTCACGTCGTACCGATGCGGGTCGAGGTGTTCCTGGCCGCCGAAGCAGAGCCCAGGTACGACGTCGCGTTCCTCGACCCGCCGTACGACGTCGATGTGACCGAGGTCCTCGCCGCACTCGTCCCATGGCTGACCGACCACGCCGTCGTGGCCGTCGAGCGGCGCACCCGAGGTGACGAGCCGAGCTGGCCCGACGGCCTGCAACGCGAGCGCTCGCGGCGGTACGGCGAGGCCACTCTCTGGTACGCCAGCCGCTGCTAGCGTGATCGCACCATGAGACGCGCCGTCTGCCCCGGCTCCTTCGACCCGGTGACCCTCGGCCACCTCGACATCATCGGCCGGGCCAGCGACCTGTACGACGAGGTCGTCGTCGCGGTGGGCGTGAATGCCGCGAAGAAGCGGATGTTCGACCTCGAGGAGCGGATGGCGATGCTCCGCGAGGCGACAGCGCAGTACGGCAACGTCGTCGTCGACTCGTTCGACGGGCTCATCGTCGACTTCTGCAAGGCGCACTCGATCCAGGTGATCGTGAAAGGCCTGCGGGCGATCAGCGACTTCGACTACGAGCTCCAGATGGCGCAGATGAACCACGGTTTGGCCGGCATCGAGACGCTGTTCATGACGACGAACCCGCTCTACTCTTTCCTCTCGTCGAGCCTGGTGAAAGAGGTCGCGACGTACGGCGGCGACGTGTCCGGGCTCGTGCCGGAAGCCGCTGGTCGACGGCTGCTCGCGCAGCTCGGCAAGTCCAAGTCCTGACGGCATCCGGAGAGCGGAGGCTCGTGGAAAGCGTTCAGACCAAGCTGGCTCAGATCACGGCGGCCCTGGAGGCCGCGCGCTCGATGCCGATGTCGGCATCGTGCGTCGTCAACCGCGGTGAGCTCCTGGGACTGCTCGCCGAGCTTCGCGAGCTGCTGCCCGGGGAGATCAGCAAGGCCCAGGACGTCCTGCAGGACAAGGACGACGTGCTGGCCGAAGGCCGCCGCGAGGCGGCCCGGATCATCTCGCAGGCCCGCGAGGAGCGTCTGCGGATGCTGTCCGAGGAGGAGGTCTACGTCCAGGCGCAGGGCGAGGCCGACCGGCTGGTCTGGGAGGCCACCACGAAGGCGGCCGAGATGCGCGCCGAGGTCGATGACTACGTGGACCGCAAGCTGGCCAACTTCGAGATCCTGCTGAGCAAGACGCTGGAGTCGGTGGAGCGGGGACGGGCCAAGCTGGCCGGCCGCAACGAGCTGGCGGAGATCGTCGAGCGCCGTGACGAGGCCGCCCTGCCGACCTAAGCGCAAGATCTTCGCCGATCTACACCGGCTATCACCGCCTATCACCGGTGCAATTCGCCGAAGATCTTGCTCGCCCGCGGGAAATCGACCGCGGCGGCGCTCGCGGGTAGTCTCTCCAGCGGTCTCAACGACCCCCCGCGAATCATGCCCGAGAACAGGAAGCCGCAGCACCGCCTCGACCCCCGCAGTCCCCTCGTGCTCGACACGCGCGAGCTGGGGCGGCGGGCCGGGTCGATGCGCACGGTGCGACTCCCCGCTCCCGCGCCTGCCGACCTCGGGGTCGAGCTCATCGGAGTGCCCGCCGGATCCGAGATCGACCTGGACCTCAGGCTCGAGTCGGTCATGGAGGGCGTACTGGTGAGCGGCACCGCCGCCGTCGAGCTGACGGGGGAGTGCGGTCGCTGCCTGGAACCGGTCACGGACACGCTGACCGTGCCGATCCAGGAGCTGTTCGCCTACCCCGACAGCACGACGGACACGACGGCGGACGAGGACGAGACGGCGCGGATGGAGGGCGACTTCCTCGATCTCGAGCCGACACTGCGCGACGCGGTGGTGCTCGCCCTGCCGCTCACCCCGCTGTGCCGGGAGGACTGTGCAGGGCTCTGCGCCGAGTGCGGGGAGCGGCTGGACGACCTGCCTGAGGATCATGAGCACGACGCGCCGGATGCCCGCTGGTCGGCGCTGCAGGACCTGCTCCACACGCGAACCACCGAGGAGAAGTAATGGCCGTCCCGAAGCGCAAGATGTCGCGCAGCAACACCCGAGCGCGGCGCGCGCAGTGGAAGGCGACACCGCCTGCCCTGACGACGTGCGACCGCGGCCACACGACGCTCCCGCACACCGTGTGCCCCGAGTGCGGCCGCTACGACAAGCGCACCGTCATCACCGTCTAGGTGCCTCGCAGAACGCGTTGAGCGGGCCGTCGTACACGCTGCTCGA
>JAWWOH010000079.1:0-38583 GCA_033851845.1 Actinomycetota bacterium
CGTGATCTGGGACAAGGCGGGGGAGCGGGTCATGGCGCTCGCCGCCGAGCGGGCGCTGACGGTGCCGGGCACTGCGCCGATCCACCTCTACAAGAACAACACCGACGGCAAGGGCGCGTCGTACGGGACGCACGAGAACTACCTGATGGCGCGGGCGACGAGCTTTGCGGAGATCGTGCGGCACCTGACGCCGTTCTTCGTGTCACGTCAGGTCGTGACTGGCGCCGGGCGCGTTGGTCTCGGGCAGGACGGGCGTGGCGAGGGGTTCCAGCTCTCGCAGCGGTCCGACTTCTTCGAGGTCGAGGTCGGGCTCGAGACGACGCTCAAGCGGCCGATCATCAACACGCGCGACGAGCCGCACGCCGACCCGGAGAAGTACCGGCGGCTGCACGTCATCATCGGCGACGCGAACCTGTCGGAGATCTCGACGTACCTCAAGGTCGGTACGACGTGTCTGGTCCTGTCGATGATCGAGGACCGCTGGCTGACCGAGAACGGCGTCGACCTGCAGGTCGATGCGCCGGTGTCGTCGTTGCGGGCCGTGTCGCACGACCCGACGCTGACGCACCTGCTGACGCTGCGCGACGGGCGCAAGCTGACCGGGGTGCAGCTGCAGCTGGAGTACCTCGAGCAGGCCCGCAAGTACGTCGAGGACCGGCTCGGGACCGATGTCGACGACCAGACATCGGACGTGCTGACGCGGTGGGAGTCGGTGCTCGACCGGCTGGCGTCGGATCCGATGTCGCTGTCGTCGGAGCTCGACTGGGTCGCGAAGCTGTCGCTGCTGGAGGGGTATCGCGAGCGCGAGGGTCTCGGTTGGGATGCGGCGAAGCTGCACCTGGTCGACCTGCAGTACGCCGACGTGCGGCCGGACAAGGGCCTGTACAACCGCCTCGTTGCGCGCGGGTCGATGAAGACGCTGGTGACCGCGGCTGAGGTGGAGGCGGCAGTCGACACGCCGCCGGAGGACACCCGCGCTTACTTCCGAGGCCGGTGCCTGCAGAAGTTCCCGAACGAGGTCGCGGCGGCATCGTGGGACTCGGTCATCTTCGACGTCGGGCGGGAGTCGCTGCAGCGCGTCCCGACGCTGGAGCCGTTGCGCGGCACGAAGGTGCACGTCGGCGAGCTGCTCGACACGTGCAACAGCGCGCTGGAGCTCGTCGACACCCTCGGCGGTCGTCGCTAACCGCCGCCAGGGTTGGTCAGCGACTCGCGCAGCACGTACTTCTGGACCTTGCCGGACGGCGTGAGCGGGAAGGCGTCGACGAACTCCCAGCGCACGGGTGTCTTGTACGCCGCCAGCCGGTCACGACAGTGCGCTCGCAGCTCGTCCACGGTCACCGAACCGTCTGGCGCCGGTCGCACGAAGGCGGCGACGACCTCGCCCGACGTGTCGTCCGGGATCCCAACCACCGCCACATCGGCGACAGCCGGGTGGTCGAAGAGGACGTCCTCGACCTCCTTCGGGTAGATGTTCTCGCCGCCCCGGATGATCATGTCCTTGAGCCGGCCCTCGATCCGGAGGTAGCCGCGTTCGTCCATCGAGGCGAGATCCCCGGTGTGGTACCAGCCGTCGGCGTCGATCGCGGCAGCAGTGCCGGCGGGGTCGTCGTGGTAGCCCCGCATCAGAAGGTAACCCCGCGCGCACAGCTCACCGAGCTGGCCCGGCGGCACCGGCTCGCCGGTCGCGGCGTCGGCCACTTTGACGTCCGTCTGCGGCAGCGGCGGCCCGAGCGTCTCGGCTCGGTCCTCAGGCGCGTCGTCGAGCCGCACCTGGGTGATCAACGGCGAGCACTCGGTCGTGCCGAACACGATGCTGAACGTGACGTCCAGCTCCTTCTCCACCCGGCGGACGAGCTCGGCCGGCACCGGCGAACCGCCGGAGACGGCGACGCGGAGCGAGGCCAGGTCACGCGAGCTGCGGTCGGGATGCTCCAGCATCGCGATCCACATCGTCGGGACCGCGCCGAGGAACTCCGCGGACTCCGCCTCGACCAGCTCGAGCACCAGCGCGGGGTCGAAAGCGACGACCGGCACGTGGGTCGCGCAATGCTGCACCGCGCCGAGCACCCCCATCCCGCATCCGGCGGTGTGAAACAAGGGCATCGGATTGACGAGCACCGACCCAGGCCGCAGACCGATGCGCGCGCCGTAGAAGCGCGCGTTGTTCGTCAGCCCGCGGTGTTGCAGCTGAGCGCCCTTGGGCGAGCCGGTCGTTCCGGAGGTGTACTGGATCTGGGCGAGGTCGTCGGGGCGAACCTCCGGCCAGACGACATCACTCGGCGCGGACGCGAGGAACGCGTCCCACTCCGGGAAGAGCACGACCTCGCGCAGCATGGGCAAGCCACCGCGAACCTCCTCCAGGTACTCCGCCATCGGACTGCGGAACTCTGGGACCAGGAAGATCCCGGCGGCCCCGGACTGCTCGAGCACGTGGGCGAGCTCCGAAGGTCGGTACGCCGGGTTCACCGTCACCAGCGTCAAGCCGGCCATCGCAAGAGCGAACTCGAGGATGACCCACTCCGGGATGTTCGGTGCCCAGACGGCCACGCGCTCGCCCGGGGTGAACCTGGTGGTCAGCGCGGCCGCGGCTCGTTCTGCGTCCGCGAGCAGCTCCGCGTAGGTCCACCGCCGCCGGCTCCGCGAGTCGAGCGATCCCTCGACGAGCGCCCACGTGTCGGGTGCGACGGCTGCGGCCTCGCGCAGGACGCCACCGACGGTCGACTCGCGGACCTCATCGGTTTCGTCGGCGGGCCACCAGGACGTCGTGAGCATGACCACGTCGACGACTGTGGCCTATGCGCTGCGCGTCGCCAAGCGGTGTCACGAACGGCGAAGCCGGTCGAGTGCCGTGCGCGCCTTCTCGGCCTTCTTCTGAGCGTCCTCGACTGCCTTCGCGGCCTGCTCGGTGCGGTGCCTGGCCTTCCGGGCTTGCTGTTCGGCGTTCGTACGAGCTTCTCGTGCGGCGCGGAGTGCTTCCTCGGCTGCGTGGACGGCGGCGATCGCCTGCTTCTCGGCGTCCTCGGCCTTCTCCTGGTCCTGCTGGGCTGACTGGCAAGCCCGTACGGCGTCGTCGAGGTCGCCGGCGGCGTCCTGGGCGCGGGCCTCAGCCGCGGCGATGTCCTTGCTGTGGTCGGGCTTGGCAGCGGGTGCCGCCTTGCCGGTGGTCTTGGCGGTGCTCTTGGGCGCGGTCTTCGCCGGGGCCTTGCGAGCAGAGCCCCTGGTCGGTCCGACGGCGACGGCGCCCTCGAGGTCGACGCCGCCGAAGCCGGCGTACGAGAGTGTTCGTGTCAGGCGGCCGGTGCGGACGGCGTCGGCGGTGGCCGGGTCGGCGAGGGCGGCCTCGAGGGTTGATGCGACCTCGGCCCTAAGAGCCGCGGTGGACTCTCGATCGGCGGCCTCGAACGCCTTGTCGGAGACGGCGGTGACGAGCTCGCGGCGCTGATCGCCGAGCTCGCGCAGCTGCGACCCCTTGCCGGAGCTCTGCGCCTTGGCGAGGGCGGGACCGAGGGCGAGCAGCTCGTCGAGGAGATCGGGCTCGTGCCGGGCGAGGGTGTTGACCAGCCAGGCACCGACGGTTGGCTTGCGCAGGGCGTTGATGTCCTTGGCCGCCGCCTTGTCCGACTTGGCTGCTGCGGTGCGCGCAGCGGTGAACTCCTCGGGCGGCATGGCGTAGAGCTCGTCCGCGACCTCCTCGACGCCCATGCAACCAGCGTGCCAGGCCGCGAAACGAATGCCGCGCGAAGGGCGAAAGGTGAGCAGGGATGTCGTACGGCGGAGATATGGTGAACGCCTCGACGAGGAGGGGCTGGTCATGCCTACGAAGGACACCGGTGGTGGGCAGGAGAAGGCCACCCGCAAGACCGAAGAGGTCGACGAGGTCGCGGTTGAAGAGACCGGCGACGTCCAGGATCGCGTCGGCAAGCTGACCGACGAAGTCGACGATCTGCTCGACGAGATCGACGACGTGTTGGAGGCGAATGCCGAGGAGTTCGTGCGTGGCTACGTTCAGAAGGGGGGCCAATAGAGTGACCCAGAGCGAATTACTCTGGTCGAAGAAGTGCCCGGACTGCGGTAAGGAGAAGCCGGTCTCTGACTTCGGCCGGAACAGATCGAGGCCGGACGGGCTCGCCTTCTACTGCCGGCCCTGTTTCCAGCGGCGAGCGGCAGTGACTTATCGCAGGAAGCGTCAACGGGCCGGGCACGAAGTCCGCGAGCGCGTAGTACTACCCGACGGCATGCTGCGGTGCGCAGCTTGTGGCGAGATCAAGCCTGCGGACGCGTTCGCCCTGAGCGCCGGTCAAGCAACCGGACGCAACTGCTACTGCAAGCCATGCAACAACGTCAAGCAAAGCGAATCGTGGTTCCGGCGTAAGTACGGCTTGACGAAGCAGGCGTTGGCCGAGCTCATCGATGGACAGCGCGGCGTCTGTGCCATCTGCCAGGATCGGCCCGCGGTTCACGTTGATCATGACCACGTCACTGGTGAGGTGCGTGGTGTGCTGTGCTTCCCCTGCAACGCGGCACTCGGCTTGCTCGACGACCGTATTGACCTGCTCGCTCGCGCTACCAGTTACTTGGAGACCAGTACATGGCAGAAGTCCCGGATCTGCACGGGCGTCTTCCGGCTCACTTCACCACGCCCGGCACGTCGTCCTTCACCGACTTCCTCGGCGTTGCACAGCCTGATCTCCTCCCATCGCGCCGCCGTGACCTCCCCGCCGGCCTGATCGACGCGCCGCACGGCACGACGATCGTCGCCGTGACGCACGCCCAGGGCGTCGTGATGGCTGGTGACCGCCGCGCCACCATGGGCAACGTCATCGCCCAGCGCGACATCGAGAAGGTCTTCCCGGCCGACGAGTACTCCTGCGTCGGCATCGCCGGCACCGCCGGCCTCGCCATCGAGATGGTCCGGCTGTTCCAGGTCGAGCTCGAGCACTACGAGAAGCTCGAAGGCGCGACCCTCAGCCTCGAGGGCAAGGCCAATCGCCTGTCCACGATGATCCGCGGCAACCTCGGCATGGCCATGCAGGGCCTTGCCGTCGTACCCCTGTTCGCCGGTTACGACCTCGACATGGGTGCCGGTCGCATCTTCTCGTACGACGTGACAGGCGGCCGCTACGAGGAGCACTCCTTCCACAGCGTCGGCAGCGGCAGCGTCTTCGCCCGCGGCGCCCTCAAGAAGCAGTTCCGCGACGACGTCGACGAGGCCGCCGCCATCAAGCTAGCCGTCGACGCGCTCTACGACGCCGCCGACGACGACTCCGCAACAGGCGGCCCGGACCTCACGAGACGGATCTTCCCAGTCGTCATGACCGTCACCGCCGACGGCCTGCGCCGCATCCCCGACGACGAGATCGGCGCGGTTGTGCAGACCGTCGTCGACGAGCGCATGACCAACCCGGGGGGCTGACGCGATGAGCATGCCGTTCTACGTCTCACCCGAGCAGATCATGAAGGACAAGAGCGACTTCGCGCGCAAGGGCATCGCCCGCGGCCGCTCCGTCCTCGCCATGCAGTACGCCGACGGCATCCTGTTCGTCGGCGAGAACCCCAACGGCGCGCTGCACAAGATCAGCGAGATCTACGACCGCATCGCGTTCGCCGCCGTCGGCAAGTACAACGAGTTCGAGAACCTGCGGGTCGGTGGCGTCCGGTACGCCGACACGCGCGGCTACCAGTACGACCGCCGCGATGTCACCAGTCGTGGTCTCGCGAACATCTACGCGCAGACCCTCGGCACGATCTTCACCGAGTCCGGCAAGCCCTACGAGGTCGAGCTCGTGGTCGCCGAGGTCGGCGACACCAAAGCCGAGGACCAGATGTACCGGCTCACCTACGACGGCTCCGTCGCCGAGGAGCACGGCCTGATCGTCATGGGCGGCAACAGCGAGCCCATCGCAACCCACGTCCGCGAGCACCACGACCCCGACGCGCCGCTGTCGACGGCGCTCAAGCTCGCCGTCGCCGCCCTCGTCCTGCCGACCCCCGACGGCACCGAAGCCCGCACCATCGCCGGCGACGACCTCGAAGCCGCCGTCCTCGACCGCACCCGCCCCCGCCGCGCTTTCAAGCGGCTCGTCGGCACCTCGCTGCAGAGCCTCCTGGAGTCCAAGAAGTGAACAAGCTGCTCATCGCCGTCTCCCTGACGGTGGCCCTGTCCGGCTGCGGTGGCAGCAGCGGTGCGACCCAGGATCTGCAGTCCGACGCCGGCAGCAGTCCGACAGCCGCCGCGTCCCAGGGACCGATCGGCCCGGTCGCCGGCTCCGCCGGCACCGGCTGCAGCAACGACGCCAAAGCCGGCAAGGTTACGACGACCACCGACCTGTCGAAAAAGCCGGTGGTCGAGGTCCCGGACGGTCCGGTGCCCTGCAAGCTCGACGTGCAGGACATCGTCGAAGGCAGCGGACCGGCTGCGAAGGCGGGCGACCCGCTCACGATGAAGTACGTCGGCGTCCTGTACGCCACCGGCAAGCAGTTCGACGCGTCGTGGGATCGCGGGCAGGACTTCCCGTTCACGCTCGGCGCAGGCAACGTCATCCGGGGCTGGGACCAGGGGCTGGTCGGCATGAAGGCGGGCGGCCGCCGTCAGCTGGTCATCCCACCGGACCTGGGCTACGGCGACCAGGGCGCCGGCGCAGACATCCCGCCCGGCGCCACCCTGATCTTCGTCGTCGATCTCGTGAAGATCGGCTGACGCCGGGTACATCCTGGGCATGCCCAAGCTGAGCAAACGACAGACCGAAGAGCTTCCGGCGACACTGAAGCGCTCGCCGAAGAAGGCGCAGCGCACTTTCGCCGAGACCCATGACGCCGCTGTCGAGCAGTACGGCGAGGGGGAGCGCGCGCACCGCACCGCGTTCGCCTCCCTCAAGCGCGGCTTCGAGAAGGTCGGCGACCACTGGGAGCCCAAGGCGCAGAAGGGCCCGAGTGACGAGGCCGCCGAGACACCAGGCCGCGGCGGCCGCACGGCCGGCGGAGTCGACGCCAGCGCAAGCAAGGCGCACCTGTACGACGTGGCGAAACGACTCGACATCGAGGGCCGGTCGCAGATGAGCAAGGACCAGCTCGTCGAGGCCATCCAGCAGGCGAACGCCCGCGAGACCCGCAAGGCGGGCACCCGCTCCTAGCCGATCACCTGCTGCTTGCGGAGCTCGGCCAGGTCGGCAGTGCTGAAGCCCCAGTCGGTCAGCGCGGCGTCGGTGTCGGCGCCGACCGGCCCGGCGGGCGACGGCGCATCCGGCGTACTCCGTGAGAACCGCGGTGCCGGGGCCGGCTGCGTGACGCCGTCGAGCTCCACCACGGTCCGGCGGGCGGCGAGGTGCGGATGCGCCGCCGCCTCGCCCAGGTGCAGCACCGGCGTGACGCACGCCGGCCGTCCCTCGAACGCCGCCGCCCACTCGTCCCGCGTCCGGGTGAGAAACGCCGCCGACAACCGGTCGCGCAGCTCCGGCCAGCGCGCGACGTCGGCCTGCCCCGGGGCGTTGTCGAGCCCGAGCACCTCGACCAGTTCGGCGAAGAACTGCGACTCGAGCGCACCGACCGCGACGTACTCACCGTCGGCGCACTCGTAGGTGTCGTAGAAAGGCGCGCCGCCGTCGAGCAGGTTCGTCCCTCGCTGCTCCGACCAGCCACCACCGGCCTGCACCGCGTAGAACATCGCCAGCAGTGACGACACCCCGTCGACCATCGCGGCGTCGACGACCTGGCCGCGTCCGCTGACCGACCGCTCGACAAGCGCCGCCAGGATGCCGACGACGCAGTACAGCGAGCCGCCCCCGAAGTCCGCCACCAGGTTCAGCGGCGGCACCGGCTTGCGACCCTTCTCGCCGACCGCAGCCAGCGCTCCCGTCAGCCCCGCGTAGTTGATGTCGTGCCCGACGTACGACGACCACGGGCCGGTCTGTCCCCAGCCGGTCATCCGCGCGTAGACCAGCCGGGGGTTGCGCTCCAGGCAGTCGTCGGGGCCGACACCCAGCCGCTCCGCGACACCGGGCCGATTGCCCTCGACCAGCACGTCCGCGCGCTCCACCAGACGCAGCACCACCTCGGCCGCGCCGTCCTTCTTCAGGTCGACGACCACAGAGCGCCGGTTGCGGGCGAGCACGTCCGGGCCGCCGAGCCGGACGACGGGTCCACCGGGCCGGTCGACCCGCACGACCTCGGCACCGAGGTCGGCCAGCAGCATGCAGGCGTGCGGCCCGGGCCCGATGCCGGCCAGCTCGACGATGCGCACTCCTGTGAGAGGTCCGGCCATGCCGCCGAACCTATCGACGTTGGCCGCTCTAGGGTCGGGACATGACTGACGCGCCTGTCGACCCGCGGTTCGGCGAGTCCGGCGGCCGGCTCTCCTACGGCAGCTACCTGCGCATCCCGGAGCTGCTCCAGCAGCAGGTCCTCGTCTCGGACCCGCCCGAGCACGACGAGCTGCTGTTCATCACCGTGCACCAGGTCTACGAGCTGTGGTTCGCCCAGATGCTGCACGAGCTCACGGCCGCGCGTGACCAGATGCTGGAGGACGAGACCTACCTGCCACGCAAGGCGCTGCAGCGCGTCCACGTCATCGAGCGCGTCCTCATCCAGCAGGTGCAGGTGCTCGAGACGATGACGCCGCAGGACTTCCTCGCCTTCCGCGCGCACCTGGCACCGGCGAGCGGCTTCCAATCGGTGCAGTTCCGCGAGCTCGAGTTCCTGTCCGGCGCGCGCGATCCGGCGTACGTCGACCGCATGCGGCAGGCCTCGACCGCGGAGCAGGAGCGGAGGTGGCGCCGACTCGACGAGCCGAGTCTTTGGGACGCCTTCCTCACCCTGCTGCAGAAGCGGGGGTACGCCGTCGGCGACGCCGAGCAGCGTCGAGCGTCGCTGCTCGACATCGCCCGCAACGCCGTCGAGCGCCCAGAGCTGTGGGAGCTGTCAGAGGGGCTGCTCGAGCACGACTCGTTGGCCAGCCAGTGGCGGTCTCGTCACGTCGACATGGTCGAGCGCCAGATCGGCACGAAGACGGGCACGGGCGGCTCCTCGGGCGCGCCGTACCTGCGCACCCGCCTCGCCGTCCGCTACTACCCGGAGCTGTGGGAGCTGCGCAGCTGGCTCTGACGCCGGCGTACGACGAATGCGACCGTTCCCGCAGCGGCGAGCAGCAGCAGGACGGTGTACGGCGCCTCCGGCACGGCCGGGCCCGGACCCGTCGGCGTCGGGTAGGGGATCGCGTCACCGGCCTGGACCGCGTAGCCCTGCCCGGTGTCCGTGCGACCGTGGTAGTTGTTCGAGAAGTACGGCGCACCCAGGCACGGGTTGGTGACGACACCGTCGGGTCGCAGGAAGTTGTTCTTCATGACCCGACCGCACTTGGTTCGACGGGCGAACTCGTGCGGGTCCTGGCCCACCTTCGGTGGCGTGTTCGTCATCGGCGCTGCCGGCGTGCCGCCGTTGGCCAGGTCGGGCCCGCTGTCGAAGTAGACGATCGCGCTGCCGTCGTACGGGTAGCTCGCGATCCTCGGCACCCCCCACACCGGCGTGACGTCGGGCGAGCGGCCGTCCTCGACCGGGTGCGGGTCCACTGCCGCTCCGGCCGTGCGGGCCGCGGTGTCGGCGGTCACGTTGGCGACCTGGTGGTCACCGAACGACACCTGGTACATCACCTTGTGCGGCGGGGTGTTCGGAAGCGGCTGGTCGGTCAGCTGGTTGACGTAGCCGTCCGGGTCGGACCGGTCCCACAGGATCTGGATGATCGACAGCAGCAGCGGCCGCTCGAACTCACTCGGGTAGGTCGTGTAGAGCGGAACCGAGTACAGCGCGAAGTCCTTGCTCCGGGTCAGCAGCGTGGAGTAGTTGATGCCCGGCACGCCCAGGATGCCGCGGTCGATGTCGGGCGCGACCGCCAGCACCGTCCCGCCGTAGATGCCGCCCTGGCTGTTGCCGTCGTAGTAGGCGCGGGTCGTGTCGATGAACGGCTTCAGTCCCGCACCCTTGTCGACCTGGAAGGCCGGGTTCGTGACGAACCCCTGCGGGTGGATCATCAAGCGGGCCAGGTACAGGAAGTTCAGCTCGCCCTGCTGCACGTGGTCGGTCAGAGCGGGGAACCGGTCCATGTCCGCGTCTGCCTGCGCAGCAGCGGAGATGTCGACCGTCGCCATCCCCTCCCAGTCAGTCGCGCAGTACATGAAGCCGTGCTCCTGCACCATGTCCGAGACCTGCCCCTGCCCGACCTCGCTCTGACCACCGAACAGCCCATGTCCGTAGAGCGACGGCCGCACCTTCTCCAGGGTCGGTGAGTCGAAGACGCGCCGTGGCACCTTGCAGGTGAACTTCGCCGTCGAGACGTTCCCGGGCAGCTGCAGCGGCGTCGTCTGGTCGACGTCCGTGGGCGCATAGGCGAAGCTCCCGCCGGGCGCGCACTTCGGCGTGTTGATGTAGCAGGGGACGGTGAAGCTTCCCTGCACGGTACGGCGGACCTCGTCAGCGGGGTTCGTCGCCTCCGTCACCGTGTCGACGGTGAACGCGGGGGCGGTGCCCTGGACGACGCGGTCGGCAAGGTTGTCGTCGCCGAGCTGGTGGAAGGCGTCGTCCCGCATGTGCAGCAACCGGCCGGCGATGTTCGTCGCGCTCGCGACGGAGAAGTCCCAGGCCTGGTACAGGTCGGCGCGGGCGAAACCGGCGTCGGTCAGCACCGGGAAGATGTCCTGGTCGAAGTGCGCCCGCCGGCTGTCCGGCGCGTCCGGGTTGGGGATCGCGGGCGGTGCCGGGTTGCGGTAGGTCTTGAAGGCGTCGGTGGCCGGCAGGACGTTGCCGCCGGCGTCCTTGAGGAACCGCATCCCGACGACGTACCGGTGCCCGTTGGTCAGGTTCTTGGCCGGGTGGATCAGCAGGTTCACGTTCGCCGTGTTCGTCGGCCGGGGATCTGGCTGCGGGTTGGGCGAGCCCTCGGCGTCCGCGACGGCCAGCGTGTTCGGGAACGGGCCGAGCGGGTTGACGTCGATCTCCACCCAGATCGGCCACCGCTTCCCCGTCTGCACGTCGACCAGCACGATCGGCGCAGCCGGGTCGGCGTACTTGGCCATGTCGGTGATCGACGCAGCGCCCGTTTTCGCGAGGGCAGCCGGGTTGTCCAGCCCCGGCACGTGCGCGACGATCAGCGACCCGGGGGAGAAGCCGTCACTGGCGGCGTACGGCAGCGGGTTGATCGGCTTGCCGGCCGCGTCCTTCGGCATCCCGGCGACCGGCAGGTTCAGCCGGCGCGCAGCACCGGTCCCCGTCGTGAACAGGTCGTTGGGGAACGGCAGCATGCACGCGGAGCCGTCGGCGCCTGCGATCCGGTCCTCGACCATGGTGCGATCGCAGCCGGTCGGGTTCGTCGGGTCGGGAAAGGTCGTTGCGACCGGCGCGTCGTTCGGCCGGGGACTGGCGTCGTGCGCGGTCGCCGGGACGTCGCCGGCCGCGGCCGGCGCGAGGGCAGCGGCGGCCGGAGCCCCGAGACCGAGAGCCGCCAGCAGTGCGGCGGAACAAGCAAAGGCGAGCAGGGACCGGCGACGACCGGGCACGTGGGCTCCAGCGCTAGGGGGGCAGTAGTCGCCTCCTTCGCCGGGGCGGGGCATGGCTCCTTTCGCCCGGGCCGCAGTCTGTGAGTGATCACAGCCGGCCGAGCCCGTCGTTGGGGCCGGTCCCGACGGAACCGGACACCGTCCGCGTGATAGACCCGGGATGTGCGCACTCCGCCCGTCGCCGTCATGCTGCTCGCGAGCAGCCTGGCCGGCTGCGGCACCCGCCTGCCCGACCACGCCTTCACCGCGGCGCAGCAGGCGGAGGCTCCGCATGCCGTCGCGAGCGGCGCCGCTCCGGCGGGTCCCGAGGGAACTGCGGGGCCGCTGCCCGGCGCCTCGGCGACTGCCACCGCCGGGCCGGGGCCGGCCGACGTCACCTCGATCCAGCCGGGCACCGGGGTCGCTGCGCCGGGCGCGGCGCGCAACACCTCGTCGGACATCGGCGTCACGCCGACGACCATCACGCTGGGCACGATCAGCAGCCGCAGCAACGCCTTCGACCCGACCGCGTTCGTCGGGCCGCAGTACGGCGCACAGGCCTTCGTCGACGACCTGAACCGGCGCGGCGGCATCGCCGGCCGGACCGTGCGGCTGGTCGCCTGCGATGACCACGGCGACGGCAGCCGCAACCAGGAGTGCGTCCACCAGCTCATCGACAAGACCAGGGTCTTCGCACTGGTGAGCAACGCCATCTTCAGCTACGCCGGCGCCTCGTACGTGCAGTCGAAGGGCGTGCCCGACGTCGGCAGCCAGCCCATCGACACGGCGTACGACCGCTACTCGCACCTCTGGGACATCTACGGTGAGGCCTATCCGCGCAACGGCACCGTCGGGTACGGCGGGAAGCTCGAAGGCGGGACCGAGGTCTACGCGTTCTTCAAGACGCGATTCCCGAAGGTGCCGCTGAAGGCCGGCGTCCTCTACTACAACCAGGCGGACTCGCAGCGGTTCGGCGACAACCTGGTCCGGGGGCTACAGGCAGAGGGCTACACCGCCATCGCCAAGGAGATCAACTTCGCACTGCCGGACTACGACTCGGCCGTCCTCGACCTCAAGGCACAGGGCGTGCAGTACATCTACGACGCCCTCGACTCCGGCGGCAACGAGAACCTGTGCGCGTCCATGGACGCCAACGGCCTGTCCGACGCCATCACGGCGAAGGTGACGACGACGCAGAGCTGGACCGACTCGGTCCGCACCGAGTACACCGACTCGCCGAAGTGCCGCAACGTCATCTGGGCCACCGGGAACACCCGCAGCTACGAGGACACGCAGTACGCCGAAGTCGCCGCGTTCCGCGCGGCGATGACCCGGCGGCACACGGACAGGCCGGCGCAGCTCTCGGACTGGGCGCTCGAGGGCTGGGCCGGCGCGCAGTGGCTCGCCGATGCGATGACGTCGTGTGGTGCGCACCTGACGAGGACCTGTGTCGAGCAGTACATGAGCAGCGGTACGCCGTACTACGGGCACGGCCTGCTGACCGCCCGGAGCTTCCGCAAGTACCCCCATCGAACGCACCTTCCCACCTGCATCAACGTCGCGCGCTGGCAGGACAGCGCGCGCAGCGGTCAGGGTGGCTGGGTGACCGAGGTCGGCGACATGAACAAGAACTGCACGAACGCGCAGGAGATCCTCTACACGCCCTGACCGGTCATCGGGCGAGCGGCAGGGACTTCCCGCGCAGCTCGCCCGACTCGCCGGCGAAGGCAACTGCGCCGCGGTCCAGCACGTAGACGACATCGGCCAGCCGCAGGGCGTCGTCGACGTACTGCTCGACCAGCAGCACCGTGCAGCTGCGCGACAGCTGCGCCACGACGTCGAAGAGCTGACCGGTCACCTGCGGCGCCAGCCCGAACGAGACCTCATCGAGCAGCAGCAGGCGTGGTCGCTGCACCAGGACCCGCGACAGCGCCAGCATCTGCTGCTCGCCGCCGGACAGGCTGCCGGCTCGCTGCTCGAGCCGCTCCTGCAGCACCGGGAAGGCGGCGTGGACGTCGGGCAGCCGAGCCCGCTCGTGTGCGGCGACCGCAAACAGCTCGAGGTTGTCCGCGACGGAGAGGTCGGCGAAGATGCCGCGCCGCTCCGGGACCAGGAGCATGCCGGCCGCTGCTCGGCGGCGGACCGACCAGCGGGTGACGTCGACCCCGCCCCACGAGACCACGCCGCTGCGCACCGGCAGGAGGCCCGCGACGGCCGCCAGCGTCGTGCTCTTGCCGGCTCCGTTGCGCCCGAGCAGCGCCGTGATGCCTCGTGCGGGCACTGCGAGCTCCACGCCGTGCAGCACCTCGACATTGCCGTACCCGGCGCGCACGCCGGTCAGCTCCAGGTCGATGCTCATGCGGGCGCCCGATCGAGATAGGCGGCGCGGACAGCGGGATCGATCCTGACCTGATCCGGGGTGCCGACAGCGAGCACCCGACCCGAGGCCATCGCATAAACCACGTCCGCGACGGCGAGCACCAGCCCCATGTCGTGCTCGACGAGCAGGACCGCGATCCCGTCGGCAGCCAGTCCACGGAGCACGCCCTGCAGCCGAAGTGTCTCCGCGGTGTCGAGTCCCGACGCCGGCTCGTCGAGCAGCAGCACCTTCGGGTCGCGGCATAGCGCCCGGCCCAGCTCCACCAGTCGCTGAGCGCCGGTGGAGAGCCGGCCGGCCGGCTCGTCGCGGACCTCCTCGAGGTCCAGCAGACCCAGCACCTGCTCCACTCTTGCCCGGTTGTCCGTGTCCCGGGCCGGCAGGCCGATCAGGCCGGCCAGCAACGAGCCCGGGCGTCGGCTCTCCGCGCCGACCAGCAGGTTGTCTGCGACCGTCAAGGTGTCGAAGACCGCGAGCCGCTGGAACGTGCGTCCGAGACCGAGCCGCGCCCGGGCCTCGGGCCGCAACGCGGTGACGTCGTGGTCCGCGAGCAGCACATGCCCCGCGTCCACCGACTCCGTGCCGGACAGGCATCCGAACAGCGTCGTCTTGCCTGCGCCGTTGGGACCGATCACCGCCGTGACCTCGCCCGCCATCGCGGTCAGGTCGACCCCGTCCACAGCGGCGACGCCGCCGTACCGGCGTACCAGGCCTTCGGCGACCAGGACGGTCATGCCTGTGTCCGGGCCAGCAGCCGCGCCCGCACGGCCTGTCCCGCCGCTGACAACACGGGCCGCGGCACCGTGACGGCCGGCGGTGCGGTGGGCCTCGGCGCGCGGCGGAGCAGTCCGGCCAGGCCGCCGGGCATCCGGCCGAGCAGCAGGGCCAGGATGCCGACCGGCACGAACGCCGCCTCGGCCGCGCCGGTGACGGCGCCGACGGCCACGACGAGGCCGGCCGCCGCGACCGCCCCGGCCGCACTGTCCGCACCGAAGACCACAACGGCCGTGAACCAGAACAGGCTGCTCGGCACCGGGTCGAAGTCGTTGGGGCTGAAGGCCAGCGTCGCCTGGGCAAGCAGGCCACCGCCGAGCCCGGCCAGGGCCGCACTCACCGTGAAGATGAACACCTTCAAGGCGCGCAGGTCGATGCCCAGCGCCCGCGCACCGTCCTCGCTGTCACGGACCGCGACGAGAGCACGGCCGAGCCGGCCACTGCGCAGGTTGTGCACGACCAGCAGACCGAGCGCCAGGCAGACCAGCTCGAACGAGTAGAACACTCGGTCGCCCGCGAGCGACATCCCGAGAACCGAGGGTCGGCGCACTTCGATTCCCGACGTGAGCGCCGGCTCCTGGAACACGAACCGACTCACCATCACACCGACGGCAAACGTCGTCAGCGCGAGGAACAGACCTCGGCGCCGGATGGCCGGGTAGCCGGTCAGGAGTCCGACGATCCCGGCCGCGACCATGCCGCACAACAACGCGGGCAGCTCGGTGATGCTCGCGCTGAAGCGGGTGAAGAACAACGCACCCAGACCGGCGTACGCACCATGACCGAGCGACACCTGGCCGCTGTAGCCGGTCAGCACGACGATGGACACGAACACGAGCGCCAGCGCGGGCACCCGCTGCGCATCGCGCAGCACATCCGATGGGTAGAGCAGCGGCGAGAGCAGCAGCCCCGCAGCACCGACCCGCTCTACGGCTCGTCGGGAGACCGACCGCTCGAGGACGTGCCGACTGGCGAGACTGAGTGCGACACCCGCGTCGCCGCCGAGCTCGTGCAGTCGTGGCAGGACGAGCAGCGCGACGAGGAGAACGACCGCGAGCAGGTTGGACTGCACCGACTGCAGCGCCGATGCCCAGTCGGTGCTGCGCAGATGCACCTGCGCCAGTTCGCTCTGCGCGATGCCCACCAGCAACGCGCCGGCCACCGCGACGGGCAGACTCGACAGCCGGGCGATGACGGGGATCGCGAACGTCTCGAGGACGACGAGAGTCAGGCCG
Source organism: Actinomycetota bacterium (assembly GCA_033851845.1). Taxonomy (GTDB): domain Bacteria; phylum Actinomycetota; class Actinomycetes; order Mycobacteriales; family SCTD01; genus RYN-124. Next base: position 15,909 of record JAWWOH010000079.1, read on the forward strand.
TACGGCGTGAGCGACAGCTGTGGCGCGAGCAGCACACCGGTGAGACCCGCGAAGGCAGCACCGACGGCCCAGCCCAACGCGGCGACGCGGTCTGCGTCGACGCGCGTCATCTCCGCCAGCCGGCGGTCGGTGACGACGGCTCGCACCTGCACGCCGATCCGGGTGCGGCTCGTCAACCACCACAGCACGAGCAGCGTGGCGGCGACGACCGCCAGGTTGACGACCGCATCGGAGCGGACGCCGGCACCGCCGACCGACAGCCGCCGCGTCTCGAACAGTGCCGGCGCCCGCCGGCCCTGCAGCCCCCAGCAGACGGCCGCGATACCCACCAGCAGCACGAAGACGCCGAGGGTGGCGACGAGGGACTCGGCCGGCGCGGCCGCGCGTCGCTGCAGCGGCCGGAACACGACGTAGTAGGCGGCCAGCCCCAGAGCAGGCCCGGCACCTACCAGCACGAGCGGAGCGGCGAGCCAGGCCGGCCAGCCCCAGACACCCACGGTCTGGAAGTACAGGTAGGCAGCGAACATCGCGAAGCCGCCATGAGCGAGGTTGAACACCCCGGTGGCCCGGTACGTGATGAGCAGTCCGATGCCGGAGAGGGCAGCGATGCTGCCGAAGGCGAGCCCCGCTGCGGCGAGCTCGAGCGCAAGCACCGGTCAGGCCACCTGCTCGCCCGGCGGGTCGCAGACCCGGCACGGAGCCAACCGACGGGCCGCTGCATCGCTCGGCGCGATCGCCTCGGCGCCGTCCTTGCCGGTGACGAGCCGGCAGCCGCGCCGGTGATAGGAGCTCCCACCGGCAAGGGCGACGAGCTCACCGTCGTCGGCCGCGACCGGCTCGGGCCCGGTGAGCAGCCGGTACATCGTCTCGACCTGCCGCTCGAGGTCCGCCACCCGGTTCAGGCTCCGCCGTACGTCATCGCTCGCGAAACAGGCCGCCGCCAGCACGAGCAGGCACACGCCGGTGAGGCCGCCAGAGACGTCGTACGGCAACTGCTTCGCCGTGACGGCCGTGCCCGACGCGCCCCACCAGCCGAGGAAGAGCGCGACGGCACCGGCCGCGGTCAGGCACCACCCGAGCAGCTGACGGACGGGAACGCGCTTCACGCTGTGCGCCACCGCGAGCCGACCCGCCACCCGATCAGGAGAGACGTCGGTACGACGGCAAGAGCAAACGCCAACCAGCGCAGGTCGGCCTGCGGCAGCACTGGCCGATGGCGAGGAGCGGCCGCGACGGCCGTGGCCCGTGCACCGGCCGGGAGGCTCGTCGCACCGCCAGCCGGCAGCGGCGATGTCCCGAGCTGCTTCGCTGGAAGCAGCCGGGCGTCCAGTGACGACGCGGGGGCCGCCGGCAGAGCCGCGAGCAGCGGCTCGCCCGGTGCACCCACGCCGACGGCTGCGCCCACTCCGCCGATCGTGACCGAACCGAGGTAGGACCGGTCGACGCTGGGCAGCCCCGGCACCACGGGCGGCACGCCCTGCACCGGTGCGGTGAAGGTCAGCTGCAGCCCACCCGCCGTGCTGCGGGCGGCACCCTTGCCGTCGGTTCTCGTCGTACCGAGAGCGCGCACGCTCACCCCGTGCTCCGCGAATGCCTGCGTCGGTAGCGGCTCGCTCACACCGACGAGGTGGACGCCCTCGTCGTCGATCGATGCCGCGACACCGGCGAAGGTCACGCCGCCGAGCTCGACCTTGGGTCGGTCGGTGACGCGGCCCGCCGGCGTCACGGCGACGTCATCGGTGACGGTGAGGACGGCGATGCGGAGCGGCCCGACGACGACGTCGTGCAAGGTGCTCGATGAGCGGACGTGCCCGCCGGCGTCGTCAGCCCACGCGCGGGTTGTCGTCGTCTGTGCGCCGGTCGCGACGACCACCGGCGTCCCCGGTGCGCTCTCGCGCGTCAGCTGGGTCCGGCCGTCCGTGGCGAGCTGGTGCGCGGCTGCGGATGCGCTGCCGACGGGAGCGGGGGAGTCGGCCGATGCCGCCGGCCGCTCGGGCCAGGACGCCTGCGCCAGCAGCGGGTAGGCCGGCGGCGACACCGGACAGGGCAGGAACTCGCTGCAGAGCAGCGTGGGTCCGCTCGCGACGAGGTCGCCGGGGTAGAACGCGGCCGACGCGCTCGCCGACGCCCCGGCCGAGGACAGGGCGCTCGAGGAGTAGCCCGTGCTCGAGTCGACCAGCCCGCCGGTGACCACCGACGCCGCAGGTCGCTGGGTGCTGCTGACCGAGACACCGACGGCGGTCGTGACGATCTCGTAGACGACCGTCGGCTCGGCCCCGACGGCCGCCGTCGGGACTACCGATCCGCACGCCAGGAGCAGCACGGCAAGCCCGGCCCCCCGGCGTACGGCGCTCACCACCCTGGCACCCCCACACTCGTGTCGGTGCGGATCATGCTGCCACTAATCCGACATGACGTGCTGCATCCCTCACCGCGCTGCGGGCGACCTGTAGCGTCGCCAGCGTGGAGCGCCGCATCTTCGGCATCGAGAACGAGTACGGCGTCACCTGCACCTTCCGCGGGCAGCGCCGGCTCTCGCCGGACGAGGTCGCCCGCTACCTGTTCCGTCGGGTCGTCAGCTGGGGGCGCAGCAGCAACGTCTTCCTCAAGAACGGCGCACGGCTCTACCTCGACGTCGGCAGCCACCCGGAGTACGCGACCCCGGAGTGCGACAACGTCATCGACCTCGTCACGCACGACAAGGCGGGGGAGCGGACGCTCGAGGGGCTACTCATGGACGCGGAGCGCCGCCTGCGTGAGGAAGGCATCGCCGGCGACATCTACCTGTTCAAGAACAACACCGACTCCGCGGGCAACTCCTACGGCTGCCACGAGAACTACCTCGTCGGCCGGCACGGCGAGTTCTCCCGGCTCGCCGACGTGCTGATCCCGTTCCTCGTCACCCGGCAGATCATCTGCGGTGCCGGCAAGGTGCTGCAGACCCCGCGTGGCGCCGTCTACTGCGTCAGCCAGCGTGCGGAGCACATCTGGGAGGGCGTGTCGTCGGCGACGACGCGGTCACGGCCGATCATCAACACCCGCGACGAGCCGCACGCCGACGCCGAGCGGTTCCGCCGGCTGCACGTCATCGTCGGCGACAGCAACATGAACGAGGTCACGACGTTGCTGAAGGTCGGTACGACGGACCTGGTGCTCCGCATGATCGAGGCCGGCGTCATCATGCGCGACCTCACCCTGGAGAACCCGATCCGCGCCATCCGCGAGGTCAGCCACGACCTCACCGGGCGACGCAAGATCAAGCTCGCCAACAGCCGCGAGGCCAGCGCGCTCGACATCCAGCGGGAGTACTTCGACAAGGCCAGTGACTTCATCGAGCGACGCGGCGGCGACACGACGGTCAAGCGCGTCCTCGATCTGTGGCACCGCACGCTGACGGCCATCGACACCGGCGACCTGTCTCTCGTCGACCGCGAGATCGACTGGGTGACGAAGTACCAGCTCATCGAGCGCTACCGGGCTCGCGACGATCTACCGCTGTCCTCGCCGCGGGTTGCGCAGCTCGACCTCGCCTACCACGACGTCAACCGCAACCGCGGTCTCTACTACCTGCTCGAGCGCAACGGCGCCGTCGAGCGGGCGACGACCGACCTCGCTGTTTTCGAGGCGAAGTCGGTGCCCCCGCAGACCACGCGGGCCAAGCTGCGCGGCGAGTTCATCAAGCGCGCGCAGGAGAAGCGACGTGACTTCACCGTCGACTGGGTACACCTCAAGCTGAACGACCAGGCGCAGCGCACCGTGCTGTGCAAGGACCCGTTCCGCTCCGTCGACGACCGCGTCGACAAGCTCATCGCCTCTATGTAGGGAGACCTGTTGCCTGACAAGCCCGTCATCGAGATCCCCCAGGGCGATCCGCCCACCTCGCTGGAGGTCGAGGACCTCACCGTCGGAGACGGGCCAGAGGCGGTCCCCGGCAAGCAGTGCACCATGCAGTACGTCGGTCACGGCTGGTCGACGAAGTCGCAGTTCGACGCGTCCTGGGACCGCGGTGAGCCGTTCAGCTTCCAGCTCGGCGCCGGCCAGGTCATCGGCGGCTGGGACCAGGGCGTCGCCGGCATGAAGGTCGGCGGCCGTCGCCGGCTCACCATCCCGCCCGAGCTCGGGTACGGCGCACGCGGCGCGGGTAGCGCGATCAAGCCCGGCGAGACGCTCGTGTTTGTCGTGGACCTGCTCGGCGTTCGCTGAGTCACCTGCGGGGCGCGGCCCTGACCGGCTAGCGCCCCGACGGCACCAACGCGCGTGGTCGGGCCAGCACCGTGGGAGTCGATCGACCGCGCAGGACGACGGCCTCGCCGAGCACCCACTGCTGCGCCTCCGCCGAGCCGGCGGTGAGGACCGCGGCGTCGGCGAGGACGCAGTACGCGGATGACTTCGCCAGCTCGGTGAGCCGCGCGGCGGCGTTGACCGGGTCACCGATGACCGTGTACTCGAAGCGGCTCTCCGCACCGACGTGGCCCGCCACGACCGGCCCGGCGCAGACGCCGATCGCGGCGTCGACCTCGAGGCCCTGCAGCCGGTCGGCCAGCTCACGTGCTGCCGACAGCGCGCAGGTGCCCGGGTCGGGCTGCTCCACGGGTGCGCCGAAGACGCACAGCGCCGCATCGCCCTCGAACTTGTTGACCCACCCGCCATGGGCCTGCACCACGTCGATGACGACGGCGAAGAAGGCGTTGAGCCGGCGGACGACCTCCTGCGGGTCAAGGGTGGCGGCGAGCTCGGTCGACCCGACGACGTCGACGAAGAGCACCGCGACGTCGCGTAGCTCGCCGCCGAGCTCGGCGCCCCGTTCGATGGCGAGCCTCGCCACGTCATCGCCGACCTGCCGGCCGAACAGGTCGCGCATCCGCTCGCGTTCGCGGAGCCCCTCCACCATGGTGTTGAACCCGCTCTGCAGCCGGCCCACCTCGGAGGCGTCGTAGACCGGGACGCTCGCATCCAGCCGGCCCTGCCCGACCGCCCGCAGCGCCCCGGCGACCGAGCGCACCGGGTCACTCACCGCGCCGGCGGCCGCGGTGATGCTGAAGAAGCCGACGCTCAGCCCGAGGAAGACCAGGAAGGCGATGCCGTTGCGCCCGAGAGTCGTCCCCGGCGGCCCGTAGAGGCTCATGGCGATGCCGACCAGTGGGATGCCGCTGCCGACGCCCCACGCGAGCAGCAGCCGCGGCTTCACGCCGAGCAGGACCGGCGGCGGCTCGTCACTGCCTTCCATCGCCCGGCTGACGACCGGCCGCATGATCCGCTCCGCGAACAGGTACGCCACCGTGCAGGTCGTGAACCCACCCAGCACGATCGTGAGCGCGATGTCGCACGCGAGCCGCGGCGACGTCGTCAGGTTCAAGAGCCCGAACACGACGGCTGCGCTGACCCACAGGCTGCCGTTGAGGTACATCAGCCAGAGCGGCTGGCGCAGCGCTGCCCGCCGAGCGCCCTCGGTCGGTGGGAGGCCCGACTCCAGCCACGCGATGACCGGGCGACCGATGCGGCCGCCGACGTGCTTGCCGACCGCCACGCCGACGACGACCAGCGGCACGAACACGACGCCGTTGAGCAGTCGCATCCGCGCCTGGTTCACCGTGCTCTGCACCGGCAGCAGGAAGGCGAGGAAGTAGAAGACGTCGATGGCACCGGCCACGTTCGAGATGACGAGCGCGCGGGTCAGCCGCTTCGCCGTACGCCGGGAGAGCTCCGGACCCGTCACAGCAGCGCCGCGGCGTGACGGCCGGCGGCGGCCGCCGCCAGGAACGCGACAGGATCATCGTCGAGGCCGCGGCCCATCGTCGACAGCTCAGCCGGCGAGGACCGCAGCGCGTCCAGAAGCCCGGTGTCGTCCACGGTGACGACATTGTGACGCGCGAACGGCTCGGCATCGACCAGATCGGCGTACGACGAAGGCACGATGACGTCCGCACGGGCGAGGGCAACCCGCCCGTAGGCCGTCGTCGAGTGGTGGCTGACGCCGCGGTGGCGCGCCCGGGAGTCCGCGGACGACATCCTCAGCACGGCGACGGGCCGGCCGCCCACGGCGGCCGCCGCGTTCACGACCTCGCCGGCGGCGACGCCGGAGAAGCCCCATGGCGTGCCGGTGCCGAGGTTGCCCGGGCCCTGCGTGACGATCGCGATCTCGGCCCCCAGCACCCGGGCCGCGGCGAGCAGGCCGGAGTGCGTCGTCACGGCCTCGAGGTCGCCACCGAAGGCCTGCCCCACGGTCACCGTCCCGCACAGGTGACCCGCGAGCGATGCCGCCGTCCGGGAGAACCACAGCGGCAGGGCACCCCCGTCGCTCATCACGTAGGCGACGCGGGTCGACGGTCGGTCGCAGCGGATACCGGCCAGCACCGCGGGCAGGGAGGAGTGCAGGTCGGCGACGACGACGGGCATCCCGGGGGAGGGCAGCGGGTCGTCCGTAGCGAGCAGCTCGTGGCTCGGGGCGTCCTGCTCGTCGACGCCGAGGACGACGGTCTGCATGGGCGTGTAGCGGGCCTTCACCAGGTGCCCGGGACCGGCGCCGTCAGGAGGCAGCCGATCCGGGAGGGCCACGACGAGCGCGTAGCCCCCGGTGCCGAGGCCGAGATTGACCGCGGCGACGTTGAGCAGCACGAGGTCACCGGCGGCCGGTCGGCCGACCAGCCGCGGATAGGCCAGTGCGGCGACGGATACCCCGTCGACGTCCACCGCGAGCTCCAAGGCCCCGGACCACTCCCGGCCGAGCGACACGACCGTGCCGCGCCGCCACCGGATCACATGTTTGAGACTAACGTCGGGCCTCGTGTCATCGAACAAGACGGAGCGGCTGCTCAACCTCGTCATCTGCCAGCTCCACACCCGTCGCTACCTGTCCGTGCAGGAGATCCGCGACGCCGTGCCCGGCTACAGCGCGGACAGCGAAGAGGCGTTCCGGCGGATGTTCGAACGGGACAAGCAGGAGCTCCGCGACCTCGGCATCCCGCTCGAGACCGGCACCGACTCACACGCGCACGACGACGAGCTGGGCTACCGGATCGCCCGCCGCGACTACGAGCTGCCGCCCATCTCGCTCGAGCCGGACGAGGCCGCGGCGCTCGGGCTGGCCGCCCGGCTGTGGCAGTCGTCCTCGCTGGCCGGGGCGACCGGGTCGGCACTGCTGAAGCTCCGGGCAGCCGGAGTCGACGCGCCGCAGGCAGCCGGCGCCCTCGAGCCGCGCGTGGGATCGAGCGAGCCGGCGTTCGAGGCCTGCCTGGAGGCCGTCACCCAGGGCAGAAGCCTGCAGTTCAGCTACCGGGCGAGCGGCCGGCCGGCGCCCGAGCAACGCGACGTCGAGCCATGGGGCGTGGTGTGGTGGCACGGCCGCTGGTACGTCGTCGGCCACGACACGAGCCGGGACGATGTCCGGGTCTTCCGGTTGTCCCGGATCGTCGGTCCGGCCATCGCGGTGGGGGAGCCGGGCACGGTGAAGGCCCCGCCGGACACCGATCTGCGTGCGCTCGTCGCCCGGATGGCCGGCGACGACCCGAGCACGACTGCGACCGTGCGGGTCCGCCCGGGCGCTGCCTGGGCACTTCGCCGCGAGGCCACCTCGACGCGGCCGACCGAAGACGGATGGGACCGGCTGGAGCTCGGCTACTCCGACCCGGAGCGGTTCGCCGACCGTGTTGCCGGCTACGGAGCCGATGCTGTGGTCGAGGCCCCGGATGAGGCCCGCGCCGCCGTCGTGCGCCGACTCGAAGCCCTTGTCGCCCGATGAGCGGCGGATCCCTCGCCCAGCTGCCCCGGTTGCTGGCGCTCGTGCCCTACCTCCTGCAGCACCCCGGCGTGCAGTCTGCGGAGGCAGCGGCGCTGTTCGGCGTCACCGATGAGCAGCTGCGCCGTGACCTGAACCTGATCTGGCTGTGCGGACTGCCCGGCCATGGCCCTGGCGACCTGATCGACCTCGAGTTCGAGGGCGACACGATCACCCTCCTCGAGCCCGCGGGCGTCACCCGCCCGCTCCGGCTGGGCGTCGACGAGGCGCTAGCGCTGCTGGTCGCCCTGCGCACCCTGTCCGAGACGCCCGGCCTCGCCGACCGCGACGTCGTGGAGCGCACCCTGGCCAAGGTCGAGGAGGCGGCCGGAGCGGCCGCCAGTCCGGCCCAGCGGGTCGAGGTCGCCCTGGAAGGCGAGGAGCGGGTGCTCCCCGTCGTGCGCGACGCCCTGGACCGCAGGCGACGGCTGCACCTGTCGTACTACGTCCCGGGTCGCGACGAGACGACCGAGCGCGATGTCGACCCGATGCGACTGCTGCTCGTCGAGGGCCGTAGCTACCTGGAGGCCTGGTGCCGGCGGGTCGAGGGCGTGCGGCTTTTCCGGTTGGACCGGGTTGTCGCGATTGAGGTCCTCGACCTCCCGGCCGAACCCCCGCCCACGGCTACGGAGCGTGACTTGTCGCGGGGGTTGTTCCAGCCTTCCCCGGACGACGTGCTGGTCGTCCTCGCGCTCGGGCCGGGCGCGCACTGGGTGGCCGACTACTACCCATGTGAGTCAGTTGAGGACGTCGGCGACGGAACGGTCGTCGCGCGGCTGCGGACCCCCGAGCCCAGCTGGATCGTCCGGCTTGCCCTCGGTCTCGGCGCGTCCGCGCGTGTCATCGAGCCGCCGGAGCTGGCCGCGGAGGTCCGATCGGCGGCACGCAACGCGCTGGCGGCGTACGCCGTCTAGTCCTTTCTAGCCATCTGTCGGGTTACCGCGAAAAGAAGCCTGCAATCGCGCATCAAGCCGATCACGCAGCGTGCCGATGCCGCTGATGTCGCCGAGACCAAGCGACCCGCAGAGCGACCGAAGGGACCCGAGGCCATGACCACGATCAAGGCGTCCTGCCCGACGTGCGGCGAGGTCGAGCTCACCCCGGCCGACGTCTCGCTGATGGTGTGCAGTCACGCACCGATGTCGTACTACTCGTTCTGCTGCCCGACCTGCACGACCGAGGTCCGCAAGCCGGCCGACGACCACGTCGTGTCACTGCTGGTCTCCGGTGGCGTGCCGGCCCAGGTCTGGGACCTGCCCGCCGAGGTGCTCGAGGTCAAGACCGGACCGGCCCTGACGTACGACGACTTGCTCGACTTCGCACTGGAGCTCGGCTCCACGGACCTGCTGTCCGCCGCTGCGTCGTCGCCCGTGCGCGCCTGAGGCTGCCGCACTCCGGTTCGACCGTCCCGCGACGTCGATGGCTGCGCTCACGACGGCGCAGAGACCGGACTAGATTCGACCTGTGCTCTGGGTCGTGCTGGACATCCTGTTCGTCCTCGCCGCCTTCGTCGGCCTCGCCCTCGTCGTGCTCACGCTCTGGCGCAAGGTCAAGGACCTCGGCCGTGAGGTGACTCGAGCCGGTGCGGCCATCGCGAGCGCGACCGACGAGCTCGCCCGCGTGCAGGCCGAGACGCCGCCTTCCGCGTAGTCTGACCGGGACGCACCCCCGACGCTGTCCTGATGGAGGCGAGGTCCGAGATGCCTGATCTGGGCAAGCCCGAGATCCTGATCCTGCTCATCGTGATCCTCGTGCTCTTCGGTGCCAAGCGGCTGCCCGGGGCAGCCCGGTCGCTCGGTCAGTCGATGCGGATCTTCAAGGCCGAGACCAAGGGCCTGCGCAGCGACGACGACGCGACGATCACGCCGACACCTGCCGCCCCGCCGGTCCCGCCGACCACCGGGACGTCCGGCACGATGCCGATCGCACCGGTGCCACCGGCCGTGCAGGACCAGACAGCGCCACCCCAGCACCAGTAGCGGTGACGCTGCTGTCCGGAGGCGGCCGCCGCACCCAGCGCCCGCCCGACGGCCGGATGGCCCTCGTCGAGCACCTGCGCGAGCTGCGCAACCGGATGGCCATCGCCCTCATCGCCCTGGCGATCGGCGTCATCGTCGCGTGGTACCTGTGGGAGCCGATCTACGACTTCCTGCGCCAGCCCTACTGCCGCACCTCGCAGAGCGGCAAGGGCTGCAACCTGTACGTCACGGGCATCTTCGACCAGTTCAAGGTCAAGCTGCGGGTGGCGTTCATCGGCGGCACGCTCCTGTCCTCGCCGGTCTGGCTCTACGAGCTCGGTGCGTTCATCACTCCCGCACTGCACAAGAAGGAGAGGCGGTACGCCGCCGGCTTCCTCGTCACGGCGCTGCTGCTGTTCGCAGCCGGCACGGTGCTCGCCTACCTGAGCATCGACCGCGGCCTGCAGTTCTTCCTCAGCCTCGGCGGGGCGCACATCGCGGTGCTCCTGTCGATCCAGGCCTACCTGTCGTTCGTGACCCTGATGCTGCTCGCCTTCGGCGTCGCCTTCGAGTTCCCGGTGGTGATCCTGTTCCTCAACGTGGTCGGCGTGCTGTCGTCGGCGCGGATGCGGGAGTGGCGACGAGGCATGATCTTCGGCATCTTCGTCGCGAGCGCGCTGATCACGCCGACGCAGGACCCGTTCACGTTCCTGGCGATGGCCATCCCGCTGTGCGTGCTGTACGAGGCGTGCATCCTCATCGCACGACTGCGCGAGCGCAGCCGGCGCAAGCGGGAGGCGGCCGATCCGCTCGCCTCCCTCGACCCCGACACCCCGTCGTACGTCGACCCGCGACCGTCCTCCCTGTGACCTCATTCGCCCTCGTCGTCAACCCGACGTCTGGGAAGGGGCGCTCCGCAGCGGCGGCGCAGGTCGCCACGGTCGGGTTGACCGCCGCCGGGCACGCCGTCGAGCGGCTGGTCGGTGTGGACGGCGCGGATGCCGAGCGGCTCTGCCGCAAGGCGGTCGCCAGCGGCGTCGACGCGCTGGTCGCGGTCGGTGGTGACGGCATGGCACACCTGGCGCTGCAGGCCTGCGCGGGCACGGCGGCGGCGCTGGGCATCGTCCCGACGGGCACCGGCAACGACCTCGCAACGGCGCTGGGCCTGCCGATGGAGGACCCGGCTGCGTCGACCGCGCTGCTCGCCGCCGGCACCGTCCGCGAGGTCGACGCCGTCCGCTGCGGCAAGGCCTGGTGGGCTTGCGTGCTGGGGAGCGGCTTCGACGCCGCGGTCAACGACCGGGCCAACCGGATGCGCTGGCCGCGCGGTCGCCGCCGCTACGACCTGGCCATCCTGGCCGAGCTGAGGAGCTACCGGCCGGTCCACTTCGTCCTCGACGTCGACGGCCTGCGGACCGAGGTGGACGCGATGCTCGTCGCCGTGGGCAACGCCCCGTCGTACGGCGGTGGCATGAAGGTCTGCCCCGACGCGCAGCTCGACGACGGCTTGCTGGACGTCGTGGTGGTCGGGCCGCTGACCCGGCGCCGGTTCCTGCGGCTGTTCCCGCGGGTCTTCGCCGGCACGCACGTGAGTGACAGCTCCGTCACAGTCCTCCGTGGCCGGGAGGTGCGACTGGACGGACCTGCCACGGCGTACGCCGACGGCGAGCCGATGGGGTCGCTGCCCCTGACGAGCACCGTCGTGCCCGGCGCGCTGCGCGTGATCGGAGTCCCGCCGGGCACCTAGGCTGGCGGGGTGACCGGCGCGACGCCGGCGGAGCGCTACGCAGCGTTCCGCCGCAACCAGGGCGGTCCTGCGCTCAGCGACTTCGAAACCGGTTACCCGTTCGGACTTGACGCCTTCCAACGGACCGCCTGCATCGCACTCGAGGACGGCCGCGGCGTGCTCGTCGCCGCCCCCACGGGTGCCGGCAAGACGGTCGTCGGGGAGTTCGCCGTGCACCTCGCGCTGCGCCGCGGGCAGAAGTGCTTCTACACGACGCCGATCAAGGCGCTGTCGAACCAGAAGTACAACGACCTCGTCGAGCGCTACGGCGCCGCTCGCGTCGGGCTGCTCACCGGCGACAACGCGGTCAACGGTGACGCCGACGTCGTCGTCATGACGACCGAGGTGCTGCGCAACATGCTGTACGCCGGAAGCGACACGCTGCGCGGTCTTTCCCACGTCGTGATGGACGAGGTCCACTACCTCGCCGACAGGTCTCGCGGTGCCGTCTGGGAAGAGGTGATCATCCATCTTCCGGAGCACGTCGTGCTCGTGTCGTTGTCTGCCACGGTCAGCAACGCGGAGGAGTTCGCCGAGTGGCTGATCACTGTCCGCGGCGACACCGAGGTCGTCGTCGAGGAGCACCGCCCCGTCCCGCTGTGGCAGCACGTCATGGTCGGCACGCGGCTCTACGACCTCTTCGTCGGAGACGGGACAAGCAAGCAGGGCCTCGACGAAGAGAGCGAGGTCAACCCCGACCTCGTGCGGCTGGCCCGCGAGGAGAGCCGCTGGTCGCCGCGCGACCGGCAGGGACGCCCCGTGCGGCGACCTGTCGCCAAGCGGCCGGATGTCATCGAGCGGCTGGACCGCGAGGGGCTGCTGCCGGCCATCACCTTCATCTTCAGCCGGGCCGGTTGCGCAGCGGCGGTGGAGCAGTGCCTGCGATCAGGGCTGCGCCTGAACACCGAACAGGAGGCCGACCGGGTCCGGCGGGTCGTCGAGGCACGGACGGACTCGATCCCGCGCGAGGACCTGCGCGTGCTCGGCTACTGGGAGTGGCTCGACGGGCTGCAGCGCGGCATCGCCGCACACCACGCCGGCATGCTGCCGACGTTCAAGGAGGTCGTCGAGGAGCTGTTCGTCGAAGGCCTCGTGAAGGCGGTGTTCGCCACCGAGACCCTCGCGCTGGGCATCAACATGCCGGCCCGCTCCGTCGTACTGGAGAAGCTCACGAAGTGGAACGGCGATGCGCACGTCGACGTCACACCGGGGGAGTACACGCAGTTGACCGGGCGCGCCGGGCGACGCGGCATCGACGTCGAGGGGCACGCCGTCGTGCTCTGGCAGCAGGGTTTCGACCCGAAGTCGGTCGCCGGCCTCGCGTCCACCCGCACGTACCCGCTCCGGTCGAGCTTCCGGCCGTCGTACAACATGGCCGTCAACCTCGTCGGCAGCGTCGGCCGGGAGCCGGCGCGGGCGCTGCTCGAGTCGAGCTTCGCGCAGTTCCAGGCCGACAAGTCCGTCGTCGGGCTGGCCCGCCAGGTCGCGAAGAACCTCGACGCGCTGGCCGGCTACCAGCAGGCGATGACCTGCCACCTCGGGGACGCGCAGCAGTACGGCGCGCTGCGGGCCGCGGTCAAGAAGCGTGAGACCGAACTGGCGAAGTCGGGAGCGTCGCAGCGACGGGCCGCGGCCGCGCAGTCGCTGGAGCAGCTCAAGGTGGGTGACGTCATCCGAGTGCCGAGCGGCCGTCGGTCCGGGCTCGCCGTGGTGCTCGACCCAGGCGTCGGGATGACCGGCGACGCGCACCCGCTCGTCGTCACCGAGGACCGCTGGGCCGGTCGGCTGTCGCTGACCGACTTCCCGGCGGAGGTCGAGCCGGTCGCGCGCGTGAAAGTACCGAAGCACTTCAACCACCGGACGCCGCAGGCCCGGCGTGACATGGCGTCGACACTGCGCGCGCTCGGGCTGCCGCCGGTCGCACGGGGCAAGCGAGAGCGATCGTCGGCGGCCGACGACGAGACGCTGGCGCGGCTGCGCGCGGAGCTTCGCCGCCATCCCGTGCACGGCTGTGACGACCGCGAGCAGCACATGCGCTGGGCCGAGCGCTGGCACCGACTGCGCGCCGACACGGACGCACTCGAGCGACGCGTCGCCGGGAAGACGTCGTCCATCGCCCGCACGTTCGACCACGTCTGCGACCTGCTGACGGCGCTGGGCTACCTGTCCGGCGAGCAGGTGACAGAGACAGGGCAGCAGCTCGCCCGCGTCTACAGCGAGAGCGACCTGCTTGTCGTGGAGTGCCTTCGCTCCGGTGTGTGGGACCGACTGGACGCGGCCGAGCTTGCCGCGGTCGCGTCGACGCTCGTCTACGAGAACCGGCGACCGGACGAGTCGGTCCCGCGACTGCCGTCCGGTGCTGTCCAGACCGCACTCGCCGAGATGACCCGGAACTGGGACCGGCTGAACGAGGCCGAGACGCGGCACCGGCTGTCGTTCCTGCGCGCACCGGACGCCGGCTTCACCTGGGCGGCGTGGCGCTGGGCCGGCGGCGCGCGACTCGAGCAGGTGCTCGACGACGACCCCGACCTCACCGCGGGCGACTTCGTGCGCTGGTGCAAGCAGCTCATCGACCTGCTCAGCCAGATCGCGCTGGTCGCCGCAGAGAACTCGCCCGTACGCCAGACCAGCCGACAGGCGATCGACGCGGTACGCCGCGGCGTCGTCGCCTACAGCTCCGTCCTGTGAGCCGTCCCGCCGGCCCGGACCCAGGCACGCGCTGGGTCCCTCTGGTGGCCGGGGTGCTGTGCGCTTTCGTCGGCCTCGTCGACCTTGCGAGCGCGCTGTCGCACGCCGACCACCAACGGCTGCAGGCGCTCACCGGCGTCGTCCCTGGTGCGCTCACCAACGCCAGCGCCGCGGCCACTCTCGTCGTGGGGATCCTGCTGCTCGTCCTGGCCCGCGGGCTGCGCCGGCGCAAGCGGCGGGCCTGGCGCGCCGTCGTCGCGCTGCTCGCCGGCAGCGTCGCGCTGCACGTGCTCAAGGGTCTCGACGTCGAGGAGGCCGTGCTCGCGGCCGCGCTGCTCATCGCGCTGCTCGTATGGCGCGACGAGTTCCAGGCGAAGGGAGACCCCCGCACCCGCTGGCGGGCCGTTGCGGCTTTCCTCGGCTTCCTCACCGCCAGCGTCGGCCTCGGGCTGCTGCTCGTGGGCCTCCGGCACGAGGAGCTCGCCTCGCCCCTCCGGCTGGGGCCCGCCATCGAGCACGTCGTCGTCGGGCTCGTCGGCGTCGAGGGCCCGCTCCATTGGGAGGCGGACCCCCGCGGGCGGCAGGCCGACGACCTTGTCAGCGACGCGCTGCTGGCCCTCGGCGTGTTCACGACCGTGTCCACGGCGTACCTCATCCTCCGGCCGGCAGAGCCGCGCCCCTTCCTGTCCGGCGAAGACGAGGAACGGATGCGCGCCCTGCTGACAGCGCACGGCGCCCGTGACTCGCTCGGCTACTTCGCGCTGCGCCGCGACAAGAGCGTCCTGTGGTCACCGAACGGCAAGGCCTGCATCGCCTACCGGGTGGTGTCCGGGGTCATGCTGGCCAGCGGTGATCCCCTTGGCGACCCGGGGGTGTGGCCCGACGCGATCGCAGCCTTCCTTCAGACGGCCGCCGAGCACGCGTGGGTTCCCGCCGCCATGGGATGCAGCGAGAAGGCCGCCACGGCCTGGACCCGCGCCGGCTTGACCGCGCTCGAGATTGGCGACGAGGCGATCATCGAGGTCGACCAGTTTGAGCTGGACGGTCGGGCGATGCGCAACGTGCGCCAAGCCGTTGCCCGGGTCGAGCGCGCCGGCTACGAGTGCTGCGTACGCCGGATCCGCGACATCGCACCCGACGAGGAGCACGACCTCCGCCGCCAGGCCGAGGCCTGGCGGGGATCCGAGACCGAGCGAGGGTTCTCGATGGCCCTCGGCCGGCTTGGTGACGAACGCGATGCGGACTGCGTCGCGGTCCTCGCGACGCAGGACGGGGTACTGCGTGCCTTCCTGCACTTCGTGCCGTGGGGGGATGACGGCCTCTCGCTGGATCTCATGCGACGCGACCGGGCGGCGGACAACGGCGTCAACGAGCTGCTCATCGTGCGGGCCATCGAGGCCGCGCCGGCACTCGGCGTACGCCGGTTGTCGTTGAACTTCGCCGTCTTCCGCTCCGCCCTCGAGCGCGGCGAGCGACTCGGCGCCGGCCCGTTCTTGCGCGCCTGGCGCGCAGTCCTGGTCTTCGCCTCCCGGTGGTTCCAGATCGAGTCGCTGTACCGCTTCAACGCGAAGTTCCGGCCGGTGTGGGAACCGCGCTTCGTCTGCTACCCGACGGCGCGCGATCTGCCCCGCGTCGCCGTGGCCGCGCTGGAGGCCGAGGCGTTCCTGGTCTGGCCGCGGTTCCCCCGGCTCGTGCGCCGCGGCCACCGGCCGGTCACGGTCGGCTGAGGCTCACCCCGCCGGGTCTCAGCCCGCCGGGTCTCAGCCCGCTGCGGCCAAGCCGGGTTGATCGAGGCCCAGCACCCCGCGCTCGCGGCGTACCTCGTCGGCGTAGGCGCGCACTTGCGCCGCCGCCCACGCGTCGTCTCGACCGGTCTCGGCAGCAAGGAGCAGCGCGGCCTGCGGGGCCGCCGGCAGACCCGCGTCACGGGCCCGGAGCGACAGCCGGAAGCGCCGGCTGAACACGTCGTCGAGCGTCGTCGCGCCCTCGCTGCGCGCTGCCTGGACGATCTCGGCCGCGATGTGGGGGGCGGACGGCGAGAGCCGCCGCCCCAGGTCGTGGTCGGCCGCGACGAGCGAGAGCACGTCCGACGCCGCCTCGCCGGCCTGGCGCACGAGACTCGTGGCGACCTCGTCGTCGAGGCCCACTGCGGCAGCGGATCGGGTGGTCTCGGCCAGCAGCTCGGCGTACGACCTGGTGCCCGTCAGCGAGATCTCGTCGGTGCGGCAGCGCGCCTTGCGGCCATCGCGGTCGACGATGCGGTCAACGACGTCCTTGGCCATCCGCCGGTAGGTGGTGAGCTTGCCGCCGGTGATGGTGAGCAGGCCGCCGCTGCCCTCGACAAGGGTGTGCCGGCGGCTGATGTCGGACATCTTCTCCCGAGCGTTGCCGGTGCCGGGCTCGCGGATGAGCGGCCGGACGCCTGCCCACGCACCCAGCACGTCGTCGGCGGTCAGCGACCCGCGGAAGACGGCGTTGCCGGCCGCGAGGACGTACTCGAGGTCCTGCGCCGTCAGCGCGAGCTCCTCGACGGAACCGTCGTACGGCGTGTCCGTCGTCCCGAGAATCGTCTGCCGGCCCCACGGGATGGCGAACATCGAGCGCCCGTCGCCCTGCTTCGACGGCAGCAGGATGCTCGCGTCGATCAGCGGCAGTCGCTCCCGGGGCACGACGACATGCACGCCCTTGCTCGGCTGCACGACGGCGGGCCGGCCCGGCTCTTCCAGACCCTGCAGGTGGTCGACCCACACCCCCGTGGCGTTGACGACGTGACGCGCGGGCACATCGACGCTGCCACCGCTGACGCGGTCGGTGATGACCGCACCGCTGACGCGGCCGTTGTCGTCCTTGCGCAGGCCCGTCGCCTCGGCGTACGGCACGGCGAGTGCACCGAAGCGGCGGGCGGCGAGCACGACAGAGAGCACAAGTCGCGCGTCGTCGGTGGCGCAGTCCCCGTAGCGGTAGGCGTAGGCCAGGTCGCTGTCGGACAGCGCCGGGGCGAGCTCGATCGCCTCCGCGGCGCTGATGCGCTCGTGCCGGCGCAGGTCGCCGCTGCGGATGCCGAGCGCGGCGAACGCGAAGACGTCGTACGTCGTGAGCCCGACGCCGAGCAGGCGCCGCTTCGCCGTGTCCGGCCAGACCGGGTAGAGGAAGTCCATCGGACGGACCAGGTGCGGCGCGAGCCGCATCAGCAGCTGTCGCTCCTGCACCCCCTCGCGGACCAGGCCGAACTCGTAGTTCTCCAGATAGCGCAGCCCACCGTGCACCAGCTTGCTGCTCTTGCTGCTCGTGCCGCTGGCCACGTCACCCTTGTCGATGACGAGGACACGCAGCCCGCGGGACGCCGCGTCGAGGGCGACACCGGCTCCGGTCGCGCCCATCCCGACGACGAGCACGTCGACGCCGCCGTCAGCCGCGGTCGCGAGATCGGCGGCTCGGGTACGGACCGAGAACGGCTTGTTACCCACGAGTAGGATTCTGCCACCGATCCGCGCCGTTGACACCGGGAATCGCTCAGGCGCTGAGGGCAGTTTCGACAGCCGCGAGGAAGCGGTTGAGCGGCGACTCCAGGCCCCAGCGGTCGGACAGCTCGAGCAGCGTCGCGGGATCGGCCGGACCCGCTCGCAGCGCGTCGTCGAGCCGGGGGACCGGCAGGTCACAGCTGACCCGGCTGACCGCGGGCGCCGCGGCCAGGTAGTCGCGCGCCGCCTCCAGCTTGGCGCGGGCGCCGGCGGGAAAGCCGTCGACCGTTCCGTCGTCGAGGGCGGCGACGATCTGCTCGACCGTGCCGAACCGGGCCACGAGCGCCGCGGCGGTCTTCTCGCCGACGCCCTTGACGCCGGGCAACCCGTCGCTTGGGTCGCCCCTTAGCACGGCGAACTCGGCGTACAGCCGGCCGGGGATGCCGTACTTCGCCGCCACGTCGCCCTCGTCGTACGGCCGCATCTTCTCCACCGTGTAGAGAACCCGCACCGGCTTGCTGTCGTCGACGAGCTGGAAGAGGTCACGGTCGCCAGTGACGACGTCGACCGCACCCATCTCGCGCGCCGCGAGTGTTCCGAGCACGTCGTCGGCCTCGTAGCCCTCGACGCCCGCGGTTGCGACGCCGAGCGCGGCGAGGACGTCGAGCAGGATTGCGACCTGCGGTGCGAGCGATTCCGGCTCAGCCTCGGCACCGTTCTCGGCAAGGCGATGGGCTTTGTACGACGGGACTGCGGCGACGCGGAAGGCCGGCCGCCAGTCGAGGTCGAGGCAGCAGACGAGGCGGGCCGGCATCGTCTCCCGGATGAGCCGGGCCAGCAGGTCGATGAAGCCGCGGACGGCGTTGACAGGAGTCCCGTCCGGGGCCGTGATGGACTCCGGCACGCCATGGAAGGCGCGGTACCAGAGCGAGGGTGCATCAACGATCGTCAGCTGCCCGGCCACATCGGTCAGCCTGTCATCTCATCGCGCAGGCGCTGGGCGAGGCTCGCGGATACATGCAGTCGCCAGCCACGACCGTCCCGCATGTCCGGCCGGCAATGAACGCTCTTCGTCCTGAGCATCCGCAGGTCCTCGTCGGACTCGTTGGGATCCCGGTGGGCCGGCCGGAGGCGGTCCGCGGTGTCGAGCGGCGCATGTGCACGCAGCAGCAGATCGGCCTGCCGCAGCGCAGTCTCCTGCTCGCTGGGCAGTGCGAGCTCGCCGGGCGGGAGCACCCAGAGCCGCTCGCCGACCTCCATCATGAACGAGATCACAGCGCGCGGCGCGTCACCCTCGCGCACGCAGTGAGCGACAAGCACAGGTGCCGATAGAGCTCGAGGTCGGTCGCTTCGCCGCTGCCGCAGAGAGATGCCGCAGAAAGCTGACGCATACCTATGCCCCGGACTATGTCGACTGGCAGCAAGTAGTTGCGGCGGGGCGGCGGCGGGACCGGACGCCGACCCCGGCGTAACCCGGGAGGTGCGGCCCACGTCTCGCGCGCACGCGGCTCGCGTCCACGCGCCGCGGGCGCACACCGGGCGCTGCAACTTTTTGCAGCACTTCGCCATGCGCGGAGGCAAGATGCTGGGCCGGCGCGCCAGCACGGCGGTAGCCTGGTTCCAAGATCCACTTCGAGGAGGAAGCCGTGCCGGTCGTTCGCAGCCTGCCGTCGGCCGAGTCCGAGGCGCTGCTCGAGCTCGCTCGCGAGATCGCGGATCAGGGGCTCGCGCCGAGGGCCGCCGAGATGGAGGCGCGATCGGAGTTCCCGCGCGAGGTCTTCCGCACCCTGGGCAAGGCGGGACTGCTCGGGCTCGCGTACGGCGAGGAGTACGGCGGCGGCGGCCAGCCCTACGAGGTCTACCTGCAGGTCCTCGAAGAGCTCAGCCGCGGTTGGCTCGCGGTCGGCCTCGGCACGAGTGTCCACACCCTGGCCTGCTTTCCGGTGGCCGCCTACGGCACGAAGGAGCAGAAGGAGCGCTGGCTCCCCGACATGCTCGGTGGTGAGCTGCTCGGGGCCTACTGCCTGTCCGAGGCCGAGAGCGGCTCTGACGCCGCGGCGCTGAAGACGAAGGCTGACAAGAACGGCGACGACTGGGTCGTGGACGGCGCGAAGGCCTGGGTCACGCACGGCGGGCAGGCCGACTTCTACAACCTGATGGTCCGCACCGGTGGCGACGGCGCGAAGGGCATCTCCTGCCTGCTCGCCGACAAGGACACGCCAGGGCTCAAGCCGCAGGCACCCGAACGCAAGATGGGGATGAAGTCCTCGCCCACGGCGACCATCCAGCTCGACGGTGCGCGCATCCCCGCCGACCGCCTCATCGGCGACGAGGGACAGGGCTTCCGGATTGCGATGAGTGCGCTCGACGGCGGCCGACTCGGCATCAGCGCGTGCGCTGTCGGTGTCGCGCAGGCCGCGCTCGACGCCGCCGTCAGTTACGCCAAGGAGCGCAAGCAGTTCGGTCAGCGCATCGCCGACTTCCAGGGGATGTCGTTCCTGCTGGCCGACATGGCCACGCAGGTCGAAGCCGCGCGGGCGCTCTACCTCAGTGCCGCAAGGCTGCGCGACGCCGGCAAGCCGTTCGGCCCGCAGGCGGCCATGTCGAAGCTGTTCTGCACCGACACTGCGATGCGCGTCGCCACCGACGCGGTGCAGGTGCTCGGCGGCTACGGCTACGTCGAGGACTTCCCCGCCGAGCGCTACCTGCGTGAGGCGAAGGTCCTGCAGATCGTGGAAGGCACCAACCAGGTGCAGCGCATCGTCATCGGCCGGTCGCTCACCGGGCCATGAGCACGGACCTGGACGACGTCGACCGGCAGCTGCTGAGACTCCTGGCGGACGACGGTCGTCGGAGCTACACCGACCTCGCCAAGGACACCGGGCTTTCCACCAGTGCCGTGCACCAGCGCGTTCGCCGGCTCGAGCAGCGCGGCGCCATCGCGGGCTACGCCGCTCGCATCGACCCCCTCGCGGCAGGTCTTCCGCTGACCGCGTTCGTGTCCGTGACCCCCATCGACCCGGCCGCCCCCGACGACGCCCCCGAACGGCTCGCCCATCTCTCCGCGATCGAGGCCTGCCACAGCGTCGCCGGCGACGAGAGCTACATCCTCAAGGTGCGGGTGAGCGACCCGGCCGCACTCGAAACGCTGTTGCAGGACATCCGCGCGGCGGCCCAGGTCCGCACCCGGACCACCGTGGTGCTCAGTACCCCGTGGGAGGGTCGCACGCCACCGCCGGCCTGACGCTCACGCGGGACTGGCGACGTAGACCCCGACGTCGTCCGGCACGCCCTTCACACGCGTCAGCAGGAACGTCTTCTTGCGTCGCGTCGTCACCCGCGCCGGATCCAGCCCCGCCAGCGCCCGATCCGAGACCAGGATCTCGTCGGCGCCGGCCTTCTCCACCAGCCGCGCGGCGATGTTGACGTCGACGCCGAGGTAGTCGCCACCGATCGCCTTCGGCGTACCGGCATGGATCCCCGCCCGGAGCTTCGGCCGGTGCCCAGCGACCTCCAAAGCGGACATCCGCTCACGAGCGTCGACTGCCGCGTCGAAGGCCAGCTGCGGCGAGGGGAAGGTCGCCATCAGCCCGTCGCCAAGTCGCTTGACGATCGTCCCGCGGTGCTCGAGCACTGCGGGCTCGACAGCGCGCGCCACCGCGCGCAGCAGGGCGAGTGCGTCCTCGTCACCGGCACGGAGCGCCCACGACGAGAAGCCGACAAGGTCCGTGAAGAGCAACGTGAGCTCACGCTCGCCGTGCCCACGGCCGGCCCGTTCGAGCATGGCGTGCCAGACCTGCAGGGCACTCAGTCCCAGCTCCTTCGACGCCCTGGGCTGCTCGTCGAACAACCGGTCTGCGACCCGCGCCACGACGCTCGCGCCGTCCGATCCGGCAGCGGACAGCGGATCACCGAATCCCGAGTCGCCGGGCAGTGCGCGGCGCAGCGCGCGGAGCGCGGCAACCACTCCCGGTCGCTGGTCCACACCACGGACTGCGGCAGCGACCCGAGCCGGCCGGCTCGGAGGCGGTGTCGTCACCCTCAGGCGATCGGACGCAGGGCGGCGGGGGCATGTGCCGGCACCATCGGGTTCTTCGGCGCGATGGGCGCGAGCCGCACGTACGGCGTTCCCAGCGGTGGGCGAAGGTCCGGCTCACTGCGGTTGGGCCAGTGCGAGAGGGCTCGCTCGGCCTGCGCGACGATCGTCATCGACGGATTGACGCCCAGGTTGGCCGAGATCGCTGCACCGTCCATCACGTGGAGTCCCGGGTGGCCGTAGAGCCGCTGATACGGATCGATGACGCCCGTGTCGGAGGAGTCACCGATGACCGCGCCGCCGAGGAAGTGCGCCGTCATCGGGATGTTCGCCAGCTCGCCGACGGTGCCGCCGGGGTAGCCGCCGATCTTCTCCGCGACCCGACGGGTCGCATCGTTGGCGACCGGGATCCAGGTCGGGTTCGGCACGCCATGACCCTGCCGCGACGTCAGCCGGCCGAAGCGGGTGTACGTCGTGATCGAGTTGTCGAGGGTCTGCATGACCAGCGAGATGATCGTCCGCTCCGACCACCGGCGCGGCACCAGGATCGTCAAGAAGGCCACCGGGTGCTTCGCGATCTCGACGACCGCCTTCATCCACCGCGGCACCGGCCCGCCGCCGTCGGTCATGACCGTCTGCAGCATCCCCATCAGGTTGCTGCCCTTGCCGTAGCGGACCGGCTCGATGTGCGTGTGCTCGTCCGGATGGAACGACGAGGTGATCGCGACACCCTGCGTGAAGTCGCGCACGACGGTCTTCGTCTGCGCGCCGACAAGCGACTCCGAGTTGGTGCGGGTGAGCACGCCGAGCCGCTTGCTGATGTCGGGGAGCATCCTCTTGTCGCGCATCCGGTGCAGCAGCTTCTGCGTGCCGAGGGTCCCGGCCGCGAAGACGACCTGGTCGGCGGTGAACGTCCGCGTCGGCGTCTTCGACCAGGCGCCGGTCTCGACCGTGTCAACCGCGTAGCCACCT
>JAWWOH010000088.1:0-2732 GCA_033851845.1 Actinomycetota bacterium
GTGCCGGAGCAGTGGGCCGCCTGGCCCAGGTAGACCGAGGTGCCGTCGGTGTAGACGGTGTGGTTCCAGCCACCGGCGTCGTCACCGAGCGAGCGACCGTACTTCGGGCTCAGTGTCGTCACGCCGAAACGCAGCGAGGAGTTGCCGTAGCTCTCGACGGTGTCGCCGGTTGCCAGCGCCGCGGTGCGGACGCCAGTGGGACCGCCGAACGTCGGGATGGACGGGTTGGTCTTGGCGACGTCGGCCGGGTCGAGCTTGATCAGCGCCAGGTCGTTGTAGGCGCAGGTGTTGGCGTCCGGCTTCGCGCCACCGGACTGCATCCGCGCCCAGGAGTTGTAGACCATGACACCGGGCTTGCTGGCACCGCTGACTGTGACCGCGGTGCCCTCAGGCAAGGTCTTCGACGTGCAGCCGTCGGTCGCGGTCGACGCTCCCGTGCCGGAGCAGTGGGCCGCCTGGCCCAGGTAGACCGAGGTGCCGTCGGTGTAGACGAAGTTGGCGGTGCACTGCGCCCCGGCGGTATCGGTCTGGACACCGGGGTGGACCAGGGCCGTCGCGGCGGGAGCCCACGTGATCGCCGCGCGATGGGGCGCTTCTCTCGTGGCGGCGGTAGCGGCCGAGCTGCCGAAGACACCGGCGACGAGGGCCAGCACCGCGAGGGGGACGAGCAGACGACGAGTACGCATTCGGGGAGCCTCCAGGGGTAGGGGTGCCGTTTCCCGGTGACACCAACGTAACCCGACATTCCAGGACGATCGGTGCCTGTCCGGTACAACGATCCGCGGCCCGGAAAGTTGCGTCCTTTTGCCCGTCCGAGCGTCCAAGTGCCCGTCCCAGCGCGCCTGCGCCATCAGCACCCGGTCGCCGCGGACCGGGCAGCCCTCACGGACGAGCTTGGCAAGCGCCTCCTGCACGTGCGGCTCGGCCGGCCGACCGGAGGCCTGCACCACCCGCCACCAGGGCACCTCCTGCCCGTGCTTGCTCATCACCGTTCCGACGGTGCGGCCGGTGCCGGTGCCGAGGTACTCCGCGACATCGCCGTACGTCATGACCCGGCCCTTGGGGATGCGGTCGACAAGGTCCAAGACCGTCCTTGCGTACGGCGTCGCCGGGGTGTCGCCACCGGGCCGGACCGACAGCCCAGCCGACGCACTCGCCGGCCGCGAGACCACGGGGTCAGTACGTCGGAAGGCTCGGGTCGACCTGGGCCTGCCAGGCGATGACGCCACCTTGCACGTGGACGGTGTTGGCCAGTCCCGCGCCCTTCAGCGCGGCGAGGACCTCGGCGGAGCGGATCCCGCTCTTGCAGTAGACGACGATCTCGCGGTCCTGCGGCAGCTCCGAGAGGGCGGTCCCGTTGAGGATGTCGCCCTTAGGGATCAGCACCGAGCCCGGGATCGCCATGATCTCGTACTCCGCGGGTTCGCGAACGTCGAGCAGCATGAGCTTCTCGCCGGCGTCGATCTTCGTCTTCAGCTCGGTAGCCGTGATGGTGGAGCCCTTGGCCGCCTCCATCGCCTCCTCGCTGACGGTGCCGCAGAAGGCCTCGTAGTCGATGAGCCCCGTGATGGTCGGGTTCTTGCCGCAGAGCGGGCACTCCGGGTCCTTGCGGACGTGGATCTTGCGGTACTCCATGTCGAGGGCGTCGTAGACCATCAGCTCACCGACGAGCGGCTCGCCGATCCCGGTCAGCAGCTTGATCGCCTCGGTCGTCTGAATCGCCCCGATCGACGCGCACAGCACTCCGAGGACACCGCCCTCGGCACAGGAGGGGACCATGCCCGGTGGCGGGGGCTCGGGGTACAGGCACCGGTAGCAGGGGCCGTACTCCGCCCAGAAGACGCTGGCCTGGCCGTCGAAGCGGTAGATCGAGCCCCAGACGTAGGGCTTGCCGAGCAGCACGCACGCGTCGTTCACGAGGTAGCGCGTGGCGAAATTGTCGGTGCCGTCGACGATGAGGTCGTAGTCGGCGAAGATCTCCATCACGTTGCTGCTGTCGAGCCGCTCCTGGTGCAGGTTGACCTGGATGAGCGGGTTGATCTCGAGGATCGACCGCTTCGCGCTCTCGGCCTTCGGCGTGCCGACGTCGCTCTGGCCGTGGATCACCTGGCGCTGCAGGTTGCTCTCGTCGACGACGTCGAAGTCGACGACGCCGAGGGTGCCGACGCCGGCCGCCGCGAGGTACATCAAGGTCGGGCTGCCCAGCCCGCCTGCACCGACGGCAAGGACCTTCGCGTTCTTCAGCCGCTTCTGGCCCGTCGTGGCGACGTCCGGGATGATCAAGTGACGGCTGTAGCGCATCACCTCGTCACGGGTCAGCGTGGCGGCCGGTTCGACCAGGGGCGGCAGGGACACGGCAGAGCTCCTCAGGAGAGACGTCGTACGTCTCCTGCAAGCCTGCCAGCGCCCCAGTTCTTCCCGTGACCAGGCCCACAAATGTGGTTCGGGGGCAGTCGCGGGGGCAGGACTAGGTGCGAGGAAAGGAGCCCACCCCATGGGATTTTTCAACAAGGCCAAGGACAAGGCGCAGTCGCTCGAGGGCAAGGGCAAGCAGCGGGTCGGCGGTGCGACGGGAGACGAGTCGCTGCAGGCCGAGGGCAAGAAGGACCAGGTCGTCGGTGACCTCAAGGGTGCCGGCGAGAAGGTCAAGGACGCGTTCAAGTAGTCCCTGCGCAGTAGGCCAGTGCGGTCAGTGCGTTAGGTCAGTACGACGAGAGGCCGGGCCCCCGAAA
>JAWWOH010000050.1:0-5465 GCA_033851845.1 Actinomycetota bacterium
GGCCTGCAACGCGGTTTCGCGGGCCGGCCCGGCCGGCCTGGCCAGCGCCTGGATCGCGACCTCCGCCGCGAGGACCCCGGACTCCATGGCGTAGGCGATGCCCTCGCCGTTGAACGGGTTGACCGCGCCGGCGGCGTCGCCGATGAGCATCACCCCGCGCGTGTAGTGCGGCTGCCGGTTGAAGCCCATCGGCAGCGCCGCGCCTCGGATCGGGCCGGTGGCGAACTCCTCGGAGTACTGCCACTCCGCCGGCATCCCGCCCACCCAGCTCTGCAGCAGCTTGCGGTAGTCGGTGTCCTTCCAGGCCTTGGTCGTGTTGAGCAGCCCCAGCCCGACGTTGCTCGTGCCGTCGCCGACGCCGAACACCCAGCCGTAGCCGGGCAGCAGGTCGCCGTTGTCGGCCCGCAGCTCGAGCCAGGACTCGAGCATGTCGTCGTGCGTGCGCGGGCTCGTGTAGTAGCGGCGTACGGCCACGCCCATCGGCCGGTCGTCGCGCTTGTTGATGCCGAGCGCGAGTGCGAGCCGGGCACTCACGCCGTCCGCGGCGATGACGAGCGGCGCGGTGTAGGTGCGCTCGACCTTGTCGGGTCCGACCTTGGCGGTGACGCCGATGACGCGTCCGGCGGCATCGAGGTGCGGGCCGGTGACGTTGGTGCTCGTCTGCAGACGCGCGCCGGCCTTGCGGGCGGTCGTGGCGAGCAGGTCGTCGAAGTCCAGCCGCGGCCGGACCAGGCCGTAGTCCGGGTAGGTCGCGAGCTCGGGCCAGGGGAGCTCCAGGCGCATGCCGCCGCCGATGATCCGCAGGCCGCGGTTGCGGACGAAGCCGTTGGCGTCGGTCGTGTCGATGCCGAGGTCGACGAGGGTCTTGACGGCGCGCGGCGTCAGGCCGTCGCCGCAGACCTTCTCGCGCGGGAACTCGGTCTTCTCCAGCAGCAGGACGTCGAGCCCGGCGCGGGCCAGGACGGTCGCCGCGGTGCTTCCACCTGGGCCGGCTCCGACGACGACGACATCGGCGTCGGTCGTCGTGGTCACCTGGTGCTCCCGCCGCTTGTGAAAACTTTCACATGCCTGCCGAGAAGTGTACGGCGGTGGCGCCTGGGTGCGCACCCCCGGTCCCCGACCCAGCCGGCGGCCGGCCCCGGAAAGTGGCCTGTTCAGGTCGGGGCGCGCCGGCGTTTCGCGACCCGAGGTCGCCACAGAACGGCAGGGGATCAGGCGAGCTGCTTGGTGGCGCGGTGAAGGGCGACGATGCCGCCGGTGAGGTCACGCCACGCGACGTCGCGCCAGCCGGCTGCGGCGATCCGGTCGGCGAGCTCGGCCTGCGCCGGCCAGGCCCGGATGGACTCGGCGAGGTAGACGTACGCGTCCGGGTCGCTGCTCACCCGACGGACGACCGCGGGCATGGCGCGCATGAGGTACTCGACGTACACCGTCCGGAGCGGCTTCCAGGTCGGATGGCTGAACTCGCAGATGACGAGTCGGCCACCGGGCCGGGTCACCCGGAGCAGCTCGCGCAGAGCGCGGTCCACGTCGGCGGTGTTGCGCAATCCGAACGACATCGTGGTCGCGTCGAAGGCCGCGTCCGCGAACGGCAGCCGCAGCGCATCGCCCGCGACCAGCTCGACCCCGGGATGCTGCGCAGCGGCGCCGACCCGCAGCATGCCGAGGGAGAAGTCGCAGCCGACGACGTGCGCACCAGTACGTGCCAGGACAGCTGAGCTGGTGGCAGTGCCGGCGGCGAGGTCGAGGACCCGCTGTCCCGGCTGAAGGTGGAGTGCATCGCGTACGGCGGTGCGCCAGGTGCGGTCGAGCCCGAGCGAGAGCACGGCATTGGTGAGGTCGTAGCGCGGCGCGACGTCGTCGAACATCGCCGCAACAGCAGCCGCGTCCTTGTCGAGGGTCGCGCGCGTCATGCGTCCATCCTCACGGATCGCCTGCGGCGCAACGCAAGGGCGCCCGCGGCCGAAGCCGCGGGCGCCCTCGATTGCTGGGTAGATCAGGCGCCGGAGTTCGACGCGTCCGCGATGACCGCGTTGTTGGCCATCTTCGTGGGCTCAACAACCAGAGTGCGGTTTCCGACGTATCCCGTCGCGGTCCCGTTGTTCTGGAGGTCGTCAATCACGAGCTGTGCCTTGGTTCGGACACATTTTTCTCGCCTACGGGCCATAAAACTCGCTGCGCGGTCGGCGGGCTACTGACCGTGACGGAATTGGGCGCCGCCGCGGCCTAGGTACGCTCGCCGCCGTGGCAGGTCTGGTCCGGCGCGTAGGGCTCGGACTGGCCGCCTCCGGTGAGGTTCGCACCGCCGTCGCCGCCGCCGACCGGGCCCGCGAGGCCGGCCTCGAGTCGGTGTGGTTCCACGAGAGCTACTTCGAGCGCGACGCGATCACCTACGCCACCGCGGTCGCCGCCGCCATACCGGACATCGCGATCGGCATCGGCGCTGTCAACGTCAACACCCGCCACGAAGTCGTCCTGGCCATGACGGTCAGCGCCCTCGACGACCTGGCACCAGGCCGCATCCGGCTTGGGCTCGGAACCGCCCTGCCGCTGCGGCTGCAGCAGATGGGCATCCCCTACGAGCCCGACGCGGCCATCGCCGCGATCGAACACGCGATGGGTGACCTGAAGAAGCTGTGGGCCGGAGAACGGCTGCCGACGGCCGTCGGGCTGCCCGAGCTCGAGCCGATGTTCCCGCCGGTCCACCGCACGCCGCTGTGGGTCGCCGGCTATCGCAAGGCCTTCCACGAGCTCGCTGGTCGCGCCGCCGACGGCTACCTGGCCCGACCGGCCGAGTCAGTCCGGGGCGTCGCGATCGCGAAGGAGCGCATCACCGCAGCCGCACTCGCGGCCGGTCGCGACCCCGGTGCGATCGACATCGGTGGCTACCTGCTCTGCCTCGTCGACGAGAGCCGTGCGGCCGCGCTGGACCGTGCGAAACGCGAGCCGTTCGCCATCTACATGCTCGCCGTGCAGAGCGACATCTCGATGCGACGCGTCGGTCTCGACCCAGCGATCCGCACGGACGTGATGGCTGCCTGGCGGGCGGGCGACTACCACGCAGCCGCCGCGCTGATCCCGGACGAGTTCGTGGACGCCTTCCTGCTCTGCGGTACGGCGAGCGAGATCGCCGGCCGCACCGAGGCGTACGTCGACGCGGGCCTGACGCTGCCGATCCTGCAGCCGGTCGTGCAGACCGAGGAGCAGATCGCCGGCGTGATCGAGGCCGCTCGCCGTTACGGCACCGGCGCGTCCGCGGCTGTGCCGGCTCCGAGGTCGGCTGTCGTCGGCGACGACCGGCTCTCGATGCGCCGGCGCGCCGCGGGCTGGTCGGAGATCGCCCGGCCCTTCAGCCTGACCGCGTCGTTCGTCCCGGTCGCCTCGGCAGGCGCACTCGCCGCGGTCCGGAACCAGTTCGCCTGGTGGCCGTTCATCGCTGCGCTGGCCGCCGGGATGCTGCTGCAGATCGGCACCAACGTCGTGAACGAGATCTACGACGTGCGCAAGGGCATCGACACGATCACGTCACCGCGCGCGAGCCACGCGCTCGTCACCGGGCGGGTCAAGGAGCGGTCCGCCTTCGTCCTGGCCGGAACGGCGTTCGGCATCGCCATCGCGATCGGCATCGGACTCGTCGCCGTCCGCGGCTGGCCGCTCGTGCTGCTCGGTCTGGCCGGGCTCATCGGCGGCTGGGGCTACACGGCGCCGCCGCTTCAGTACAAGTACCGCGCGCTCGGGCTTCCCCTCGTCTTCGTCCTCATGGGTCCGCTGATGGTGCTGGGCGGCTACTTCAGCGTGACCGGGCACTGGTCGTGGGAAGCCGCGGTGCTCAGCATCCCCATCGGCCTGCTGGTCACCGCGATCCTGCACGGCAACGAATGGCGCGACGTCGGCGAGGACGCCCGCGCCGGCATCAGCACGCTGTCCATCCGAGCCGGACGTGTCGTCGCGCACCAGGTCTACGTGTTCCTGCTCGTCGGCGCGTACGTCGCACTCGCGGCATCGGTCGCGCTCACCGTGCTGCCGCCGCTGTCGCTGCTCGCGGTGCTTTCGCTGCCGCTGTTCGTCCGCGCCCTGCGTGCCAGCGAGCTCGGCGCAGCCGGTCAGCAACGGGCGATCGCGATGATCGACCTGCAGACCGCACAGCTGCACGCCGCGTTCGGACTGCTGCTTGCCGCGGGACTCACCGCCGCGTCGGTGTGGCAGCGCTGATGCGCCTCCAGACGCGGCCGGGCCGCGCGTTCACCGCTGCCAGCCTCGCGGTCGGCTACGCGTCGTTCGCATCGACGTTCCTCGGCCCGAAGGAGCGCTTCTGGCAGCGGATGACCCGCACCGGACTCCTGCTCGGCACGGCGGCACTCGCCTCCGACGGCGACCTTCGCGGCGAGAAGCCACGGCCGCGCGATCTGGCCACCGGGGCGGCGATCGCGGCCGCGCTGTACGCCGTCTTCGCCGTCGGCGACAAGGCCGCGCGCGTCATCATGCCGAGCGGCGCGGAGGACATCGCGGACGTCTACGAGCTGCGCACGCTGCGACCGAAGAGCGAGATCGCTGCTCGACTCGCGACCGTCATCGGGCCGGCCGAGGAGCTCTACTGGCGCGGGATGCTCCAGTCGGAGCTGACGCGCCGGTACGGACCCGTCAAGGGCGCGGTCGCCGCGACCGCGGCGTACAGCGGTGTGCACCTGTGCACCCGCAACCCGACCCTCATCGGTGCCGCGACTGTCGCGGGAGGCGGCTGGTCTGCGCTTCGGGCAAGCGGCGTCTCGATGCCGGCGCTCGTCGTCAGCCACATCGTCTGGGACATCTGGATCTTCCTGGTCCAGCCCACTCAGCCGCTCGACTGAGGTCAGCCGGACCTCCGGGCGTATCTCTCCGGCGTACTCCGTCGTTGCAGCGGGCGTACGAGCAGGAACTTCCACCGCCGCGTCGAACTCCTGCCACCTCGCCCAGCAACCCAACCGATGGAGTGATCGTGAAGCGCACCGCCCTTCTGGCCACCGTGGCCCTTGTCGCTGTGAGCCCGGCCGTCGCGCACGCCGGTGCGAAGGCGAGCACCCGCACGCTGACCTACGCCTACCAGGGCTTCCAGGCGGCCAACGCAGACGGCGTCGGCAGCACCTCGGCCGAGAACCCGTGCGCCGTCATCGACGCGTGCTGGGACTTCACCACGGTCAAGGGCGAGAAGACCGTCAAGGTCACGATGGTCGACGGAAGCGGACAGGCCGCCGGCTTCCAGATCTTCGCCGACGACGACTACAACAGCGTGGTGACGTTCTGCGGCAGCGGTGTCCTGACCGTGAGCCCGAAGACGGCCGCGAGCATCAGCGTCCGCCCCACGATCTCCTCGACGTGCACCGCCGTGCCGACGAGCGGCACGCTGACCGCCGTCATCACCAACAAGTAGCGGATCAGCCCTCGTCGAGGCGGGCGCGCAGCGCCTCGCGCTCGGCTGCTCGTCGCTC
>JAWWOH010000051.1:0-3757 GCA_033851845.1 Actinomycetota bacterium
GCCATTCCCTCGATCGGCTTGAGCAGATCAGAGCGCACGCGGCTGGCGTCTTGTCGACCTGGAACGACCTGCCCGTTGAGCCCACGTTGAGTGCACGATGAGCGTGCCATTGCACGATCGGGCACGGCGACAGCGACCAGACCCCGGGAGCGACGGTATGGAGCGTGTTGGGACTTGCGTCTGTGCTCATGACCCAGTCTCACACGCTGGGGTGGCTAGCCAACTGCGCCCACGGCCAGAAGTCAGTTTACTCGATGCCGGGGACGAGCGCGCGGCGGTGGCGGTGGTGGTCGCCGACAGCGTCGACGAGGAAGTCGTCCAGATGTTGCGCAGCCTGCAACGCGGCGCGCAGCGTTCGGTTCTGGTCGTCACGCACATCGACGACACAGGGTTGGCGGCGGCCGTCGAGGCCGGGGTCACCGGGCTGGTGCGGCGTGCCGAGGCGACTCCGGAGCGGTTGGCCACGGCGGTGTGCGCCGCGGCCCGTGGCGAGGGCAGTGTGCCCGGCGACCTGCTCGGCCGGCTGCTGGCTCAGATCGGACGGCTGCAACGGCAGCTGCTGAACCCGCGCGGCCTGACGCTGAACGGGATGTCCGCCCGTGAGATCGAGATCCTGCGCCTGGTCGCCGAGGGACTCGACACCAACGAGATCGCCGCCAAGCTGTCCTACTCCGAGCGGACGGTGAAAAACGCCCTGCACGATGTCACGACTCGGCTGCAGCTGCGAAACCGTTCACATGCCGTCGCTTACGCGCTCAAGCAGGGGCTGATCTGACGATGCTGCAGGTTTTCGCCCCTAAGGGCAGCCACGCCGGTCCCGGGGCTTGCCCGACTGGGCCTGCCCAGCCGGGCCATTCACGGCAGGTTTGACCTGTGTTCAACGAAGTCGATGAGGCCCTGCGCGCACTCGTCCGCGCCGAGGCGGTGAACTCGTCGGGCGTCGATGTGGTCTTCGATGCGCCGACGAAGGAGTGGTCATCGCGGCGCAACGCACCGACCGTCAACCTTTACCTGTACGACATCCGCGAGGACATGCGCAGGCGGGAACGGGGCCTGATCAACAGCTACGACGAACGCGGGGTGGTCGTCAGCAGGCAGCAACCGCCACGGCACTTCAAGGTGAGCTACCTGATCACCGCGTGGACCCAGCGACCCGAAGACGAGCACCGGCTGCTCTCGGCGCTGCTCTACTGCTTCCTGCGGAACGAGAGTTTGCCGACCGAACTGCTGAGCGGGGCGCTGGCCGAGCTCGGGCTGCCGGTGACGCTGTCGGTCGCCTTGCCGCCACCCGAGGACCGGGCCTTCGCCGACGTCTGGTCGGCACTGGGCGGAGAGCTCAAGCCCTCGCTGGACCTGGTGGTCACCGCACCGGTCGACGGCGGGCGCCCGTTCCCGGCCGGTCCCCCGGTAAAGGACCCTCTCACCATCGACTTCGGGGACCGCGCAGGGGACCGGCGCGACCCCCCGCGACGCAAGTTCGATCCGGCGGAAACGAGCAGCGAGTCGCCACCCAGCGCCTCGGCCGATACCGGTGACTCAGGTCGTCCCGGCGGCATGAGGCGCACCGCAGGCGCCAAACGCCCACTACGTGACCGCGGGCCGGCGAAGCGGCCGCCCGGCACACAATGATGGCTGACCAAGCCGCCTCGACGTCAAGCCTCGAGCATGTGCTCGCCCGACTTGCGCTCGTCGAATCCCGGGTCCGAAGGGCCGTCGCGCTACGCCGGACCAGCGACCCGGATCCCGACGATGCCTTCCGCGGGCTCTACCTCTCCGAGGCGGCGGTGGACCGGCTGCTCGCCGCCGGCTCGTCGACCCTGGCGCCGGACCAGACCGAGGTCGAACACCTCGCAGGGATCGAACACACAGCCGACACCGCCGAGGGTTCCGGTCGTCAGCTGCGGCTGCGGCGCTTGCAGCGCAACTTTGGCCTTGAACCGCTGGACGTCGAGGTGCTTCTGATCGCTCTGATCCCCGACGTCGACCCGCGGTTTGAACAGCTCTACGGATACCTCAACGACGACGTGACCCGGCGGCGCGCCTCGGTCGGGCTCGCCCTTGGCCTGTGCGGAGTACCGGAAGCGTCCGCAGCCGCCCGATCGCGGTTCGGGGCAGACTCGCCGCTGGTCGCCGGCCGGCTGATGGTGGTTGACGACCAGGATCGGCCGCTGCTGTCCCGGGCGCTTCGGGTCCCCGACCGGGTGGCCGCCCACCTTCTTGGCGACGATCAGCCCGATCCAGCGCTCGCCGACATCCTCGCCCCGCTGCCTCCAGGAGTGCCGGTGGACGGCGACGGGACGCTCCTGCGTGGTCTCGCGAGCGAGGTCGGCTTGCTGTACCTGCGCGAGCGACCGGGTGCTGGGGCCACAGCCCTGGCTTGCGCGGCTTCCAGAGCGGCCGGTCGGCGGCCGCTCGTGCTGGACCTGCGCTGGCTTGCCGGCCGGGCGGACGCGGCCGACCTCGTTGCTGTCGCCGTGCGTGAGGCGCGGCTGACCGGCTCGGTTCTGGTCGGCGCTCCGGCGGACTCGCTCGTCGAGCACCGCGAGGTGCTTCGCCGGCTATCGAGCTCCCCGGCGACGGTCGTGCTCGCCGGCACGGTTCACTGGGATCCGCTCTGGTCGGCGACGCCGCCGCTGCTCATCGACGTGCCCAGCCCGACTGCCGAGCAGCGTTCCGCGCTGTGGTTGGAGTGCCTCGACGGCCAGCTCGCGCCGGAACTCAATCCGGGTGCCGCGACAGCCCAGTTCGTACTGTCCCCCGAGCAGGTCGCCCAAGCGGCGCGCTCTGCCCGCCTGCAGGCGCAGGTGCGGGGAAGCCCGGTGACCGAGATGGATCTCGGGCACGGAGCGCGCGCGCAGAACACGATCGGCCTGGCCCGGCTGGCGCGGCGGATCGAGCCCGCGGTCGGCTGGGCGGACCTGGTGCTCCCCGAGCCGACGGTCGCCCAGCTCTGCGAGATCGCGGTGCGAGCGCGGCACCGGTCGCGGGTGCTCGACGAGTGGAGCATGCGCCCGGGCGGCGGCCGGGGTCGGGGCGTGACCGCGCTGTTCGCCGGTGACTCAGGTACCGGCAAGACGATGTCGGCTGAGGTGATCGCGGCCGATCTCGACCTCGATCTCTATGCGGTCGATCTTTCGGGCGTGATCGACAAGTACGTCGGCGAGACCGAGAAGAATCTCGAGCGCATCTTCACCGAGGCGGCCGGGGTCAATGCGGTGCTGCTGTTCGACGAGGCCGATGCCATCTTCGGCAAACGATCGGAGGTGCGCGACGCGCACGACCGGTATGCCAACATCGAGAGCGCCTACCTGCTGCAGCGGATGGAGTCCTTCGACGGTCTGGCGATCCTGGCGACCAACCTGCGAGCGAACCTCGACGACGCGCTCACCCGCCGGCTCGACCTGATCGTCGACTTCCCGCTGCCGGACGCAACGCTGCGACGTGGGCTGTGGGATCGGTGCCTGGGACGCCTCATTCCCCGCGACGTCGGCCTGGATCTTGACTTCTGCGCCGACGCCTTCGAGCTGACCGGGGGCAACATCCGTTCGGCAGTCGTCTCGGCCGCCTACCTCGCAGCCAAGGAGGACCGGTCAGTCGGCACGGCCGACCTGGTGGCCGGGATTTATCAGGAATACCGGAAACTGGGTCGGCTCACCCTCGAGGCCGAGTTCGGCAAGTATTTCCCGCAGCTCCGATGACCCCTAGTGTCGTGATGCGTGTCTGTCTTTAGTGTTCGGTGTGGTGGTGGGATAATGGT
>JAWWOH010000138.1:0-2782 GCA_033851845.1 Actinomycetota bacterium
GGCGTCCGTGACGACGTCTGCGAAGGGAACGGTCGCGTAGCCGTCCGTTTCGAGCGCCGTCACGATCGAGCGCTGGACGTCGTCGAGCTCAGGTCTGCTGCCGGCGAACTTCCGGCGGCTCGCGCGGTTGGAGAGGAGCCGGTCGTGCAGCTCGTACGTGGCCTTGACACCGCGGCGCTCGACGCCCGTCGCCAGGCGGTGCGCACGTGCTGCGAGCTTTGTCTTCTTCCTGTGCACCGCCCGAAACCCTAGCGAGCAGCGGGGGTGCTCTACGGTTGCGGCTGTGCCGGTCGTTACCCCATCGTCCGTCTTCTTCGCCTTCCGCGATTCGCCTCAGCGGCGGGCCGCCCTCCGCACGCCGCTGGGGTCGGCCGAGCGCTTCACCCTGTTCGGCCTGGACGAGATAGCGGCACGAGGCGTCCGCGTCTCATACAACCTCGAGCCGGTCGCTCCGCCTTGGGCCCGGGCCGCGGGCTCCGTGCTCAACAAGCTGCTCTACTCGGTGGGCGGCTACGGCGGTGACTTCGCGTCGGTGCTCGGCTCACTCCGGCGCGCGAACGCCGCACAGGTGATCTTCTCGACGGTCGATACCGTCGGCATTCCGCTGATCCTGCTGAAACGGTTCGGCCTCGTGCGCCGGCCGCTCGTCGATGGGTCGATCGGTCTGCCGGAGCGGCTCATGCAGCTCCGAAATGCGCCGATGCGGAGGCTCTATCGCAGCGCTCTGCGCAGAGTCGCGGCGGTCGTCGCCTACAGCGAGCACGAGGCTGTGGTGCTCCGCGACTGGCTCGGGCCCGGCGGTCCGAAGGTCGTGTTCGTTCCGTTCGGCGTCGACGTCGACGCCTTTCGTCCGGTCGAGGCCGAGCGCGGCAACGACGTGTTGTCTGTCGGAGTCGACCCACGCCGCGACTTCGAGCTCCTGCTCGGGATCGCAGGGCGCCACCCCGAGCTGACCTTTCGCATCGTCGCGGGTGCAGACCGCGCACGCAGCCTTGGTCGGCTACCTGACAACGTGACGCTCGAGACCGACATCCCGTTCGAGCAGGTGCGCCTGAGGGTCGCGACCTCGCGCTGTGTCGCGTTGCCAGTTATCGACAACAGCTACTCGGGCGCGACCACCACCTTGCTGCAGGCGATGGCGATGGGCAAGCCGGTGATCGTGTCGCGGACTGCTGCGATCGCAGACGGCTACGAGCTCGAGGACGGTGTCAACTGCCGCCTCGTGCCGCCCGGCGACGAGGCTGCCTTCGAGCGCGCGTTGCTGGAAACGCTTGCGGGCGCGGATGCCGCAACTGCTCTCGGCATCCGCGCCCGCGAAACGGTGGAGCGGAGTCTCACCTGGGAGCGCTACACGAACGCGCTCTGGGATCTCCTTTCCGCCTAGGCGGACACCTTCAGGACGACCCCCACCGCGGAGTGCGCGCCGAGCTTGTCGCCCACCTGGATGCGCAAACGGAACGTGCCGGCCTGCCTTGGCGTACCGGAGATCTGGCCGGTTTTCGCGTTCAGCCTGAGGCCCCGCGGGAGGAAGCCCGGGAGGCCGCCGAGGATGCGCCACCTACGAGGTGTGACGCCGCCGGTCGCCCGGAGTGTCACTCGGTATGCACTACCGACCTTCGCGGCCACCAGCGGCCGCTTCGTCACGAGCAGTCGCGGAGCGACGGTCAGGGGGAAGTCGACCGTCGACGTGAGGCCGAGGCTGTCCTTGACGGTCAGCTTCAGCGTAGATGTGCCGGCCGCCGCCGGAGTGCCGCTGATCGCACCGCTCGCTGAGTCCATCGTCAGCCCGGCCGGCAGCGCGCCGTCGACCGACCACGTGTAGCCGGCCTTCCCGCCCGTCGCCTGTGGGGTGAAGCTGTACGCGAGACCAACCTCGCCGAACTTGTTCGTAGAGCCGATGACGAGCTTCGGCACGACCGACATCGAGTACGTCTGCGTGTCGGACCGACCGCTGTCCGTCGCCTTGACCTTGAAGTTGAAGTCACCGGCTGCCGTCGGCGTGCCCGAGAGCAGGCCGGCAGAGCTGAGCGTCAACCCGCCGGGCAACGAGCCGGCTGAAACCGCCCACGTCGGGTTGCCGCCGGTCGCCGTGAACTGCAAGTTGTACGGGACCGTCATCTGTCCGGGCGTCAGCGTGGTCTGACGCTGATTGATCTGAAGCCCTTGGTTGATCGTGATCTCGAACTGTTTCTCCGTCGAGTTGTCGTCACTGCACCAGAAGACTCCCCCGGCGGAGGCCGGGATGTCCGTCATCGTGACCCAGAAGACGTACGTCCCCGTCTGTGTCGGCGTGCCGCTGATGAGGCCTCCCGAAGAGTCGATCGACAGGCCGGGCGGCAGGCCGTCGGCCTTCCACCTGACGTAGGGGACGCAGCCCGTGCCGTCGCGGCCCTTGAGCTGGTAGTTGTAAGGCTTGCCGGTCTCGCCCGAAGGGCAGACCTTGATCGTGGTGCCCGCGCGAATCGGACAGACGTCGTCCGGGAAGGTGAGCGCGCTGGCGGCGGGAACGACAACACCCGCGATGGCTGCTGCTGCAACGCCGAGCAGCAGTAGTCGGCTGAAACGCATGAGACTCCTTTTCCCTCTTGTGTGCAGGTCTTTCGGGACCCCGGTTGACCGGCGGATGGTACCGCGGATCTCAGATACCGCCAGCCGCAAGAATCATCCGCGATGAGAACGCGAACATTCGTAAAAGTCATGTTAAGAAGGATCGCGACGGAGCGCGACTTCGTGCAGTCCCGAAGCGCCCGGCGTGACCTCGCCGTCTTCCACGAGTTCCACG
>JAWWOH010000008.1:0-39182 GCA_033851845.1 Actinomycetota bacterium
GCCGGCCGCCACCGCCTCAGCCCGACGGAAATGCACAATCCTGAGCGGCCGAGCGGCGGGGCACGCGTACGCGCGCCCCGACGTACCGAGAAGTGTGCATTTCTGTCTGGTCCGGTGCCGGCAAATAAGTCCGGGAGGGGCGGCTAGGAGTTTGCCTTGTCGAACGCGGCCCGGGCCTCGTCGGGCGTCAGGCCGTGGGCGCAGTCGGCGCCCTTCTCCCCGCCCTGGCCGCCGCCGGCGTACGTGTCGACGAACTTCTTCAGCCGGGCGTCGGCCGCCGAGTCGACGCTGAGCTGAGCACCCCAGGTCGACGCCATGAACCTGCCCGGCTGGCCCGGATACGGCGACACGAGCACGTAGTCGTTGCCGTTGGCCAACGCCGCGAGCTTGGCGATGTCGTCAGCGCTCGGGTCGGGCAGGTAGGTGAGCCAGACCGCGCCGTGCTCCTCCGAGTGCACCGCGAACTCGTTCGGCACCGGCTCGGTGTAGACGCCGCAGCGCAGCCACGCCGGGAAGTGCTGACCGCCGGCCGGTGGCGTGTGGTCGTAGGTCACGTGCTTGGTCGTGTGCCTGGTCTTCGGCTCCTCCTTGAACGTCCGCAGCCCGTCGATACCGGGACGCGGGTTCGGCTTGCTGCCGGTGCTGCAGGCAGAAGCGGTCAGTACGACGGCGAGCAGCAGCAGGAGACCTCGGCGCACACCCGCACGCTAGGCGGTGGCCCGTGAGCTGCCGGTGAGGCATAGGGTCCGCGGCATGGTGGACATCCTCTACACGGCCAGAGCGACGGCACGGGGCGGTCGAGAAGGCGAGGTCGTCAGCGATGACGGCGTGCTCGACCTGCTGCTCGCGCATCCCAAGGAGCTGGGCGGTCCCGGCGGCGACAAGACCAACCCGGAGCAGCTGTTCGCGGCCGGCTACGCGGCCTGCTTCCACTCCGCGCTGAAGCGGGTCGCCGGGCACGAGAAGCTCGACGTCTCCGAGTCGCAGATCACGGCACAGGTCTCGCTCGGCATCGACGGCAAGGCGTTCGGGCTCGCCGTGACCCTCGTCGGGCAGTTCCCCGCGCTGGAGGCCGAGCAGGGCAAGGAGCTGATGGAGAAAGCCCATCAGGTCTGCCCGTACTCCCGCGCGACGCGCGACAACATCGAGGTCAACCTCGAGGTGGCACCGCACTACGTCATCTGACGCAGTCATCTGACCGAGGCGGAGCTAGTCCAAGACCCGCTCGCCTTTGCCGACGACGGTCACCCCTCCGGTAGTCACGGTGAGGCCACGCGCGCGATCAGCATCCGGATCGACGCCGAGCTCGACGCCGGCTCCGATGATGACGTTCTTGTCGACGATGGCGTTCTGCACGACCGCGCCACGTCCGACGTCGACACCGTGCAGCAGCACGCTTCCGGTCACCTCTGCGCCGGAGTGGATGCGTACGCCGGGCGACAGGATCGAGCGGCGCGACATGCCGCCCGAGACGATGACGCCCTGGCTGATCAGCGTGTCGACGGCGAAGCCGGTGCGGCCGGGCTCCTCGAGCACGAACTTCGCGGGTGGCAGCGCGGGTGACGACGTCAGGATCGGCCAGCGCCGGTTGTAGAGGTTGAAGATCGGGTGGATCGACACCAGGTCCATGTGCGCCTCGTAGTAGGCGTCCAGGGTCCCGACGTCGCGCCAGTAGCCGCGGTCGCGGTCGGTCGCGCCGGGCACGTCGTTGTCGGCGAAGTCGTAGACCTGCGCAGCGCCCCTGGCGACGAGCATCGGGATGATGTTGCCGCCCATGTCGTGGACGGAGCCCTCGTCGCCCGCGTCGATCTTCACCGCCTCGAGCAGCGCCTCCGTCGAGAACACGTAGTTGCCCATCGACGCGAACACCTCGTCGGGCGCGTCGGCCAGCCCCGGCGGGTCGGTCGGCTTCTCCAGGAAGCGCTCGATGTGCCGCCCGTCGGCCGCGGTCTGGATGACCCCGAACTGCGACGCATCGGCCCGCGGCACCCGGATCCCCGCAACAGTCACCCCCGCCCCCGACGCCAGGTGCTGCTCGACCATCTGCCGCGGGTCCATCCGGTAGACGTGGTCGGCGCCGAAGACGACGACGTGCTCGGGTTGTTCGTCGTACACGAGGTTGAGCGACTGGTGGATCGCGTCGGCCGAGCCCTTGAACCACTGGGGTCCGAGCCGCTGCTGGGCGGGGACCGGGGTGACGTAGTTGCCGAGCAGCGTCGACATCCGCCAGGTCGTCGTGATGTGCCGGTCCAGCGAGTGCGACTTGTACTGAGTCAGTACGACGATGCGCAGGTAGCCGGCGTTGACGAGGTTGGACAGCACGAAGTCGACCAGCCGGTAGATGCCCCCGAAGGGCACCGCCGGCTTCGCGCGGTCAGCAGTGAGGGGCGACAGCCGCTTGCCCTCGCCGCCGGCGAGCACGATGCCCAGGACGCGCGGCTGACGGGTGGACATGAGCCGAGTCTGTCGCACTAGCGTCGCGGGCATGCGCATCGGCTTGGTGACACGCGAGTGGCCGCCGGAGGTCTATGGCGGTGCCGGGGTGCACGTGGAGTACCTCGCCCGTGAGCTCCGCCGGCTGATCGACGTCGACGTGCACTGCTTCGGCCCGGCCCGCACGGATGCCAACGGCTACTCCGCCGACCCCGAGCTCGTCGAAGCGAACGCGGCGCTCCAGACGGTGTCGGTCGACCTGCGCATCGCGACGGCGCTGGCCGGCGTGGACCTTGTGCACTCGCACACGTGGTACGCGAACCTCGCCGGGCACCTCGGCAAGCTGCTGCACGGGATCCCGCACGTCATGACCGTGCACTCGCTCGAGCCGTTGCGGCCGTGGAAGGCCGAGCAGCTCGGCGGCGGCTACCAGCTCTCGTCGTGGGCGGAGAAGACCGCTGTTCTGGCGGCGGACGCCGTCATCGCGGTGAGCAACGGAATGGCGGCCGATGTCGTGGCGACCTACCCGGACCTCGAGCCGTCGAAGGTGCACGTCGTGCACAACGGCATTGATGCCGACGAGTACCAGCCGGTCGAGGCGACCGAGGTGCTGGACAGACACGGCGTCGACCCGTCCCAGCCCTATGCGCTGTTCGTCGGTCGCATCACGAGGCAGAAGGGTCTGGCGCACCTGCTCCGGGCGGCCCGCGACCTGCCCGGCCAGCTCGTGCTGTGCGCCGGCGCACCGGACACCCCGGAGATCGCCGCGGAGGCAACCGCACTCGTCGCCGAGCTGCAGCAGACCCGCGCAGGAGTGATCTGGATCCAGGAGATGCTGCCGCGCCAGGACGTGGTGCAGCTGCTCTCGCACGCGACGGTCTTCGTCTGCCCGTCGGTCTACGAGCCCCTCGGCATCGTCAACCTCGAGGCGATGGCCTGCGGCACGGCTGTCGTCGCGTCGGCGGTCGGCGGCATCCCGGAGGTGGTCGTCGACGGCGAGACCGGACTGCTCGTTCCGTACGACGAGAAGGACCCGGCCTCGTTCGAGCGCGATCTGGGCGCCCGCCTCAGCGAGCTGCTCACCGACCCTTCACGCGCGGCGACGATGGGCCGAGCCGGCCGAGAGCGTGCTGTCGCCGACTTCGGCTGGGCCGCCATCGCCCGCCGGACGCTCGAGCTCTACGAAGAGGTCGTCAGCCGGAAGACCCGGATGTCGCGGCCGCCGCTCAGCTCGTAGTACGCGTCGTACGCCGGCCACACCTTGGTCAGCCGCTGCCACGCCTCCGCCTTCTTCTCTGCGTTCAGCAGCTGCGCGATCACGTCGTAGGTCTTGCCCTCGAACATCACCTGTGCGGCCGGCGTCTTGATGAGGTTGCCGCTCCACAGGGGGTGCTGCTTCTGCCCGAAGTTGCTCGCGACGACGTACCAGACCCCGTCGCCCTCGGGCATGCATGCGAGCGGCGTGACGCGCTGCCGGCCGGTCTTCGCCCCCGTGTGCGTCAGGACCAGGCTCGGCATCAGCAGTGAGGTCAGCACGAAACGACCGCGGGTCAGCTTCGTGAGGGTGCGGTCGATCGGCGGCAGCACCCGACTGGCCACCGGGGCGAAGCGCGGCGAGCTCGACATGCGCTGCACGACCCGGCCGAACCGCCCGTCGACCTCGAACCTCATGCCAGCGGGTCCTTGTCGGCGTCGGCTGCTGCGAGCAGGTCGTGCAGGGCGTCGAAGATCCCTGGTCCAGCCGCGACGACAAGATCGGCCGACGGCGGCCGGCCCTTCAAGCCCTCGACCCGGGCCCCCGCCTCGCGGGCGATGAGCGTGCCCGCCGACAGGTCCCACGGCGACAGGCCCTGCTCGTAGTACGCGTCGACGCGACCGGCGGCGACCGAACACAGGTCCAGCGAACCGGCTCCGGCTCGGCGGATGTCACGGACGTTCGGCAGAACATCGCGAAGCGCCTCGGCCTGCGCCGCTCGACGACGCGCGTCGTACCCGAACCCGGTCGCGACGAGCGCCTGCCCGAGCGACGTGACCGACGTGCAGCGCAGCGGCACGCCGTTCAGCGTCGAGCCGGCACCGCGCACGGCCTGCCACAGCTCCTCCTTGGCCGGGTCGTAGACGACACCGACGAGCGCACCGCGGTCGTCCTCGACACCGATCGACACCGCCCACTGCGGGATGCCGTAGAGGTAGTTGACCGTCCCGTCGATCGGATCGACGACCCAACGCAGGCCACTCGTCCCCGGGTCGCTCGCACCCTCCTCGCCGAGCAGGCCGTCGTCCGGTCGTGCCGTGTTGATGCCGTCGACGAGCAGGCGCTCGACCGCTTGGTCCGCAGCCGTGACGACATCCGTGGGGCTCGACTTCGGGTCCAGCTGCTTGACCCCGACCCGCATCTCGAGTGCGAGGGCACCGGCTTCCCGCGCGAGCCGGGTCGCCAGCTCGAGCAGCACATCGGCAAGGGTCACCGCGTCAGTCTGGGACATGACGACCCGGCCGGACCCCCGTGGCAGGGATCGGTCACGATGGAGTAGAACGACGTTCGGTTTTGGAACCACCCCCCGACGAGGAGCACCCGTGGACCTGGCATTCACCGAGGCGGAGGAGGACTTCCGCAAGGAGCTCCGCAGCTGGCTGGACAAGAACCTCCCGCAGGAGATGCGCCGATCGGAGTTCTGGGCCGACAAGTCCGATGCCGAGCAGTTCCAGATCCGGCGCGACTGGGAGGCGAACAAGGCGAAGGCCGGGTTCGCCGGGATCCAGTGGCCGACGGAGTACGGCGGGCGAGGCGGTACGCCGGGGATGAAGGCGATCTACGACCAGGAGATGGTGCTGGCGAACGCACCGACCACGGTCAACCCGCTCGGCCTGGCGTTCCTCGCGCCCACAGTGATGTTCCTCGGCACCGAGGAGCAGAAGAAGACGATCATCCCCGAGCTGCTGCACAACAAGACGATCTGGTGCCAGGGCTTCTCCGAGCCCGGCGCCGGCTCCGACCTCGCTGCGCTGCAGATGAAGGCGGAGAAGCAGGGCGAGGAGTACCTCATCAACGGCCAGAAGATCTGGACGACCAACGCCATGCACGGCGACAAGATCTTCACGCTGGCCCGCACCGGCCCGTCCGAGGGCAGCCGGCATGCCGGCATCTCGATGCTGCTCGTCGACATGAAGCAGGATGGCGTCGAGGCGCGACCGCTCAAGCAGATGAGCGGTGCGAGCGAGTTCGGCGAGGTCTTCTTCACCGATGCGACATGTCCCATCACAGAGGTGCTCGGCGGTGAGGGCAACGGCTGGCAGACCGCCATGCTGCTGCTGTCGTTCGAGCGTGGCTCGTCGGCGATCGGTCAGTACACCGAGTTCCGCAAGATGTGGGACGAGGTCGCGCGCGCCGCCCAGAAGACCGACCGCGACGGTGAGCCCGCCGCGCAGGACCCCGTGCTCCGGCAGAAGCTGGCTCAGCAGCTGATCGACCTCGAGTGCCTGAAGTACCACTCCTGG
Organism: Actinomycetota bacterium; assembly: GCA_033851845.1. Lineage (GTDB taxonomy): Bacteria > Actinomycetota > Actinomycetes > Mycobacteriales > SCTD01 > RYN-124. Next base: position 5,932 of record JAWWOH010000008.1, read on the forward strand.
CACATCCTCACCTCGACGTCCAAGGGCAAGGACCTCGGCTTCGAGGCGTCGATGACCAAGCTCATGTGGTCGGAGACGTTCCGCAACCTCTCCGACGTCTACAGCGATGTCGTAGGCCCGCAGTTCCAGGTCGCCGGCAGGCCCGGCGTCTCCCGGCAGGAGCTCACCACGATGGCGCTGTGGTCGAGGTCCTGCACGATCTGGGGCGGCTCGTCCCAGGTCCAGCGCACCGTCGTCGCCGAGCGCGTGCTCGGCCTCCCGAAGTAGGAGACCGCACCCATGGAGTTCGCTCTCAGCGACGAGCAGCGCGCACTGCAGGACGCGGTTCGGTCCTACCTGCGCGACCGCTTCGGCCCCACCCAGGTCCGTGCCGTGTACGACGACCCCGCCGGCGACGGTGATCCGGCCGAGCTCTGGAAGGCCGTCGGGGAGCAGGGCTGGCTCGCCGTTCTCGTCCCGGAGGACTACGACGGCATGGGACTCGGGATGCTCGACGCCGCCGTGATCGCGCGCGCATTCGGGGCCGGGACGGTGCCGACGCCGTGGCTGGGCACCGTGCTGGCTGCGGAGGCGGTCCGGCTCGCGGGGTCGCCCGATCAGCAGAAGTCGTGGCTGCCCCGGCTCGCCTCCGGCGAGGTCCGCGGCGCGGTCGCGATCCATCGGCCGGGCTCATCGCCGCTTCCCACCAACGCGCCGGCAACGGCCAGCGGCGGCAAGCTGTCGGGAAAGCTCGAGCTCGTCGAGTACGCCGGCGTCGCCGATGTCCTGGCCGTCGCGGCGCAGGACGGCATCTACCTCGTCGACCCGAAGAGCACCGGCGTGACCCTGACGCAGTGCGAGGCGCTCGACCGGACGACCAGGCTGTTCACGGTCGAGCTCGAGGGCGCGGCCGGCGAGAAGCTGGAGCGCTCGTCGCCCGAGGTGCTGCAGGACCTCCTCGACCGGGCCGCGGTGCTGGTCGCCAACGACCTGGTCGGCATCGCCCGCAAGGCGCTGACCGAGACAGTGGAGTACGACAAGACCCGCGTGCAGTTCGGCAAGCCGGTCGGCTCGTTCCAGGCCATCAAGCACGACCTCGCCGATCTGCACGTCATGGTCACGATGGCCGAGCACGCCGCGACGTACGCGGCGTACGCGATAGACGCAGACCGGCCCGACAAGACCGTCGCCGTGTCGATCGCGAAGGCGAAGGCCGCCGACACCGCACGCAAGGCGACCAGCGACATGATCCAGTACCACGGCGGCATCGGCTACACGTGGGAGCACGACGCGCACTTCTACTTCAAGCGCGCGAAGCGACTCGAGTACGCGTACGGCGACGCCGCGCAGCACCGCGAGCGGATTGCCGCGCTTCTGCTGGACGGCGCAACAGATCAGGGCCACCTGCAGACCGATGGCTCCGAGATGTCGGTGGGCTGAGCCCGTGACAAAGGTCGCCTACATCACCGGTGGTGCCTCGGGGTTCGGCGCGGAGGTCGCCCGCCAGCTGGCCCGTCGCGGCGACGACGTCATCCTGCTCGACGTCAACGACGACGACGGCAAGCGGATCGCCGACGAGCTGGGCGGCACCTTCCTGCACTGCGACGTCTCCGACTACGACCAGGTCGTGGCAACGACGGCCGAGGCCGAGAAGGCGTACGGCGGCATCGACCTGTTCTTCCTCAACGCGGGTATCGCGACTGGTTGCGGCGTGGACGAGGACTTCGACCTCGCGACGTACAAGCGCGCGATGGGCATCAACCTCGACGGCGTCGTGTACGGCGTGCATGCCGCGCTGCCGGTGCTGCGCCGGCGCGGCGGTGGGTCGATCGTGTGCACTGCATCGATGGCCGGCCTCACCGCGGTTCCGTTCGACCCGGTGTACGGCGCCAACAAGCACGCGGTTGTCGGCCTCGTGCGCGCGATGGGCCCGGTGCTCGCGCCGCAGAACATCACCATCAACGCCTTCTGCCCCGGGTTCGCCGAGACGAAGATCATCGGGCCGATCAAGGAGGTGCTGCAGCAGAGCGGCGTGCCGATCATCCCGGTCGAGACGGCGGGCGCGGCCGTGCTCAAGGCGTTCGACGACGGGGAGACCGGGCAGGCCTACCTGCTGCAGGCCGGGCTCGAGCCGATGGTCTACCAGTTCCGCGGCATTCCCGGCCCCAAGAACCCCGACGGCTCCCCCGCGCAGCCGGCCGAGCCGACCGGCATCCCGGCGACGCCCGCCACGGCCGAGCCCCCGCCAGCCACCTGAGACGCAGGAGCGCCCGGCACCCTCCACGAGTGCCAGGCGCTGCCGCGAGGGGGTCTCTCAGCTGACGGTCGCCTTGATGGTGAACGCCTTCCCGGCCGAGCCGGAGTAGGTGTAGACGCCGACGTACGCGTAGCCCGATGCGGGAGTCGACAGCGTGCACGACTCGGTGTTGCTCCCGGTCGCGGCCGCGCACCCGTACGTCGTGGTCGTGGGCTTGGCACCCGAGCGGCCGTAGACGTCGAGGTCCGGGTTGCAGCTGACGAGCCCGCAGGACGGCCCGGTGAGGGCGATGGCAACTGACTTCGCACCCGCCGGGACGGCCACCTTGTAGTAGACGAACGCGCCGGCCGCGGCGCTGCTGCCGGTCTTCGCGGTACCGCTGGTCAGCGTCGGGGTCGACGGGTCGGGGTCACCACCCGCCGGCGCCGTGACCGTGACCGACTTGCTCGTCGTGGCCGTCGCGCCGCCGTTGTCCGTCACCGTGAGCGTCGCGGTGTAGGTGCCCGCTGCGGCGTAGGTGTGCGAGACGGGCGTGCCGCTGCCCGTCGCACCATCACCGAACGCCCACGAGCGCGAGGCGATCGTGCCGTCGCTGTCCGTGGAGGTGTCCGTGAAGGTGGCCGTGAGGTCGGTGGTGCTGACCGTGAAGCTGGCCGTCGGAGCGGCGTTGGTGCCGCCACCACCGCCACCGCCGCCGGTCGTCGCCGTGATCCCGCCGATGTAGAGGAGCTTGTTGGGCGAGCCCGAGCCGGGGCTCTTGACGGCGCCGGCGGTGGCCTGCGACGTCAGGAACGACGCCACTTGCGCCGGCGTCGCGGTCGGGTTGGCCTGCAGGTAGAGCGCCGCGGCACCGGTGACGTGCGGCGTGGACATCGACGTGCCGTCGTCCGACTGCTCCGCGGTGCTCGAGCTGTACCAGTCGCTGACGACGCCGACTCCGGGCGCGAACAGGTCGACGCACGTGCCGGTGTTCGCCCACACCGGCTTGGTGTCGGTGTTGTCCGTCGCGCTGACGGTGATAGCGGTCGGCACGTCGGCCGGGCTCGTGCTGCAGGCGTCCTGCGCGTAGAGCCCGTTCCCGTAGCCGTTGCCCGCCGCGACCGCAACGGAGACGCCACTGCTGATCAGGCCACTGACGGCCGCGTCGATGGACGAGTCCGTGCCGAGCGACGAGCCGAGGCTCATGTTGGCAACCGCCGGGTGGATGGCGTTGTGCGCGACCCAGTCCACGCCGGCGATGATCTGCGAGCTCGAACCGGAGCCGCCGCAGTCGAGGACGCGCACACCGACGATCGAGACCTGCTTCGCAACACCGTGGACCGTGCCGGCGATCGTGCCGGCCGTGTGCGTGCCGTGGCCGTTGCAGTCGATGCCGTTCTGCCCGTCACCCATCGCGTCGTAGCCGACCGACGCGCGACCACCGAAGTCGACGTGGCCCGGCGTGATGCCAGTGTCGATGTCGTAGGCGTGCACCCCCGCGCCGGTCGCGTTGTACGTGTAGTTGTGATCGAGCGTCGCGGACCGCTGGTCGATGCGATCGAGGTCGTACTGCGCGTTCGCCTGGACGTCGGTGATCGTGACCTTCTGGTCCGGCGTGACGGCCTCGACGAGCGGGTCGGCGGCGAGGCGGGACGCGTCAGCCGCAGGCAGCGACACCGAGAAGCCGCGCAGAGCCGCGGTGTAGGTGAAGCCGACAGCGCCGCCGTACCGCTGAACGAGCGTATCCACCACAGCCGAGACCGGGCCGGTGCCGGGCGCGAGCCGGACGACGTACGACGAGGTCTCGGCGGCCGATGCCGGCGCCGCCGGCAGGGTTGCGGCGATCGGACCGACGAGGGCGGCGGTCAGGATGGCGAGGGTGCGGGTGCGCACGGTGCGGGCTCCAGCGGCAGACGACGGCGCGCTGCTGCGCACCTGCCCCCGTCAACGGCGGCCGCCGCGGATCCTCGCGACCCGCCTTAGCGGAGACAGGTGTTCGTCACCCGGAGGTACGGACCAGGGAGGTCGTCGAGAGCTCGCGGACGCTCGCGTGGCCGGACAGCCCGAGCTGCAGGTCGAGGTCGGCGAGGAACGTCCGCAGCACGTGCCGGACGCCCTCCTCACCGCCGAGCGCGAGGCCGTAGACATAGGGCCGGGCCAGCAGCACCGCCGCCGCACCGAGCGCGAGAGCCTTGACCGCATCCGCTCCGGTCCGCACTCCGCTGTCGAAGAGGACGGGGAGGTCCCCAGCCGCCTCGACGACCGCGGGCAGCGCGTCGAGCGAGCCGATCGCGCCGTCGACCTGCCGGCCGCCGTGGTTGCTGCAGACGATCGCGGCGGCCCCGACGTCCACCGATCGACGCGCGTCGTCGGGGTGCTGCACCCCCTTGAGCACGATCGGCAGCGAGGTCTGCTCACGCAGCCAGGCGATATCGTCCCAGGTCAGCTCGGGGTTCGCGAACTGCCCTGACCAGTGGAGGACGGCCGCCCCCATGTCCTCCTCGGGCGTCTTCTCCAGGTGCGAGCAGAAGACCGGGTCGGAGACGTACTGGGCGATGCCCTGACCCTTCAGGAAGGGCAGGTACGCCGAGTCCAGGTCGCGTGGCCGCCAGCCGAGCTGCCACGTGTCGAGGGTGAACACGATCGCCTCGTACCCGGCCTTCTCAGCGCGCTGCACGAACGACGCAGCGATGTCGCGGCTGCGCGGCCAGTACAGCTGATACCACCGCGGCCCGCCGACCTCCGCGACCTCCTCCATCGACGTCGTCGCTGCCGTCGACAGGATGATCGGCACGCCGAGCGCCGCCGCTGCCCGCGCAACCGCCAGCTCCTTGTCGGGATGGACGATCTCGAGCACCCCGACAGGACCGAGCATCACCGGCGCCGGCATCGGCGTACCAAGAATGGTCGTCGACAGATCGCGCTGGTGCGGGATGCCGCGAAGCATCTTCGGCACGATCCGCCAGCGGTCGAACGCCTCGCGATTGGCCCGCATCGTGTCCTCGCCACCGGCCGCGCCGCCGACGTAGCCCCTCGCCTGCGGCGTCATCGCCTCGTAGGCGGCCGCTTCGAGGTCGCGCCACCCGACCGGGAAGGCCGGTGTCTGGTCGCCGAGCCCGTTGAGGTAGACCTCGTTCTGATAGTCCGCGAAGAACACCATGCGCCGCACCCTAAGGCGCGACGGGAGAAGGCATGAAGGCCTGGCAGGTGCAGGAGCTCGGCGAGCCCGAGGCGGTCCTGCAGTGGGTCGACGTCGATGAGCCGGTAACCGGACCGGGACTGCTGTCGGTGCAGGTTGACGCGGTCGCCCTCAACTTCCCCGACGTCCTGCTGTGCCGCGGGATGTACCAGGAGAAGCCGCCACTGCCGTTCACGCCTGGGTTGGAGATCTGCGGGACCGTGCTCGACGGCCCGCGCGCCGGCGAGCGGGTCATCGGCGGCCCGCCGCTTCCGCACGGCGGTCTCGCCGAACGGGTGGCGCTGCCCGAGAGCGGCGCCTTCACGGTGCCTTCGGACATGCCGCCTGCCAAGGCGGCCGGCCTGCTGATCACCTACCAGACGGGGTACGTCGGACTGCACCGTCGCGCCGCCCTGCAACCCGGCGAGACGCTGCTGGTCCACGCCGGGGCGGGCGGGGTTGGGACGGCAGCGATCCAGCTCGGCCGGGCCGCAGGTGCCCGGGTCATCGCCACCGCCGGCGGCCCCGAGAAGGTCCAGGTGTGCAAGGACCTCGGCGCCGACGTCGTCATCGACTACAACGCCGAGGACTTCGTCGCGGTGGTCAAGGACGTCACCGAGGGCCGCGGCGCCGATGTCATCTACGACTCCGTCGGCGGCGACGTGTTCGACAAGAGCCGCAAGTGCATCGCGTTCGAGGGCCGGATCGTCGTGGTGGGCTTCGCCGGCGGCCGGATCGCCGAAGCCCCGACCAACCACGCGCTGGTGAAGAACTACTCGATCGTCGGGCTGCACTGGGGCCTGTACCGGAAGATGGATCCGGCTGTGATCCCGGCCACGCACACAGCTCTGGTCGAGCTGTGGCAAACCGGGCAGATCGACCCGCTCATCGGCGCGGAGCTTCCGCTCACGGATGCTCCACAGGCGCTGGCGCGGCTCGCAGACCGCGGCACGATCGGCAAGGTCGTCCTCCTTCCCTAGCAGGGATCTACCGACGGGTAGCGAAGTCCACGAGCACCCCAGCTGCTCCCGGAGGCACCCCGTGTCTGCTCGCCGCATCGTCCTCGCCAGCGCAGTCCTCGGCCTCGCCGTCGTCGCCGCCCTGCCGTCGTACGCCGATCCCGGCGACGACAACGGCAACGGCAAGGACCGCGGCCACCACTACGCCTACGGTCACGACAAGCACCACCCCGGCCAGGCCGACGCGGACCCGTGTGTCGGTGACCCGTCGCAGGTCCTCAACCTCAGCTACTCCGTGAAGGGGCAGACCGCGCAGGCGCTCTACGCGCTGCCCGCCGGCAAGCCGCGCGGCATCGTCGTGTTCGACCACGGCTACGGCCACACCATGTACAGCTGGTCGGCGCACCTCGCCCGCACCGCCTCGACGCTCGGTGTCATCGCGATCGCCCCTGACTACCGCGGCCAGGTCGACAGCCCGGCGACGAAGCCCGGTGGGCTGCCGAGCAGCCGCGGGTGGCAGGTGGCCGAGGGTGCGGAAGACTCCATCGCCGCCGTGCAGATGTTCGACCGGCTGTGCGGCCACAACGGGATCAACGTCGTCTACGGCGTGAGCATGGGCGGCAACACCAGTGGCCTCGTCGTCGCGAGCAAGCCGCAGGACGCCAAGGGCAAGCCGCTCTTCGACTACTGGGTTGCCGTCGAGCCGGCCGTCAACGTGACCGAGACCTACCAGGGCGCGCGTGCCCTCGCCGGGGTCAACGAGTTCGCCGCCCACGCGCAGGCCGACATCGAGAAGGAGATGGGCGGCCCGTTCGAGTCCAAACCGGCCGTCTACGCCGACCGCACGGTCGTCAACCGGACCCAGGACATCGCCGCCAGCGGCATCAAGGGCGTCGTGATCGCGCACGGCATCGTCGACGGCCTGGTGACGCACGACGAGAGCCGCCAGCTGCAGGTGCTGCTGCGCGCGCAGCAGATCCCGGTCGACATGGCCGCCTTCCTCACCCACAGCGAGCACAGCGAGGCGGGCACGACCCTCGACGGCTACGCACCCGTGCCGCACGACTCACCGTTCGCCGGCCACGCGAGCGAGACCAGCACGACGCAGGACGTCGGGGTCGCGGGCTTCGCCGCGCTCGCCAAGCTCTACTCAGGCCAGGCGTTCTGGTGTGGCGAGTCCTTCTACGACGGGGCCACCGGCGAGCACCTCTACCAGCAGGACAACGTCGTCTGCTGACACAGTAGGTCGGTGACCACCGCACTCGTCCTCGGCGCCGGCGGCCTGACCGGGCAGGCGTTCCACCTCGGTGTGCTCACCGCGCTGTGCGACGAGACCGGCTTCGACGGCCGCAACTGCGACACTGTCGTCGGGACGTCGGCCGGCTCGCTCGTCGCCGCAGCCCTCACGGCCGGGTTCGGCGCGGCCGACCAGGTGGCGATGCTGCTCGGCGACCGGCCATCGGCCGAAGCACAGCGGCGGCTGCGCCAGCTGCGCACGCAGGCGTCGAGCTTGCCGGTGCTCGAGGAGGAGGTCGTGCTGCGTCGAGGACCACTGGCGCCGGGCGCGCTGCTCGCCGCCGCCCGTCGGCCCTGGGCGGTCCGGCCGGGCGCTGTGGTCTCCGGGCTGATCCCGGCGGGGCGCAACACGACGCACGGCATCAGCCGAGGGGTGTCGCACCTGCACGGCGAGAAGTGGCCGGGCGACCGCCTGCGAATCTGTGCGGTGCGCGCCCGTGACGCGCGTCGCGTGGTCTTCGGCACGCCGTCGGCTCCGAAGGTCGATGTCGGCACCGCGGTCGCCGCTTCCTGCGCGATTCCGGGCTATTTCTCGCCGGTCCTCATCGACGGCCAGCCGTACGTCGACGGCGGGGCGCATTCGCCGACGAACGCGGATGTGTTGAGCAAGGACCGGCCGGGGCTTGTCGTCATCTCCTCCCCGATGTCGTTCGGACCCGGCGGCGGGACCCGCTCCCCCGATGCCCTCATCCGGCTGGCCGTGCGCCGCTACCTGGCCCGCGAGGTGCGCCTCCTGCGTCGGCACGGTGCCGTAGTCATCGTCTTCCAGCCGTCTCCGCGCGACCTCGCTGCGATGGGCGTCAACCCGATGAAGCTGCTCCGCGGCGCAGACGTCGTCGAAGCCGCGGCAACCACGGTGAAGCTTCGCCTCGAAGCGCGTCCGGAGCTCCGGGAGCAGCTGGCCCCCACGCAGCGTCCGACTGAGCGGTCGCCCTAGCGACCGCGTAGTCGGACGTTGGGGAAAGCTGGCTCAGCGGTAACGGGCAGCGAGCGCCAGGACTTCCTTCACGTACCAGTCGGCGTGGTTGTAGCTGAAGATCGCGTCGTACAGGCCCTGCGCGCCGTTCGCGGCGCCGGCCCGGCACAGGTACAGCGCCGCAGCCGGCACGGCGTCGTACGGATTCATGATGTCGGCCTTGCCGTCACCGTCGCCGTCGACGCCCGAGAAGGCCCACGTGCTGGGCAGGAACTGCATCGGCCCGAGGGCGCCGGCCGATGACGGACCGACGTTGCGGCCATGGCCGCTCTCGACCTGTCCGATCGCGGCGAGGACCTGCCACGGCAGGCCGGGGCAGTAGCGGGCGGACTCGATGTAGAGATCCCGGTACGTGCGGGCCTTGCGGTGCACCGTGATCTCGACCGGGCGCAGCACGTCGATCACCGCAGCGTCGCCGACGGCACCTCGCACGGCCGCGGTGAGCCGCCGGATCGAGCGCTCCGGGGCGTTGAGCAGCACCGCACTCGCCGGCACGACCCCGACCGAGCGGGCGGTGGCACGTGAGGTGACCACATCGATGCCCGGCATGCCGTAGACGGCTTCGGCACCGATGCGGGCCCGGACGGTCCGCAGGCCCGTGACGGCGGTCGTCGTACCGAGCGCGAGGTGGTGGGTCCGCACGACGCCGTACGACGGTGCGAGCTCGCCGCGCGCGACGGTCTGCCACAGCGGGTCGGAGGACGCGGTCTCCCGCGGCGTGAACTGCCGGAACTGCGAGGCGTCGACACCCGCGATCCGGACGCCCTTGCCGGCACCCAGTCGGACGGTGCCGACGTCGAGCGTGGTCACGCCCTGCATACCGCGGATGGCGTGCAGCGCCGCGAGCTGGGCCGGCGTGAGCGACCGCCGGACCGTGACGAGCAGGTCAGGCACCCGGAGCACCTTCAACGCGGCGACCCGCGGGGCGACGGTGGCCGGCCGGGAGCGGCTGGCGGCGATCTGAACCGGGGCGGGGCTGGGCACCGTCAGCTGGTGCACCGGCTTCGCCGCCGCGGACCCGGCCGGCCCCATCACCGCGAGGGCGGTCACCGCACCGCCCGTCGTGAGGGTGAGGGCAGCGGCGACCGCGATGACACGTGATCGCACCCCTGCTCCTCTCCGCCCGGCCCAGTGCGACGATCCGCGCGTGACATCCCTGCGCATCGCGAACTGCTCCGGCTTCTACGGGGACCGCTTCCTGGCGCTGCGTGAAGTCGTGACGGGTGGCCCGGTTGATGTCGTCACCGGCGACTACCTGGCCGAGCTCACCCTGCTGATCTTGTTTCGCTCTCGGGCGAAGGATCCCTCCCGCGGATACGCCACAACCTTCCTGCGGCAGCTCGAGGACGTGCTTGGCGAGGTCGCCGACCGCGGCATCTCGGTCGTCGTCAATGCCGGCGGGCTCGCCCCGGCTGCCTGTGCCGACGCCGTGCGGGCGCTGGCCGAGCGGCTGGGTGTCGCTGTGCCGGTGGCGCACGTCGAGGGTGACGACCTCATGCCCAAGATCGACTCGCTCCATGCCGAGCTGTCGAACCTGGACACGGGCGAGTCGCTCGGCGACCGCACGCCGCTCACTGCCAACGCATACCTGGGTGCCTGGGGCATCGCGAGCGCCCTGGACGCCGGCGCGCGAATCGTGGTGACCGGCCGGGTGACCGATGCGTCCCTCGTGGTGGGTCCGGCGGCGTCCCGCTTCGGCTGGGGACGCGACGACTGGGACCGGCTGGCCGGCGCTGTCGTGGCCGGACACATCCTCGAGTGCGGCGCGCAGGCGACCGGCGGCAACTACTCGTTCGTCCGCGAGGACGTGACGAACCCGATCCATCCCGGCTTCCCCGTCGCCGAGCTGTACGACGACGGCAGCAGCGTCATCACGAAGCACCCCGGCACCGGCGGCGCGGTGACGGTCGGCACTGTGACAGCGCAGCTGCTCTACGAGATCGCCGGTCCTCTGTACGCCGGGCCGGACGTCGGCACCCGCTTCGACACGATCTCGCTCGAGCAGGAAGGTCCTGACCGCGTGCGCGTCAGCGGTGTCCGCGGTGAGCCCCCGTCGGGATCGGTCAAGGTTGCGCTGAACATGCTCGGTGGACTGCGCAACAAGATGGACCTGGTGCTGACCGGGCTCGACATCGAAGCCAAGGCCGAGCTCGCCCTCGCGGGAATGCGGGACGCGTACCCGCACCCGTTCGAGCATCGCCTGGTCCGCCTCGACCAGCCGGACGCGCCGACCAACGAGCAGGCGGCGGCCCTGCTGAAGCTCACCGTGCGCGGTGACGACCCCACGGTGCTCGGCCGCGCCTTCAGCAACGGGGCCGTCGAGCTCGCACTGGCCAGCTACCCGGGCTTCACCCTGACATCGCCCCCCGGCGACGCGACGCCGTACGGCATCTACTGGCCGGCCCTCGTCCCCGCGCCCGAGGTCGAGCACGTCGTCGTCCACGCCGACGGCCACCGCGAGGTCATCCCCCACACCCCCACGTCCTCGCCGATCATGCAATCCGCGTACGACACGCACGCTCAGCCGGCGTACAGCAACTCCATGATCGGCGGGGAAACGAGGCGGGTGCCGCTGGGGACGCTGATCGGTGCGCGGTCCGGCGACAAGGGCGGCAACGCCAACGTCGGCTTCTGGGCGCGCACCGACGAGGCCGCCGACTGGCTGCTCGGCTGGCTCGACGAGAAGGCCTTCCGCAGCCTGCTGCCCGAGGCCGACGGGCTAGACGTCGACGTTTTCGCGCTGCCGAACCTACGTGCCGTCAACGTCGTCGTGCACGGCTTGCTCGGCGAGGGCGTCGCCGCGTCCACGCGGTTCGACCCGCAGGCGAAAGGTCTCGGCGAGTACCTGCGGTCGCGCCTCGTCGGCATCCCGGCGGCGCTGCTGCCGTGAGGGAGGTCTGGGACGTCGCCGTCGTGGGTGCCGGCCCGGCGGGTGCGGCTGCTGCCCGCGCGGCGGCGACAGCTGGCGCGCGGACGCTCCTGCTCGAACGGGCCAACCTCCCGCGCTACAAGCGATGCGGCGGCGGCCTGATCGGCCTGTCGCAGCAGGCGATCAGAGACGCCGGAGTGGACGCGTCAGCGCTCGCACGCGACGACGTGAGTCGGGTGACGTTCACGTCCGACGGACGCCGGCGCTTCGCGCGGGAGACCCGTCCGTTCCTGCCGATGGTGATGCGCGCCGAGCTCGACGCCGCGTTGGTAGAGCAGGCCACCGTCGCGGGCGCGGAGCTGCGCACCGGAGTGACGGTTGGCGCCTACGCCGAGGGGGATGGCGTCGTCACGTTGGGCACCAGCGACGGGCCGCTGTGGGCACATGCCGTCGTCGGAGCGGACGGCAGCCAGGGCCGGTGCGCGGCCTACGTCGGAGTGACGCACGCGCATGTCGATATCGGCCTCGAAGCGGAACTGCGGACACCTGCTCACAGCGAGTGGAGCGGGCACGTCCTCCTGGACTGGGGACCGGTGCCGGGCTCGTACGGCTGGGTGTTCCCGAAGGGCGAGCTGCTGACCGTCGGCGTCATCGGCGACCGCGATCAGGGCGAAGCCATGCGTGACTACTACCGCGGTTTCGTCGCCCGGCTGGGCCTCGACCTCAGCAGCGCAGTGCACGACGGCGGTCACCTCACCCGCGTCCGCACGCTCGACTCGCCGCTGCGCCGTGGGCGCGTGCTGGTCGCCGGCGACAGCGCCGGCCTCCTCGAGCCGTGGACCCGCGAAGGCATCTCGTACGCGCTGCGCTCGGGTGCCATCGCCGGGCAGTGCGCCGCGACGGAGCCTTCGTCGTACGACGATGCCGTTCTTGCCGCTCTCGGGCCCGAGATGGCCGCCGGCCGGCGGGCCCGAGCCGCCTTCACCAACCACCCGGGCACGGTCCACAGCGTCTTCCGCTACCTACCAGGCATGTGGGGCCTGTTCGTGCGCCTGGTCAGCGGCGAGACGACGATGGCCGAGCAGCTCGAGCGGCGGCCCATCCGCGCGCTGGTCGGCGCGCTCGGCGGCTAGCACCGACGACAGCCCGGCCGCGTGGTCTTGAGCACCGGACGGGTGACCTCGCGCGGCACCGTACGGCGGACAGTCAGCAGGCCCCGGACACACCGTGAACGGAAGCCGACGCCGATTCCAGCCCAGAGATCCGCGCCCGCGCAGCCATGCCGTGATGCGTGGCGGCCGTACGTCGAGCTCCGGCGCAGCACCCTGCGCGAGCTCGCGCGGAACTCGAGCCTGCGCTACTTCACCAGGCCCGGCATCTTCGGTGTCGTCGACCCTGATGGCGGCACGGGTGGGGGCGTGTGGACGCTACGGGCCGACGTCGCTGGCGACCTCGCCCGTGTCCTCGACACGAGCTCACCGGCCTGGATCGCGCTGACCGATCCGGGGACCGAGTTGATCGCGCTGGCCCGCGACCGTGGCTGCGACGTGGTTCACACCGTGCGTGCGATGGGACGGGACACGCTCACCCGACTGCCCGATCTCCCCCTGCCGCCCACCGTGTCGATGCAACGCGTCGACCTCCAGGGTGGCGTCGGTGCCATCTCGGTCGAGGAGGCGCTGCTGGTGGACGTGCTGCACGGGGGTGGCGATGCATCCTCGGTACGGCGGGATCTGCCCCTGGAGGCCGACGCACTGCGGCTGCTGCCCGGCGTCACGCTGCTGGCAGCCGTCGACCGCGGCGGCAGCTGTGTCGCCACGGCCGGAACCCGCGTCGTGGGTCGGTCCGCGCTGGTGAGCGCCGTCGCCACCATCCCGCAGTACCGACGTCAGGGCATCGCCGCCGCGCTGACCGCCGCCGCGCTCCGCGCTGCAGAGCGAGCGGGCGCGCGGCGTGCGTTCCTCGACGCCACCGACGGCGAGGGCGTCTACACGCGGGTCGGGTTCGCACCCCTCGGTCTGGTCACCAGGTGCGAGCGCGCACCGGCCGAGAGCTGACCGCAGCCGACCTCCGTTGACCCTGGTGCCATCAGGACGCCAAGATGCCGGCTGCCGGACAGACCGGGACAAGAGAGGACATCGATGCGTAACCGCATTCTCATCGTGGGCGGCGCGCTCATCGCCGTGGCCGTCGCCACCCCGGCGCTGGCCAACCCCGTCACCGTCGACGACCAGGGGCCTTGCTACAACGTGGCCGTGCACGACAAGAACGTGCTCCCGAACGGCCTCTGCTACCTCGGCCCGCCGCCGCCGAAGTAGACCCGCCGAAGTAGGACCTACAGCACCGATGCGGCCCCGGGCAGAGCCCGGGGCCGTTCGCTGTCTCAGCCGCAGGTCAGGACGACCCGGTCGGCCAGGCCACGGCGGCCTGGCGGCGCCCCTCCGCGGCCAGCTGCAGGAAGCCGTAGGTGCCGGCGTCCAGCAGCTCACGCGCCGCGCGGGTGACCGCGCCGAGTGCGGCGAGCGCAAACGCGCCACCGACCGAGATGCGGGCGACCCCCGCCTCGGCCAGCTCGGCGACCGACGGCAGCCCTGGCCAGACCAGCACGTTGACCGGCCGATCGACGGAGGTCACGACACTGCGGACCTCGGCGAGCGTGCTCAGCCCCGGCGCGTAGAGCACGTCCGCGCCCGCCACCTGAAAGCCGGATGTCGTAGACGTCAGTCCCGGACCAGTCCTCGATCGAGAAGCCCGCCAGGCCGGCCGCCGCCGCGCCCGCCGCTGTCGCCGCGACACCCTCGACGTCGTCGGCGAAGCAGTTCTCGAGGTCCGCCGACATCGGCACGTCGACGGCAGCGACGAGGTCGGCCGCGTGCGCCAGCGCCTCGTCCCGCGTGACGGCGCCGTCGGGCCGGCCGAGCGTGCCCGCGAACCCCGCGCTCGTGGTCGCGAGGGCGCGAAAGCCGAGCGAGGCGAGCAGTCGCGCACTGCCCACATCCCAAGGGTTCGGCATGAGCAGTGGTCGGCCCGGAAGGTGCAACGCCCGGAACTCCTCGACGACAGTCACGCCTCGACCGTATCGGCACGTTTACGGTCGCCCTCGTGACGTTTCCGCCGTACGCCGTCGTGGCCCGAAACATCGAACCCACCTCCGACAACCGCATCCACGCAGACGATGTCGCCCAGCAGTTCGGCTTCACCGGCGCGCTGGTCCCCGGTGTCGACCTGTTCGCATACCTGACGGCGCCGCTGTTGGCTGCTTGGGGGCCACCGTGGCTCGCCGGCGGGCGCATCGACGTGCGATTCCGTCGACCCGTGTACGACGGGGAGCACGTCGAAGTGATCGGACCGGCAGCGGAGCTCCTTCTCGTGGGTGCCGATGCCGTCGTACGCGCTGTCGGGTCCGCCGACCCACCGGCCCCGCAACATCTCCGGCGCCTGCTGCCCAAGGCCGCAACGCCGACAACCCGCGTTGCGACCGACGAACTGGAGCTCGGACCGCTCGGCACCGTCGAGGCCCTGGTGAGCACCGCCGACAACGAGGCCTACCTCGACGCCATCGCTGAGCCCCACCGGTACTACCGGGACGCAGCCGTTGCCCATCCCGCCGTTCTGCTGCGCCTGGTCAACCTCGTCCTGATGAGCAACGTCGAGCTCGGCCCCTGGATCCACACGGCCAGCGACTGCCGGCTGCTGGCACCCGCACGGCTGCCGGCGACGCTGTCGGCTCGGGGCGAGGTCACCGAGCTCTTCGAGCACAACGGGTCGTCGTACGTGCGCTACGACGCGATCGTGCTGGCCGACGACACCCCCGTCATGGACGTCGCGCACACCGCGATCTACCGGCTCGGCGGCTAGGAGTTCTGCACAGGGTTACGCACAGGCCTGTGGAGAAGATCCCCGCTCAGGCGCGCGGAAACGGCGCGCATCTGTGGACATCTTGTGGGTGAAAAAAGAAGCCAAAACAGTTCCTCGAAAACCCTTGTGCGGCCTCTCGGAACCCCGTACAACTTGCGACGTCGCCGGGAACGGAGGCCACGCCGGAGGCGACTCCGGCAAGCAGAAGGAACCGGGTGACCGGGACCGGATGCGGTCACCAGGAACGGCAACTCGGAACCGGAACGCGGGGCCGGCGAGCAATCGCAGGCTGGTGCACCGGGACCGAACGAGGCCCCTCCAACTCATACTTGGAGGGGCCTCACCCATTCTGGGGGACGTCTGCGCGGTCGCCCGCAGCGACACGCGCGGAGCACCGAAGATCTTCGCCGAACCGCACCGGGCGGGACCGGTGCAGAACGGCGAACATCGCGCTGGTCAGCTGCCGAGCTCGGCGCGCAGCTCCGGTCCGTGCTCGTCGAGCTCCGGCGCCGCAGGTCGCGACACGTCATCGGGCCACGCCGAGGTCTTCACCGGGTTGCCGGGCACCGGCAGTCCGCCCGCGTCGACGACCATGTTGCGCACGCGGGCCTGCTCGCTGCCGACGGCCTCCGCGACGTTGCTGATCGGCCCGCAGGGCACGCCCGCAGCCTCGAGCACTCCCAGCCAGTGCGCCGCGGGAGCCGATCCGAGCACCGTCTCCATCTCGGTCTTGAGCGCCTCCCGGTTGTCGTGCCGCGACGCGTTGCTCGTGAACCGCTCGTCGGTCGCCAGCCGTGGCACTCCGAGGGCAGTGACGAGTACGCCGAACAGGACGTCGTTGGCCGCGCACACGGTGATGTCACCGTCCGCACAGGCGAAGGTGTCGAACGGCGCGATCGCGAAGTGCGCGTTGCCGATCCGGCCCGGTTCACGGCCGGTGGCCAGCCAGGAGAGCGCAGCGCCCTCGAGCAAGGAGACCGTGGCGTCGTACATGGCGATGTCGACGTGCGTCCCCTGCCCGGTCCGATCCCGACCGAGCAGGGCGCTGGTGATGCCGCCGAAGGCGTAGAGGCCCGCGGACAGGTCGGCGATGGGCACGCCTGGCTTGACCGGTGGGCCGGCTGTGTCGCCGGTCACAGCCATGATCCCGCTCAGGCCCTGGACGACGGCGTCGTACGCCGGCCGCTCCCGCCACGGCCCGGTGTGCCCGAACCCGGAGATCGAGCAGTAGACGATGCGCGGGTTCAGTGCCTGCACGCGCGGCCAGCCGAGACCGAGGCGCTCCATGACGCCCGGCCGGTAGTTCTCGACGAGGACGTCCGCCCGCGCGATGAGCCTGCGGGCGACCTCCAGATCCGCGGGATCCTTCAGGTCGAGCGCGATCGACTCCTTGCCGCGGTTGACGCGGGCGAAGTACAGCGACCGCCCGTCGACGAACGGGCCGTACCCCCGCGAGTCGTCCCCCGTGCCCGGTCGCTCGACCTTGACGACCCGCGCGCCGAGGTCGGCCAGCATCATCGCGGCGAACGGGCCGGCCAGCACTCGGCTGAAGTCGGCGACGAGCAGGCCGCCCAGCGGACCGGTTGTTGCCATTCCGTCATCCTGTCGGAGCGTTTCGGTGGGAACGTCAGCGGTACGTGTGGTGTTGTGTCGAGTGTGAACGCGACCGTGACCCCTGCCGCTCCCTCAACCCTGACCGCCGCCGACCGCTGTGACCGCTGCGGGGCGCAAGCCCGCGTGCGGGTCGTCCTCGGCGCCGGTGACCTGATCTTCTGCGCCCACCACGCCAAGGCCTACGACGAGAAGCTGCGCGCCTCGGCCGTGGAGTACGTCGACGAGACCGACAAGCTCCGCACCGAGATCTCGCCCAACTAGTTCAGCGCGGCGCGGGCGGTGAAGCGCCCGTCGCGCTCCTCGACGACCAGCGGCAGCCCGAACGCGCGCGACAGCCGCGGCGCCGTGAGCACCTCGCGCACCGGTCCGGCCGCCACGGTGCGCCCGCGGGCGAGCAGCAGAGCGTGGGTCGTCCCGACCGGGACCTCCTCCGGGTGATGGGTGACGAGGACCGTCGGCGGTGATCCGGGATCGCCCGCCAGCCGGGTCAGCAGCCGGAGCAGCGCCTCGCGCGCGCCCAGATCGAGCCCGGCGGCAGGCTCGTCGAGGAGCAGCAGCTCCGGATCGGTCATCAGCGCCCGGGCCAGCAGCACGCGCTTGCGCTCGCCCTCGGACAGCGTCCCGAACCGGCGGTCGGTGAACGCCCGCAGACCCACCCGCGCCAGCAGCTCAGCCGCCCGCGCGGTGTCCGCGGCGTCGTACCGCTCCTGCCAGCGCCCGAGGACGCCGTACGACGCGGTGATCACGACGTCGATCGCGCGCTCGTGCCCCGGGATGCGATCGCCGAGGGCGGCGCTGGAGATCCCGACGCGGGTGCGCAGCTCGGACAGGTCGACCGCGCCGAAGACCTCGCCGAGCAGCTCGACCCGTCCTCGGGTCGGGAACAGCGAGGCACTCGCGATCTGCATGAGCGTGGTCTTGCCGGCGCCGTTGGGGCCGAGGACGACCCAGCGCTCGCCCTCCCTGACCGTCCAGTCGACGTCGGCGAGCAGCGTCGCGCGGTCGCGCACGACGGCGACGCCCGACAGGGACAGCACCGCGTCGGTCACCGGGCGACGGTAGCCCGAACGGGTGAGGCCGGGCGACTGCGACACGATGGGGCCATGACCTACCGCTGCTTCGACGTCGACATCACCGACGCGGTCGCGCACGTCCGGCTGTCGCGCCCGGACGAGCTCAACACCATGACACCCGACTTCTGGCGGGAACTGCCCGAGATCGTGACCGGCATCAGCGACGACGCGAGCGCGCGGGCGGTCGTGATCTCCAGCACCGGCCGGCACTTCAGCGCGGGCATGGACCTGTCCGTGTTCACCGGCGACGCGCTGGAGGCCGACGCGGAGCCCGGCCGCCGGCACGCGCGACTGCGCTCGAACGCGAAGGTGCTGCAGTGGTCGTTCACCGCGCTCGAGAAGGCGCGGATCCCGGTCATCGCGGCAGTGCAGGGCGGGGTCATCGGCGGGGCAGTCGACCTGGTCACCGCCTGCGACCTGCGCTACGCCAGTGCCGACGCGTTCTTCTGCGTCCAGGAGATCAACATCGGGATGACGGCCGACGTCGGGACACTGCAGCGGCTCGGCAAGGTGATCCCCGAAGGCGTCGCCCGCGAGCTCGCCTACACGGGTCGGCGGATGCCGGCGCAGCGCGCCTACGAGGTGGGGCTGGTGCAGGAGGTGTACGCCGACCACGACTCGCTCGTCGAGGGTGCGCTGGAGACTGCTCGCGAGATCGCGAGCAAGTCGCCGCTGGCCATCTGGGGCACGAAGGTGGCCATGAACTACGCGCGTGACCACGGCGTCGACGACGCCCTGGACCAGATCGCCACCTGGCAGTCGGGGATGTTCCAGCCGGCCGACATGATGGAGGCGTTCGCGGCGAAGGCGGAGAAGCGCACTCCTGTGTTCCCCGACCTCCTGCCGGAACCGCGCGGGCTGTAGCAGGAGAACGCGCACCTGCGTCGAATCCTCCCCGCAGTTCCCACTCTCGGAGGTTCGTCGTCATGCAGGTCCGTCGCGTCGCCACCGTTGCCGCCGTCGCGCTCGTCGCCGCCGGCGCGTACGCCCCTGCCATCGCAGCTGCGAAGAAGGCGCCCGTCAAGAAGTCCTACGACATGCAGCTGCCGCCCCTGCCCAACCCGCCTCAGGGCACGCCGTCGTGCGCTGACGACCAGCTGGTCGGCACGACGATTCACAGCGAGACCCTCAAGACGACCGGGCCCGGCGTCCTCACCGTGAAGGTCAACGGCTTCTACGGCGACTGGGACATCACGGTCTACAGCGGCGACCATGAGCTCGAGGGCGTCAGCGACGGCACCAGCACGCCCAACACGAGCACGTCGACGGGCGAGGACGTGTTCACGCAGAAGTTCAAGAAGCCCGTGTCGCTCGAGATCCGCACGTGCAACTTCGCCGGCTCGCCGTCGGCGCACGGCGAGTACACGTTCACTTACAAGTAGGAGATCCGTCATGCAGGTCCGTCGCGTCGCCACCGTTGCCGCCCTCGGCGTCCTGATCGCGGGTGCCTACGCGCCGGCCACCGCTGCGCCCAAGAAGAAGCCGATCACCCAGGCGTACGACCTCAACCTGCTGCCGCTGTGGGAGTCACCGACGACCGCGTGCTCGACCGCGACCACCGGCGGTGCGCTCGAGGGCATCAGCATCGACACGAAGAAGATCAGCCCGACGGGCGCGGGCTTCCTGAGCGTCAAGGTCGACGGCTACTACGGCGACTGGGACATCGACGTCAAGGACGCCGACGGCGCCGAGATCGCCAAGGGCAGTGGCAACGACACCCCGAACGCCGGTCCGGGTACGGAGACCTTCGAGATGAAGTTCAAGAAGGCGGAGCCGTTGCAGATCGCGATCTGCAACTTCTCCGGTACGCCGCAGGCGCACGCGACGTTCACCTACACCTACAGGTAGGCCGCGCTACACCTGCCCGAGCGGGCGGGAGTGCCGGAGCGTCACGGACATCCGCGCACCTGAGGCGCTCTTCTCGCGCGGCACCGTGTGGTGCCAGTCGTGCTGCATCGCGCCGCCCATCACGATCAGGTCGCCCTCACCGGGGTTGAACCGGCGTACGACGGGTCCGCCCTGCGCGGGACGCACGAGAAACGACCGCCGCGCCCCGAGCGACACCGTGACGACCATCGGGTTCGTCATCTTCTTGCGGACGGTGTCGGCATGCCAGGCGACGGCGTCGTTGCCGTCCCGGTAGAGGTTGACGAAGCACGAGTCGAGCTCGACGTCGTAGCGATCGTTGACGGGTGCGACGAGCTCCGCGATCCGATCCGGGAACGGCTGCGGGACGTTGGCCGTGAGCCGCGGCACCAGCACCTCGTTGTCCCACATCTTGCGAGTGCTCTGCTGCCAGGGCGCTTCGGCGAGCAGCCAGTCGAAGAGCTCGGCGTGGTCCGGGACCCAGCCCGGCACGACGTCGAGCCATGAGCGGTCATCGAGGTGATCCCGCCGGAGTCCGTCGAAGGACAGCCGTGGCCGCTCGGGGTGCGCCTCCTCGAACAGCGACCCCTGCCACGTGACCTGCGGCTGGACTCTCACCCCTCGATTCTCGCTCAGGAGTACGACAGGCCCGCCTTACTCCGGGGAGTTGTCCGCCTTGCCGCCGACCCTGAAAGGCTCCGTCAGACCGGCGTACATCAGGTGCGCGACCAGACCCTGCGACGCGTGCGGCAGGTTGTGGCAGTGGTCCATCCAGATGCCGGGATTTGCGGCCAGGAACGCGATGTCGTAGCTGTGGCCGCTGGCGACGTCGAGCGAGTCGACCCACCACGGGCTGCCGGTCGCCTTCTTGCCGTCCCGGGACAGGACGACGGCGTGGTGACCGTGCAGGTGCATGGGATGGGTCGCGCCGCTGTGGTTGCTGATGTGCATGCGGACGACGTCGCCCTCCTCGACGACGAACATCGGCACGTCCGGGAACAGATGCCCATTGATCGACCACCACAGGCCGGGCTTGCCGTCTTCGAAGCCGGGATGACGACCGACGGTGTAGGTGAATCTTCGGTCGGCCCTCTCCGGGTCGAACGGAAGAGCAGCGGGCGCGCCGTAGCTCAGCAGATCGAGGACCTTGGTCGGCATCGGCTTGGTCGCAGCGCCCGAACCGAGCACGAGGGTCCCTACTCCGCCGAACTGCACCCGGGCCGGCGCCGTCACCTCGAGGTCGATCCGGCCGCCGGCCGTCAGCCGCACGGACTCGTCCGTGACAGGAGTCGGCGCGTTCAGGTCGTAGCCGTCGACGGCGAGCAGCCGGTAGGACCCGCCGTCCACCCAGACGCCGGTGGCGCCGTTGTCCGTGTTGATGACGCGGACGCGCACCGTCGTGCCGTCGGCGACCGCGACCGGCGTCTCGTCCTCCTGCCCGCTTACCGTCGCACGGCTGCCGTACGTGTGAAGCACTGCGACGGCGTCAAGCTGCTGCACAGCCCCCTTAGGCGTGATGACGAGCGCGCCGAACAGCCCGCGCTGCACCTGCGCATGCGAGACCTGGTGCGAGTGGTACCAGTAGGTGCCGGCGTGCGACGCGACGAAGCGGTAGGTGTAGTGGCCGCCGACCGGCACCGCGTCCTGCGTCACCCCGGCCACGCCGTCCTCGGCATTCGGCACATCGATGCCGTGCCAGTGCAGGGTGACACCGTCGGTCACCGACTCGTTGACCAGGCGCACCTCGACGAGCTGGCCCTCGACCGCGCGGATCGTCGGGCCCGGCGACGTGCCGTTGACCGTGTAGCCGTCGAACTGCCGGCCGGACGCCAACGTGAACCGCTGCCTGCGCGCGGTCAGCGTCACGCTGACGTCCGCCTTGCGGGCCGGGTCGGCGACGAGCGTCGCGATGCTGCGTCCCATCAGCTCGTGATGGGACATCGCCTTCGGCCCGCCGCCGTAGTCGGCGTAGCCCATGTCCATGACGGAGTACGACGACGGCAGCCGGCTCTGCTGCCACATCACTGCCAGCGGCGTGAGGATCGCCAGCGTCGCGACGACTGCGATCAGCAGCCGCCGACGTTCCGAGCTCAAACGGTGGCAGCTCCAGCCGTTTCGAGGTGGTCGGCGCTACCCATGCGGTGGGCCGTGATCGCCGCATAGGAGAAGAGCGCGAAGGCGTTCAGCACGTGCAGCATCACCAAGGCTGGGACCGCGTGCGCGAACAGGCCGAGCGCCGCCTGAAGCACCACCAGGCCGACCAGAATCCCGGCTCGCTTCGTACCGCCTGCCACCTTGGCGAAGAACGACACGATGAGCAGGAGCAACGCGATGATCGGCATGAGCAGCAGCCCGTTCATCCCGTGGATCATGAACGCCGTGGCGCCCGGATAGTGGGCGTTGTCGTTGTCGAACAGCGCCTTGTTGGCGACCCCTCCGTCCTGGTCGATCCAGTAGAAGAGGCGCGCGATCGCAAACGTGATGGCCATGCCCTGCACGAGGACCTCAGCTGCCAGTAGAGCCACCAGTACGCGATAGACGCTTCTCATGCCAGGCTCCCCAGGCGAGTCATTGCTAGGCACCGCGGTGCGGCGGCGGACACGATGCCACTCCTGGAGTGCCCGCGGGGGCTTTTCGGTCTTCCGCGCGTCGCGCGGCTACCCGCGGCCGTGCAGGAAGCGGACCGTCCGGGCCAGCAGCTTGTCGACCTTCGGGGTGCGCTCGAACGACAGGATCGGAAGCGGCAGGTCGTAGCGCTGCCGGGTGATGGCCTTGGCCCGCGCGAACTCCTTGAGCCCGTCCTCGCCGTGGATCCGACCGAAGCCGCTGTCCCCCGAGCCGCCGAACGGCAGGGACGGGATTCCGGCAAATGCCGCGACCTGGTTGATGCTCGTCATGCCGGTACGCAGCCGCCGTGCGATCTCGACGCCGCCCTTCTTGGAGAACACCGCCCCCGCCAGGCCGTACGTCGTCGCGTTGCTGCGCTCGACCGCCTCCTCGGTGTCGCGCACCTTCGTGACCGTGATCGTGGGCCCGAAGGTCTCCTCGGTCACCGCGACGCTGTCCTCGGGAACGTCGAGCAGGATCGTCGGCTCGACGAGACCGCCCTCGATGTTGCCGCCGATCGCGGCCCGGCCACCCTTCGCGATCGCGTCAGCGATGTGGGTGCGGATGATGTCGACCTGGCTAGGCATCGTGATGGGTCCGTACGACTCCCCCGCGATGACCCTTCCGGCCTTGTCGGTCAGCGACGATACGAAGGCGTCGTACACCTTCTCCGTGACGTAGACGCGCTCGATGCCGATGCAGGTCTGGCCGGCGTTGCTCATGCCGCCCCACAACGCAGCCGTCGCAGCCGCGTCGACGTCGGCGTCGTCGGCGACGATCATCGCGTCCTTGCCGCCGCACTCCATCAGCACGGGCGTCAGCGTCTCGGCGCAGGCCGCCATGACCTTCTTGCCGGTCCGCGCCGACCCCGTGAACGCGATCTTGTTCACTCTCGCTCGGCACAGCGCGGCGCCGGTCTCACCGAAACCCGTGACGAGCTGCAGCACCGGCTGCTCGGGAACAACCTCGGCGAAGGTGTCGACGAGCCACTTGCCGACCGCGGGCGTGTACTCGCTCGGCTTGAACACGACCGTGTTGCCGGCGGCCAGCGCGTAGGCGATGGAACCCATGGGCGTGAACACGGGGTAGTTCCACGGGCCGATCACGCCGATGACGCCGAGCGCCTGGTACTCCAGCCAGGCGGCCTGGTTGGCCATCATCAGCCCGCTCGGGACCTTGCGCGACCCCAGGACCTTCGGCGCGTGCTTCGCAGCCCACGCGATGTGGTCGACCGGCAGCGTCACCTCGGTCAGCCGCGCGTCGGAGATGGGCTTGCCGTTCTCGCGGTGCACCAGCTCGGCCAGCTCGTCACCGCGCCTCACGATCAGCCTCTTCCAGGCGTCGAGGCGCTCCTTGCGCCCGCTCCAGCCGAGCGACTGCCACCACCCGAACGCCTCGCGTGCGCGGGCGACGGCGGCCTCGACATCTGCGGCCGTGTGCACCGGGAACGTCGCGACGACGTTGCCGGTCCGTGGCTCCAGCGACTCGAAGGTCTCGGCTGTGGTCGGGCGTTCGGTGGCGAGAGTCATGACGGCTTCCTCCGCAGCGGTGTCCCTGCAGACTAGGCTTCCGCGCCATGATCAAGTACGTCGCCCTGTACCGGACCCCCGAGGACGCTGCGGCGTTCGACGAGAGCTACTTCCAGACCCACGTGCCGCTGGCCAACAAGACACCCGGCCTGGTCAAGACCGAGATCGCCCGCGTCCTCAAGACCGTCACCGGCGAGCCGGCCCTGCACGTCATGGCGGAGCTCTACTTCGACTCCTACGAGTCGCTGAAGGCCGCCTTCAAGACCGAGGAGTGGGCCGCGTCGGGGGCCAACCTGCAGGAGTGGGGCGGGCTCGAGCTCGTGTCGATGTACGTCGCCGAGGTCGTCGACGACGACGGCAAGCCGCTTACGTCCTGAGGTAGCTCGCGCCATTCACGTCGAGTACGGCGCCGGTCGACCACTCGGAGCCGTCGGCCGCGAAGAAGAGCACCGCCTGCGCCACCTCTTCGGGCCGGCCGACGCGGCCGGCCGGGCTCTGCGCCCGCACGCCGTCGCCGCGGTCGCTGTCGAGGACGTGCGCCGCCATCTCCGTCTCGACGAAGCCGGGCAGCACGTTGCCGACGGAGACGCCGTGCGGCGCGAGGGCCTGCGCCAGCGACTGCCCCATCGCGGTGAGTCCCGCTTTCGCCGCGCCGTACGCGACCGCCGTGGGCTCGCCGCGGGAGGCACCGCGCGAGCCGACGTTGACGACCTTGCCGCGCCCGCTCGTCCGAAGGTGTGGCAGTGCGCAGAAGGTCACCCAGGCAGGACCGAGCAGGTTGACGTCAACGGTGCGCCGCCAGTTCGCCTGCCACTCGTCGTACGACGCACTCAGCGGGTCCAGCTCGTCGTAGACACCGGCGTTGTTGACCAGGACGTCGAGCCCGCCGAGCCCAGCCACCGCCTCGCCGACGAACCGCTCGACCGCAGCAGGGTCCGCGACATCGCCGGTGACGGCGAGATGTGGGGCGCCCAGGTCCACCGGCGCACGACTCGAGTGGACCGCGACGTGCGCGCCCTCCACGACGAACGCGCTGACGATCGCCGCGCCGATCCCCCGCGAACCGCCGGTGACCAGCACGCGCTTGCGGTCGAAGCGCATCGCCGTCAGCGGCTCGCGGCCTTGGCCGCCGCCTTCACCGACTGCTTGTACGCCCGGACCTTGAGCAGCGACTCGGGGCTCGTGACGTCGGCGATGCTGCGGAACGAGCCGTCCTCGCCGTACGCACCGGCTGCCTCGCGCCAGCCCTTCGGGCGCACACCGAGCTGCTTGCCGAGCAGGGCCAGGAAGATCTGCGCCTTCTGCTTACCGAACCCGGGCAGGGCCTGCAGTCGCTTGAGCAAGTTGTCGCCGGTCTTCGCCTCAGTCCAGATGCGCGCAGCGTCGCCGTCGTACTGCTCGACGATGTGCCGGCAGAGCTCCTGCACGCGCGTCGACATGGAGCCGGGGAAGCGGTGTACGACGGGTGGGATCGCGAAGACCTCCTTGAGGTCGGCGCGCCCGGCTATGGTCGCCGCGTCGAACCCGCCCATCCGCTGCTGCATGACGTACGGCCCGCGGAACGCACGCTCCATCGGGAACTGCTGGTCGAGCGCCATGCCGATGAGCAGCGCGAGGGGATCAGCGCTCAGCAGCGCGTCGGCGTCGCGGTCCTGCGCGAGGTGCACCTGCTTCGATGCCATGCCCAGAAGCCTGCCATGAAGGCGGTTGGCCCCGGTCTGTCCCGGTTCTGCAAAGACACGTTCGCATCACGTTTTGCCACAGGCCGTCGGAATCCCCTCATCCCGGGGCACGTTGTGCACACTGAGTGTGACCCAGACGACAATCGAAGACGGCCTTCCCTGATGTCCGACAGCTGCCACCATGACCCGCAGTGCCCGCCGCGCGAAGCCAACGACTGCCGCGCCGCCCGCATCGTCAGCGACCACCTGCAGGACTGCGGCTACGCGCTCCTGTGCAACGGCCTGATCCTCCTCGAAGGGGACGACCTGCTGCCGGTCCCCGAGCAGCGCCGTAAGGACCCGGTCGCGCGCTCCGCCTAGGTCTCGGCTGCGGCGCCCCTCCGTCGCCGTACGGCGACAACGCCCGGGATGACGACGCCGACGAGCAGCAGCCAACCCAGCAGGAACAGCCCGAGATGCGCCACCGGGCGGGAACCCGCACGTGCCGTAGGCAGTGCGGCGAGGACAAGCCGTGATGTGTGCGGCTGCACGCGCAGGATCCCCCACATGCCGGCGACGTCGTACGGCAGTCGCGCGTTGCCGTAGCGGTAGTCGCCAGGAACTCCCCGCCGTCCGCCGGCGCCGCCGTCCAGACGGAGGGTCAAGGACTGCAGGCCTCCAACGGTCGCGGCCGAGACGTGCGTCGTCCCCGGCCGGCCCGGCTCGAGCGGCCAGGTGTGCCCGTCGACGGTGACCACCTGCGTCTGCTCGCTCGCGGGCACGACGACGTGCAGCTGCACGGGGTCGCCCACGAAGGCTCGGAGCACAGGCGCTGCGACCTCGCTGCCCGAGGCTGCCGAGCCGTAGCTGACCGCCGCGACACCGTCGACGTCCTTCGTGTACGGCATTCGGTGGGTGCCGATGGACGCGTCTCCGTCCTGCAGGAAGACCGTGAAGTCGCGGTACGCCGCAGCGCTTCGCGGTCGCACGACCGCGCTGACGCCGTCGGCGTCGTCGGTGCGCTGGGAACCGGCCGGGTCGACGACGACCGCCCCGTACAGACCGAGCCGAAGTGTCCGCACCGGATCCACGCCGTCGCGGATCTGTGCCACGGTCGCGCCCAGCGACGGGTCGGCGTAGAGCAGGTAGCTGCCGCGCTGTCCGGGTCGCGTCGCGGCGTCAGCGTTGTGTCCGGCCGCTGAGCTCGACGCGGCCTGTGCCAGCAGGTCGGCGTGGAGGGACACGGGGCGGTCGGTCTGGTTGGTCAGTGTCACGCGCAGGCAGTCGCCGGAGCGCATGTGCACGAGCAGCGGCCGCAACGGGAGTCGTTGGGCTCCCGTGTGCACGAAGGCGAGCCCGCTGCCGCCGTGCAGCATCGGCAGCGCAACGGTGACTGCGCTCACGTCAGCGGTCACGAGAGGCGACTTGGCCGGGCAGACCGGCAGCGGCGCGGGCGGTGACACACCGGGCAGCGCCTTCAGCACCGACGTCGCCGGCCCTGGGCGCACGCGCAGCAGTCCCCAGCTGCCGGCATCGAGCTTGCCGAGGCGGCCGCTCCCGAACACGTAGTCCCCGGCCTGCCGCCGCGGACCGCCCGCTCGGACGCTGACGTCGTACCTCTCGCTGATGCCGACCGGGACGGTGGAGACCAACGGCGACGTCGTGCTCCACGGCTCGACCCGGAAGCCGTGGCCGTCCAGGTGGAACGTGTGCACCTCGTTGCTTGCGCCGACGAGGGTGCGGAACACCACCGGATCTCCGACGTACGCCGAGACGGTCGGCGTCGTGACGTCTCCCCGGAACGGCGCCTGCGGATCCGGCCGGGACGCGAGCGGCTCGGCCCGGAGACCGAGCGTGCCGCCGGTGTCGCGCCCGACCGAGGTCAGGGGGGTGTCGTCGCCGAGGTACGTGACCAGCTCCCGGAAGCTGCCCTTGACGTCGACCGACGCCGGCTTCGACGTGTGCACGTCGGCGAGTGGCCCGTTCTCGAGCGGTCGACCCGTGACAGGGTCGGAGTACGACGACCCGGGTGGCTCGACGACCAGGCCGCCGTAGAGCCCGTGCGGCTGGCCGAGGATCGCGTTGACGTGGTCGTGGAAGAACGCCGTACCGACCTCGACGTCCGGGTACCAGCGGTAACGCACGAACTCGGAGCTGACCGCCTCGCCGGCAGCGTGCGAGCGTCGCAGCGGCCGCGAGAGCACGACCGCACCCGCCCGAACAGCGGCGACCTGCACCACCTCGAAGCCGTCCGGACGGTCCATGCCGACGCCGAGGAGCGTTCCCACCGCAGGCGTGGACGCGAGCGGCAGAACGGCGGCCCCGACCGGCGCAGCCGCCGCCAGCCGACGGCCGGTCGCGGCATAGGGGCGCACGGTCTGCTCGTAGTTGAAGCCGCCGTCGACACCGTCACTGCCCTGCACGTCGAACTGCACGAAGTGGACGTGCATGCTGACCTTGCTGAACCCGTGCGGGTCGGTCGCATCGGTCATGCCGTTGGTCAGGGTGACGTCGAGGCAGTCCTCTCCCGCGTTCGCGCGCACGGTGAGCGGTCGTCGCAGGTCGGGGTCGGCCCGGACCGCAGCCTCCTGCGACTTCAGCACCAGGATCTTGCCGTCGGGATCGAGCAAGCGTGTTTTCGCGTTGAGCGGGACCGGCAGCTCGAGGGCCGTCACGGGCAGGGCGCGCGGATGCGTTCCGGTCGGGCAGATGCTCGCCGGGCCGTTCGCGCCCGGAGCAGGCAGATCAGGGCCGGCGGTCGCGTCGAGATACGGAGCGGGGCTGTGCCACGGCGCGAAGGGCGGTCGTCGGCCGAGGTGCGGTCGGAGCATCGGGTATGCGGGCTTGCCGGTCACCGGGTCGAAGAGCACCGGCCGACGGGCACCTGGGTCGGTGGACGCGAAGTCGGCCCACCGCGCGGTGTCCTCCGGCTCGCCGAGCGCGACATCGCCGCGAAGCGTCCAGTCCCAGACGGTCGCGTCGTAGCCCTGCGGCCGTCCGGGCGGCGGCAACGTCTTCGCGAGCCATCCCGGCAACGCAGCGGCGGTGGGCACCGGTCCCCCGATGAGGTGCGCCGAGTCGACGCCGGCCCGCACCGCGTCGGTGCGATCGGGCAGCGGCAGGAGCGGCGCGAGCGAGTCCGTCGAGTGCGGCTCGTCCTGCAGCGTGTTGTAGACCCGCCAGAGGCCCCACATCCCCGCGAAGTAGTGGTGCGCGATGTGGCAGTGGAACATGAAGTCGCCGACGCTCTGCTGACAGCCGCCCGCCCCGCACTCGTCCTCGACGTCGAACGTCTCCGACGGGCCGATGGTCTGGGAGTCGGTCCGCTCGGACGGTCCGGGCGTGAGCGGCGGGTGCTTGTCCAACCCCGTCGTCGCCCCCGTCGGGCCGACTCCCGGCTGACGACGCCATCGGGTTCCGCCACCGTGGACGTGGTGCACGTGCGCAACCTCGCTGCCGGCATGGATGACGCGCTGGGTCACCGGGTCGCCGAGGTAGGACCGCATCATCGGGGTCGCGGGGTCGCCGTACGTGTAGGAGCTGTAGGACAGCGAGTCGTCGACGCGGCCGGACCGCTCCTGCGTCAGCGCGAGCCGGTCGAAGAAGGGCTCGCTGCGGTAGTTGATGACACGGCCGCCGGGACGGTACGCGCCGCTGAGGCTCTCCGCCTGCGGGAGCGGCACGCCGTGCCGGTCGAGCGGCTGATAGGTCTCGTCGCCGACCTCGGCGTAGTAGAGGGCGAACTCTCGGAACGCCTTACGGCCCGGCGCAACGACGACCGCTGCCCAGCCGCTGGTGAGCGACTGGCCCGTCGTCGGATTCAGCCAGCGCGCGTGCCCCGGCTCCACGATCACCGCGCCGTACAGGCCGTGACTCGTCTGCTGCCGGCCGAGGGCCGCATCGGGCGGAGCACTACGGAAGTAGTGCGTCCCCTCCGACTCACCGCTCGGGACCGCCCACTCATAGTCGACGGTCGCGCCCGGCGATGCGACCGCCGAAGGCTCGCCCGGCAGCGCCGCTCGACCGGTGCTTCGCACCCGCAATGCTGCCCCGTGCAGGTCGAGGCTGACCGGCTCGCCCGGCACCTGGTCGCGGACCGACAACCGCAGGCACTCCCCCGGGAGCACCCGCAGCGTCAGCGGTTGGAGAAGGTCGGCCTGCAAGCCGGTGGACACCGGCACCGGGCCTGACCCGCGGCGCGCGTTCGCGTACGACACCTCGTCAGCGCGCGCCCGGTCGACGTCGGCAGCGAGGACGAAGCTGCGACCGAGCGGGTCGTGATCACCCCAACGGTTCAAGGGGAGGTCGACGGCGACCGCAACCACGTCGTACCGGCGGACCGTTGCAGTCGTGGCGCACGCACCACCCGGCGGCGGAGCGCCCGTCGGCGCGGCGACGAGCTGAAGCCCCTCCGCCGCGAGGTGGCTGTCGTGCAAGCCACCGCCCGGATGCGCGTGCGCGTGCGCGTGCTCATGTGCACCGCGGGGTCCGGCGACTGCGAGCGGCGCGCTCGCGACGAACGCGCCCAGCATGCCGACGGCGACGAGCATCCGCGGCCGCACCGGTCGCCGGCGCCGGCCGACGGCCACGACGAGCAGCTCGCTCACCAGGCAGACGGCGGCCGCAGGGTCGCGCCAGTAGC
Source organism: Actinomycetota bacterium (assembly GCA_033851845.1). GTDB lineage: Bacteria > Actinomycetota > Actinomycetes > Mycobacteriales > SCTD01 > RYN-124. Next base: position 36,275 of record JAWWOH010000008.1, read on the forward strand.
CGATGTCGTGCGCATGCCCCGGCAGCCCGACGGTGCGACTGACCAGCAGCGTCGCCACCCCGGCAGCGCACATGACGACAGCTGCGTCCCATGCGCGTCGAGACGGGGCCCGATCCAGGACGACCGCCAAAGCGACGGAGGCCACTGCGAACAGTGCGAACCCGATGCCGAGGTACGGCACGTCGCGGTAGTGCGACGGTGCAAGCAGGGCGTGCATCAGCCCGGTCACCAGAAGCGCCGCCACCCCGGCCCGCTGAGGTCTGCTCATGGTCTCCCGACAGGGCCTGCGCCGGGCCGACGACGTACGGCGACCCGGCGCAGGGACTGCTGTCATCCGACGGTGACGAGGCCCTTCATGTCCTCATGCACCGTGCACTGGAACTTGTACGACCCGGCCTTGGTGAACTTCAGCCGGAAGACCGTGCTGTGCGGCGGCGGTCCGCCGAAGATGACCCCCGAGCTGCGGAAGCCCACGCCGTTCCACGAGCCGCCGTCGATGAGCGGCGGCGATTCCTGGGCAGCCGGATCGACACCCGGGCCGCCGGCCGCGAGGAACGCCTTCTGCGACAGGTGCAGCTCCTTGCCCGCCCCCGGCAGGCGCAGGCTCTGCGCGTCCGCGGGTGCGTTGAAGCCGACCGAGTGCGGACCGAGGACGGTCCAGTTCACCGTCCCCCCGACGGGGATCTTGATGTCCTGCGGACCGAACTGCGTGATCATCGCCGTCTCGACGGACGGAACGCCCGACCCCGCGAAGGCCTTGGCCGGCGTCGCCTTGGCGAGCATGGCCAGACCTGGTGCGAGCTTGGCGAGGATGGCGCTGCGCTCGGCCTCGCCCTGCGCCTGGACGGCGGCAGCGTCCTTGATCGGTGTCGCGGCATCGACGACGGACACGGTTCCGGTCATCTCCGGACCGTGGATCTGGCACATCATCCGGTAGTCACCGGGTGGCGTCGACGGCGAGAACGTCATCGACCAGGTGCTGTCGACGCCGAACCAGCCGCTGGAGACGAGCTGCTCCGTGCCGGCGAAGGCGGGCTCCTCCTGGACCGGGCAGGCGGCCTTGGTCGGCAGCGTCCCCTTCGCGCCGACGACGCACGGCTGCGCACCGGCCTGGATCGCGTCGCCCGGCCCTTGCGGCAGCACCTGCGGGATGCGGGCGAGCGCCGGCGGTGGCGGGCCGTTGTCGAGCGCGTGCGGGTTCTTCTTCAGCAGCGCCTCGACGGTGGTGACTGCCGTGTTGATGGCCGTGCCCAGAGCCACTGTGTGCGGCTCGCCGGAGTACAGCGACTTGAACTGCACGGTGTCCCCGGGATGCACCTGCAGCTTCTTCGGGAAGTAGTTGATGAAGAAGGCCTTGTTGTCTGCCGTGTGCCCGTCGACGAGCACGGTGAACGTCTGCGGACCTGCTGCCGTCGGACTCGGACTCGGGGCCGCGCTCGCCGAGGCAGGCGGGCTGGCCGCCGTGTTCGCCGACGGGCTGCTGCTGCCGCCACACGCGGTGGCGACCAGCAGGACCACTACCCCCAACCCGGTCGAAGCCGTTCTCACCCTCATGCCGCCCCCGTCAGGTAGATACGTGGCGGCTTCGTACACCCGCGGCCGCGCTGCCGTCAGTCGAATCACCAGATCCATTGCAAGACGAACGTACGGTTTGCTAGAGTGTCGACGTGCCAAAGGTGTCGGAGGACCAGCTCGCCGCGAGGCGCTTTGCGATCCTCGACGCGGCCCGCAAAGCCTTCGCCCGGCACGGCTACGAGGGTGCGACCGTCAAGGTGCTCGAGGCCGAGACCGGCCTGAGCAGAGGCGCGATCTTTCACCACTTCCGCGACAAGGAAGCCCTGTTCCTCGCCCTCGCCGAGGACGACGCCGCCCGCACCGCGGAGGTGGTGGCGGAGCACGGCCTGGTGCAGGTGATGCGCGACCTGCGCGAGAAGGACGCCGGCTGGCTCGGCGTCCAGTTGGAAGTACGCCGAAAGCTGCGCACCGACCCCGACTTCGCCCTGCGCTGGGCGGAGCGGCAGGAGACCGTTCGAAAGGCGACCGAAGAGCGCCTGAAGCGCCAGCGCAAGGCCGGGATCGTGCGCGACGACGTGCCGATCCCGATCCTCGCCGACTTCCTCCGGCTCGTCCTCGACGGCCTGGTCAGCTCACGCGCCACCGGCATGCCCGTCGCGCACCTCGACGGCGTGCTCGACCTGGTCGAAGACGCCGTACGCAAGCCCTCTAACGTCCGTTCATAACCACAACCCAGGAGCCCCACATGGCCAGCCAGGACAGCTTCGGCGCCCGCAGCACCCTCACCGTCGGCGACCGCAGCTACGAGATCTTCCGCCTGGACAGGGTCGAGGGCGCTGCTGATCTCCCCTACAGCCTCAAGGTGCTGCTTGAGAACCTGCTCCGCACCGAGGACGGCGCCAACATCACCGCCGACCACGTCCGCGCACTGGCGTCATGGGACCCCACGGCGGAGCCCGACACCGAGATCCAGTTCACGCCGGCACGCGTGCTCATGCAGGACTTCACCGGCGTGCCGTGCATCGTCGACCTCGCCGCGATGCGCGAGGCGATGCTCGCCCTCGGCGGCGACGCGAAGCGCATCAACCCGCTCGCGCCCGCCGAGCTTGTCATCGACCACTCCGTCGTCGCCGACTTCTTCGGCAGCAAGGACGCGCTCGGGCTCAACGGCGCGCTGGAGTACGAGCGCAACCGCGAGCGCTACGAGTTCCTCAAGTGGGGCCAGACGGAGTTCCAGGACTTCGCCGTCGTCCCGCCCAACACCGTGATCGTCCATCAGGTCAACCTCGAGCGACTGGCGCGCGTGGTCTTCGAGCGCGAGGGCGTCGCCTACCCCGACACCCTCGTCGGCACCGACTCGCATACCACGATGATCAACGGCCTCGGCGTGCTC
>JAWWOH010000013.1:0-42390 GCA_033851845.1 Actinomycetota bacterium
CTGATCCCGCAAGGCACCAGACGGCGTGCGCCCCTGCGCTGCCCGCCGTCGTACGGACGGTGTCGGAGGTCTTGACCATGGAAAAAACTCCGACACCGTCCATACGACGGGCTTGCCCTCGGCGTACTGGAAGTGGGCCTCGCGGCGGGTGGCGACAAGGGCGTCCAGAATGGCGGGCATGACGTCGGTGCGGTGGAACGCGGTGTGCATCGACTGCTCGCCCGCGCACTTCGAGCGCATGGTCTCGTTCTACGCCGAGCTGCTGGACCTCCAGGTCGTCGACCAGGAGCCGCGGTGGGCCGCGCTTCGCGAGCCGGGTGGCCGGACGGGGATCAACGTGCAGGCCGAGGACGGTTACACCGCTCCGGTCTGGCCGGCGGCGGCTCCGAAGCAGGCGATGATGATGCACTTCGAGATCGAGACCCGTGACGTTCCGGCAGCGGTCGCGAGTGCGACATCGCTCGGCGCGACCGAGGCGCCCTGGCAGCCACCCGACCGGGACGCGACGACACTGCGCGTCATGCTCGACCCGGCCGGCCATCCGTTCTGCCTGTGGAGCTGACGATGGCTCGCGACCTGTTCGCCGGGATCCCTGTCACGGACTACGAGCAGGCGCTGCCCTGGTACGAAGCACTGCTCGGGACAGCGCCCAGCTTCACCCCGCACGCAACCGAAGCGGTGTGGGAGCTGGCCGAGCACCGCTACCTGTACGTCGTCGAGAAGCCGGAGCACGCCGGCCACGCGCTGCTCATGCTGTTCGTCGACGACCTCGACGCGCATGTCGCGCACATCGCCGCGCGCGGGCTGCGGCCGACGCAGGAGGAGACGTACGACGGCGGCGTACGGAAGGTGACCTTCCGCGACCCGGAGGGCAACGAGGTCAGCTTCGGTGGCACGCCGACCTAGAAGAACTCCGTCGGGCGGTAGACGCCCCACACCTCGCGCAACGCGTTGCACACCTCGCCGACGGTGGCGAGCTCGCGCAGCGCCTCGCGCATCGGATATAGCACGTTGTCGCCGCCCTCCGCGGCCTTGCGCAGGTCGGCGAGGGCCCGGTCGACAGCGGCGTTGTCGCGCTTCTCCCGCAGCGCACGCAGCCGCTCGCGCTGCTCCGCCTCGATCGCCGGGTCGACCCTCAGCGGGTCGTAGCGCTCCTCCGCCGTCGACTGGTACCTGTTGACGCCGACGACGACCCGCTCCCCGCTGTCGATGCCCTTCGCCACGTCGTACGCCGAGCGCTCGATCTCGCTCTTCTGGAAGCCCTTCTCGATCGCCGCGACCGCGCCGCCGAGCTCCTCCACGCGCGCCATCAGCGCGCGGGCACCGGCCTCGACCTCGTCGGTCATCGCCTCGACGACGTAGGACCCGGCGAACGGGTCGACCGTGGCGGTCACGTCGGTCTCGTAGGCGAGCACCTGCTGCGTGCGCAGCGCGAGGGTCGCGGCCTTCACGGTCGGGAGCGCGATCGCCTCGTCGTACGAGTTGGTGTGCAGCGACTGGGTGCCGCCGAGCACGGCGGCAAGTCCCTGTACGGCGACGCGGATGAGGTTGACCTCCGGCTGCTGGGCCGTGAGCTGTACGCCGGCGGTCTGCGTGTGGAAGCGCAGCATCTGCGACTTCGGGTCCTTCGCGCCGAACTCGTTCTTCATCACGTCGGCCCAGATGCGCCGCGCCGCCCGGAACTTCGCGACCTCTTCGAGGATCGTCGTGCGGCTGACGAAGAAGAAGGCGAGCCGCGGCGCGAACTCGTCGACGTCCTGCCCGCTGGCGATCGCCGCTCGGACGTACTCGATGCCGTCGGCAAGGGTGAAGCCGACCTCCTGCACGGGCGTCGCCCCGGCCTCGGCCATGTGGTAGCCGGAGATGGAGATGGTGTTCCACTTCGGGATCTCGGCCTTGCAGTACTTGAAGATGTCGGTGATCAGCCGGAGGGACTGCTGCGGCGGGTAGATGTAGGTGCCGCGGGCGATGTACTCCTTCAGGACGTCGTTCTGGATCGTGCCGGTGAGCTTGTCACCGGAGATGCCCTTCTCCTCGGCGACGAGCGCGTAGAGCAGGAGCAGCACGGAGGCGGGCGCGTTGATCGTCATCGACGTCGACACCTGGTCGAGCGGGATCTGGTCGAAGAGGATGCGCATGTCCTCGAGCGAGTCGATCGCGACCCCGACCTTGCCGACCTCCCCGGCTGCGACCACGTCGTCCGAGTCGTAGCCCATCTGCGTCGGCAGGTCGAAGGCGACGCTCAGCCCGCCCGTCCCCTGCGCGACCAGGTGCCGGTAGCGCTCGTTGGACTCCTTGGCGGTCCCGAAACCGGCGTACTGCCGCATCGTCCAGGGGCGGCCGGTGTACATCGTGGGGTAGACGCCCCGGGTGAACGGAAACTGTCCTGGCTCGCCCAGCCGCGCCTCGAGCTCCGGGGCCAGGTCGTCGGACCGGTAGACGGGCGAGATCTCGAAACCGGACTCGGACGAACGCGGCATGTGATCAAGCGTATGCCGGGCGTGACGGGGCGTTCTGATGGGTAGGGCCGTTCCGTGGAGGTCGCAGAGAAGACTGTCGCCGGCCGGTACCGCCTGCTCGACCGCCTGGGGTCGGGTGGGATGGGGACCGTGTGGCGGGCGCAGGACACCGTGCTCGACCGCGACGTCGCCGTGAAGGAGGTCACGTTCCCGCCCGGCGTCTCCGAGGAGGAGCGCGAGGTGCTGCGTGAGCGCACTCGACGGGAGGCGCGGGCAGCGGCGCGACTGGACCACCCGAGCGCCGTCACCGTCTACGACGTGACCGAGGAGGACGGCACGCCGTACCTCGTCATGGAGCTGGTCGAGGCGCGGACGCTGGCGGAGGTGGTGCGCACCGACGGTCCGCTGTCACCGCGGCGTACGGCGCAGATCGGCATCGCCGTGCTGGGCGCTCTCGAGACCGCGCACGAGCAGGGCATCGTGCACCGCGACGTGAAACCCGGCAACGTGCTCCTGCGCGACGACGGCCGCGTCGTGCTCACCGACTTCGGCATCGCGACCTTCACCGGCGACTCGAGCATCACCTCCACCGGCCTGCTGCTCGGCTCCCCGTCGTACATCGCTCCGGAGCGCGCCCGCGGCGAGGTCCCCGGACCGCCGTCAGACCTGTGGTCGCTCGGCGCGACGCTGTTCACCGCGGTCGAGGGACGCCCGCCGTTCGACAAGGGGCAGCCGCTCCCGACGCTGACGGAGGTCGTCACCGGCGAACACGCGCCGTTCGTCGCCGCCGGACCGCTCGCGTCGGTGCTCGACGGGCTGCTGGAGAAGGACCCCAACAGAAGGTACGACGCGACGGCGGCGGGCGCGGAGCTGCAGCGGATCGTTGCGGAGGAACCCGACGGCGGTGACGTCCCCGCTGTTCCTGCGGAGCCGGCGACGGCCCGTCGCACCCAGCGGACGACGGCGCTCAGCCTGGGCGACGTTGCCGAGGAGGTCCGCCACGAGGAGCAGGCGCTGGTCACGCCGTATCCCGGCGAGCCCGCGGTCCCTCACAGCTACGCACCGCCGCGCGTCCTTCCGTCGGTCGGCGGGCGGCGTCGATCACGGGCGCCGATCGTGCTCGGCGTACTCGGCCTGCTGCTCGCGGTCGGCATCGGCTTGCTCATCAGCCCCGCCTTCCGCAAGGGCGCCGGCGACCTGACCTCGCCCGGCGGATCGCAGGGCTCGGGTGACAGCGGGAAGTCCGCGGGACAGGCCACCGCCGACGTGCCGTCGGGCTGGGTCACGCACTCCGACGACGGCTGGACCGTCGCGGTGCCGCCGTCGTACACACCGGGGTTCTTCAACGGCTTCCCGCAGTACAAAGACAAGGCGACCGGCCGGACGCTGCGGGTGTCCACGACCGCGCCCGGCGGAGGCAAGAGCGACGCCGTGCAGGATCGGCGCGTGCAGGCGGCGGCCTTCGCGGCCAAGCACGACAACTACCGCGAGATCGCCATCGCCAAGGCCGACTACCGCGGCCTGGAAGCGGCGGACTGGGAGTTCACGTACGACGATGGCGGCGCGTCGTTGCACGCGCTCAGCCGGGTGTTCGTCGTCGACGGACGCGGCTACTCGCTGTTCTTCCAGACCCGCAGCACGGATGACTGGACGGCCGCCAGGGCCGACTTCGACAAGATCGCGGCCGCCTTCCGTCCCTGACCGCGTACGGGGCCCGGACGCCGATTCCGCCGGTGTCGTTCACTCCCGCGGCCGGGAGCCCTCCGGTAGCGTCGAAACGACCATGCGGACCCCTGCGCGCCTGTTGGCGCTGATGCCTGCGGCTGCCCTCGTCGTGGCCGTTGGAGCGGGCCCGGCAACGGCCGACGACCGGCCGGTCCCGGGTCCCGGCACGACCGTCGCGGCCGGCGCGCCGGCCCTGCCGACCGGGCTGACGGCGGTCTCGTTCCTCGTCGCCGACCTCGACAGCGGCGACATCCTGGCCGCGAAGGATGCCCACCACCCACTGCTGCCGGCCAGCACGTTGAAGGTGCTGACGGCGCTGACGCTGCTGCCCCGGGTGCCGAAGTACTCGACGGTCACGCCGACGTTCGATGACGTCAACATCGAGGGCAGCCGGGTCGGGATCATCGAGAACCACCACTACCCGGCGTACCAGATCTTCCGGGCGATGCTGATGGTCTCCGGCAACGACGCAGCCAACGCGATCGCCTCGGCCGCGGGCGGGCAGGCCGAGACGGCTCGGCTGATGAACGAGGAAGCGCGCCGCATCGGTGCGTTCAGCACGCACGCTATCAACCCCAGTGGGCTCGACGCCGCCGAGCAGAAGACGACGGCGTACGACCTCGCCATCATCGGCCGCGCCGCGATGCAGATCCCGGACTTCCGGATCTACGTGGCGACCAAGCGGTCGACCATCAACGGCAAGGACGGACACCCGCTGCGCGTCTCGAGCCACGACAAGGTGCTCTGGAACTACGACGGCGCGATCGGCATCAAGAACGGCTACACCGTGAAGGCCGGTGCCACCTTCGTCGCGGCGGCCACCAGAGGCGGACGGACGCTGATCGTGACGGTCCTGCACGCGCAGGCCCGGGTCTGGCCGGAGGTCGCGCACCTGCTCGACTGGGGCTTCGCGGCCGAGAAGGCGGGCGCCGCGCCGCTCGGCCGGCTGCCCGACCCGCCCGCCGCGCCGACGATCCCGCAGACCGGGCCGCAGGTGGCGAAGGTGCGTGCCGCCGCCGAGCACACCCGCGACGAGCCGTCGAGCCCGCTGGTCCCGATCGAGATCGTCGCCGGTGCGGGGCTGGTGGTCTTCCTCGTGGTCCGCCAACGACGGCGGCCCCAGCCCCTGAAGCTGGACCTGCCGCTCTGAGGCAGGTCGTCGGCCGTCGGCCGGTCTACGCGCTGGCGATCACGTAGCTCGCGGTGCTGGTCGCGGCGGCGATGGTGCCATCGGCTGCGGCCGTCAGCCGCAGCGTGCAGTTCTGTCCGCCCCACGCGCCGGTCGAGCCGGTGCCCGGCCCGTCGATGTGCGTCGTGTAGATCAGACCGTCACAGACCAGGGTCACATCCGCGCGGCCGGCGGTGACGACGACGTCGACGGTACGGCGCACGCCACAGCTGTTGCAGGCGACGGCGGGCGGGCCTTGGGTGGCGCAGGACGACGACATGCCGGCGGCGCCCCCGGAGAGCGCGGTGGCGCAGTCGGGCAGAAGCGCGGCCGAGGCGGCGTACGACGGGACCGCAACGACGGTCGAGGCGAGCAGCGCGGCGAACAGCGCGGCGAAGAGCGTGGCGAGGCGGCGCATCGGGCACCTTCCGGCTAGGGAATCGAGCGTGTCCCCGCCTTTCGCCGCGGCCGCGGGAAGTCCTGCCGCTATCGGCGGGCGAGCACCGTCCGCACCGTCCGGGCGGCGTAGACCCCCACCGCCGTCATGGTCATGCCGATCGCGGCGGCGCCGGCGCGGCCGGCGTTGCGGGCGACCGCCTCACTCTTGAGGCCGGCAGCCGACGGTGCAGGTGCCGGCGCCGGAACCGGCGCGAACGGGGACTCGGGGTAGGGATCGACGTCCGACCGCTGCGAGCGCGGGTCGGTGTCCTCCGCCGGCATGCCCTCCACCGCCGGGCGCAGCGGGGTCGGCGCGCCGTCGTCGAGCAGGACCGGCGGGTCGTCGGGGTCGTTGTCGGCGTACTGCTCAGGAATGCCCGCCTTGCGGGCCTGCTCGGGCGTCGCCGTGCCGGACGGAAGGGCGTCGCTGTCATAGGGCTTGGTGACCGCGAAGGCGGCGGTCAGCAGGATCCACCGCGACACGAGGTTGAGGAACAGCAGCAGACCGACCACGACGGCGAAGGCGCCGTACGTCGCCTGGCCCTTGCTCGTCGTGCGCGCGACGTAGAAGGCGCCGGCGAACTTGATGATCTCGAAGCCGACGGCGCCGAACACCGCGGACTTGATGACCTTCTTGAACGGCTGGCTGACGCGCGGCAGCCGCGTGAACATGTAGAGGAACAGCAACGTGTCAGCGACGCCGGACAGCAGGTAGGCCAGCACCTGTGTGAAGACGTTCGCGGCGGGGCTGTCGGTGAGGTGCAGCAGGTTGATGACGTAACCGGTGGCGGCTGTGGTCGCGCCGGTGATGACGATCGATGCCGCGATGGTCGCGAACAAGCCGACGAGAACGACGATGTCGACGAGCTTGCGGGTGATGATGTTGCCCGCCTTGACGTTCTGGTGCCAGATGCTGCGGATCGCCTCGCGCAGGCCGTCGATCCAGCCGAGGCCGGAGAGCAGCAACCCGACGAGGCCGATGACGCCCGCCTTGCCCTTCGCCTTCTCGAGCGTCTCGCCGATCGTGGTCACCAGCTGGTCGGGCAGGTAGCCGGACAGTGCGTTGTTGACGTGCTCGCGCGCGTCGTCGCCGTACACGAACCCGAGCACCGAAATGGCGAGCAGCAGGATCGGGAACAGCGACAGGAACCAGTAGAACGTGACGGCGGCCGCGAGCCGGTCGCCGCCATCGGCCTGGTAGCGGCCGTACATCCGGATCAGGTGGTCGAGGAACGGCCGCTTCTCGCGGGCCCGGGACAGCACGTTCTTGGCAGTCGAGATCAGGGACACGGGATGTCTCTACCCGCTCTGCGCTGGGGCATCCCCCGGCTCGGTCGGGCCGGGCAGCCCCCCGCGGCCGAAGGGGAAGTCGCGCTGCGGCCGCCACACCTTGTCGGGTCCCTGCTCGAAGAGCGTGAAGCCCCAGGCCCGGAAGCTCGCGTCGTACGACGCCAGCGCGGCGAAGGCGCGGTCGAGCATCTCGTCGCCGACGTCGTGGGCGACCGTGACGTGGGGGTGGTACGGGAAGTTCAGCTCGCGCGCGAGCGGCCCGGATCGCACGAGTCTCTCGACCCGCTCGCAGCCACTGATGCCGACCACGAGGGGCACGAACACCACAGGCGACACGGGACGGAAGGTCGACGAGCCCCGCAGGTGGATGTCGAACGACTCCTCGCCCGCCGCCACCAGCCGCAGGTGCTCCTCGACCTTCGGGAGCGCACGGTCGCGCAGTGCCGTCGGCGGCAGCAGGGTGATGTGCGGCGGGATCGCGGCCGCGTTGGGGTCGCCGAGCTTCTCCCGCCAGCCCTGCAGCTCGGAGTGGATCGGCTCCGGCAGGCCGATCGCGACGCCGAACTCCCGTCGCGTCATCCGCTCGTCGGGAGCAGCAGGCCGATCCGCTCGCGCACCGACGCCATGGTCGTGACGGCAACCGCCCGTGCCTGCTCCGCGCCGCCGCGCAGCACGTCGTCGAGGTACGCCGGATCGGCCATCAGGTCGGCGTACCGCTCTTGCACCGGCGCGAACAGCTCGACCAGTGTGTCGGCCACGTCGCCCTTGAAGTCGCCGTAGCCCTTCCCGTCGTACTCCGCCTCGAGCTTGTCGATCTCCCGGCCGGTGACCGTCGACAGGATGGTCAGCAGGTTGGTGATCCCCGGCTTGTCGTCGGCGACCCGCACCTCGCGACCCGTGTCGGTGACGGCGCTCTTGACCTTCTTCGCGAGCACCTTCGGGTCGTCGAGCACCCAGATGGTTCCGTTGCCCCCGATGCTCTTGCTCATCTTGCGCTCGGGCTCCTGCAGGTCCTTGATGCGCGCGGCCGGCTGCTGCGCGTAGGCCGCCGGCACGGTGAACGTCTGCCCGTAGCGGCTGTTGAACCGCTGGGCGAGGTCGCGGGTCAGCTCGAGGTGCTGGCGCTGGTCCTCACCGACCGGAACGGCGTCCGCCTGGTACATCAGGATGTCCGCCGCCTGCAGCACCGGGTAGACGAAGAAGCCGACCGAGCCGCCACCCTTGTCCTTGAACTGGGTCATCCGGTTGGCCTCGCCGAAGCCGGTCAGACAGCCCAGGATCCAGCCGAGCTCGGGGTGCTCGTGCACGTGGCTCTGCGCGAAGACCGTGCTGCGCGCCGGGTCGAGTCCCATCGCCAGCAGCTCGGCGAGTGCGCCGCGGGTCCGCTCGCGCAGGAAGCCGGGCTCGGGCGTGATCGTCAGCGAGTGCAGATCCGCGATGAAGAAGAAGCAGTCGTTCTCGTCCTGCATGACGGCCCAGTTGCGGACGGCCCCGAGGTAGTTGCCCAGATGGGCACCGGGACCGGTGGGCTGGATGCCCGACAGCACGCGGGGACGAGTCACGCAGACAGGCTAGCGACCATCAGCTCGGCCTCCTTGGCCATCAGCTTCTGGGTCATCTCCACGATGAACTGCTCCGCCTTGCCCCCGATCAGCGGGATGTTGACCCTGGCCGTGCCCTTGATGATCTGCACGCTCCCGTCGCCGGACGGCTCGACGCTCGCCGCCCCGCCGAGCTTGGCCGGGGCGCCGGGGATGTCGACCGACCAGGTGCCGCGGCAGATGCCGTCCGGGCCGGGTGGGCCCCAGGACTCGTTCTGCACCGCCCTGCCCTCCTTGGGCAGGAACCGCTCGAGAAAGCCGGGTACGCCGGCAGGCAGCTCGCGGGAGACCGCGAAGTCGACGCCGCCATCGGGACGGACGGTGCGGCTGACGAGCTGGCTGCCGTCCTCGAGCTGGTCGCGCTTGAGCTCGACCCAGCGCTCGCTGGTGCGCAGGTCGAAGACCTCCTGCACGGTGGCCGGGATCTGCGTGCGGCTCACCAGGTCCTTGCTCATGAGGCCTCCAGCTCCTGCGGCTCGCCCGCCGGCTCGATAGGGTCGATCCGGACGCGGGAGACCCGGCGCCCGTCCAGCTCGCTGACGGTCAGCCGATGCCCGTCGGCCTCGACGGCCTCCCCGAGGCGGGGGACGTGGCCGAGGCTCGCCATGACGAACCCGGCAAGGGTCTCGTACGGCCCGTCGGGCAGTCGCACGCCCGTCTGCTCGTGCACCTCGTCCAGGTTGAGCAGGCCGTCGGCCTCGACGTCGGCACCGGCCACCCGCAACGGGTCGTCCCCGTCGACGTCGTACTCGTCGCGGATGTCGCCGATCACCTCCTCGATCAGGTCCTCGAGCGAGACGATGCCGGCAGTCCCGCCGTACTCGTCGACGACGATCGCGAGGTGGTGGCCCTCGCGCCGCATCTCCGACATGGCGGGCAGCACCTTCTTCGTGCCGGGCATCAGCTTCACCGGACGCATCACGTCGCCGACCTTGAGCGTCCGCGCTTTCGCGGCGGGGACGAAGAAGTCGCGCACGTGCACGAAGCCGACGACGTCGTCCTGCGAGTCGCGGGTCACCGGGTAGCGCGAGTGGGGTGCGTCCTTGGTGAGGTTCTGCGCGCGCGCGACGGTGATCGTTGCCTCCAGGAACGCGACCTCCGTGCGCGGGATCATCACCTCGCGAAGCTGCCGCTCACCCGCCGCGAAGACCTCGTCGATGAGCTTGCGCTCGTCCTTCGTGAGCGACTCGTGCGAGGCGACCAGACCGCGCAGCTCCTCCTCTGTGATCGCCTCACGACGGGCACCCGGGTCACCGCCGAGCATGCGGACGAGGACGTCCGTGCTGCGCGAGAGCAGCCAGATCGCCGGCCGGCTGATGCGCGCGGCGCGGTCGACCAACGGCGCGAGCAACAGGGCGGTGCGCTCGGCGCGTTGCAGCGCCAGCCGTTTCGGCACGAGCTCGCCGGCGACGATCGCGAAGTAGCTGATGACCAGGGTGATCGCGATGAGGGCGAGTACGTCGGACAGGCCCTCCGACAGCCCGGCATCCTGGAGGACGGGCTTGAGGTGGCTCGACAGGCGCGACTCGCCGAACGCCGCTGACAGGAAGCCGGCCGCGGTCACGACGAGCTGCACGGTGGCCAGGAAGCGATTCGGCGACGACGCAAGCGTGGCGACGCGCTTGCCGCGCTTGCCGGCCATGCCCTTGACCTGGCTCTCGCGCAACGACACCAACGCGATCTCGCTGGCAACGAAGAGCGCACCGAACATGATGAGCAGGACGATGATCCCCGCGCTGACCAGGATGTCGGTCATCGGCGGGGGCTCGTACTCGGAGGCTCCACGGCGGAGATCCTAAGGGCCTGGATATACCGCGCCTAGAAGTCCGCCAGGGCGCGGTTGAAGGTCTGGCTCGGCCGCATCACTGCGTCGGTCTTGGCCTTGTCGACGTAGTAGTAACCGCCGAGGTCGACCGGAGAGCCTTGTACGCCGATGAGCTCGGCGGTGATCGCCGTCTCCTCGGCAGCAAGCTTGTCGGCAAGCGGACGGAACAGCGCAGCCGCTTCCGGGTCGTCGGTCTGCTCGGCCAGGGCCTCCGCCCAGTAGAGGGCGAGGTAGAAGTGCGAGCCGCGGTTGTCGATCTGCCCGACCTTGCGCGCCGGCGACCGGTTCTCCTCCAGGACCCGCCCGGTGGCCTGGTCGAGCGTCCGACCGAGAAGCGCCGCCCGTGCGTTGTCCGTCTTCTCGCCGAGGAACTCGAAGGACACGGCGAGGGCGAGGAACTCGCCGAGCGAGTCCCAGCGCAGGTAGTTCTCCTTCACGAGCTGCTGCACGTGCTTGGGCGCCGAGCCACCGGCGCCGGTCTCGAACAGTCCACCGCCGGCCATCAGCGGCACGATCGACAGCATCTTCGCGCTGGTGCCGAGCTCGAGGATCGGGAACAGGTCGGTCAGGTAGTCGCGCAGCACGTTGCCGGTGACGGAGATGGTGTCCTCGCCGTTGCGGGCCCGCTCGAGCGTGTAGCGGGCGGCGGCCGCGACGTCCTTCACCTCGAGGGTCAGCCCGTTTGTGTCTTCCTCAGCGAGGTAGGTGCGCACCTTCTTCAGCACCTCGGCGTCGTGCGCGCGCGCCTCCTCGAGCCAGAAGACCGCCGGCGCTCCCGTCGCGCGCGCGCGACGTACGGCGAGCTGCACCCAGTCCTTGATCGGAGCGTCCTTGGTCTGGCAGGCCCGGAAGATGTCACCCTGCTGGACGTCCTGCTCGAGCAGGACCGAGCCCTTGTCGTCGACGATGCGCACCGTTCCGGCGGCGGTCATCTCGAACGTCTTGTCGTGGCTGCCGTACTCCTCGGCCTTCTGCGCCATCAGCCCGACGTTGGGGGTGGTCCCCATCGTCGTCGGGTCGAACGCGCCGTGCTGCTTGCAGTGCTTGACCGCCTCGTCGTACAAGGCGGCGTACGACGAGTCGGGAATGACGAACTTCGTGTCCTGCAGCGTGTCGTCGGCGTTCCACATCTGACCCGAGCTGCGGATGGCGGCGGGCATCGAGGCGTCGATGATGACGTCGCTCGGGACGTGCAGGTTGGTGATGCCGCGGCTGGAGTCGACCTGAGCCAACGCCGGTCCCGACTCGTAGGTCTTCGCGATCGCGTCCTCGATCGCAGATCGCGTCTGCTCGGGCAGCTTCTGCAGGTCCGCGAGCACCCCGCCGAGGCCCTGGTTGGGGTCGGCACCGACCGACGCCAGCTCCGCTGCGTAGGTCTCGAAGACGTCGGCGAAGAAGGCCTTCACCGCGTGGCCGAAGATGATCGGGTCGGAGACCTTCATCATCGTCGCCTTCAGGTGCACCGAGAACAGGACGCCCTTCGCCTTCGCGTCGGCCACCTGCTCCGCGAGGAACCTCTCGAGCGCTGCCTTGCGCATGACGGCGGCGTCGACGATCTCGCCGGCGAGCACGGCGAGCTTGTCCTTCAGCACCGTCGTCGTGCCGTCGGCAGCGACGTGCTCGATCCGCAACGTCGCGTCCGCCGGGATCGTCACCGACTTCTCGGAGTGCCGGAAGTCGCCGTCGCTCATCGTCGCGACGTGCGACTTCGTGTCCGGAGACCACGTGCCCATCGAGTGCGGGTGCTTGCGCGCGTATCCCTTGACCGACGCGGGTGCCCGCCGGTCGGAGTTGCCCTCGCGCAGGACCGGGTTGACGGCACTTCCCTTCACCCCGTCGTACGCCGCCCGCGCCTTCTTCTCGTCGTCCGTCTGAGGCGTCTCGGGGTAGTGCGGCACCGCGAAGCCGGCCGCCTGCAGCTCGGCGATGGCCGCCTTGAGCTGCGGGACCGACGCGCTGACGTTGGGCAGCTTGATGATGTTGGCCTCGGGCGTCTTCGCCAGCGCGCCGAGCTCCGCCAGTGCATCCGGACCCAGGTCGAAGGCGGCCAGGATGCGGGCGGCGAGAGAGATGTCGCGGGTCTCGATGTCGACGCCCGCCTTGCCGGCGTACGCCTGCAGGATCGGCAGCAGCGAGTGCGTCGCGAGGGCGGGCGCCTCGTCGGTGTAGGTATAGATGATCTGCATCAGATGAGGCCGAGCTCACGCACGGCGTCGCGCTCCTCGGCGAGCTCCTCGACCGACGCGTCGATCTTCTGCCGCGAGAAGTCAGGGATGTCGAGGCCCTGCACGATCGTCCACGCGCCGTTCTCGCTGGTCACCGGGAAGCTGGAGATCAGCCCCTCGGGGACGCCGTACGAGCCGTCGCTCATGATGGCCGCGCTGGTCCAGTCGCCGGCTGCCGTGCCGTTGACCCAGTCGTAGACGTGGTCGATCGCGGCGTTGGCCGCACTCGCCGCGCTGCTGGCGCCGCGCGCCTCGATGATCGCTGCGCCGCGCTTCGCGACGGTCGGGATGAAGGTGTCGGTGAGCCACTTCTCGTCGCCGACCACCTCGTACGCCGGCTTGCCACCGATCGTCGCATGCGTGATGTCGGGGTACTGCGTGGCGCTGTGGTTGCCCCAGATGGTCAGCTTCTTGATGTCGTCGAGCGTCGCGCCGGTCTTCTTCGCGAGCTGCGACATCGCGCGGTTGTGGTCGAGCCGCGTCATGGCGGTGAACCGCTCGCCCGGTACGTCGGGGGCGTTGCTCGCCGCGATCAGGGCGTTGGTGTTGGCGGGGTTGCCGACGACCAGGATGCGTACGTCGGCGGCCGCACCCGCGTTGATCGCCTCGCCCTGCGGCTTGAAGATGCCGCCGTTCGCGGACAGCAGGTCGCCGCGTTCCATCCCGGCCGTCCGCGGCCGTGCGCCGACGAGCAGCGCAACGTTGACTCCGTCGAACGCCGCCTTCGCGTCGGCCGTGATGTCGATGCCCGCGAGCAGCGGGAAGGCGCAGTCGTCGAGCTCCATCGCCGTGCCCTCTGCGGCCTTCAGGGCCGGCTCGATCTCGAGGAGTCGCAGCTGCACCGGGACATCCGGGCCGAGCAGCTGACCCGACGCGACGCGGAACAGCAGCGCGTAGCCGATCTGCCCGGCGGCGCCGGTGACGGTGACGGTGACCGGGTTCTTGCTCATGACGCGACTGCTCCGCTTCGTCGAGGATGTCGGAGCGAGCCTACGAGAAGCGGGTCACCCGCCGCCCTCGGGGATGGTGTTGGCGAGGGCGACCAGGGCGAACCCCAGGATCAGGAGTACGGCGGCGTCGAAGCCGCGGCTGCGCACGACGAGGAAGCCTGCCTGCCGCTCGCGCAAGGTCAGTCGAAGCCCGGCCGCGAGCAGCAGGGCGAGCCCGACGAGGAAGCCGCCGATCTTCCAGCCAGGTGTGCCGCCGATCGCGTGGACGGTCACGCCCACCAGCAGTCCGATCGCGATCAGCGCGAGCACTGCGACCGTCGGAAGCTCCTTCACGGGTTCGTCGTGCCCGGCCGAGGCTCCGGCGGCGCCTGCCCGCTGAGCACCTCGACCGCGAGGTCAGCCTGCGCAGCGCGCACGAGCACGTGGTCGGTCGTGAACCCGGACAGGCTGGTGAACGGGATCTGCGCGCCGGCCAGCCGACCCGCGACGTCGGCGAGGAAGCCGACCTGCTCCCACGGCAGCGGGCCCGCGAACGTGACACGCCGCCACCCGACTTCAACGGCCTGTCGACTCGCGTCGTCGTACTCACTGAGCTGGTCCTCACTGCAGACCAACGTGACCTCGTCGACGTCGACGACGAGCGCGCAGAAGCCCTCCGGAAGGGCCGGCGGGCGCCACTCGACCGGCCACCTGCTCACCGCGAGGTGGGTCGGATCGAGCTCCGGTCGCAGGTCCGCGAGCTGCGCGCCGCTCATGGCTCGACCCTAGTCCGGGGTGTCATGTCGAGGTCAGGGGGTACGGACAGCGAAGACACATCGATCTGACGGCGACGAATGGGAGGGACGCGCGTGGACACGCCCCACCTCCGCCTGGAGGAGACTGGCGAGGTCTTCCCGCTGCGCGACGACGTGACCACGATCGGCCGAGGCGGCGGCGTCGACATCTCCCTCGACGACCCTTCCGTCTCGCGGCTGCACGCGGAGATCGTCCGGCGCGGGAACCACCTGTACGTGTCGGACCTCGGGCTGTCGACGAACGGCACGCGGGTCAACGGACGCCCGGTAGGTCGCCGCGTCCTGGTCGACGGTGACGTGCTCTCGTTCGGGGTCGCGCGCACCCGCGTGAGCGGGATACCGGCGCAGCACGACGCCGAGGACACGGTCGAGCTGCGGCGCATCTCCGCCCCCGACCTGACCCGGCGTGAGGTCGAGGTGCTGACGTCGCTGTGCCGGCCCGCCCTGCAGCAGGACGCGTTCGTCGCGCCGGCGACCGCGAAGGACATCGCCGACGAGCTGGTCGTCACCGAAGCCGCGGTCAAGCAGCACCTGCTGCGGCTGTACCAGAAGTTCCGCATCGCGGAGGGCGTCAACCGGCGGGCCCGGTTGGCAAACGAGGTCATCAGCGCCGGTGTCGTGCGCCCACTGCCCACCGACTCCGACGCCGACGTCCGCCGCGCCGGCTAGCTCCACCCCGCCCGGTCAGCGGGAGGCGGCGCGTTCGGCGGCTTCGACGCAGTTGCGCAGCAGCATGGCGACGGTCGTCGGGCCGACGCCGCCGATCCGCGGCGTGATCGCGCCGGCCACCTCGTTGCAGGCCTCGTCCACGTCGGGCAGCAGCTTGCGGCCCTCGTAGCGCACGCCGCCGCCGACGACGATCGCACCCGGCGTGATGTGCTCGGGCTGCAGGATCCCGGGTACGCCGGCCGCGGCGACCACGATCTCCGCGCGGCGGGTGTAGTCGGCCCAGTTCGGTACGCCGGTGTGCACGACCGTGACCGCCGCATTGGCCGTCGGGCGCTTCTGCGTGAGCAGCAGCGCGAGCGGTCGGCCGAGGGTCGTGCCGCGGCCGAGGATGCACACCTCACGACCCGAGATCGGTACGTCGTGGAAGGCCAGCAGCGCCTCGATGCCGGCCGGCGTGCAGGGCACCGGTCCGGGCATCCCGAGCGCGAGCCGGCCCACGTTGACCGGGTGCAGCCCGTCGACGTCCTTGTCCGGGTCCATCTCGAGCAGCGCGGCCTCGTAGTCGAGCTGCGACGGGACGGGGTGCTGCACGAGCATGCCGTCGACCGAGGGGTCGTCGTTCATCGACCGGATCGCGGCAACCAGATCGGCCTGGGTGCAGTCGGCCGGCAGGTGCACGTGCGGCGACGTGAACCCGAGGGCGGTTGCCTGCTCCTGCTTCATCCGGATGTAACCGGCACTTGCGGAGTCGTCGCCGACCAGGACCGTGCCCAGCCCCGGCTGATGGCCGTTGGCGGTGAGCTTCTCGATCCGCGGTCGCAGGTCCGTGAGGACGGCCTCCGCGACGGGTCCTCCGGGCAGCATGCGTGCGGTCACGCGCCGAGCCTAGTGACGCATGGGCCCTAGTGTCGCGACCGTGACCCGGCCACCGCTGCTGCTGCTCGTGGCCTATCGGATGTTCGCCTGGCGACTCGGTCCGGCGTACCGGGAGTGGACCTACGACGACATCACCCGCCGCGGCTACACCTTCCGGCAGGCACTGCCCGTCGGGGTCGTCGTCGGCGGCCTGCTCGCGGCGGTGTTCGCGGTCACCGGATCGGACCCGCGACGCGCCGTCCCACCGATCGTCGGGGTACTCGTCCTGGCCTTCTTCCTCCGCAAGGCGCTGCGGGAGCGGGCGCTGCGCCAGCAGGGCCTGAGTCCCGCCGGGGATGCCGAGGCGGCCTGGTTCACCGACGATGCCGAGCGGCGCAAGCGCAACATCAACGGCGCGGTGCTGACGACCACCCTCGTCATCGCGGGCGTCATCCTGCTGGGCGTTCGCGGGGACTAGTTCCTCGTCCCACCTCCCGTTCGCCGGTGGCCAGCCGGGCGTGCAGCGCAGCGGCGCACGCCATTCGCGCCTTGGTGCCGAGTGCAGCCTTGGCACGATCGGGCCAGATTGGCCTGATCGGGCCGAGTCGTCAGCGCGTAAACACTTCAGCAGCGAGGGGACTCGCTCCCGCGCAAGCGGCCGGCCAGGGCGGCTTGCCGACCGGACAGGAAGGGCGGCGACTAGGGAGCGGTGATCACGTCGCCGCGCTACTCCACGCGCGCGCCGCGGGCCTGAGCCAGGAGGACTGCGGTAGCCACGTCGATGCGCACGTGGGTCCAGTCGACGAGATCGACGTCGCAGCCGTCGAGCACTGCCCCGCGCAGGTCCGCGCCACGGAGCTTCACGCCGCGCAGCCGAGCATGCGCGAGATCGCAGCCGGCCAGCGAGCCGCCGGACAGGTCGGCGTCGGACAGGTCCGCCTCCGCGAGCCGAACGCCGGCGAGCGACACCCCGTGCAGGTCGGCCTGTCGCAACGTCACATACGACCAGTCGCCGCCCTCGACCGTCAGTGGCCGCAGCTCGCAGCGCAGGAAGGTGGAGCCGGTGAGCTTGCAGCCGGCCAGCCGCGCGAAGGCCAGCCTGGTCCGCTCGAAGTGGCAGTTGAGGAACGCGCAGTCCTCGAACACGGCGGAGGACAGGTCGGCTCCGGTGAAGTCGGCGGCCTCGTAGACCTCGCCGCGAAAGGACCGGTCCGCGAGGTCTGCTTCTCGGTAGTCCGCGTCGTCAGTGAGCGAAATGCCGGGTCCCCGTGAAGTACATGGGTACGCCGGCCGCCTCCGCCGCGGCGATGACCTCCTCGTCGCGCACCGAGCCGCCGGGCTGCACGACCGCGCGCACCCCTGCGTCGAGCAGCACCTGCAGCCCGTCGGAAAAGGGGAAGAAGGCATCCGAGGCCGCCACTGACCCGGCCGCCCGGTCGGCCGCTCGCGCCACCGCGAGCCGAGCCGCATCGACGCGGTTGACCTGCCCCATCCCGACGCCGACGGTCGCGCCTGCGGCGGCCAGCAGGATGGCGTTGGACTTCACCGCCCGGATCGCCCGCCACGCGAAAGCGAGGTCGGCCAGCACCTCGGCCGGCACCGCCGCCCCTGCGGCAAGCCTCCAGGTCGATGGGTCGTCACCCCCGGTGAACACGTCGGCGTGCTGCAGCAGCAGGCCACCGCTGATCGGCCGCATCTCGACGCGACCGCCGGGCGCGACATCGGGCGCGACGAGGACGCGGATCGACGGCTTTCGCGAGAGCACCTCCACCGCACCGTCCTCGTACGCCGGCGCGACGACGACCTCGGTGAAGATGTCCGCGACCTGCTCGGCCATCGCCACGGACACCGGTCGGTTCACCGCGATGACACCGCCGAACGCCGACACCGGGTCGCACGCGTGCGCCTTGCGGTGCGCCTCCGCGACGTCCGCGCCGATCGCGATGCCGCAGGGGTTGGCGTGCTTGATGATCGCGACGCACGGATCGGTGAAGTCGTACGCCGCCCGCCGGGCCGCGTCGGTGTCGATGTAGTTGTTGTAGGACATCTGCTTGCCGTGCAGCTGCTGCGCCGACGCGAGGCCCCCGCCGAAGTGCTCGTCGACGTACAGCGCTGCCGCCTGGTGCGGGTTCTCGCCGTAGCGCAGCACGTCGGCCCGCTGCCACGACGACCCGACCCAGCCCGGCCACGGATCGCCGTCGGGCGAGAGCACGTTGCCCATCCACGAGGCGACCGCGACGTCGTACGACGCGGTGTGCCGGAACGCCTGCGCAGCAAGGGCTTTGCGCTGCTCCAGCGTGGTGCCGCCGGCTTGCACGGCGGCCAGGACATCGGCGTACGACGAAGGCGAGACCACCACCGCGACCGACGGGTGGTTCTTGGCCGCTGCCCGCACCAACGTCGGACCGCCGATGTCGATCTGCTCGACGCACTCGTCCTGGTCGGCACCGGACGAGACGGTGTCGACGAACGGGTAGAGGTTGACGACGACGAGGTCGAAGGGCTCGATGCCCAGCTCGGCCAGCTGCTTGACGTGGTCGTCGAGCCGGCGGTCGGCGAGGATCCCGGCGTGGACGTTCGGGTGCAGCGTCTTCACCCGGCCGTCAAGGCACTCCGGGAAGCCGGTCAGCTCGTCGACAGCAGTGACCGCGACGCCGGCGTCGCGAAGCCGCGCGGCCGTCGACCCCGTCGACACGATCTCGACGCCGGCCTCGGCGAGTCCACGGCCGAGGTCCTCGAGCCCCGTCTTGTCGTAGACGCTGACCAGCGCGCGCTTCACCGGGATGGTGCTCATGAAAAAACGACGTTCCTTCCGGAGACGGTCCAGCCGTCGCGCGCCATCCGCGCCACGGTGTCGACGAGCAGGGTGCGTTCGGCAGTCTTGATGCGCTCGTGCAGCGTCGTCTCATCATCGCCGTCGACAACGGTCACGGCTGCCTGCGCGAGGATCGGCCCGGTGTCGATCCCGGCATCGACGACGAACACCGTGCAGCCGGTGATCTTGACGCCGTACTCGAGCGCGTCCCGGGCCCCGTGCATGCCGGGGAAGGCCGGGAGCAGCGCCGGATGCGTGTTGATGTAGCGACCGCCGAACCGCTCGAGGAAGGCGTCGCCGGCGAGCTTCATGAACCCGGCGCTGACGACGAGATCGGGCTCGTGCTTCGCCGTCTCGTCCGCGAAGGCCGCGTCCCAGGCCTCCCGACTGGG
Organism: Actinomycetota bacterium; assembly: GCA_033851845.1. Lineage (GTDB taxonomy): Bacteria > Actinomycetota > Actinomycetes > Mycobacteriales > SCTD01 > RYN-124. Next base: position 19,207 of record JAWWOH010000013.1, read on the forward strand.
GAAGTCACCCACCCGCAGGACGAACGTGGGTACGCGGGCCCGCTCCGCGCGGTTGAGCGCCTCGATGCCGTCTCGATCGGCGCCGACCGCGACGACCTGCGCGGGGTACGCCGGATCCGCGGCAGCATCGAGCAGGGCCTGCAGGTTGGTGCCGCTCCCGGAGACCAGCACGACCAGACGGGCGGCCACAGTCCTCCCCGGCTGGCGGTCTCGACGGATATGCGAAAGCGTATCGGGACTAGCGGCCCGGCCTAAGGGGCAGGCTGCGTCGCATCCCGCCCGACCGACAGAAGGACTCGACGTGACGTCTCCTCAGGATCCGTTCAGCGCTCCGGACCCGGACGGCCAGCAGGGGCAGCAGCCGCCCGCCTACGGCTCGCCGCCGGCGTACGGCCAGCCTCCGCAGCAGGGGGAGCCGCCGCAGTACGGCCAGCCGCCCGCGTACGGCCAGCCGCCGGCCTACGGACAGCAGCCGCCGTACGGACAGCCCTACCAGCAGCACAGCGGCACCAACGGGCTGGCCATCGGAGCCCTCGTTGCCGCCTTCCTGTGCAGCCCGCTCGGGATCATCCTCGGGTTCGTGGCCCGCAGTCAGATCAAGCAGCGCGGGCAGGGCGGCGACGGCCTGGCTCTCGCGGCGATCATCATCGGCTTCATCAGCATCGCGCTCGGCGTCGTCATCGTCGTCGCCGGTGCCGCGAGCAGTGGAGGCTCGACGTACTGACCGACCGCGCCGCGCGGTCGGCCTCGCTCTCGCGACTCGGCGGGGGGGCCGCGCTCGCCGTTCTGCTTGCCCATGTCCGACTGCGCGGGCGGCCGTCGACGTTGTGCACGCTGCGTGCCCTGACCGGCATCCCGTGCCCGTTCTGCGGCGGAACGACGGCTGCGGTGCACGTCGGCAGGGCGGACCTGCCCGGCGCGCTGCGCGCGTCACCGCTCGCGGTGCTCGCCGCCGTCGCCGCCGTCACGTTGCCGCTGGCCCGCGCCCGAATCGCCTCGCTGCCGAGGCGGGTCGTCCTCGGCTCCGTCGCCGCCTCACTGCTGGCGTCTGAGCTCTGGCAGCTGCACCGCTTCGGCTGGATCTGACCGCCGCTAGGGACCGGCTCGGCCCGCCGCGACCGCGGCAGCGAGCGCTGCAGCGAGCCCGACCTCCGTCGCGACGACGAGGCCGAGCAGCCAGGGGGTCGGGCCGACATCGGTGAGCCGTGCGCCGCCGACCGGACCGCCCGACAACCACGCGGCGAGTGCCATCACCACGCCGACCAACGGGCCGACGAGGACCGCCTCGCGCGCCGCTGCGAGCGAGGTGCACACCGGGAGACGTCGTACGACGGCGATTCCCGCCAGCGCCCCCGCGCCCACGGGCACGCAAAGCGCCACGACGCCGATCCAGGCCGGGACCGGGCCAGGCAGCGCGGCCAGCAGCGGCAGGCTCGGCACCGGACCGAGGACGGTGCCGTAAGGCCCGACTGCGGTGCCGACGCCCACGTGGAACCCCGGCCCGGCGAGCCACGCCGTCCCCCACACCGCGGCGTTGGGCACGAGCGCCACCCCGAGCAGCAGGAGGGCCATCCCACCGACCTTGCCCGGTGCGGCCGCGGCGGCGAGGTCGGCGGCCCGGCCGATGTGGCGCGCCAGCGAGGCGCCGGCGATCAGCGCTCCGCCCGCGACCAGGCCGGCAGTGGCAATCGCGGTTGCCGGAACGAGACGGGCCATCCGGTCGGGCAGCGCGGGCAGGACGGCCGGCCACAGGCGCGCGGCACGCACCGCACCCGCGAAGCCACCGACCGCGCCGACCAGGCAGCCGGCCAGCAGGGCCTGCCACGCGACCGGATGCACAGCGTCGGTCACGGTCAGCGCCGACACGACCGCGGTCAGGACGCCGTACGGAACGGCGACGGAAAGGGCGAGCACGCCGGCCTGCCGCACGGTGCCGACCCGGCACTCGCGCGCACCATGACCGGCGGCTCGCAGCAGCAGGGCGATGGGCAGCGCCAGCAGGCCGAGCGGTGTCAGCCCGAACACACCACCGGGGACCTCGAGGCTGGCGCCGTGCGCGACGAGCCACACCTGCCCGACGCCGCGCAGCGCGTCCCCGGCACCCGACCCGGAGCGCGCGTCGGCGGCCCACACGAGCAGCACCGGCACCGCGATCGCGACGAGCCCGGCGCAGACCGCCCACAGCGCGCCCAGCAGACCGGCCTCGAGCGGACGTCGGGCCGGCTGCGCGGGCTGCTTCCGGGTGGAGCGAGCAGGTCGCTGCAGGGTGTCGGTCATGTCCCTGCGAGTGTCGCCGCTGATGGCGGCGGTGGCCGGGACCAACTCGCCGGTCAACCCCCTCGTTACGTCCGACGCAATGGCTGTCAGAGCGACCACCGCGTCGGACGTAAGGCGATCAGAGGTTCTTCATGACCTCGCGCATCAGCTCTGCCGTCGCGGACGGCGTCTTGCCGACCCGCACCCCCGCGGCCTCCAGCGCCTCCTGCTTGGCGGCCGCCGTGCCCGACGACCCGGACACGATGGCGCCGGCGTGCCCCATCGTCTTGCCCTCGGGTGCGGTGAAGCCGGCGACGTACCCGACGACAGGCTTGCGCACGTTGTCCTTGATGTACGCCGCCGCGCGCTCCTCGGCGTCGCCGCCGATCTCGCCGATCATCACGATCGCGTCGGTCTCAGGGTCAGCCTCGAACGCCGCGAGGCAGTCGATGTGCGTCGTGCCGATGACCGGGTCGCCGCCGATGCCGACACCGGTGGAGAAGCCGAAGTCGCGCAGCTCGTACATCATCTGGTAGGTCAGGGTGCCGCTCTTGCTGACCAGCCCGATGCGACCGGGACCGGTGATGGTCGCCGGGATGATGCCGGCGTTGGACTTGCCGGGGCTGATGAGGCCCGGGCAGTTCGGGCCGATGATCCGCGTCGCCTGGCCGGCGTCCACGTTGTACTGCCAGAACCACGCGGAGTCCTGGACCGGGATCCCCTCGGTGATGACGACGGCGAGGCCGATCTGCGCGTCGATCGCCTCGACCACCGCGTCCTTTGCGAAGGCCGGTGGCACGAAGACGACCGTCACGTCGGCGCCGGTCTCCTTCATCGCCTCGGCGACCGTGGCGAACACCGGGATGCCGTCCACGTCGGAGCCGGCCTTGCGCGGGTTGACACCGCCGACGACGTTGGTGCCGGAGGCGACCATCCGCCGGGTGTGCTTGGTGCCCTCGGAGCCGGTGATGCCCTGCACGATCACGCGCGACTGCTCGGTGAGGAAGATCGCCATTACAGAGCAGCTCCAGCCAGCTCGGCGGCCTTGTCGGCCGCGCCGTCCATGGTGTCGACGACCGTGACCTGCGGCAGCTTCGCCTCCGCGAGGATCCGGTGCCCTTCGTCGACGTTGTTGCCGTCGAGGCGCACGACGAGTGGCTTGTGCGCCGCGTCCCCGAGCATCCCGAGTGCCTGCACGATGCCGTCGGCGACCGCGTCGCACGACGTGATGCCGCCGAACACGTTGACGAACACCGACTTCACGTCCGGGTCGCTCAGGATGATCTCGAGGCCGTCCGCCATCACCTGCGCGGAGGCACCGCCGCCGATGTCGAGGAAGTTGGCCGGCTTCACGCCGCCATGCCGCTCTCCGGCGTACGCCACGACGTCGAGCGTCGACATCACCAGCCCGGCGCCGTTGCCGATGATGCCGACCTGGCCGTCGAGCTTGACGTAGTTGAGGTCCTTGGCCTTGGCCCGGCCTTCCAGGTCGTCGTCGGCAACGACGTCGGCGTAGGCCGAGAAGACGTCCTTGTGACGGAACTCCGCGTTGCCATCGAGGGTGACCTTGCCGTCGAGCGCGACGATGCGGCCGTCCGGCGTCTTCACGAGCGGGTTCACCTCGACGAGGGTGGCCTCCTCCTCGACGAACACCTGCCACAGGTCGACGAGCACCTTCGTCACCTCCTCGGCGACGTCGGCCGGGATCCTCGCGGCGGCGACGATCTCGCGCGCCTTCGACTCGTCGACGCCCTTGATCGCATCGACGGGCACCTTGGCGAGCGCCTCCGGCCGCTCGACGGCGAGCTGCTCGATCTCCATGCCGCCCTCGGCACTGGCCATGGCGAGGTAGGAGCGGTTGGCCCGGTCGAGCAGGAACGACACGTAGTACTCCGTGTCGATGTCGCTCGCCTCGGTGACGAGCACCTTGTGCACGATGTGGCCCTTGATGTCGAGCCCGAGGATGGCCCGCGCCTTGTCGACCGCCTCGTCGGGGGTCTCGGCGAGCTTCACGCCGCCGGCCTTGCCGCGGCCACCGGTCTTGACCTGCGCCTTCACCACGACCGGCTTTCCGATGCGCTCCGCCACGCCCCGCGCGGCCTCCGCCGTGTCCACCGTCTCGCCAGGCAGCACGGGCACGCCGTGCTTCGCGAAGAGCTCCTTCGCCTGGTACTCCATGAGGTCCACGAGGGATCCGTCCTGTTCGGCCCCGAGAAGAGGGGACAGCGGTTCCCGGCGAGGGTAACGACCGCACCGGCGATGCTGCGAATCGGGCAGGAGACGGCGGTGAAACGCCGAACTGGGATGCATGCGTCCCCAGCGCGCCCTCGCCGTTCTCGCCCTGCTCCTGCCGATCGCGTTCATCAGTACGTCGGCGGGGATCGCCGGCGCCGCGACGACAGCTGGTACGACGACCACCGGCAGCTACACGGAGCCCGGCGGGCTGACTCGTGACTTCCGCCTCCACCTCCCACCCGGACCGGCTCGCCCCGGTCGGCCGGTGGTGGTGTTCCTGCACGGCTGCAACCAGACGGCCGCGCAGGCGGAGGCGGCCAGCCGGTTCAGCGAGCTCGCCGATGCCGAGGACTTCATCGCCGTCTACCCCCAGCAGGTGCAGGCGCAGAACTCGTCTGCCCCGCTGGCGGACGGCAACGGCATCGGCTGCTGGAACTGGTTCCTGCCCGAGGACCAGCAGCGCGGCGCCGGCGAGCCGGCGGTGCTCGCCGGGCTGACCAGACACGTCGTCGCGGAGCAGCAGGCCGACGCGGGCCGGGTCTACGTGGAAGGCATCAGCGCCGGCGCCGACATGTCGGTCATCCTCGGCGCGACGTACCCCGACGTCTTCGCAGCCGTCGGGTCGCTGGCCGGCTGCGCTTACAGCACCTGCGCCGATCTCACCGGCGCTCTGACCAACGCCGCGATGGGACCGCGGGCGCGGGTCGTCCCGATCTTCGCCGAGAACGGCACGGCCGACACCCTCAACCCGGCGCCGCAGAGCGCGGCGCTCGTGCAGTCCTACCTCGGTGCCGATGACATGGCCGATGACGGCAGCGCCAACGGGTCCGTCGACCGGACAGCGCAGACGACGCCGTACGCACCCGACGGCACTCCCAACCCCGGCGGCGGCGACCCGTGCGTCCACAACAACACCTGGACCTGCCCCGGCGGTGCGCTCGGGCTCTCGAACTACCCCTACACCGTGAGCACCTACGCCGGTGACCTCGCCGAGCTGTGGCTCGTCTACGGCATGGCGCATGCGCAGCCGCACTCACCGCCGACGGCGCCCAACGAGGGCGGCCCCTACACCGACCCGCTCGGCCCGGACGTCACGAAGGCGTCGTACGAGTTCTTCCTGCGGCACCCGATGCCGACGGCACCCGTGCTCCCGGAGGTGCCGGTCACGGCATTGCTCCCGGTTGCGGCCCTTCTGGTCGGCGGCCTGGTGGTCTGGCGGCGCCGTACTTCCTGACGTAGTGGGCACAGTAGGGGGATGAAGGCCCTCGCCGTCCTGCTCGCCCCGTTCCTGCTCGTGGGCACGGCGGTCCCGTCGTACGCCGACACCGTGACGCCGCAGCGCGGGGCACACACCTTCACGACCAAGGACGCGATGGTCCAGGTCGTCGACGGCCCGTCCAACACCCACAGCGCGACCATCGACACCCGCCTCTACCTGCCGGACAACGCAACGGCCGGCAACCCGCAGCCGGCCATCCTCATGACGCACGGCTTCGGGCTCACCAAGCTCGCGGGCGAGATCGTGTCGAGCGCGACGTTCCTCGCCCGGCACGGTTACGTCGTGCTCACCTACACGGCGCAGGGGTTCGGCAGCTCGAGCGGTTGCGTGACGCTGCAGAGCCGCACGTACGACGTGAAAGACGCGCAGCAGCTCATCACCAAGGTGCTCGACCCCCTGCCGGTCGTGAAGCACGACACCAACGGCTCCGTCGTCGGCATGGTCGGCGGCTCGTACGGCGGCGGCATCCAGGCCAACGTCGCCGAGAACGACAAGCGGATCCACGCCATCTCGCCCGGCCGGACCTGGAACAACCTCGCCTACTCGCTCGACCCCAACAACTACGTCGTACCGGGCGATGCCACCGGCTTCACCCACACGCTGAACAAGCAGGGCGTGTTCAAGCAGCAGTGGACGACGCTGTTCTTCGTCTCCGGCAACGCCAACCCGATCGGCGGTGCGCCGCCCGGCATCCCGCCGCAGCCGGCGGGCGGCTGCCCGCAGGACAAGCTCGCCAGCGGCGATCCGGCAACAGTGGCTGGCATTGCTTGCCCGGGCTGGTACTCGCAGGTCTGCATCACGTACGCCGGCATCACCGCCACGGGTGACGCGAACGACACCGACCGCGCGCTGCTGGCCGACGCCTCGGGTGCGACACAGATCGACAAGCTGCGCATCCCCGTGCTGCTCGTGCAGGGCGAGTCGGACACGCTCTTCAACGAGAACGACGCCGTCGCGACCTACACCGCGCTTCGCCGCAACGGCGTGCCGGTCAAGATGATCTGGAACTCCGGTGGCCACGGCGGCTACGACTCGCTGCCGGGCGAGTGCGACGTCTACGGGCGTGGCACGGGCGGCTCCGACTTCAGCGGCCTCGACGACTGCTACCTCTCGCTGCGGACGCTGGCCTTCCTCGACAACGCTTTGCGCGGTGTCCCCGACGACTCCCCGGGCTTCACGTACTTCCGCGACTGGGTGACGTACGGCGGGAAGGGCGCGAACGACGAGCAGTACGGCGACGCACCCGCGTTCCCGGTTGCCGGCAGCACGACGTTCACGCTGTCGGGCTCGGACAAGCTCGTGACCTCCGGGGCGTCGGCCGGGTCGGCGTCGTTCGTCAACCCGCCCGCGGGGCTGCCCCCGGCGTACACCGAGACGTCGAACTTCAGCGGGCCGGCGTCGAGCCCGCAGAACCCGTTGCCGCCGACCGAGCAGCCGGGTCAGCACGTCGACTTCACGTCGGCACCTTTCACCTCCGACGTCGTGAGCGTCGGCATCCCCGCCGCCCACCTGCGACTGGCACACGCGGCGCCGACCGACCTGGTCTTCTTCGGGAAGGTCTACGACATCGCGCCGGACGGGTCGGCGACGCTGATCCACCGCCTCATCGCGCCGGTGCGCGCGCCGGCCGCGGACGTCGCGAAGCCCATCGACATCAAGCTGGTCGGCTTCGCGCACCGGTTCGCCAAGGGCCACGCCGTGCGGCTGACGCTCGCCGCCACGGACGCGACGTCGTACAACAACAAGGCTCCCGACCAGATCACCGTGACGACCGGCGCGGGGTCGACCTTCACCCTGCCCGGGGTGCAGGCGCGATCGGCGACGCCGCCCCACGTCGTCGTCCTGCGACCACCGTCGGCGCCCACCGGTCAGCTGCCGGCAACCGGTCCCGAACCGCTGCTGCCGCTCACCGGCCTCGGCCTGCTCGCCGTCGCCTTCGTGGTGCGGAGAAGATGGGTCTAGGCGGGTACGCCGACGTTCTCGCGCACCCAGGTGACGATCTGCTCCATCGTCGCCGCGCCGGGTGTGAACACCTTCGAGACGCCCAGCTTGGTCAGCTCGGGGATGTCGTCCTCCGGGATGATCCCGCCGCCGAAGACGACCACGTCGTCGGCGCCCCGCTCCCGGAGCAGCTCCATGACCCGGGCGAACAGCGTCATGTGCGCGCCCGACAGCACGGAGAGGCCGACGCAGTCGGCGTCCTCCTGGATCGTCGTCTCGACGATCTGCTCCGGCGTCTGGTGCAGGCCGGTGTAGATGACCTCCATGCCGGCGTCGCGCAGCGCGCGAGCGACGACCTTGGCCCCGCGGTCGTGGCCGTCGAGGCCGGGCTTGGCGACCACGACGCGAATGCGGCCGGTCGAGCTGGTCACGCGGGGCTCCAAGGGAAGTCGGGAACAGTGGAAGAGTACGCGGCCATGAGCGACGGTGACCGGCCCCTGGATTGGCGGGGCCCGCTGCTCGCGGGCGGAACGAGACTCGACGTCCGGGTCGCCGGTCGCGATCCCGCCCGCTGGCCGGGCTACGCACCGCGCACCGCGGTCTCGCTGTGGCGGCTCGAGGGCGCGGTCGCTGCGGCGTGGGACTTCTCGACGTACGGCGGGAGCTTCGGCGAGGACGACGCGACCGTGCTGGAGGCAGCCGCCGCGACCGCGGTGGCCGAGCGGTTGCCGCTGCTCACGCTCGTGCGGTCCGGCGGGGTCCGGCTGCAGGAGGGGATGGCCGCCCTCGTCGGCATCCCGCGGGCAAGGATCGCGCTGCGGACGCTGGCCGACGCCGGTCTGGCGCACCTGTCGGTCGCCGACGCACCGACGACCGGTGGCGTCTGGATCGGCGTCACCTGCGGCGCCGACCTGCGGGTCGCGGTCGAAGGCGCAACGGTCGCGTTCGCCGGGCCGCGGGTGGTGGAAGCGTTCACCGGGGTGCTTCCTGCCGCGGACAGCCACACCGCCGACTCGGCGTACGCCGCCGGCCTGGTCGATGCGCTGCTGCCGGGAGAGCACGTGGTGGCGTGGTTGCGGCAGGTGCTGACGGCGCTGACGCCGGATCCACAACCCGTGGCGACGCCGGCACCCGTCCCCGCCCCCGACGACCGAGGAAGGGAACAGGTCGAGCGCGTCCGAAGCCGGACGCAGGGCGGCAGGCGGTTGCTGGGCCGGCTGCTCACCGACGTCGTCGAGCTGCGCGCCCCGCGCGGCGACGCGACGGTCGCTGCCGTCATCGGCCGGCTCAGCGGACACCCGGTCGTCGGCATCGCGGTCGCGGCGGAGATCAGGCAGCGCCCGACCCCGGACGGCTACCGGCTGGCGACCCGCGCCTACCGTCTCGCGGCCCGGCTGCGGCTGCCGGTGCTCTCGCTCGTCGATACACCCGGCGCCGATCCCGGCACCGCCAGCGAGGACGACGGCGTCGCGTCGGCCATGGCCGACGCGATGGAGGCGCTGCTGGCCTGCCCGACCCCCACGGTCGCGCTGGTGCACGGCGAGGGCGGTTCCGGCGGCGCGCTGGCAGCCGCGACAGCCGACGTCGTACTGATGACGCCTGACTCCTACTTCGCGGCGATCGGCCCCGAAGGCGCGGCGGCCGCGCTGCGCAAGCCGGCCGAGGAGTGCGCCGACCTCATGCGCATCACGCCGAACGACCTGCTCACTCTCGGGTTCGCCGATGCGGTCGCGGCGCCCGAGGACACCGCAGCGCATCTTCGCCGGCTGGTCGAGATGTCGGACTCCGACCGGCTTGTCCGGCGCCACCACCGGTGGGGAGCCCCGCTGCCGGGCCATCTCTAGTCGCGACATGGTGTGATCCGGCGGTCGGCGGGCACGGCGGGGGTTAGCGTTCCGCCCGACGAACACCTTGACCCGTGGAGGCACTGGTGCGCGACCCTCGGCCCGTCCTGCATGCGGCGGGACGCTCGACCCGCCGGGGACTGCGCACGGTCTGCAGCCCCGCCGGCCTCCGCGGCGCGGGCACCGAGCTGGCGTGGATCACCGCCCACCTCGCGCTGTACCCGCTCGGCATGGGCAAGGACAAGGCGAAGGGGATCGCCCGCGAGGACCAGGGCCGGTTCTCACTGGCGGACCTGCCGCCGGTGCAGCGTGGTCTTCTCATGGGCGACGTCGTGGCGGCCGGCACGCCGATCCTGCTCGTGCACGGCCTGGTCGACAACCGCTCGATCTTCACGCTGCTGCGCCGAGCGCTGCGCCGCCGCGGTTTCGGCCGGGTCATCACGCTCAACTACAGCCCCCTGACACAGGACATCCGCACCGTCGCGGCTCGGCTGGACGCCCTCGTCGAGAAGACCTGCGAGGAGACCGGCTACGAGCGGGTGCACGTCATCGGGCACTCGCTGGGCGGCATCGTCGCCCGCTACTACGTGCAGCGGATGGGCGGGGACCGCCGCGTCCACACGCTCTGCACGCTCGGGTCGCCGCACGCCGGGACGTACGCCGCCAAGCTGTGGCGCGGTGGCGTCGTACGGCAGCTGTGGCCAGGGTCGGAGCTGATGCAGGAGCTGGCCGCCCCGGCGCCGGGATGCCGCACCCGGTTCGTCGCCTTCTGGAGCGACCTGGATCAGCTCATCGTCCCGCAGCGCTCGGCCGCCCTGGAGCACCCGGACCTGACCGCCCGCAACGTCCCGCTGCGCGGCATCGGGCACATGTCGCTGCCGATCTCGGGCCAGGTCGTGCATGAGATCGCGACCCTGCTGGCGCACCTCGACGAGGACGGCCGCACCCAGACGCCGGGTGTGACAACTCTCACGCCGGCAGAGCCGGCAGCCGCGTCAGCCCCGCGTGCAGCGGCGCGAGCGGCCCGCGCCGGGGCACCGGCCTAAACCCCCGCAGACCCACCCCCATTGCCCGGCCGGTTGCCGATCTTGTAACGTGCGGATAACGGCCCGCCGCTCCTGAGCGGGTCGACGCGCGAGCGCCGGGGGTCGATGCGGCGCGCTGCCGCCCAGCCGTCCCCTGATCTCGGAGTCTCGACACTTGCCGCCGTCCCGCACGCCGCGCCACGCCGCGCCGGCGCCGTCACGTCGCCGTACGACGATGCTCCCTGCCGTCCTGCTGCTCAGCGTCGGTGCCGCGCTCGGTGGCCTCGCGCTGCTGCCCCGGACCGTCGCCGCGCCGATCGCCGTCACGGCGGCGGCCGAAACGTCGCCGGTCGTCATCGTCGACCAGCAGACGATCGTGTCGAACCGCCGCGACCTCTCGCTGCTCGACAGTCCCTCCGACGACGGTTCACGCGCCCCGTCCCGCGCCTCGCGCAGCCGCCGGGTCGTGCCGCCCGCCAAGCACCTGCCGGAGTACGTCCGGCCCGGCGTAGGCCACCTCACCTCCGGCTTCAAGTGGCGCTGGGGGCGGATGCACACCGGCATCGACCTGGCCGGCCCGTACGGCTCGGACGTGCGCGCCGTCACCAAGGGCGAGGTCATCGAGGCCGACCGCGAGAGCGGCTACGGCAACATCGTGAAGCTCCGCCACCTCGATGGCACCGTCACCTACTACGCGCACCTCAGCCGCATCCTGGTCAGCGTCGGCGAGTCGGTCACCGCTGGTCAGGTGATCGCGAAGGAGGGCGACACCGGCCACTCCACCGGCCCGCACCTGCACTTCGAGGTCCGCATCAACGACGTCCCGATCAACCCGATCCCGTGGCTGGCCAAGCACGGGATCTTCATCTAGACCTTTCCAGCGGGGCCCTAGACCTTTTCCAGAGGCGCATAGCGCAGGAGCAGCCACTTGCTGCCCGTGCCGGTGCCGAAGTCGACTTCCGCCTGCATCGAGTCGCCGGCGCCGCGGGTCGAGGTGACGACTCCGAGGCCGAAGGCGTCGTGGTTGACCCGGTCGCCGATCTCGAGTGCTGGGATCGGCCGCAGCCCCGGGCCGGCCGTGCGACCGCGCGGCGTGCCGATGAGGCGGGACGTGACCGTCGACAGCGCCGGCGGCGGCGCGGCGATGCTCGACTCGCTGCGGCGCCAGTCGATGAGACCGTCCGGGACCTCCTCGAGGAAGCGTGACGGCGGGTTGTACGCCGTCTGCCCCCACGCGCTGCGCAGGTGAGCACGGGACAGGTAGAGCCGCTGCCTGGCCCTGGTGATGCCGACGTACGCCAACCGCCGTTCCTCCTGCAGCTCCCGCTCGTCACCGAGGGTGCGCAGATGTGGGAAGACGCCGTCCTCGAGGCCGGTGAGGAAGACCGCGGGGTACTCCAGCCCCTTGGCGGCATGGAGCGTCATGAGCGTGACAACGCCGTCGCCCTCACCGGGCACGGTGTCCGCGTCAGCGACGAGCGAGACCTGCTCCATGAACTCGGAGACGCCCCCGTCGGGCACCCGCTCGCTGAACTCGCGCGCCACGCCCACGAGTTCGGCGAGGTTCTCCACCCGGGACTCGTCCTGCGGGTCGGTGCTCGACGCGAGCTCGGCGAGGTAGCCAGTGCGGTCGAGCACAGCCTCGAGCACTTCGGCCGGCGGCATGTTGCCCTCCACCAGCGCCCGCAGCTCGTCCATCATGTCGGCGAAGTCGGTCACTGCTTTTGCCGAGCGAGGCGCCAGACCTGGCACCTCGTCACACCGGCGTACGGCGGCGGCGAAGCCGATCCGCTCACGCGACGCGAAGGCCTCGATGCAGGCCTCCGCGCGATCGCCGATCCCGCGCCGCGGTGTGTTGAGGATGCGACGCAGGCTGACGGTGTCGGCCGGATTGGCCAGCACGCGCAGGTAGGCCAGCGCATCGCGCACCTCCTTGCGCTCGTAGAAGCGCACGCCGCCGACGACGCGGTAGGGCAGCCCGACGCGGACGAACACCTCCTCGAAGACACGCGACTGCGCGTTGGTCCGGTAGAACACCGCGACGTCGGAGTGCTTGACGCCCTCCTCGTCCAGCAACCGGTCGACTTCACCCGCGACGAACGCCGCCTCGTCGTGCTCGTTGTCGGCGACGTAGCCGACGATCGGCTCGCCCTCGCCGGAGTCGGTCCACAGCCGCTTGTCCTTGCGCTCCGGGTTGCGCGCGATGACGGCGTTGGCGGCGGACAGGATCGTCTGCGTCGACCGGTAGTTCTGCTCGAGCAGGACGACCTGTGCGGTGGGGAAGTCGACCTCGAAGTCGTTGATGTTGCGGATGTCCGCGCCGCGGAAGGCGTAGATCGACTGGTCGGCGTCACCGACGACGCACAGCTCCGCGGCCGGCAGCTCGCCCACCGGCGTACTCAGAAGTCGAACCAGCGTGTACTGCGCGTGGTTGGTGTCCTGGTACTCGTCGACGAGGACGTGCCGGAACCGGCGGCAGTAGTGCTCGGCGACGTCGGGGAAGGCCTGCAGCAGGTTGACGGTCGTCATGATGAGGTCGTCGAAGTCGAGCGCGTTGGCCTCACGCAGTCGGCGCTGGTAGGTCTCGTAGACCTCCGCGACCTGCTTCTGCAGAACGTTCTCGGCGCGGTCGCGCGCCGTCTCCCAGTCGACGAGCTCGTTCTTCAAGTCGCTGACCTGGTTGCTCATCGACCGCGCGGGGAAGCGCTTCGGGTCCAGGTCGAGATCGCGGCAGACGAGCGTCATCAGTCGCTGTGCGTCGGCCTGGTCGTAGATGGAGAACGTGCTGGTGAAGCCGAGCTTCTTCGCCTCGGCGCGCAGGATGCGCACACAGGCGGAGTGGAACGTCGACACCCACATGATCCGCGCACGCCCACCCACGAGCGCGGCGACGCGTTCCTTCATCTCGCCCGCTGCCTTGTTGGTGAAGGTGATCGCGAGCACCTCGCCGGGCTGCACGTTGCGGGCGGCGAGCAGGTAGGCGATGCGCGTGGTCAGCACCTTGGTCTTGCCCGAGCCCGCACCCGCGACCACCAGCAGCGGGCTCCCCTGATGGACCACCGCTGCGCGCTGCTGCGGGTTCAGCCCCTCCAGCAAGCGCTCCGGATCCACCTGTCCAGTCTAGGTAGCGGGTACGACGGGCAGGACTCGTCCGGCAGACGTCGAACCCCGCCTGCGAGCACCGCCTGGAGGTCCCGATGCGTGTCCGTCCCGCCCTCACCCTGGTCGCCGCGGCCGCCCTCGCGCTGCCACCCCTGGCGCAGGCCGCGCCCACCACGGTGACGCCGTTGGCGCTCGCGCAGCAGACCGCGGCCGAACTCGGCACGACGCTCGCTGTCGGCCCGGAGCCCCTCTCGAGCTCCAACGTCGACCTCACGACGACCATCCCCGGCACGTACATCGGCATGCGCAAGGTGGGGCAGCGCCTCCTCGCGACCGGGCCGGATGGCCTGTCCATCTTCGACGTGAGCGTGCCGACCGTGCCGCGACCCGTGGCCGTCCTCCCGATCGCGCACTTCGAGAACGAGGACGTGTCGGCAGACAGCCGCGTCGCGGTCATCAGCAACGACCGCGAGAAGGGCAGCAACGGCGGCGTGCTGTACGTCGTCGACGTACGCGACATGTCCTCGCCGAAGCTCGCCTCAGTTCTCAGTCTGGCGATCGCCGCGCCGACCGACGCGGAACGCGGCCCGGGCCACATCGCGAACTGCGTCGACCCCGATCCCGACCCGTGCACGACGCTGTGGCTCACCGGCGGCTACCGCATCTGGGTCGTGGACCTCAAGGACCTGGCGGCGCCGAAGCTGCTCGGGTCGTTCGACACTCCGGCGTCGATGGGCAGCACGGGCTTCGGCACCCCGGGGAAGATCCGGACCGGCGCCACGCACGATGTCGAGCGCGACAGCACCGGCACCCTGTGGGTCACCGGTTCGGGCGGCGCCTTCGCCTACCGGCAGACGACCAACCCGCTGAAGCCGCAGCTGCTCACCGGGACCGGCAAGGAGGGCGTGCGCCCGGACGTCAACGACTTCATCCTGCACAACAGCAAGCGCCTGTCCACGAACGACCACACGCTGCTGGTGACGGAGGAGGACTACGTCGACACCAGCGAGACGCCGCCCGGTGGCTGCCGTGGACAGGGCAAGTTCCAGACCTGGGACATCACCGGCGCCGAGCGCGGCCGACCGATGAAGCTGCAGAACCAGTGGAAGACGGAGGTGACCGGCGCGCCGTTCGTCTCCGGCAACAAGGCACCTGTCACCGCCAACTGCTCCTCGCACTGGTTCCAGGAGCACGACGGGTTCGCCGCGGTCGGCTGGTACGAGCAGGGCATGCGGCTGCTCGACGTCCACAACCCTCGCAAGATCCGGCAGATCGGCTACTGGCTCCCGCCCAACGCCGTGACCTGGGGCGCGTACTGGATCAACGACGAGATCGTCTACACGGCCGACGTGGGCCGCGGGATCGACGTCCTCCGGGTGGCTCCGCATGCGTCGCCGACGGTGGTGGCGCCGATCCGCGCAGCGTGGCTCGGTGCCGCGCCGCAGGTTGATCTGGTGCGCGCGACGTCCCGCTGGAAGTGGGCCTGCGGCACCGTCGTACAGCACGCCGCACACAGCTGATCCACAATGGTCGGGTGACAGACAACGAGTACGTCGTCGAGCGGGTGCTCGTCGTCGTGGCCCATCCCGATGACGTCGACTTCGGTTCCGCCGGCACGATCGCGACCTGGACCGACGCGGGTCTCGAGGTGTCGTACTGCATCGTGACCGACGGCGACGCCGGGGGCTTCGACCCGGCGGTGCCCCGGCACGAGATCGGGGGGATCCGCCAGGCGGAGCAACGGGCCGCCGCCAAGGCCGTCGGCGTCGACGACGTGGTGTTCCTCGGCTACCCGGACGGCCAGCTGGAGGTGAGTCTCGACTTGCGCCGCGACATCAGCCGGGTGATCCGGCAGAAGCGGCCGCAGCGCGTGCTGCTGCAGTCACCCGAGCGCAACTGGGAGCGCATCTACGCCTCGCACCCGGACCACATGGCTGCCGGTGAGGCGGCCCTGTGCGCGGTCTACCCGGACGCCCGCAACCCGTTCACGCACCTCGAGCTTGCCGAGGAGGGGCTGGAGGCGTGGACGGTCGGCGAGGTGTGGGTCATGTCGCGCGGCACCGACGCCAACCGGTACGTCGACGTCACGGACGTCTTCGATCGCAAAGTCGACGCGCTGCGCGCGCACGAGTCGCAGACCAGTCACATGGACGACCTCGAGGGGATGCTCCGGATGTGGCTCGGGATGAACGCGCAGGCGGCCGGCTACGCAGACGGCCGCCTCGCCGAGGCGTATCGGGTCCTCGACACCCGCTAGGACGTTTCCCCAGCTGCAGGCGCGTCGATCTCCCAGGGCAGGGGCTTGTCGAGGCTCGCGGACTTCACCCGCCCGTCGGAGCCCATCTCGAGGTGGACGCGGTCCGACCGCCAGTCGGCGCGGTGCCCGGTCGGGCCGTGGTGGAGCAGAGGAAGTCGCGGGTCGCTGCCGCGCGGACGCGGGCCTGTTCAACGGTGAGACCGACGTACTGCTCGATGTCGCGCAGGCAGGCCGCAGCTACGCCGCGCACCCACTGCTCGTGCTGCTCCAACGACTGGTCGCGCGGACCGAGAGGGTGTGTCTCGACGACTGCGCGGGCCTGAGCAAGCTGCCGCTCGACCCATGCCGCCGCCTTGGCCGCCTCGTCCACGCTGCCAGCGTGGCACGCGACGGCTGGCTGGCTCGACGGAAAAGCACACTCCTGCGCGGCCGGGCTGAGCGGCACGCGTCCGCTGGCCGCGGCGTACCAAGAATTGTGCATTTCTGACTGGTGGGCGTCGGGAAAGCCGGTCGGGAGGGGCGGCTGTCCGGTGGATGGGCGAAGAGCAGTCGCGTTACTCGTGCAGCCCGGCGCGCCCACCGATGCGGGTCTGACCGGACTCCAGGAGCCACAACACGACCGGCGCGACCCAGGTGAGCGCCAGGGGCACCAGCAGGAGACCGCGGGAGACGTCGTGCTTGTGCAGCTCGTACGCGCCGAGCAGGCCGGCCAGCACCGTCACCCCCGCAACGACGAACCAGCGCGTGGTGGAGAATCGTCGGGCGTCGGCCATCTGCACGGCGGCGTACGCCGGCAGCACCGTCACCGCGACGAGCACCGCGAGAACGATGACGACGATCAGCGTGAACGACACCGTCGCGACGAGCAGTCCGATCATGGGGTCAGCCTAGAGGCAGCCCGACCTGGAACACCGCGGCGACGGCAAGGCCGATGACCAGTAGCAACCCGGCTCGACGCGTGTGCACGAAGCAGATCGCGGCGAACCACAGCGGCCACACCGGGAAGCCCGCGGGCGGCTCGTCGGGTCGCGGTCGTGACAGAGCCTGCGCGGCCTTGCGCATCACCGGCGCGGCGACGAGGACCAGCAGCACCGGCCACGGCAACGCGCCGAGAGCCACCGCCTCTGCCGTCGTGATGTAGAACGCCGACAGCAGCGCCTTGGTCAGCGTCCGCGCGCGTGCCTCGCCGAGCAGCACCGGCAAGGTGCGCGTGCCGGCTGCGGCGTCGTACGGGATCTTGTCGATGTGCTTACCCATCAGCACGGTCGTGCAGAGCAACCCGTAGGGGACGCTGGCGACCCAGACCTGCCAGGGCAGGTCGCCGACCGCCGAGTAATAGGTGCCGGCAACCATCAACGGGCCCCACGTGACGAACACGTCGGGCTCGCCCAGCCCGATCTTCTTCAACCGCAGCGGCGGTGCGGTGTAGGCGTAGGAGAGCACCAGTCCACCTACGGCGAAGGCGACGACCGGCCACCCTCGCTGCGTGAGCAGGACGAGCATCACCCCGAGGTCGAACACCTGGCACAGCAGGATCGCGGTGACCAGCTGCCTCTTGGTGACGAGGCCGGACAGGATCGGGTGCGGCGCATAGAGCGCGCGCGGATAGCTGTCGGTGTCGGTGCCCGCCTGGGTGTCGGCGAGGTCGTTCATCAGGTTGTTCGCGGTGTGAGCGACCGTGATCCCCACCAGCGCAAGCGCGTAGTCAGGCCACGAGAACCCCGGGGCGCGGACAGCGAGAAGCCCGGCAACCAGGCCGGCGAACACCGTCATCGGCAGCACGGCTGCCCGCGTCACGACCAACCAGCGCGTGATCGGGTCCGGCGTGACGCCGGGTGGCGGGTTGGTGGTGCGGAGGGCATAGAGCCACGCCGCTCGCCGACCGGTGCCGGGCGCGGCGAGCAGGCGCATCTCGCTCATGGTGCAGACGCTATGCCGAGTCCGGAGTGGACGTCAGAGCAGCGGACGGGCAGGTGACGTGCGCAGGGTCGAGAACCGACCGATCCCGCGTGGTCGGACATCGACCGGCACGACCTCAGGCGCCGACTTGCGCGCCATGCCACCGATCAGCCGCGGCGTCGGCGCCGGCTGCTGGAATGCCCAGACCAGCAAGCCCGAGAGCAGGGCCAGCATGGTGCCGGCGGCGTAGCGGTCGCGCTTGCTGACGGGCGGCGTCGTCTTCGCCGCCGGCGTGAACGGCACCGGGGCGGCAGCCGCCTGGGGCGCAGGAACGGCAGGCGCGACCGCCGGAGCCTGCTGCGGGGCGACCGGCGCGACCGGCGCCGTCACCGGACCGAGCGGTGCGGTCGCCGCAACGCCGGTCCCGGCCGCCGCTGGTGCCGCCGGCTCGACCGCCGGTGCGGGCGCGACCTCGGGCTCGGACACCTGCAGGGTCAGGGACGAGGCGTCGGGCTTGGCGAAGTCGACGCTGAACGGCACCGCGTCCGAGGAGGGCGCGATGGCCAGGCTGTAGCCGGTGCTGCCGATCGCCGGGGCGCCGAGGAAGAAGGTCACCGTGGTCCCGTCGGACGCCCCCACGACGCCCTTCGCGCAGTCGTACTGGGGCGCGGCGTCCATCGGCTGGTCTCCCCCGGCCTTCCAGGAGGAGTCCTTCGTCGGACAGGCCATCAGGTCGAGGGTGCCGACGGCGCTGTTGGCGACGACCTTCAGTTCCAGGGTCGCGGCGGTGACGGTCTGGCCGAACACGTCGTAGCCGAGCGCCGCATATGCCGCCGGGCCGTTCGGGCCCTGCGACACATGCAGGTCGTCGGCGCCGGTCGTCGGCACCGGAAGTGCTGCGCCGCCACCCGACAGGGCGTTCCACCAGCCCGACTTCGATGGGGCGTCCGCCCACGCGCTGCCGGCCGCCGACATCAGGAGCAGCGGCGCGAGCCCGAGGCCACCCACCACCGCCACCGACCACTTTCGCGATGCCTTCATCGCCACTCCCCCTTCATCGCGCGGCCTTACGTGATCGACCATTTGCAGCTGCCAGCTCCTTGGCCGGCGCCCCGCCGGATCGCTCGATCGCGGCGAGGTCACCACCGAGGTACGACGTCACGACCCGCGGATCGCTCATGACCTCGTCGGCAGGTCCCTGCAGCAGCACGGAGCCGAGGTCGAGGGCGAGGATCTCGTCGGAAACCGCGGTGATGAGCGGCATGTCGTGCTCGATGACGAGCATGGCGCAACCGGTCTCCTCGCGGATGCGCAGAAGGAGCGGGCCCAGCGCCTCGGTCTCCCGTTGCGCGATCCCGCTCGAGGGCTCGTCCAGCAGCAGGACGGACGGGTCGTGTGCGATCGACATCGCCAGGTCGACGATGCGCCTGGACCCGGTCGAGAGCTCGGACACGAACTTGTCGCGGTAGGCCTGCAGGCCCATCAGCTCGATGAGGTCGTCGACGGTGTAGGCCACGTCGGCCTCGGAGTCGACCATCGCCGGTGTCGCGAACAACGCGGAGACGTGGTCGCGGACGTCGATGTGCCGCTCCAGCCCGAGCGCGATGTTCTCCGCGACGGTCAGCGACGGGAAGATCCGCGCATCTTGGAACGACCGGCCCAGGCCGATCTCGGCCCGCCGGTCGGCCGCCCACTCCGTCACGTCGATGCCGCGCAG
Organism: Actinomycetota bacterium; assembly: GCA_033851845.1. GTDB lineage: Bacteria > Actinomycetota > Actinomycetes > Mycobacteriales > SCTD01 > RYN-124. The sequence continues at coordinate 38,762 of JAWWOH010000013.1, forward strand.
GACGATGCGACCGCCGTTGTTGGGCAGGTGCCCGGAGATCAGGTCGAAGATCGTCGTCTTCCCGGCGCCGTTCGGGCCGATCAGCCCGAGGATCTGCCCCTCGTAGAGCGTGAAGGTCACGTCCCGTACGGCGGTGATGCCGCCGAAGCGGCGGGTGAGCCCGGTGACCTCGAGCACCGGCCGATCCGACACGACCTCGGCGCCGCGTCCGGTGACGGAGGCAGGCAGCGGCTCGTTGGTCATGCTGTCCGACGCCCCCTGCAGGAACACCGAGCGCAGGATGTCGTCGCGCTCGAGCAGCTCGGCCGTCGGACCGGAGAACCGCACCTCACCCTTCTCCATGAAGTAGGCCCGCGTCGCGACCGTCAGCGCCACGTTGACCGACTGCTCGACCAGGATGATCGTCGCGCCGTCGGCGTGGATCTCGCGGACGATGTCGAGCAGCTGGGCCACGATCGTCGGAGCGAGACCGAGTGACAGCTCGTCGATGATGAGCAGCCGCGGCTTCGCCACGAACGCCATGCCGAGCGCGAGCTGCTGCTGCTCGCCGCCGGACAGGTTGCCGGCCATCTGGTCCCAGCGCTCACGCAGCCGCGGGAACATGTCAAGCACCCGTTCGGTGCGCGCATCGACCTCGGCCGGGTCTTCCGCTGCGAACAGCCAGCAGCCCGCCTTGAAGTGCTCCGCAACGGTCAGGGTCGGGAAGACCGCCTTGCCGCCCGGCACCTGCACGATGCCCATCCGGGAGGTCGTCACCGCGTCGGCATGGGTGATGTCCTGCCCGCCGAACATGATCGTGCCGCCGATCGGGTCGACGAGCCCGGAGACGGCCTTGAGCAGCGTCGACTTGCCCGCGCCGTTGGTGCCGAGGAGCGCGACGATCTCGCCTTCCGCGACCTCCATGTCGACGCCGAACAGGATCTGCACCTTGTCGTAGGCGACGTCGACGCCGTGGCAGCTCAGCAGCGCCCCCTCGTATGGCTCGGCCTCGACCGGCTCGGCGGCCGCGTGGCGTGCCAGCCTCATCGCGAGACCTCCGGCGTACGGACTCGCAGGTGCTCATGCGTCTGCAGCTCTTCCAGCGTCAGCGGGGCGTCGCACGCCGGGCACGCGTAGGGCTGCGGCTTCTCGACGTGCTCCACGGCCTCCTCGGCGTGTTGCACGATCGACCGCTGCTGCTCTTCCTCCAGCAGCCGGTCCGCCACCAGAGAGGGCACGTGGATGCCGCGCTTGTTGGCGATGCGGCGCAGGAACTTGTCGCGCGTCGCAAAGGCCTGCTCGGCCAGACCGCCGGGGTTGAAGTAGAGGTTAAGGATCAGCAGCGGACCGGTCAGCAGCAGCGGGATGGTTGCCCGAATGGTGTCGTGGTTCTTCAGCAGCGGACCGTAGACGGCCGGCATGAAGAACACGAACGCCTGGAAGGAGATGACGCCCAGGGCGCCGGCCCACACCGACGTGAGGCCGCCGATGCACGCGGCCAGGAAGACCTGGATCGAGCTGATGACGTTGAAGCTGTCCGGGAACACGTTGTGCTGCTGGTAGGCGAACAGCACGCCCGCGAGCCCCGCGTACGCGCCCGACACGGCGAAAGCAGACAGCTTCGTGCGGACCGGGTTGACGGAGTACGACGACGTGGCGCGCTGGTTGTCGCGCATCCCGATCAGGACCCGGCCGCTGTGGTTGCGACGGAAGGCGAGTGCCGAGAGCACCGTCAGGAGGAAGAACACCAGCCCCACGAAGTAGAAGGTGCGCTCGTTCTCCAGGTTGATGCGGTTGTAGATGACGGGTCGCATGATGTTGGCGGCCTGCCCGTGCGGGAGCAGGTGCCGGCCGATCCAGTAGTTGGGCTTGAGGATGTAGCCCTGCATGGCGTAACCGAAGGCCAGGGTCGTCACCGCGAGGTAGAGGCCCTGGATGCGCACGGCGGGCAGTCCGACGATGACAGCGGTGATCGCGCCCGCCGCGATGCCGATGGCGAGGGCGGCGAAGAAGTCGATGTTGTGGTTGGCAGCCAGCCCACCCGCTGCCGCCGCGCCGATACCGACCAGGCCGAACTGCCCGAGGCTGATCTGGCCCGCCCACCCGGTCAGGACGACGAGGGACACCGCGACGATGCCGAACAACGGCAGCGTCTCGAACTTGAACAGGTTGGTCCCGCCGATGACGAACGGGGTGATGACTGCGACCGCGAGAAGCAGGCCGTAGAGGAACAGGCGCGCCATGACGATCTCGGGAACGTTGCGCAGCTCGGTCGGGATCGGCCGGAACGCCTTCACCGCCTGCCAGGTGGACACTCCCGTGTCCATCGCCCTGGACAGCGTCCCCCGCTGCGCGAGCAGGGCGATCAGGATGATGACGAGCATCAGCGCAGAGGCGACGTTGTTGCTGCCCGTGCGGCTGACCGACCTGAAGATGATCACGCCGATGCCGGCGCCGGCACCGAGGGCGACACCGAACCGGTCCATCCGTGCCACGACGGCCGCGGCGAGTCCGTAGAGGAGGGCGTCGAAGCCGAGGGTCGCATCACCCGGCACCCCGATGAGCGGCGCCTGCGCGAAGATGGCCAGCCCCGACAGCAGGCCGGCCAGCGCCCACGCCAGCGTCGCCACCCGGCGTACCGGGATCCCCAGCAGTGCCGCGCGGTCGGCGTTCTCGGCAGAGGCGCGCAGCGCGATGCCCATTCGAGACCGCTTGAGGAACACCGACAGCGCGATGGTCAGGGCGAGAACAACCACGAACGCGAACACCTGGTCGCCGGTCAGGATCGGCTGACCGCGCGAGCTGCGCCACTCGAGATCGCTCCACGGCGTGACGACCCGCGGCACCTGGGTGGCCTTGGCGCCGAACCACACCGGGATGAAGAAGCCGAGCGCGGCGTAGCTCTGCGCAACGCCGATCGTGACGACGGTGACGATGAGCCGCGGCGACTTCGAGAAGCGGCGCATGACCGCGATGTCGGTGAGACCACCGATGACGAAGCCGCCGACCGCCGCGATCGGCAGCGTGACGAGGTAGCTGACGCCCTTGTTCGTCGTCATCAGCAGCGCGGTGATGGCGGGCACCGCACCGAGAGCGCCGGCGGCGAAGTTGATGATGCGGGTCGTGCGGTAGATCAGGACCAGGGCGACGCCGATGATCCCGTAGAGCGCGCCGAGGGCCAGACCGTTGACCATGTCCGGCGCCGACATGCCGATCCAGTAGTGCATGAAGGACAGGAACGCCAGGCCGTAGACGGCCGAGCGAATGGCCACTGGGCCACGCCCTGTGCTGCGGAAGAAGCTGTTGACCCGGCGTCCTGCGTTGGTGCCGGCGAGCTCGGCGGCGAGGACGGCCAGCCGCCCCGGCTGGCGGGATGGCTCGGCCGACGGCCGCACCGGTGGCGGTGCGTACGGGCTTGCGATGGGCACGGGGCTAGCTCCGGCCCTCTGCCGGTGGCGCCGGCGGTTCCTTCATGGTCGGGAACTGGCCATCGGTGAAGCGGCGGCCTTCGATCTGGACGTAAACGCCGTTCGCCTTGTTGAACGGGCTCGGCTTGTGCTTGTTGAAGAAGATGACGCGGCTGTCGACCGTCCAGCTGTAGCTGCCCTTGAAGAACTGCCGCAGCTCGTACCCACTGGTGCCGCCGCCCC
>JAWWOH010000014.1:0-26695 GCA_033851845.1 Actinomycetota bacterium
CACCTTGTCACCGGCTCGCAGGCCGGCAGCCTCGCTGAAGGCCGCCTTGTACGTCGGCCCCGAGACGAACGAGATCTTGCCGATGTTGAACGACATGTACATCGCCAGCAGGGTCACCAGGATGAACGCGACGCCGATCGGCACCGGGTTGCGGGAGCGGAAGGACCTCATCCCGTGCACCGCTTGGTGTCGTTGAGGTAGGGCGCCGTGGTGGTCCCGTCCGGCAGGATGAAGTTGGCGGCGCAGACGTAGAAGTTGAGGAAGGCGCCGTAGCTGGCCTCCGGCGTCGAGACCTTCAGCTTGAACGGCGTCGCCACCAGGAAGTGCTCGAGCAGCTTGCGGCTCTGCGGCTCGTCGAGCCCGGCGGCGAGCACGCCCAGCTGCGTGATGTCGTCCTTCAGGTCCGGCCGGGCCTTCGCGAGCAGTGTCGACGTGGTGCCGGTGAGCTCGTTCATGCTGACCAGCGAGCTGCTTATCGCGGCCCGGTCGGCGGACAGGCCGCTGATGAACGCCTGCAGGTTCGTGATCAAGGCGGACAGCTGCTGGTCACGCGTATCCAGCGGCCCGAGCACCGCGTTCAGGTTTGCGATGACCTGGCCGATGAGCGCGTCGCGGTCGGCCAACGTGCCACTGAGCGACGCGACGTGCGAGAACAGCGCGTTGACCGTGCCGCCTTCGCCCTGCAGCACCCGGATCAGCTCGTAGGACAGCTGGTTCACATCACCCGGCTCGAGCCCCGCGAGGAGCGGCCGGAAGCCGTTGAACAGCGTGTTCAGGTTGAGCGCGGGCTGAGTGCGGTCCAGCGGGATCACGGTCCCGGGCGCGAGCCGCTTGCCGCTGGTCGGGCCGTCGACGATGGCGAGGTACCGCTGGCCGATGAGGTTGCGGTAGCGGATGACCGCCTGCGTCGTGGTGGAGAGCGGGACGGCTCGGTCGACGCCGAAGGTGACCTTCGCCTTGGTCCCGTCGTACAGGCTGACCGCCGAGACGCTGCCGACGCGTACGCCCGCGAGACGGACCTCGTCGCCGGGGTTGAGGTTGACCGCGTCCACGAAGATCGCGCCGTACGACGTCGTCGGGCGGCTGTCGGTGTTGGCGATCGTGTTGGCCAGCAGCGCCGTGGCCAGCAGTGTGACGACCGTGAAGACGGCGAACTTGATCGTGGAGCCCAGGGTTTTCACGAGAGGTTCACCGCACTACCGCGGACCATCGGGCCGAACAGCAGCGTCGCCAGGTCGGGCACATCTGCTGACGGCATCCCGAGCACTGGGCCGAGCAGCGAGTTGAGCCCGTCCTGCTCCTCGCTCGTGCCCGCGGACCCCATCGAGGGGCTGTACGTCGTGGTGCCGAGCTGCGTGGACGCGGCGGGGGGCGGGCCGAACCGCGCATCGTCCTCGGTGCCGTCCCGGAACCGGATGACGGGAAGCGACTGTGGTGGGTTGGGCAGCCCGTAGCAGTTGGGCCCGCGCGTGTCGGTGAACTCCGGCAGGTCGATCGGGTACTGGTACGCCGGGAACGAGGGCACGAACTCGATCACCACGTGCGCCGCGTGGTTGCGGACGGTGGTGCCCGGCAGCTTGTCCGGCAGCGCGGCGTGGATTCGTGGGATGAGCTTGGCGTAGCCGCGGAAGAAGCACGGGTACTCGGGCGCGTACCGGGCCAGGAGGGCGACAACCGGCCGGTTGATCTTGTTGACGGCGATGATGTTCTGCTCGTTGCGGGCCAGCAGGTCACGCGTGTTGTCGACGGCGCCCGAGACATCGCCCAGGAATGCCTTGATCTGCTGCTCGCGGTCGACGACCGTGTCTGCGGTCACGGTGAGGTTGCGCAGTGCCTCGAGCAGCGACCCGGCAGCCTCGTCGTAGGTGCTCGCGACGCCGACCAGAGCCGTGATGTCGTGCTGCAGGGTCGGGAGGTGGGGGTTGATCTGCCGGAAGTAGCCGTCGAGCTGCTCCAGCGTGCGACCCACCTGCTCTCCCTTGCCGGCCAGCGCAGTCGCGAGTGCCGTCAGCGTCTGGTTCAGCTTGGCCGGCTGCACGCTGCGCAGCATCGGCAGCAGGTCATCGAGCGCCTGGCTGATCTCGAGTGCCGGCTGCGACCGGTCTTCGGGGATCACGTCTCCGTCGGCCAGGTGCCGTCCGGAGGGTGCGTCGGGAAGGATGAGGTCGACGTACTTCTCACCGAAGATGGTCTTGGGTAGCAGCCGCGCGGAGACGTTGTCAGGGATGTGCCGGGCACGCGCGGGGTCGAGCCGCATGTTCACGACGGCCCCACGTCCGTCAGACGTGATCGACGAGACGTCGCCGATGATCAGGCCGCGAACCTTCACGTCGGAGCCGGGCAGGAGCTGCAGTCCGGAGCGCGAGATGTGGAGCGAGACCTTGGAGACGGGCCGGAACGCCTGGTTGAAGTACGCCAGGCACAGCGCGACGAACAACCCGCTCGCAACGAGCATCGCGACGCCGTACGCCTGATAGCGGAGTCTTTTCATGTCAGGGCCGGCTTCATCCGGCGATCCGGACCGAGACGTTCGTGCCGTAGAGGGCGAGGTCGAGCAGCAGGTCGATCGCGACGACGCTGGTGATCGCCAGGCGGACCGCCCGGCCCACGGCGACGCCGACACCCGCCGGGCCACCGCTTGCGGTGTAGCCGTAGTAGCAGTGGGTCAGGATGATGATGACCGCGAAGACCATCACCTTGGCGAACGAGATGAAGATGTCGCTGTGCGGCAGGAACTGCATGAAGTAGTGGTGGTAGGTGCCGGACGACTGGCCGAAGAGCTTCGTCGTGATGAGCTCCGTCGAGACGTACGACGCCAGCAGGCCGAGCACGTAGAGCGGTACGACGGCGACGAAGCCGGCCAGCAGCCGTGTCGTGACCAGGTAGGGCACTGACGGGACTGCGAGGGTCTCCAGCGCGTCGATCTCCTCGCTGACGCGCATCGCGCCGAGCTGCGCGGTGAAGCCGCAGCCGACCGTCGACGAGAGCGCGATCGCCGCGATGATCGGCGCGATCTCGCGGGTGTTGAAGTAGGCCGAGACGAAGCCGGTGTAGACGGCCGCGCCGAGCGAGTTGAGCGAGTTGTAGCCCTGCTGCCCCACCTCCAGGCCGGTGAAGAAGGTCATGAAGACGACGATCACGACGGTGCCGCCGATGACCGCGAGTGCCCCGCTGCCGAAGGCGACCTCGGCCAGCAGCCGCATGACCTCCTTGCGGTACCGGGTGAGGACACGCGGCGAGCCGGTGGCCGCGCCGGCGTAGAACGCACCCTGCTGCCCGAGCTGCTCGAGCGCGTCGCCGCCCTTCTTCGACGCATCCCGCGTGTACTGCAGCACCTTGGGCAGCCGGATCCCGCCGTCGCGGACGGCCATCTACAGCGCCTTCTGCGGAACGAGCTGGGTGTAGAGGGCGGTGGCGAAGAAGTTGATCGCGAACAGCAGCATGAACGTGAACACAACGGACTGGTTGACGGCGTCGCCGACGCCCTTCGGCCCGCCCTTGGCCGTCAGTCCCTTGTACGACGCCATCAGCCCCGCGACGAGGCCGAAGACGATCGCCTTGGCCTCGGCCTGGTAGAGGTCGGGGAGCTGGGCCAGCTCGGTGAAGGAGGCGAAGTAGGGACCGGGCGTCCCGTGCTGCACGACGACGCTGAAGAAGTAGCCCCCGGCCACGCCGACGACCGACACGAGCCCGTTCAGCAGTGCCGAGACCAGCATGATCGCGAAGACCCGGGGGACGACGAGCCGCTGCAGGGGGTCGATCCCGAGCACCTCCATCGCGTCGATCTCGTCGCGGATCTTGCGGGCGCCCAGGTCGGCGCAGACTGCGGAGCCGGCCGCACCGGCGATCACCAGGGCGGTGACGATCGGGCCGGCCTCGCGGACGACGGCGATGACGGAGGCCCCGCCGTTGAGCGAGACCGCGCCGAGCTGCCGGATCAGGGCCCCCGTCTGCAGCGCGATGATCGCCCCGAACGGGATCGCCACCAGGCACGTCGGCAGGATCGAGACGCTCGCGACGAACCAGCACTGCTGCAGGAACTCCCGGACCTGGAACGGCCGCCGGAAGACGGCCCGGCCGGTGTCGAGGGACATCGCGACGAAGCTGCCGGTCTCCCGGAAGAGCGCAACCGGCGTGAACGCCACGAGCTGCTCCCGGTGGCTGGAAGGCTTCGTCGGGGGATCAGGCCGGCGAACAACGGCTGAAACTAACCCGGCAACCGTGCCAGCGGGGAGTCCGGGGTCTCAGTGATCGGGCCACCCCCGTTCCGCCTGCCTAGCGAGCCGGGTGGCGAACCCGCCGACGAGCCGTCGGAACAGCACGATCAACGGCCCGGCCAGGCCCGGCACCGAGGTGTCGACCGTCCCGGACCAGACGATGTGGGTGCCGCCGTCCGGCTGCGACTGCAGGTCGACCGTCGCGCGGTAGTGGTGCAGGCCCTCGCCTGAGCGAAGGACGTAGGCCAGCCGGTGGGGCGGGTCGCTCTCGACGATCTCCTCGCGGCTGCTGAGCCGGCCGTAGCCGAGCCGGCGGACAGCGCCCACGCCGCCGCTCGGCGCGCCCTTCTCCCACCCCGAGCGCAGCACCGCCGGCCCGGCCCAGTCCTGCCAGCGAGGAGCGTCGGCGAGCAGGGCGAACACCGCCTCGGGTGGCGCCGCGGAGTGCGCCTCGACGACGTACGCCCGTCTCATGCCTTGGGCCTGGTCATGCGTCGTAGCTGACCTTGACGACCTCGGTCAGTGGGAGGGACTGGCAGGCCAGGATCCACCCCTCCTCGAGGTCCTGCTGCTCGAGCACGTTGTTGTTGAGCATCGTCACCTCCCCCTCGAGCAGCTTGCACGCGCACGCGCTGCAGTCGCCCTGCCGGCACGAGTAGGGCGCGTCGAGGCCCTTCGCGAGCAGCAGGTCGAGCAGCTTGGACTGCTGCGGCCAGGCCAGCTCCGTGGCGTCGCCGTCGAGCTCGACGTGCACCGTGCTGGTCGGCCCGCCGTCGTCGACGACCTCGACCGGCTCGCCCCACGCCGAGCCGGACAGCGACACGAACTTCTCGATGTGGATGAGCGGGCGGGGTACGCCGAGGTCGCCGAGCGCGGCGTTGACCGCGTCCATGTACGGGCCGGGTCCGCAGATGAACGCCTCCCGCCCCTCGACGTAGGGCCGGGCGAGCTCGCCGAGCTGCGCGGCGGTCGGCAGGCCTTGCACGGTCTCGAGCCAGTGGAGGACCACGAGCCGGTCGGGGTGCTGCTTGGAGAGCTCGGCGAGCTCGCTGCCGAAGATGACCGACGACTCGTCCCGGTTCGCGTAGACGAGGGTGAGCTTGCCGCGGCCGCGCTGCAGGGCGCTCTTGATGATGGAGATGACCGGCGTGATGCCGCTGCCCCCGGCGAACAGCAGCAGGTCGGCGCCGAGGTCGCGCGGCGTGAAGTGGCCGGCCGGCGGCAGCACCTCGACCGCCGTCCCGGGTGCGACATTGTCGCAGACCCAGTTCGACCCGTAGCCGTCGACAGTGCGCTTGACGGTCACCTTCAGCAGGTCGTCGACGTACGGCGAGCTCGACAGGGAGTAGCAGCGGGCGGTGAGCTCGCGGTCGCTCGGGATGCGCAGGGTGAGGAACTGGCCCGGCTTGTAATCCATCGGCGGGCCCTCGAACACGATCGAGTGCGCGTCGTGGGTCTCCTGGATCACCGACTGAACGATCAGCTGGCGCGGCGCGTGGTCACTCATCGCTGACCTGGACCAGCCCTGCCTGCACGGCTTCGTCGATGGACTCCGTCAGCGCCCCGCACTTCGGGACGAGCGCCGGGTGCAGCCCGGCCGCGCGCCGCTCGGCCAGCTCGGTGCACGTCGACGCCGAGTCGCCGCGCCACTGGATGCTGGTCTGGGACATGCTGTTCTTGCGTACGCCGACGACGGTGCCGCAGCGCCGGCAGGCGACGTCAGCCTCCCGGCGCGCGACATCGCGCTCGTCGACGCGGGGCACGTCAGACAGCCGGTGCCGGAGCGAGGTCCGGGAGCGGCTTGCCGGCCTGTTTCAGCGCGACGAGCTGCTCCTGCCAGGCCGCGACCGCCTTGCTCGCATCGACCTCGAACTCGAACCGCTCCACCATCTCGGGCAGGATCTCTTCGACGTCGATGTAGAACTGCTCGTACCAGCGGCGCAGCTGGTAGACCGGCCCGTCCGACTCGCACAGCAGCGGGTTCTCGATCCGCGTCTTGTGCTGCCAGATCTTCACGTCCTCGAGGAAGCCGGCACCGATCAGCCGCGTCATCTTGCGGGCGACCTTGCCCATCGTCTCGTCGTCGAGACCGGGGATCCTCTTCACGATCATCCCGTACATCAGCACGAAGCTCGACGGGCTCACCGGGTAGTGGCAGGTGATGAGGATCGACTCGATCGTCATGTCGCCGTACGAGTCCCAGAGCTTGTCGACGAGGTACGACGGACCGTGGTACGTCGCCTCGCTCTTGGTGGTCTGGCCCTCGTACTGGCCGATCTCGATCGGTGCACCGGTCGACGCGTGCTCGAAGTTCGTTCCGGCGTAGTACTGCGTGCACAGGTGGCCCTCGAACACGTTCTTGAAGTAGGTCGGCAGCCCCTTGTGGATGTAGTAGAAGTGCGCCATGTCGACCATGTTGTCGACGACCTCGCGGCAGTGGATGCCGTTGACCGGGATGCTGTCCCAGGTCCAGTCGGTCCACTCCCCGGACGCGTAGCCCTCGAACTCCGGGATCGTCACGTCGTCCGGCGGCGGGTTGCCTTGCGGGTCGTTCCAGACGAAGAGCTGGCCGTTCCTCTCGAGCGTCTGCCACGTCTTCGTACGCGCCCGCGGCGGGATGCGCTTCGCATAGGGGATGTCGGCGCACTTGCCGTCGCCGGCCCATCGCCAGCCGTGGAACGGGCAGGCGATGTTGTCGCCGTCGACCTCGCCCATCGACAGGTCGCCGCCCATGTGCCGGCAGTAGGCGTCGAGGCACTTCAGCGCGCCGTCGGCGCCCTGCCAGACGACGAGCTTGCCGCCGAACGCCTCCACCGAGTGCGGCTTGCCGTCGGCGAAGGCGCTCACCAGCCCGAGGCAGTGCCAGCCGCGGGCGTAGCGGTCCGGCGCGGCGCCGGCCTCGATCTGCCGGATGTCGCTCACTGCGGCGGTCATGCGGTCCTCCTGGTGGAGCGGTCGTCTGCCTGTCGATCGGGGTGGAGCCTCTGCACGAGCTCGGTGACGGCGGCGGCGAGCGCCTCCCGGCGGCGCGGGTCGACGTCGGTGAGCGCCGTGGTCAGCGTCTCCACGTGATAGCGGTGAACCTTGTCCAGAGCCCGGCGGCCCTTCGTCGTCACGACGTAGTAGGACACCCGCCCGTCCTTGTCGTCGGCCTGGCGGGTGACCAGCCCCTCGTTCTCCAGCGACTGCAGCACGCGGCTGGCGGTCGGCTGGCTGAGGTCGAGGCTCGCCGCCAGCCGGGTGGCGCTGACCGGCCCGGCGTCAGCGACGAGTGACAGGAAGTGCAGGCCGGTACGGCTGACGGCGACGCCCGTCGCAGCAACCGTCTGCTCGTGGAACCGCGACGACCCGGACAGCCGGTACAGGTCGTTGAGCGCGGTCGCCAGCTCACCCAGCGCGGAGTCCGTCACGCCTGGCATCTTCCCCGAGATGCATTCGGTAAGCAAGTATCTCGCTGGGCGGGCGGCGTACGGCGCACCCTCCCAAGCGCTTGCTAGGTTTCGCGCCGTGGGGATCACCAGCGACGGCCGGGTCGTCATCGTCACGGGCGCCGGTCAGGGCATCGGGCGCGCGCACGCGCTCGCCTTCGCGTCCGACGGCGCGCTGGTCGTCGTCAACGACGTGGGCGACGCAGCGGACGCCGTCGTCAAAGAGATCGAGGCCAGCGGCGGGACCGCGGTCGCGAGCAAGGGCGACGTCGCAGACTGGGCCTACGGCGAGGAGCTGATCCGGACCGGCATCGACGCGTTCGGGCGCCTCGATGCCCTGGTCAACAACGCCGGCCTGGTCCGGGACCGGATGCTCGTCAACATGTCCGAGGAGGAGTGGGACACGGTCCTGCGCGTGGACCTCAAGGGGCACTTCGTCCCGCTGCGGCACGCAGCGGCGTACTGGCGTGACCAGCACAAGGCGGGTAGCCCGGTACAGGCGCGCGTCGTCAACACCAGCTCCGGCGCCGGGCTGCTCGGCAGCGTCGGCCAGGGCAACTACGCGGCGGCGAAGGCCGGGGTCGCGGGGATGACCCTCGTCGCCGCCGCGGAGCTGGCCCGCTACGGCATCACCGTCAACGCGATCGCCCCCGCGGCCCGTACGCCGATGACGGAAGCGGTCTTCGCGCAGACGATGGCGAAGCCGGCGACCGGCTTCGACCCGATGGACCCCGCCAACGTCTCCCCGCTGGTCGTCTGGCTCGCGTCAGAGGACAGTGGCGACGTGACGGGTCGCGTGTTCGAGGTCGAGGCCGGGATCATCTCCCCCGCCGACGGCTGGCAACACGGTCCCCGTGAGGACAAGGGCGAGCGCTGGCTGCCCGAGGAGGTCGGCCCCGTCGTACGACGCCTGCTTGAGAAGGCACCTCCACCCGCTCCCGTGTACGGCGCAACATGAGCGCTCTCGACGAGTTCCGCGCAGAAGTGCGGTCGTGGCTCACCGAACGACTGCAGGGCGAGTACGCCGGCGTCGTCGGCACGGGCGGACCCGGGCGCGAGCACGAGCACGTCGAGGAGCGCAAGGCGTGGGAGCAGGAGCTCGCGCGAGGGAAGTGGATCGGCCTGGGCTGGCCGCGCGCGGCCGGCGGTCGCGGCGCCTCCATCGACGAGCAGGTCGTCTTCTACGAGGAGTACGCCCGCGCCGATGGTCCGGGCCGCATCAACCATCTCGGTGAGCAGCTCGCCGGTCCGACCATCGCGGCCTTCGGCACGCAGGAGCAGAAGGACCGCTTCCTGCCGGGCATCCTGAGCGGCACCGAGATCTGGTGCCAGGGCTACTCCGAGCCCGGCGCCGGCAGTGACCTCGCTGCCGTGCGCACGGCTGCGACGCTGCGTGAGGACGGCTGGCACATCGACGGACAGAAGGTGTGGACCTCGCTCGCGCAGTACGCCGACTGGTGCTTCGTCATCGCCCGCACCGACCCGGGCTCCGAGCGGCACCGCGGCCTGTCCTACCTGCTCGTGCCGATGCACCAGCCGGGCATCGAGGTGCGCCCGATCGTGCAGATCACCGGCACGTCGGAGTTCAACGAGGTCTTCTTCGACGACGCGCTGACGGACGCCGACAACGTCGTCGGCGAGCCCGGCGCCGGCTGGCGGGTGGCGATGGGCACGCTCGCCTTCGAGCGCGGCGTCTCGACGCTGGGCCAGCAGGTCGGCTTCGCCCGCGATCTCGACGAGGTGATCGCTGCTGCCCGCGCCAACGGTGTTGCCGACGACGAAGCGGTCCGCGACCAGATCATCGAGGCCTGGGCCGGCCTGCAGACCCTGCGGCACACGGCGCTGCACACGCTCAACAACGACGCCTCGTCCAGCACCGGTGTCGAGGCCAACGTCTCCAAGCTTCTCTGGGCCAACTGGCACCAGCGGCTCGGCGAGCTGGCGATGGCAGTGACCGGTGCTGACGCGGCCGTTGTCGACGGGCACTTCTCGCCGCTGCAGACGGTGTTCCTCGCGTCGCGCGCCGGCACGATCTACGGCGGGTCCAACGAGGTGCAGCGCAACATCATCGCCGAGCGCCTCTGGGGTCTGCCCAAGGACCGAGCATGACTTCGGATGACACGAAGGAGCTGCGCGACACGATGCGCAGCTTCTTCACGGAGCAGGCGCCGGTGCGGTCGCAGCTCGCCGACGAGCCATCGATCTGGAAGCGGGTCGCGACCGAGCTCGGGCTGACCGGGCTCGCCGTGCCCGAGGCGCAGGGCGGCTCGGGCGCCACCTTCGCCGACTTGGCCGTCGTCCTCGAGGAGGCCGGCCGATCGCTGCTGCGGGCCCCCCTGCTGTCGACGGCGGTCGCGGCAGTGGTGCTGGCCGACGCGGGCGCCGACGACCTGTTGCCCGGGCTGCTCGACGGCTCGGGCTCGGCGGCCTTCGTGACCGCCGCCGATTCCCCCGTTGCCGACGCGGCCGGCTCCACGCTGCTGCTCGTCGCGACCAGTGACGTGCTGCATGCCGTCGAGACCGCGGCCGTCTCGGTCACTCCGCTCGAGGCCATGGACCCGACGCGCCCGCTCGCCCGCGTGCAGCTCGGCAGCGCGAGCGGTCGGGCACTCGGACCCTCGGCGTACGCCATCGACATTCTGCACGTCGCACTCGCGGCGGAGTCGGTCGGCGCGGCCCGGCGCGTCCTCGAGATGACGGTCGACTACCTCAAGGTGCGCGAGCAGTTCGGCCGGCCGCTCGGGTCGTTCCAGGCGCTTCGTCACCGGATCGCAGACCTGACCGTCGAGCTCGATGCCGCCACGTCGACGGCCTGGTACGCCGCCCGCGCGGCAGCGAACCGCGCGCCAGACCTGTCCGTGGTAGCGCCGCTGGCCAAGGCAGTGGCGCAGGACGCGTTCACGCACATCGCCGGCGAGGCCATCCAGCTGCACGGCGGCATCGGCTTCACCTGGGAGCACGACGCGCACCTGTACTTCAAACGGGCGTGGACGACGGCGCTGCTGCACGGCGACTCCCGCACCCTGCGTCGCACCGCCTTCGCGCGGGCCGGGATGTGAGGGTGGCCGACAAGCGGATGACCGAGGAGCAGGTCGTCGCCGAGCTCCGCTCGGGCATGACGATCGGCATCGGCGGCTGGGGCTCTCGCCGCAAGCCGATGTCACTCGTCCGGGCGATCCTGCGGTCCGACCTGCGCGACCTCACCGTCGTGTCCTACGGCGGCCCGGACGTCGGTCTCCTCTGCGCCGCCGGGAAGATCCGCCGGCTCGTCTACGGCTTCGTCTCGCTCGACTCCATCCCGCTCGAACCGCACTTCCAGGCGGCCCGCAAAGCGGGTGCCATCGAGGCCACGGAGTACGACGAGGGCATGGTCCAGTGGGGTTTGTACGCCGCCATGTCGCGCCTGCCCTTCCTCCCGACGCGGGCCGGCCTCGCGTCCGACGTCATGCGGGTCAACCCGGAGCTGAAGACGGTCACGTCGCCGTACGGCGGAGAGGAGCTGCTGGCCGTGCCGGCACTCCACCTCGATGCCGCGCTGGTGCACCTCAACCGCGCCGATGCACGCGGCAACGCGTCGTTCCTCGGGCCCGACCTGTACTTCGACGACCTGTTCTGCGGGGCCGCCGAGAAGGCTTACGTCTCGTGCGAGCGGATCGTTCCCACCGGCGAGCTGGGCGACCTGACGCGACTGCGGATCCCACGGTGGATGGTCTCCGGGATCGTCGAGGCACCGAACGGCGCCCACTTCACCTCCTGCGTGCCGGACTACGACCGGGACGAGGCCTTCCAGAAGGAGTACGCCACGGCGGCGAAGGACCCAGAGCAGTGGAAGGCGTTCGTCGCGACGTACCTCCAGGGCGATGAGGCGGCGTACCAAGAGGCAGTGAAGAAGCGAGCAGCCGCGTGAACGACATCTCGCGTGCGGAGGTTTGCGCGGTCGCGTGCGCGGAGGTCTGGCGCGGCGACGGCGAGATCCTGGCCAGCCCGATGGGGATGATCCCGAGCATCGGTGCCCGGCTCGCGCGCGAGACCTTCGCGCCCGACCTGCTGCTGTCGGACGGCGAGGCGACGTACGTCGCGGGAGCGTGGGCGCTGGGTGCCGCGCCGCCCGACGCCGCGGAGGGCTGGATCCCCTACCGCGCCGTCTTCGACCTGGTCTGGTCCGGCCGCCGGCACGTGATGATGGGTGCCAGCCAGATCGACCGCTACGGCAACCAGAACATCTCCTGCATCGGCGACTTCGCGAAGCCGACGAACCAGCTGCTCGGCGTCCGAGGCGCGCCCGGCAACACGGTCAACCACCCGACGAGCTACTGGGTGCCGAAGCACTCGCCGCGCGTCTTCGTGGAGAAGGTCGACATGGCCTCGGGGGTCGGCTACGACAAGCCGGGGCGCGGGCCGTTTCACGAGATCCGCCGCGTCGTCACCAACCTCGCGGTCCTCGACTTCGCCACACCGGACAACTCGATGCGGCTCGCATCCGTCCACCCCGGAGTCTCCGTCGACGAGGTGGTGGAGCAGACCGGCTTCGCGCTTGACACGTCCGACGTCGCGGAGACCCGCCTGCCGACGGACGAGGAGCTGGCGCTCATCCGCGCGGTGCTCGACCCGAAGAGCATCCGCGACCGCGAGGTTCCGCCGTGACCACCGTGCACCCCGGGCTGCACACGCGGGCCTGCGACCTGTTCGGCGTGCGTTACCCCGTCGTGCAGACCGGCATGGGGTGGGTCTCGGGGCCGAAGCTCACCTCGGCCACCGCCAACGCCGGCGGGCTGGGCATCCTCGCCTCGGCGACGATGACGTACGACGAGCTCGAAGCGGCGATCCGCGAGACCAAGGCTCGTACGACGAACCCGATCGGCGTCAACCTGCGCGCCGATGCCCCCGACGCGGCCAGGCGCATCGACCTGCTGGCGCGGGAGGGCGTGCGGGTCGCATCGTTCGCGCTCGCCCCGAAGCAGGACCTCATCAAGCGCTGCAAGGACCACGGGCTCGTCGTCGTGCCCTCCATCGGGGCGAAGCGCCATGCCGAGAAAGTCGCCGGGTGGGGTGCCGATGCGGTGATCGTGCAGGGCGGCGAGGGCGGCGGCCACACCGGTCAGGTGCCGACGACCGTTCTCCTCCCGCAGGTCGTCGACGCTGTTGACATCCCGGTCATCGCAGCCGGCGGCTTCTTCGACGGGCGCGGGCTGGTCGCGGCACTGTCGTATGGCGCGGCCGGCATCGCCATGGGCACCCGGTTCCTGCTCACCAGTGACAGCGCGGTCAGCCAGGCAGTGAAGGCGGTCTACCTCGGCAAGGGGGTGACCGACACCGTCGTCACCCGGGAGGTCGACGGCATGCCGCACCGCGTGCTGCGCACCGACCTGGTCGACGCCCTCGAGAAGAGCCGGGCCGCTGGGCGGCTGGTCCGGTCCGGTCGCAATGCGCTCGCGTTCCAGAAGCTGTCGGGTACGCCGTGGAAGGACATCGTGCGCGAGGGTCTGGCCATGAAGAAGAACGCCGAGATGAGCTGGAGCCAGGTGGTCATGGCGGCCAACACGCCGATGCTGCTCAAGGCCGCGATGGTCGACGGTCGCCCGGACCTCGGCGTGATGGCGTCCGGCCAGGTCGTCGGCGTGCTCGACGACCTGCCGTCGTGCGCCGAGCTACTGGATCGCATCGCCGCCGAGGCCGGTGCCGTGCTCGAGCGGCTGTGCCGTGGCTGACGCACCGGGCTACCCACCGGCGCACGGACTGCTTGCGGGCAAGGTCGTCGTCGTCACGGCCGCGGCCGGCACGGGCATCGGGTTCGCCACGGCGAAGCGGTGCATCGAGGAAGGCGCAACGGTCGTCGTCAGCGACTGGCACGAGCGCCGGCTGACTGAGACGGCGGCCGAGCTGGGGGTCACAGCCGTCGTGTGTGACGTCACCGTGCAGGAGCAGGTCGACGGGCTGATCAGCGCCGTTGTCGCCGAGCACGGCCGCATCGACGTGATGGTCAACAACGCCGGTCTGGGTGGCACGGCTCAGCTGGTCGACATGACCGACGAGCAGTGGCTGCGCGTGCTCGACGTGACGCTCAACGGCACGTTCCGTTGCACCCGCGCCGCGTTGCAGCAGATGAAGACACAGGGCTCCGGGGTCATCGTCAACAACTCGAGCGTCATCGCCTGGCGGGCGCAGGAGGGTCAGGCGCACTACGCGGCGGCCAAGGCCGGCGTCAATGCGCTCACCCGCACCGCCGGCGTCGAGGCGGCGAAGTACGGCGTCCGGGTCAACGCCGTCTCTCCCTCCATCGCGAGGCACCCTTTCCTCGCCAAGGTGACGAGCGACGAGCTGCTCGCGGAGCTGTCGGCCAAGGAGGCGTTCGGACGCGCGGCAGAGCCGTGGGAGATCGCGAACGTCATCGTGTTCCTCGCCAGCGACTACTCGTCGTACATGACCGGCGAGATCGTCTCCGTCAGCAGCCAGCACCCGTGACGACCCTGGGAGACTGCGCGCCATGAGCAGCCCTTCGTCAAGCGTGACCTCCACCGTCTCGGCCGACGGCATTGCCGAAGTCGTCGTCGACCACCCACCGGTGAACGCGCTGCCGGTTGCCGGCTGGTTCGAGCTGGCCCAGGTGGTCAGCGACCTGGGCGCGCAGGACAGCACGCGCGTCGTCGTGCTCCGCGCCGAGGGCCGCGGCTTCAACGCCGGCGTGGACATCAAGGAGTTCCAGCGCGACACCGGCTTCACCGCGCTCGTCGGAGCCAATCGCGGCTGCTTTGCCGCCTTCGCTGCCGTCTACGACTGCCCCGTGCCCGTCATCTCCGCGGTGCACGGCTTCTGCCTCGGCGGCGGCATCGGCCTGGTCGGGAACAGCGACATCATCGTCGCGAGCGAGGACGCGACCTTCGGCCTGCCGGAGGTGGATCGCGGTGCCCTTGGTGCGGCGACGCACCTGTCCCGGCTGGTTCCCCAGCACCTGATGCGGGCGATGGTCTACACGTCCGCGACGGCGACGGCCGCACAGCTGCACGAGTTCGGCTCCGTGCTTCGCGTCGTACCCAAGGACCAGCTGCGCGACGCGGCCCTGGAGGTCGCGAGCCAGATCGCGAGCAAGGACCCGACCGTGATCCGGGCGGCGAAGGAGTCGCTGAACGGCATCGACCCGATGGACGTGCACCGCAGCTACCGGTTCGAGCAGGGCTTCACGTTCGAGCTCAATCTGACCGGCGTGGCGGACAAGGTGCGGGAGTCGTTCGGCAACGAGTAGCAACGGCGAACGTGATCTTTTGGCCCATCACCCCTAGTGTTCAGCGCAGCACGTGTCCGCGCGTCACCACGACGCCGCGCACTCCACAGTTCAGGGTTAAGGGAGAGAGCACACATGGCAAGAGTCCCCGCGAAGAAGTCCGGTGCGCGCAAGTCGCCGGCGAAGAAGGCCGCCCGCAAGAGCACGGCGCGGCGCACGCCGGCCGCACGCCCTGCCGCGGCGACCTCGTCCGCCGCCGGCGCGGTGAACGCTCCCCCCGCGGGCAGCACCGACCTCGCCGGCGGCCTGCGCAGCCTGCTCGGTGCCGTCGAGACCGAGGTGCGCGCGGTGACTGCGCTCAGCGAGCGCATCGACGGGCTCGTGACGCAGCTCAACGCGGCGCGCGACGAGCAGGCCAAGCGGCTCATCACCCTCGACGCGCTGCGCGGTGCCGTCGACGACACCAACCTCGGGACCTTCCTCGACAAGGCGATCCGGCCCCGCCGGGCACGCGTCGAAGAGTCGTTCCCGAAGCGGCTCAACCAGGCGTAGCGCTCGCGAGCACCTTCTTGTCGACCTTCCCTGTCGCGTTGCGCGGCAGGGAGTCGACGAGCACCACGGAGCGCGGCACCTTGTAACCCGCCAGCCGCTCCTTGCACCACGCGATCAGCTCGTCCGCGGCCGGCGTCGATCCCGTCCGCGCGACGACGAACGCCTTGCCGACCTCGCCGAGTCGGGCGTCGGGCACGCCGATGACGGCTGCCTCCGACACGCTCTCGTGCCGGACCAGAACCTGCTCGACCTCGGCGGGGTAGGCGTTGAAGCCGCCAACGACGTACATGTCCTTGAGCCGGTCGGTGATGCTCAGGTTGCCCGCCGCGTCGAGCCTGCCGACATCGCCGGTGTGCAGCCAGCCGTCCGCGTCGATCGTCGCAGCTGTCGCCTCGGAGTCGTTCCAGTAGCCGCGCATCACGTTGTAGCCGCGCACGAGCACCTCGCCTGCCTCCCCGGCCGCGAGCGGTCCACCACCGGGCGCGACAACGGCGACCTCGACACCGTCGACGGCTCGGCCGCTGGTGAGCGACACCACGTCATCGGAGTCGCCCGGTCGGCAGCCGGTCGCGTAGCCGCAGCACTCGGTCAGCCCGTATGCCGTGAGCACGCTGTCGAAGCCGAGCTCGTCCCGCATCCGCCGGATGAGCTCGGTCGGCACGACGGACGCGCCGGTCACCGCCAACCGGACCGAGCCCACGTCGTACAGCGTGAGCGACGTGCACTCGAGGAAGGTCGTGTAGAGCGTCGGCGCGCCCGGGACGACGGTGGCCTTCTCCCGCTCGATGAGGCCGAGCGTCTCCTCGACGTCGAGCACCTTCACGGGCAGCAGTGTCGCGCGCGCGGTGAGGCAGGCGACGATGCCGGCCTTGTAGCCGAACGAGTGGAAGAACGGACTGACGACCAGCATGCGGTCGCCGGCTCGCAGTCCGACGTTGGTCGCCCAGTCTCGGAACAGCCGCACGCTCTGGCCGTGCGTCACCATCGCACCCTTGGGTCGCCCCGTCGTACCCGACGTGAAGATGATGTCGCAGATGTCATCCGGCTTGACCGCGGCGGCCGCCTCCTCGGCCTGGCTCGCCGGGATGGCCGTGCCCTGATCGAGAAACGCCTGCCAGTCGTCGTTGTCGGTGCGTACGACGGTGCGCAGATCTGGCAACGTCCCAGCGTCGGTCAGCATCCCGACGCGTCCTGCGTCGAGGAACGTGTCGTCGACAACCAGCAGGCGCGCCCCTGTCCCGGCCAGGACGTGATGAGCCTCCTCGCCCTTGAAGCGGGTGTTGACCGGGACCAGCACCGCGCCGACCGACAGCGCACCGAGAGCGGCGACGACCCAGCGGTCCGTGTTGGGCGCCCAGATCGCGACGCGGTCGCCGGGCGCGATGCCGTCCGCGAGGGCAGCCCTCGCGAACGACGTCACCTGCTCCTGCAGCTGCGCGAACGTGAGGCGGACCTCGCCGGAGACGATGGCCTCGACAGCTGCGGAGTCCGCAGCCGCTGCACGAAGGACGGCGGGCACGGTGAGTGGCAGCATCAGTCTCCGGGGTACGTAGCAAGCGCTTGGTCGGGACAGTAGAGTCGGCCGCGCAGGACCGTCAACGCCGTGCAGGAGGACGTGTGGCCGCCCCGACCGACCGGCGCGAGGTGATCCTGCGCGAGGCCGCGGAGCTGTTCGCGCGGCAGGGCGTCGCGGCGACGACGGTGCGCGAGATCGCCGACGCCGCCGGCATCCTGTCGGGCAGCCTCTACCACCACTTCGCGTCCAAGGACGACATCGTCGACGCGGTCGTGTCGACCTTCCTTACCGATCTACGCAAGCGGTACGACGAGGTGCTGAGCGCCGGCGGCGATGTCGCCGATCGGCTGCGTGGCCTCGTCGTCGCGAGTCTGGAGACCGTCGCCGACCATCCACGCGCGACGGAGATCTACCAGAACGACGCGCACCGGCTGGCGGCCGACAACGGCTACCCGTACGTCGAGGAGTCGGCCAAGGCGGTCAGGGCGGCGTGGGTCGGACTGCTCGAGGAGGGCCGCGCGACCGGCGCGTTCCGTCGCGACGTGCCGGTGAAGGTTATGTACCCGCTGCTGCGCGACGGCCTGTGGCTGACCGCGCGGTGGTTCCGGCCGACGAAGGCATATGGCCACGAGCAGCTCGCCGCCGACTACTGGCGGATGTTCTCGTCGGGGCTGACAGCGGAGTCGACGGCTGGCTCGGCGGCGAAGGCGCGACCGGGCAGCGCAGCGTGACGAGGGCCTGACGTGGACCTCACCGAGACCGCGGCCGAGACGGCCTTCCGCTGGGAGGCGCGCTCGTGGCTGGCGGCCAACGTGCCGGCGACACCGCTGCCGTCGGGCGACACCGGCGACGGCTTCGCCCTGCACCTGGAGTGGGAGCGGCGGTTGTATGAGGCGCGCTGGGCTGTCGTCTCGTGGCCGTCGGCGTACGGCGGCCGTGATGCATCGGTGTGGGAGTGGCTCGCGTTCGAGGAGGAGTACTACCGCGCCGGTGCCCCGCAACGGGTGACGCAGAACGGCATCTTCCTGCTGGCGCCGACGCTGTTCGCGTTCGGGACGCAGGAGCAGCAGGACACGCTGCTGCCGCGGATGGCCTCTGCGCAGGACCTGTGGTGCCAGGGCTGGTCGGAGCCGGGAGCCGGCAGCGACCTGGCGTCTTTGACGAGTCGCGCCGACCGCGACGAAGCCGCCGGTGGTTGGCGGCTGTCGGGGCAGAAGACGTGGACGACGCGCGGGGCGTTCTGCACGCACATCTTCGGGCTGTTTCGGAGCGACCCGGCGTCCGAGCGGCACCACGGGCTGACCTACTTCCTGGTGCCACTTGATGCGCCGGGGATGACCGTGCGCGGCTTCGCGCGGCTCGACGGCGACGAGGGCTTCGCGGAGGTTTGGTTCGACGACGTCTTCGTGCCCGACTCGGCGGTGCTCGGTGGGGTCGGCGAGGGCTGGAAGGTCGCGATGGCGACCACCGGATCGGAGCGCGGCCTGACGCTGCGCTCCCCCGGTCGCTACACGGCGACGGTCGACCGGCTGCTGTCGCTGGCACGTGAGCGCGGCGTCGACGCCGTGATCGAGGACCGGCTGGCCCAGGCCTGGATGGACGCCGAGGCCTACCGGCTCTTCACGCTGGGCCAGGTCTCGGCGGAGCAGGCCGGCCGGACCCGGCCCGGTGAGTCGAGCCTGAACAAGCTGTTCTGGAGCGAGCTCGACATCCGGCTGCACGAGCTGGCTCTCGACATCCTCGGGCCGGACGCGGAGCTCGAGGGGCCCTGGAGCAAGGGCTTCCAGTTCTCGCTCTCCGGCCCGATCTACGCGGGCACCAACGAGGTGCAGCGCAACATCGTCGCCGAGCGCCTGCTCGGGTTGCCACGGAAATGACGGGCTCGTAGATGTTCTTCGGGCTTCCTGACGCCGCGCTCGCCCTGCGGGACGGGCTGCGCGAGGTGCTGTCGTCGGCGTGCTCCCCGGCCGTGATCCGCGCGGCGTGGGACGGCGACCCGTGCGAGCCGCTCTGGAAGACGCTCGGGTCGTTCGGCCTGCCGGGGTTGCTCGTGGCCGAGGACCACGGCGGACTCGGCCTCGACGAGCTGTCGTTCGCCGCCGCTCTCGAGGAGTCGGGCTGGCACGGAGTGCCCGGCCCGCTCGTCGAGACGACGGCCTACCTGCCGGTGCTGGATCTGCCCGCCGATGGCAGTGCTCGCCTCGCGGTGCAGCGGGTGGGTGTGACCAACGTCGTCTACGCACAGGTCGCCACCCACATCGTCCGGCCCTTCGAGGTCGGTGCTGCCGGCGACGCTTCGCCCGTAGCCACCGTCGACCGGTCGCGCGGCATGGGTGCGCTCGGCGCGACGCCGACGCTGTCCATCGTCGCCGAGGAGCGGTACGACGAGTTCGCAAGGGCCGGGCTTCGAGCGACCCTCGGGACGGCAGCGTTCCTGCTCGGCCTCGCGCGACGGCAGCTCGACCTCACGGTCGCGTATGTGAAGGACCGCAAGCAGTTCGGCGCACCGATCGGGAGCTTCCAAGCCGTCAAGCACCCGCTGGCCGACGCAGTAGTGGGCACCGAGTTCGCCTGGCCGGCCGTGCTGCGGGCGGCGTACTCGATGGTCACGGACGATCCCGACGCCGCACTGCACGTGAGCATGGCGAAGGCAGTGGCCTCAGACGCGGCGTACGCGATGTCGCGGGTGTGCCTGCAGGCGCACGGCGCGATGGGCTACACCGTGGAGTACGACCTGCACCTGTTCATGAAGCGCACCTGGGCGCTGGCGAACGACTGGGGTACGGCGCGCGAGCACCGCGCGATCGTCGCCCGAACGATTCTCGAGAGGACCACGGCATGAGCGAGGAACAGCCCGTCCGGTACGAGCGGCGCGGCCCGATCGCCGTCGTGACAATGGACCGGCCCGACTACCGCAACGCGCAGAACAGCGCGATGACGTACGCGCTCGATGCGGCGTACTACCGGGCTGTCGACGACGACGAGGTCAAGGTCATCGTGCTCGCCGGCGAGGGCAAGCACTTCTCTGCCGGTCATGACATCGGTACGCCGGGGCGCGACATCGACCAGAGCTTCGAACGCAAGGCGACGTTGTGGTGGGACCACGTCGGAAAAGAGGGTGGCGCCTCCCGCTATGCGCGTGAGTCAGAGGTGTACGTCGGCATGTGCCGGCGGTGGCGCGAGATCCCGAAGCCGACGATCGCGATGGTGCAGGGGGCGTGCATCGCCGGCGGTCTGATGCTGGCGTGGTCGTGCGACTTGGTCGTGGCCTCCGACGACGCGTTCTTCGCCGACCCCGTCGTGCGGATGGGGATCCCGGGTGTGGAGTACTTCGCACACCCGTGGCAGATGGGACCGCGGTTCGCGAAGGAGTTCCTGTTCTTGGGTGAGCGGGTCGACGCTGCGCGAGCCCGCGAGCTCGGGATGGTCAACCGGGTCGTGCCACGTGAGTCGCTCGAGGCTGACGTGATGTCGCTGGCCGAGAAGATCGCGGAGATGCCGGCGTTCGGGCTTGCGCTGACGAAGAAGGCCATCAACCAGTGCGAGGACCAGATGGGCCTGCGCGACGGGATGGACAGCGTGTTCGGCCTGCACCACCTCGCCCACGCGCACAACGCGGAGGTGGGCGCCGACTCCCTGGCCGGCCAGGACGCTCGCTCGATGAGGGACGCTGCAGCGAAGAGCTGACCGGCGTCAGCTTCGGCACCACCACGAAGAGCCCGCCGCAGCGTCGGACGCGCGCTCCCCAGCGGCCCATCCTCCGCCCGTGCCGAGGACGTCGGCCCGCGGTCGGGTGTAGCGGTAGCCCGACGACTCCGAACTGATCACGTCTGCCGGAGTGACATTGATCCCGTACTCCGAGAACGGGTACATCGGATCGTGCAGTCCGTTCTTGGGATATGACCCGTCCGAAGGTGCGTATCCGTGGTCCGGGTGCGCCGCTTGCCACTCTGCCCAAAGCCGGTCGATGTTCGCGTGGTGCAGGAAGAAGATCGGATCGTTCGGAGATGCGTCGGTGACGGTCATGGTGCCACCAAGCAGGACACCCCGCGGCGTCACGATTCCGGTGCCCCCCACCCAGGTGTGCACCGCGTTGTGCAGCGTCGCGCCCCGCACCAAGGGAACAGCCGCCTGCGTTCCGCCGGTTGTTCCGAGCTGATCCGGTAGGCACCCGGTCAAGCTGGGGCCGCCTCCACGGGGGAAGCCCTCCAGGGCCTGTCGGAAGCTGCGAGCCGGGTCGGCTGAATCGTCATACGGCGCGACGTCGTACGCCGATGCAGCGAACGCTGCCTTCACGTCGTCCATGGTGGGCAGGGTTGATGGGTCGCCGAGATCACGGACCAGGTACGACGTCGCGGACGTCGCGGTGAGGACCGCGCCGTGCGCGTTCTGAATCACGAGTGGCCACGACGTCCGGTTGAACGGCCCGGTGTCGACCGCGTAGCCGTCGGCGGGATTGCCGCTCGGACCCATGAAGTCGTCGGTGAAGAGGCTTCCCACGCTCGCGTGGTTCGTCCAGTCCCAGTACGGCAACGTGATCGGCTCGTGGCTCACCGAGCGCAAGGCGTTCTCCAGCAGCAGCAGATATTCACGGTGCCACGGCAGGAACATCGGGCCGGCGTGGCCTTGCATTCTCGGGTGCAGGTTGAGATCTGTGGCCTCGCAATCGGCCAGCATGTCGTGCCAGTGCACGAAGGTGTCGTACCAGGACCAGCCGCGAGCGCGGTCCTGCGGGTACGGCGACGCCGTGTGCTTGAGGCTCAGGAGGGCCGACACCAGCGCGTGCCGCTCTGCCCCGCTGAGGTCCTCAGTACTCTTGCGAAGCCGATCGCCATGAGGCGCGAGGCCGTCATTGACTCGGACATCTGATGCCGCCAGCGACGGTGGCGCCAGCCCGATCAGGGCGACGAGAGCCAGGAGCCCCGTCAGGCGACGCATGCTGGAGGATCTGCGAAGTCCCGCGCGGACAATCATCCGACAAGCTCCTGGTCCGCGCGGATCCGCACCTCGAACGCGCCACGCCGATAACTCGACGCCGTGCACTCAGCCGCGCCGTCTGACCCGGCGAGGGTGTAGGCCGTCTGGATCGAGCCGGCCACCCCGCCGGCGTCGCCGCGCATCACGAGCAACGGCAAGGCCGCCTGTCGGCCGGAGAACCCGAGGCGCGCGGCGCCACCGAAATCGAGCAGCCCGGTGGCAGTGGCCGTCCCGGCTGGCAGACAGCCTTCATGGTCACCGATAAGGGTTTCGGTCATTCTCACGGGGGCTGCTGTCACCGCCTTGCGGTCGAGGGTGCCGGTGCAGGTACCGCGCACGTCGATGTCCCAGCGCACCCGGCCCGGGGTCCACGCCACACCTTGTTGGCTCTCGAGCACACCGGACAGCAAGCAGTTGCCCGAGAAGTACGTCGGGGGGTCCGCGTGGGCGACAGCAGCCGCAGGAAGGAGAAGAGCTGCGAGGACGATGAGAAAGAGTCGCTTCATGACACGACCATGAACGGCCGACCTTGTCGAAGCCTTGTCGCCACGTAGTCAGCAGCGAGGCCGGTGTCTACAGTCCGCTGCGTGCGCTTCACGGTCCTGGGCGAGGTCAGCGCCGAAGGGTCGCCACGACTGCGCCCCAAGCAGCGGGAGCTGTTGGCTGCGCTGATCGTGCGAATCGGCCATCGTGTCCACGCCGAGCAGCTCGCCGCAGAGCTCTGGGATGAGCCGCCTGCCAGTGCGGTTGCTGGCGTGCACGCCCATGCATCTCGGCTGCGTGCGTCGCTCGCCAAACCCGACGGGAGCTCACCGCTCCATGGTGGCGCGAGTGGGTACTCCCTCGAGGGCTACCTCGATGCCCGGGACTTCGAAGAGCTGTTCGCCCAGGCCCGGGGCATTCTGCTTGACGGCCACTTCGAAGACGCGGTCGCGCACCTGGAGCGTGCACTGGACATGTGGCACGGCCCGGCGTACGGCCGTCTCGCTGCACGCCCCTTCGCCCGCGCGGAGGCCGCGAGGCTGGAGGAGCTACGGCGGGCCGCTGAGGATGATCTTCTGACGGCGCTGGTGGAGCTGGGACGCGCAGACGACGCCTTGGTTCGGGTCGCGCCTCTCATCGCGAGCGAGCCCCTGCGCGAGCGGCTGTGGGCGGTGCGCATGATCGCGCTGGCCCGCACCGGTCGGCAGAGCGAGGCACTCGCGGACTACCGCCACCTGCATCGGCTGCTCGACGCAGAGCTCGGTGTACTCCCTGATCCCGCCCTGCGAGACCTTCATTCCAGGCTCGTTCGGCAGCAGCCACTGCGGCTCGCTCCGGTGGGCCGGCCACCCGGGCCCGAGCACCCGACGCCGCGAGTTCATCAGGGCCCAGTTGTCCGATGGGCCGATTCCGGCGGCACGCACATCGCTTACCAGGTGGTCGGAGAGGGCCGCCGCGATGTGCTCTACATCCCGTCGTACCTGTCTCATCTCGAGCTGCACTGGCAATGCCCGCCGTACGCGGACTTCTTGCGAGCGTTGGGACAGAACATGCGGTTGATCATCATGGACAAGCGAGGCGTTGGTCTGTCAGACCGCGTGCAGACGGCTGACCTTTCGATACGGGCCGCAGACGTGCGCGCCGTTCTCGACGCGGTCGGATCCGCGACGGCGACGGTGTTTGCCTCCTCAGAGGGTGCAACGAGCGCTGTTCCGTTCGCAGTCGAGTCGCCGGAGCGGCTCGACAGCCTGATCCTGTTCGGTTGATGCCTGTGCTCGCAACTCATGCTTTTCCACATGGACCGAGTCCGGAGCGGTACCTGGAGCGCATGTCGGCGCTCTCTGATAGCTGGGGCACCGGACGTTCGCTGATCCGCTTCGCCCCCACAGCAGCCCGCGACCCTGTCGCGGTCTCGTGGTACGGCCGCATGGAACGTGATGCCGTAACGCCCGGCGGCCTGCTCAACATGGTCCGTACCTCAGCGCAACTGGACTACTCCACGTATCTGCGCAAGCTCAACGTGCCGACGCTGATCCTTCATCGGCGTGACGAGGTCGTCCCGGTCGAGGCCGCGCGCTGGATGGCGTCGCAGATCCCGGGCGCGGAGCTCATCGAGCTCGAGGGTGAGGACCACCTCGTGTGGTGGGGGAACACCGCCGCCGTGGTCGACGAGGTGCGCAGGTTCGCCGGCAGAGCGAGGTTCACCACAGAGTTCAGGGAGTAGCTACCGCACCGCGGCCGCTTGGTCGACGAGGGGCTAGCCCACCTCGCGCAGGGGACGCCCGCTCAATGCGTGACGCCTCCATCAAGAGCTGACGAGGTCAGCTCTTGGCGGACGGGGTGAAGCAGTCGTTCCGCAACGACCGGAGACGGCCGGCGTACGACCCCGCCGGGTGCTGGCTCGGCACCGCTCGGAGCGAACCCGGGGGCGCTTCCCGGTTCTCCGCCGCACCGTTGCTCTCCGCGAGGAGCGTCTCGTCATGGCGGAGGCCGTCCGCGATCTGCTGGCTGGGACGCCAACCGGTGCCGACGAGGCAGTAGGCCAGGTCGAGCCGGGCCCGGATGACCTCCTCGCAGTCCGCCAGCGTCCCGGTCTCCACGCCGCGCGCAGAGGCAGCGCGCAACCGGGAGGCGAACGCCACGATGACGTCGAACGGGTGGTCGTCGTCGCCTTCCACCTGCGGGGGCTGTCCGGACGGCTCCCAGGAGCTCTCTCGCGCCGAATCGGTCGTCATGGCTCGTCGCCTTCGTAGTCGGGGGCGACGAGTTGCGCGGGTCTCTGGACGGAGCCAGTCGCTACAGGGGACATAACCACCATCGCGCGCGCTCCGCCAGACCCATCGGCACTACATCGCGTTGTCGCTCGGCACCTCGCGGCGGGGTCGCGCGTCGGCCCGCCGAGCCCACCCGGGGGCTCGGGCCTGCCAGAATGTCCCCATGCGCCTCGCTGTGTGCTCGTCGAAGGGCGGCGTGGGCAAGACGTCCACCGCGGCCAACCTGGCCGTCGCGCTCGCCGCCCGCAGCGGTCGCACCCTCGCGGTCGACGCTGATCCCCAGGACAGCCTCGGTCGCGCCTTTGGCGTCATCGCGAAGGGCCGCGAGGACTCTCTCGCCGGGTTGCTCGAGGACCCATCCCTCGACCCGCGCGGCGCGATCCGTCGGGACGTCGCGCCGGGGCTGGACGTGCTGCCGGCACATCCCTCGCTCGAGGCGGTGGGTGTCGCGCTGGCGGGACAGGGCGGGCTGGTCACGAGCATCCGGCGGACCTTGCGACCGCTGCTCGCCGACTACGACCACGTCGTACTCGACACACACGGTGATCTGGGCAACCTGACCCTCGCTGCCGTGTGCGCCGCGGACTCAGTGCTGTCGGTCTTCACCAGCGACCCGGGCTCCGCGCTCGGCGTCGCGCGCGTCTCTGCGTTCCTGCACCAGCACCAGTCCTTCGAGAACACCTCCGCCACCCTGCTCGGGGCGGCCTGCTCGCTGTGGGACCCGCAAGCGAAGGCCGCCCGCGACGTCTTCGGCGCGATGGAAGGCACCGACATCCCGCTGTTCGACACGCGGATCCCGATGTCGCGGCGGGTGCCCAGCTCCACCCTGTCCAAGCGACCGGTCGTCCTGACGGCACCGGCCAGCAGCGTCGCCCTCGCCTACCTCGCCCTCGCGGACGAGGTGCTGGCGGCGTACACAACGAGAGGCTCCTCGCAATGACGAAGACCGACCTGCAGAGCGATCTGCTTGCCGACCTGCGGGTCGCCGCCAACGCGCGCCCCTTGCCGACCGATGCTGTTCCTCGGACCCCGCCGCCGCTGCCTGTGCCGCAGGGTGAGCCACTTCGCCCGCCGACGCCGTCTTTGGAGTTCAGGGTGACGCCGCTGCGGTGGTCGCGACCGGGCCTGGTCTCGACCGATCCGGCTCTCGGGCTCGGGCTGCGGCTCGGGCCGATGCAGGTGAGCCTCACCCTCGGCAGCTGACCGGCCGGTCGCCGCGCGCGGTCCGCCGAGCCGCACGTCGCAATCGGCCCCGCCGCCTGCACAGGCTCGACCCCTTCTGTCAATCCCGCCCAGGCCGTCCTGTGGACGACCAGAGTGCTTGTCCACAGATCGCGAAAGTGCCTGTCGTATAAGGGATTTTGTCGGCGGGCGCGACTATCCTTCGCCCATGTGTTCGAAGGGTTCGCTCGAGGCTGAGGTCGACGCGCTGGCCGCGGTCGACGTCACCGGGCTGCCCATCGCCGGGCTGCAAGAGGTGATCGCACTCGGCTCGGGCTGTCGGACTCGGCTGGACGGGATCGTCTCGCGCGCCGTCGGTGAGCTGCAGGTCCGTGGCGGCGGGCAGGTCCCGGATCCGACGGTGTCCGGTGCTGTCCTGCCGACGGCCGCGTGGCTTCGACACACCGCCCGGGTCTCGGGCAACGCGGCCGGCCGGCAGGTCCGTACGTCGGTCGCGCTGCGTGAGCTGCCCGCAGTTGCCGATGCCGCCGTCGACGGTGAGATCACCACGGCGCATGCGCAGGTCCTGTCCCGGCTGGTCGGCAAGATCGAGCCCACTGCGTTGCTGAGGTCCCAGCCTGACCTGATCGAGGTGGCCCGCCGCTGCGACCCGACCCAGCTCGAGCACTACGTCCGGCACCTGATCGCCACCTGGTGCGAGCCGGTGCTCGACGCCGAACAAGAGGCGGCCGAGAAGGCGCGGTTCTTTCTGATGCGCAACAAGCACAACGGCCTGTGGCGCGGCACCTTCGAGGTCACCGATGCCGTCGCCGAGGTCATCCAGACCGTGATCGAGCCACTCGCCCGGC
>JAWWOH010000020.1:0-14056 GCA_033851845.1 Actinomycetota bacterium
CGACCTTGTAGATCACACCGGTCACCGCAGTCACGGCGTACGTCGGCGTTGTCGGCGCGAAGTTCACACACGCCGACTGCACCAGCGTCGGAGCGAGGGGAGACACGCTCGTCGTGCAGGTCGGCGCCGTGTCGAAGACCATCGCGAAGCTGGTCGTCGCCCCGGCCGCGAGCACATAACCGTTGGCCGTGTCCGCCACGGCAGTCATCGTCATCGTCGTGCCCGCCACGCCGTTGCCGCCGGTGGTCGCAGTACCAGCGACCTTGTAGATCACACCGGTCACCGCAGTCACGGCGTACGTCGGCGTTGTCGGCGCGAAGTTCACACACGCCGACTGCACCAGCGTCGGAGCGAGCGGAGACACGCTCGTCGTGCAGGTCGGCGCCGGGTCGAAGGCCATCGGGAAGCTGGTCGTCGCCCCAGCGGCGAGCACATAGCCGTTGGCCGTGTCAGCCACCGCAGTCATCGTGATCGTCGTGCCGGCCACACCGTTACCGCCGGTCGTCGCGGTACCGCCGACCTTGTAGATCACGCCCGTGACGGCAGTGACCGCGTACGTCGGGGTCGACGCCGCGAAGTTCACACAGCTCGACTGCACCAGCGTCGGCGCCAGCGGCGTGACCGCGATCGGAGCCGCAGTGACCGTCGTGTCGACGAAGTCTGTGTTGTTCCCTGAGTAGAGGTCGGAACGCGGCCCGCTCACCACCGCGGTGTCGCGGTGCACGCCCGCCGAAGTCCAGCTCGCGGTCACCGTGATGTCGGGGGCGCTGACGCCCGCCGCACCGCCGGCAGCGATGTCAGCTGCCCGCGTACACGTCAGGGTGCCCGGCCCGACGAGCGGCAGCGCAGCGCCGGCCGGACCGGTGCAGACCCAGGTGTTTCCGGATGCTGCCGTCGCCGTCTCGCCCAGGGGAATCGCATCGGTCACGGTGATCGGACCGACGGCCCGGTCCGGCCCCACGTTCGACACGGAGAGCGTGTAGCTGCCGGATCCGCCGACGGTCCCGGAGCTGGGACCCTGCTTGTCGACGGCGAGGTCGTCGTTGCAGCCTTCTACTGAGATCGTCTTCTGATCCGACGGAGCCCCGTGCGCAACGACGTTGCCGTCCGTGTACACGTTGACGTCGACGTCGTACTTGCCCGAACCACCGGTCTGGTTCATGGAGGAGATGTCGAGCTCGTAGACGAGGGAGTCATTCAGTCCGCCACCGCCGCCCTGGAAGATCGCGGGGTTCAGCGGGCCGCTCGGCGGCGAACTGGTCACCAGCGGGTGCGCCGCGTCCTTCGGGTTCTTCGCGACGAAGTCAACCTCGACGGGGTGGCCACCGATGGGGTAGCCGAAGAACTCCACGTAGATGGTGCAACCCTGATGGGGGTTGTTGTTGTTCGGCGCGACCGATCCGGCGATCTGGATCGTCCCCGCTGCGTAGGCGTTCGTCGCCGTGAAGACGCCCGCACTCCCGAACGTCAGGATCAGCAATGCACCGAGAATCCCCCGGAGCGACCGCTCCGCAACCGAGACCGGGCGCTTGAGGAAAGTAGGGAGAACGTTCACGGCGACTTCCATCCGGACAGAGCGCGAGGGGCGCTCGGTGTACCGGACAAGTCGGGCTCGCCACTGGCTCCCCGAGCGGTCTAGGCGACCGTCTTCCTCCGTGCACCAGGTGCGGTGTCGGTGTGGACCACTCGGATCCATGCCCCCCGCCCGCCGACCGATCTCTCGGCCGGACGGCAGGTCTTGCCGTGCTCGCTGAGCGTGACCGTTGAGGTCCCCTCAACGCATCACCCGTTCGGACCGTCTTTCCCGGCGTACTTCCTATCTTTACCAGTCGAATCGGACCTCCACGCACCCGAGAACTGCACAGAGAAACTACGCGGAGTGACGACGCTTTCCGGGCAAACGCGCGGCTGGGGGCGTGCGGTCTCGCCTCCTGCCGCCGGACAGCTACACAGCGTGCCTGACGGCGCCGGAACGCAGCCATTCGTCAGTGCTAGTGCAACGGACTACTCGAGGACGAGCCGCCGTGGGCGGGCGACGAAGGCAAGCAGGAACCCGCACTGAATGAGCAACATGCCCACTGCAAGCAAGCTGTCGGCGCGAAGCCCGGTGAAGGGGAGCGCGGCGCCCTGGGCCGGCCCGAGCACTGCAGTGCCGCCGCCGCCGGTGAAGGGAAGGACCGCGTGCGAAGTGACGCGCGGTCTCGGGTGCACAGGCGGGACTGCGACTGCGCCTCCGCCGCCACCCGCGAGCGTTGCTGCCGGTGATGGGGCAGGGGGCGCCGGAGTCCGGGACGGCGACGGGGATGGGACCGGGCCCGGTATGAGGGCCGCCGAAGACGGAGACGGCGACCGAGACGGGGACGGCGAGCGAGACGGCGACCGAGATGGCGTCGGCGTCGCGGACGCAGACGCAGACGCGGAGGGCGAGCGGGGCGGTGACGGGCAGTTCACGGTGTGCGCCGGGTTGCCGTTGCCGACGCCCTTGTTGCCGTCGCACTCGTAGCCGTTGTTGTGGTCGCTGCCGTTCGAGGCCTGTCCCTTGGGGTTCTTGTTGTCGGCGTTACCGACCGATCCGTCGGGATGCTGGTTCTGACTGGTCGTGGGCGACGCAACCGCGCAGTAGTTACCGCAGTGCGGCGATGCCTTCACTGCGGCCGGCGCTCCGTTGCTCGTGGCACTTGCCGGGAGCACTGCGGCGGTCAGGAGGATCGCGCCGAAGGCGGCGACCATCCAGCCGAACAGGTACGCGGTCCGAACTGCGCGAGATGTCTTCCTCGACCTGATCTCGTCCACGTCCGTGGTCCGTTCGCATCGAGCGCTTGCGGGCGCTCCTCGAGCCGGACGCGTCGGGCTCGCCACTGGCTCCCCGCCGGTCTAGGCGACCGTCTTCCTCCGTGCACCGGTGCGGTGTCGGTGAGGACCGTGCGGATCATCGCCCCCTGCCCGCCGGCCTGGTGGCCGGACGGCAGTTCGTGCCGTTGCACGGGAAAGCGTCGTGCGCAGCCGATTGGCCGCGCATCACCCGTTCGGACCAATCCCGAGGACAGATCACCCGGATTACTCGCGCAATCCGGGACCACCGCACTCAGACTCTGACACTGCCTCCGGTCCGCCAGTACTCCGCGTTGTCCCTGGCCATGAAGCCCTCGTCGACGAGATACCGACGCAGCGCGGCGTAGTCGTCGTGAAATGCGCGCAGAAGAGCATCCACTTCGCGTTCGGGATACCGCACCCCGATCTCGAACACCTTGGCCACGTGATCGAGGACGACCAGTCGCTTCGAGCGGACAGTCGGGATCGACGCGAGCCGGCCGTCGCGCAGGAAGGCCCGCAGGACAGACGCGTGTCGCGGCTCGAGTCCCTCCTCGTCGTACGGCTCGAAGGTCTTCGAGGTACGACGTGCTTCTGCGGCGATGACGTCCCGGCGCAGCTGCCACTGCAGTCCGTCGGCAGCGACGACCCCTCCGGACTCGAGTCGCTGCAGGGCCTTCACCACCGTGCGGGGATCCATGCCGGCATGGTCGGCGATGTCCACCACAGACCGGGCACCGAGGGCGAGCGCCGAGAACACCCGCAGCCGGTCCTCGTCGGCCAGCAGGCCCCACAGCTCCGCCACGGCGTCCACCGTACGCAAGATCTTCGCGGACCTGCAGGGGTCAGGACCCCTGTCAAGACCCCACCAGATCCGCGACGATCGAGTCGGCGGTCAGTCGACCGCGACGGCTTCCTCGCCGGCGCCGACGGCGATCGTCTGCTC
Source organism: Actinomycetota bacterium (assembly GCA_033851845.1). Classification (GTDB taxonomy): domain Bacteria; phylum Actinomycetota; class Actinomycetes; order Mycobacteriales; family SCTD01; genus RYN-124. The sequence continues at coordinate 3,758 of JAWWOH010000020.1, forward strand.
GATCTCGGTGATGCGCCGCTCGACCTCGGCGGCCTCCTGCCGGTCGCGGTCGAGCTTCTCGGCAAGGTCCTCGTCGTTCTTCATCAACGCGTCGAGGTCGGCGTCGCCCATGTCGAGCACGCCCATGTCGAGGTAGGCCTGCTGCACCTTGGGACCCCAGAGGCCGATGTCCTTGACGATCGGCACGATCCGGGTGAAGAGCTGGTTGCGGAACAGCTTCATGAACTCGGACGAGTCGACGTAGCCGTCGCACTCGTCCTCGTCGAGGCCGACGACGCCCCAGACCTCCCTGCCGCGGATCCGGTCACGCATCAGGTAGCACGCCTCGACGACGAACTCCTCGCGCTCGTCGCGCTCCGCGCTGGTGAGGTCGGCGTAGGCGTCCTTCAGCGCGAGCCGTCCGAAGGCGACGTGCCGGGCCTCGTCCTGCATCACGTAGGACAGGATCTGCTTGGGCAACGGCTTGGTCGTCATGTCGCGGAGCATCCCGAAGGCTGCGAGCGCCAGGCCTTCGATGAGCACCTGCATGCCGAGGTAGGGCATGTCCCAGCGCGAGTCGCGCAGCGTCTCTTCGAGCAGCTTCGAGAGGTTGTCGTTGATCGGGTAGACGAGCCCGAGCTTCTCCTGCAGGAACCGCGCGTAGGTCTCCGCGTGCCGCGCCTCGTCCATCGTCTGTGTGGCGGCGTAGAACTTCGAGTCCAGGTCGGGCACCGACTCGACGATCCGCGCGGCGCAGATCATCGCGCCCTGCTCACCGTGCAGGAACTGGCTGAACTGCCACGCCGCGTGGTGCCGCGCCAGCTCCTTCTTCTGCTGCTCGGTGATCTTGTCCCAGACGGGCGTGCCGTAGATCGCCATGACCTCCTGCGGCAGGCCGAGCGAGTCGTACGGGTCCACCTCGATCGACCAGTCGATGCGGGACGTCTGGTCCCACTGCTTGTCCTTCCCCTTCTGGTACAGCGAGAGCAGCCGATCGCGGCCGTTGTCGTACTCCCAGTTGAACCGCGAGTCACCCGCCATCGGGACGTCCCACGTCCTGCTGACGTCCACCGGCTTGGCATAGAGGTCTCTCGTGCTCATTGCGGCGTTCCTCCAGGGAGCAGTCGGTCGACGAGGTGGGCGATCGAGCGGGCGGTCACGTCGGCGGGCGACGCCGGCGAGACGATGTGGCTGACGGTCAGCCGGACGAGGGTGTCGGCGACGAACTCGATGTCGTCGACCGGCAGGTCCGGCCAGTGACTCCGCAAGTAGTCGACGTTTCGGGCCGTCACGGCCGCGAGCAGGGTGTCCGAGCGGGTGGTCAGGTAGGGCAGCAGCCCGTCGCTGCCGTCGTCGGTCAGGGCCGCTTTGATCAGCGGGTCCTCACGGGCGACCCGCAGCGTCCACTCGGTCGACGCGGCGATGGCCTCCGACGGCGTCCCTTCGTGCCCGGTCAGCACCGCCTCGGAGCCGTCGACGAACCGGGTGGCCTCGCGCAGCGCGAGCGCCTGGGCCAGGCCGTCCTTGCTGCCGAACTCGGCGTACAGGGTCTGCCGGCTCACCCCGGCCGCAGCCGCGACGTCGCCCATCCGGGCCCGGCCCCAGCCGGTGCCGACGGCGGCGTCGTACGCGGCGTCGAGAAGGGCCGCGCGGACGGGTGACACAGGTCACAGAGTTGACAAAAAGGCTGCCCGTGTCAAGTGAGGTCAGAAAACAGCTGTCCGTACGACCGCGCTTCGCCCGGCGGCGTTCACGATGTCGGCGCCCGTCACGGCGAACAGCCCGAACGTCCCGTTGCCGGTGAACCGGTGCATCGCGGTCCAGATCCCGTCGGAGCCGACCCGACCCCGGCCGACCAGCACCGTGCTCGAGGCGGTCTGTGCGAAGACGGACACGATCTGCCCGGCCCGAATCGGCTGGACGCGGCCGGTGAACGTGTAGCTGCGCGGCGCCGTGCGCACGGTCCGCAACGAGATCGCGGGGCGGACGCCGACAACCACCGACGGGCTCTGCTGACCGTTGATGCGGACGAGGAGCCGGGTGTTGGTCTGCGGCCTGATGCTGAAGGAGTAGGAGCCGGTGTCGCTGGCCGTCGTACGTCGGATCACCGCGTACGTCGTGGAGGGCCGGCTGTAGGCGAGCAGCTCGACGGTCGTGCCGGGGTCGGCGGCACCGCTGAGGTTCGCGACCCCGCCTGCCGTGATGAGCGAGGAGCCGCTCTCGACCGTCGGCGCGGGCGGCGGCGGGGCCGCCGTGGGCGACGCCGACGGGGACGCGCTCGGTGCGGGTGTCGGCGCGTCGTACGGCACGTCGCGCACCGTCTCCGCGCACGGGCTCACGGCCACGCCGACCGTCTTGCGCACCTCGTTGGCGGTGGACGTCGTCCAGACCTGGTACTTCTGCCCGCTCGCGAGGTTCGGTACGACGTAGGTTCCATCGTCCAGCGCGGTGCCGATGTTCCAGCCGAGGGTGGGCCGGTTGACCGGGTCGTACGGGTCGATCGACCAGGCGACGACGCGCTGCAGCGGCATGGGCGAGCCCTGGAAGGTCGCGGTGCCGCGGATGCTGCCGGTCGTTCCGCCCTGCGCGCAGACGAGCGGCAGGTGGACGTCGATCGGCCCGCTGTTCGCGATCGGCACGTTGTGCCGCATGGCGTGGCCGTAGCGGGACTCGTCGGTCTTCCCGGCGGCTTGCGGATAGGCCTCCAGGTAGACGGTGCTGGTGTTCGCCGGGACCTGTGCTGTCCAGCTGATCGTCGCGGTGCTGGTGTCCGACGTGCCCCCGGCCGGCAGGTTGGGCTGTCCGCCGCTGCCGTCGTTCACATGCACGACCAGGCCGTAGCCGCTTGCCGTGCGCGGCGTGCCGTCCGCGTTGAGCGTCTGGCCTGAGGCGTCCTTGAGGTCGAGACCGATGAGCGCGTTGACCGCACGGGTCTCGCCACCGCCGATGCCGTCGATCGCACCCCCGATCGTGATGGTGTCGACCGCCGTCGCCGTCTGGACGGCAAGGAGCAGGACGGCGGCGCTGGCGGCTGCGGACAGCAGGGCGAGGCGACGAAGCATGGGTCCACATCTACCTCATAGGCTCTGGCGGTGACCGGGACCGCGAGCGACCTCGCCCTGGCGCACTCCCTCGCGGACGCCGCGGACGCGCTGACGCTGACCCGCTTCCGGGCCCACGACCTGCAGGTGGAGACCAAGCCGGACCTGACGCCGGTGAGCGACGCCGACCGCGATGTCGAGCACGAGCTGCGGCGGATGATCCGCAGCGCGCGACCCTCGGACGCCGTCCTCGGCGAGGAGTACGGCGTCGACGGCGAGGGGCCGCGGCGCTGGGTCCTGGACCCGATCGACGGGACCAAGAACTTCGTCCGCGGCATCCCGGTGTGGGCCTCCCTGATCGCGCTGCAGGTCGACGAGTCGACGACGGTGGGCGTGGTGAGCGCCCCCGCGCTCGGCCGTCGGTGGTGGGCGGGTCGTGGTCTGGGGGCGCACGCCGGCCGGTCGACCTGGGACGCCAAGCAGCTGCAGGTCAGCTCCGTCTCCGCTCTCAGCGACGCCGCCCTCTCCTACTCCAGCCCCGGCGGCTGGGCGGAGCGCGACCGGCTCGACGGCCTGCTCGACCTCGGCCGGCGGGTCTGGCGGACCCGCGCCTTCGGTGACTTCTGGTCGCACGTGCTCGTCGCAGAGGGCGCGGTCGACGTCTCGTGCGAGCCCGAGGTGTCGCTCTGGGACCTCGCAGCGCTGCAGGTCGTCGTCGAGGAGGCAGGCGGCCGGTTCACGGACCTCGACGGCGTGGCCCGTCCCGACCGCGGCAGTGTCGTCTGCACGAACGGCCTGCTGCACGACGAGGTGCTGGCCGCACTGGCCGCGAGGACGTGAGGCCCCGCACCGCCGGCGTACTGCTCGCCCTGACCAGCGCGGCCGGCTTTGGTGTCATGCCGGTCCTGACCAAGGTCGTGTACGACGACGGCGCTGGACCGCTCGGCGTGCTCTCGGTGCGCTTCACCGCGGCCGCGATCCTGTTGCTGCTGCTTGCCCGGATCCGCGGCGAGGCGATGCCGCGGGGTCGGCAGCTGCGCGACCTGGCGCTGCTCGGTGGCGTCGGGTACGTCGTCGAGTCGCTCTGCTACTTCTCCGCCCTGACCCGGATCTCGGCCGGCCTGACGGCCCTGTTGCTCTACCTCTACCCGGCGCTCGTCGTGGTGCTGTCGGCCATCGTCCTGCGGCACCGCCCCGGGCGGCTGGCCATCGGATGCGTCGTCATCGCGACGGTCGGCACCGCGCTGACGATCGGACCGGTCGCCGGCGGTCAGGCGCTCGGCGTGGCACTCGGCCTGGCGGCGGCGGCGTCGTACGCGGTCTACATCGTGCTGTCGTCGACCGCGACGAAGGGGGTCGGACCGCTGGCGACCTCTGCGGTCGTGATGGGCGCGTGCGGTCTGGTCTACGACGCCCTGGCGGTGGGCACGCGGGCAGCGCTGCCGTCCTCAGCGGGTGCCTGGCTCGCGCTGGCGGGCGTGACGGTGCTGGGAACGGTCGTCGCGGTGGCCGCGTTCTTCGGCGCCCTCGCGCTGCTCGGTCCCTCGGACACCGCAGTGCTGTCCACGATGGAGCCTGTCGTCAGTGTCGGCGTGGCCGCGGTTGCGCTCGGGGAGTCGCTGTCGCCGGTGCAGCTCGCCGGAGGCGTGCTCGTCATCGGTGCCGTCGTCGTGCTCGCACGCACCTCCCCGGCGCCTGCGGTCGAGCCCGTGTAGCGCGCCATCAGCCGTGGCGTGAGCCACAGCGCTGCGGCATCGAAGAAGCAGTAGCCGCCGGCGATCCCGCTCGGTGGGTTGCCGATGCCCAGCAGACCGGTGGGGTCGTGCGGCTGCCAGGCCCACGTGCCGATGCCGGTGCCGTACAGCTCGAGATACGACGTGACGACGAACGCGCCGCAGTAGACCAACGGCGTGCGGCCCCGCCGCATGAACACGAGCAGACACCCGAACCACAGCGCCCCGAGCACGTCGGTGCGGGCCGAGACGAACAACCCCCAGACGACCCAGCCACCGCACAGGACGACCGTTGCGGTGATCACCTCGCGGGCATGCCGGTGCGCGAACGCGCTCCGGCCCATCGCCAGCGCGGCGAGGTAGACCAGGCCATGACCGGGTGGCACGAACGCCGGCACGTTGTGCAGCCGGTAGACGTATACGCCCAGCCAGCCGGCGAAGACGTACTCGATCGCCGAGGCGAACACGACAACGATGCCGACCTGGATCCGGGTCGCACCCGTCTCCTTGCGCAGCATGAGGGCGAGCAGCCCCCAGGTGCCGGCCCCGAGGGCGCGCTGCAGGGTCAGAGACGCGCCGGCGTCGACCGCGAGCACCAGCAGCACCCACACCGCGACGACCCCGGCGATGCGGATCTCACGACTGGCCGGCATCGTTGAACGATGTCACGCGGAGCGGTCAGCCGGCCGGCGTCGAACTCGGATCGGGCGTGGCTGACCCCTCCACGCGGGCCTGCCGCGGCGAGCCCGACGGCTGCGGCTTCGTGCTCGCGCTGCTGCTCGGTGACGGGTTGCTGCTGGCCGATGGGCTCGGATCGGAGCTCGCACTCGGCGAGGGCGACGGCGAGCCGTCCGGCGATGCCGACGGGTCGGCGGAGGACTCCGGCGTCGGCTTCACGGCCGGCGTGGCCGCCGGTTTGCTCGTCGTCGCCGGACCCGCCTTGGCCAACGTCGTCGGGTGAGGTGCGACCACGACCACCTTCGGACCGCCGAGCGGTCCCAGCGGGTCGGCCTCCCGAGGCGTCTGTGCCTGGCTCCGGCTCGGGGCGTGGCTGACGGCCTTCTTGACCGGATCCGGAGCGTGCACCGGCAGCGGGCTGAGGATCTGGCCAACCGCCGGGAGCAGGTCGTGCAGCGGCCACGACGTGAGCGCGGTGGCCGGCAGGTCGGGCTTGGCGCCGACGAGCACCACCATCAGGAACATGATCGCCACGCCGGCGCGCCCGCCGCCGGCAGCAGCGCTCTTCGCCAGCAGCGAGAGGGTCGAGATGTCGTCGAGATTGGCACCGGGCGCCAGGTGGGTCTTGGCGAGGTGACGGCGCAGCGCCCGCCGGGCCCGGTGGAGCAGGTGCTTCACGCTGTCCTCGGGGACGCCGAGCTCCTGGGCGATGACCGGGATGGTCTTCTCCTCGATCTCCCGCTTGACCAGCGCGTCGCGGTGGAGCGGCGTCAGCAGGGACAGCGCCTCGCGCACGAACGCGGCGTCCTCGGCCTGCACCACCGGGTCGTCGAGCTCGGCCTCCGCGAAGTCGTTCTGCGGGACGGCGTCGATGTTGACCAGCCGCGGTCGGCGCTTGTCGGCGCGGTAGCGGTCGATGCAGAGGTTCGTGACGGTACGGCGGCAGTAAGCCAGCGCTTGCAGCTCCGTGCTGAGCTCCGGCAACGCGAGGAACAGCCGCAGGAACGCCTCCTGGACCACCTCGTCGACGTCGCGGGGATCGCGCAGGAAGCGGCGGGCGTGCGCGGCGAACGAGCTGCGGTGCCGGATGTATAGGCCGGCGAAGTCGTGCGGGTCGGCACCGACGGTGCGGTCCGGGTTGTCGACCGGGATCTCGGGCCCGCTCAGGGCGTCCTCGACAGCGCGCACGAACAACGGGTCGACCTCGACAGCGGGCAGCGCGACGACGTCTTCCGGCTCGTTGCCCACGCTGCGCACCCCGCTCTCTACGGATAAAGACGCAGCGGAGCCGCATCGGTTGCCCCAGACAGCATGCCCCGCAGGCCGTCGGCGCACGCGAATATCGACAAAATGGCCCATTCGCGCCGGGTTCTACCGAGGCGGCAGCACGTCCACTTGCGCAGGAACCCCGAGACCGATCGGGCAGCTCACGCCGTTGATGCCGTGCGTGCAGTAGCCGTTCGGGATCTTGTGGAGGTACTGCTGGTGGTACTCCTCGGCCGGGTAGAACTCGCCGGCCGGCAGGATCTCGGTCGTGATGGTGCCGCGTCCCGCCGCGGTCAGCGCGCCCTGGTACAGGTCGCGGGACACCTTCGCCTCGGCCAGCTGCTCGTCCGTCGTCGGGTAGATCGCGGACCGGTACTGCGTGCCGACGTCATTGGCCTGCCGCATGCCCTGGGTCGGGTCGTGGTTCTCCCAGAAGGCCTTCAGGATCGCGGCGTACGAGATCTTGCTCGGGTCGAAGACGACGCGGACGGCTTCGGTGTGGCCGGTCCGGCCGGTGCACACCTCTTCGTACGTCGGATTAGGCGTGATGCCGCCCTGGTAGCCGACAGAGGTGCTGACGACGCCGTCGAGCCGCCAGAAGATCCGCTCGGCTCCCCAGAAGCAGCCCATGCCGACATAGGCGACCTCGGTCCCGGCCGGGAAGGGCGGGTCGAGCGGCGCGTCGAGAACGGCGTGCTTGGCGGGGACATCGATGCGCGTCGGCCGGCCAGGCAGGGCGTCCTCGGCGGTGGGCAGGTCGAGCTTCTTGCCGAACAGCGACACGTCGGAGCTCCTCGGGGCAGGGGTATCGCGTCGTACAACCGACAGCACGGTCCGCGCGTTCCCACTATCGAAGCCAGCCGGCGAGCTTGCCGCCGCGGGAGACCGCGCGAAGCCGCGCCTCGGCCCGCGCGCGGCTGTCAGCCGTGGTGACGACGAGCACCTGATCGGCTGTCTCGAGCCGGGTGAACCGGTCCGGCACGAGCGTGCGACCGCCGCGCACGACGAGTGTCACGTGCGCCCCGGTCGGCAGCCGCAGCTCGTCGACGTACACACCGACCAGATGTGACCCGGCTGGCACGGTCAGGCCCAGCAGGTCGGCGCGGACCTGGTCGAGGGGCGCCGCCTCGACCTCGAGGTCGGTGGCCCGGTCGGGGTCGATGACGCCCAGGCGACGGCCGAGGAGCGGCAACGTCGGTGCCTGCAGCAGCGTGTAGACGACGACCAGGACGAGTACGACGTCGACGACCCTGGTGCCACCGCGCACACCCTGTGTCACGGGGATGGTGGCGAGCACGATCGGCACTGCGCCGCGCAATCCCGCCCAGGACAGGAACACCTGGTCGCGCCAGGGAATCGGGAACGGCAGCGACGACACCGCGACGGCGAGCGGGCGGGCGAGCAGCGTCGCGAACCCACCGACGACGAGCGCAGTCGGGAGCGCGCCGGGGAGCCGCCCCGGTGCCGCGAGCAGTCCGAGCAGGAGGAACAGGCCGGCTTCGGCGAGCAGCGCCAGCGAGCTGACGAATCCGAGCACCGCGCGGCGGTGGGGCAGTCGCGCACTGCCGAGGACGAGGCCGGCCAGGTAGACGGCGAGGAAGCCGCTCGCGTGCAGCGCGTTCGTCGCGGTGAAGGCAACGAGGGTGAGGCCGACGGTGGCTACCGGATAGAGGCCGGCGGACGGAAGCGCAGCGCGAGCGAGGAGGTAGCGGCCGGCGTACCCGATCGCCACGCCGATGACCGCCCCCGCAGCGAGCTCGTAGCCGATCAGGGCCGCTGCCTGGAGGGCCGACGTGTCGTGCCAGGCGTCGGACGAGGCGAGCGTGACGAGAACGACGACGGGCGCGTCGTTCAGCCCCGACTCCGCCTCCAGAGCAACGCCGAGACGGCCTTTGAGAGGCAACCTGCGCAGGACGGAGAACACCGCAGCTGCGTCGGTCGACGACACGACGGCCCCGAGCAGCAGCGCGGTGCGGACGTCGACGTCGAGGAGCAGGTGCGTCGCCGTGGCGACCACCGCGACGCTGATGCCGACACCCACGGTCGACAGGACCGTCGCGAAGGCGAGCACCCGTCGTACCGACTCCCAGCGAGTCGTGAGCCCGCCCTCCGCGAGGATGATGGCGAGCGCAAACAAGCCGAGGTCTGCGGTGAGCTGGTAGTCGGAGAACTTGATTCCCAGGCCGGCCTCGCCGACGGCCATGCCCAGGGCGAGGTAGATGAGCAGCACGGGCAGCGCGGTGCGGCTGGCCAGCCGGACCGCGAGGACGGCGACGAGCAGCAGCGCGCAGGCCCCGAGCACGACCAGGTTGAGATGCTCGTCCACGGCGGACTAGTCCGTTGCGGCGACGAGTGGCTCGAGCAGGACGTCGGGGTGGTCGCGCAGCACGCGGTTGAGCCGCCAGCTGCCCGCGAACAGCGCGAGCAGCGCGCCGTCGCCGCGTTCGAGCACCTCGACCCCGCTCTCCCGGTCCAGGACCTTCGCCCAGGTGCGGTCGGTCTTGCGGGCCAGCGTGTACTCGAGCTGGTCCATGCTGACCGGCGCGCCGAACTCGTTCTCCATCCGGTGCAGCGAGACCTCGAACTGCATCGGGCCGACGGCTGCGAGCACGGGCGCCTGATCTCCGCGCAGATCGCTGCGCAACACCTGCACGACGCCTTCCTGCTCGAGCTGCTCGATGCCGCGGCGGAACTGCTTGTAGCGGCCGGAGTCCTTGGCACGCACGACGGCGAAGTGCTCGGGGGCGAAGCTCGGGATGGGCGGGAACGTCACCGGCTCGTCGACGTAGAGGCTGTCCCCGACGCGCAGGCTGCTGGCGTTGACGAGGCCGACGACGTCGCCTGGGTAGGCGAGGTCGACGGTGCTGCGTTCGCGCCCGAAAACCTGCTGCGCGTACTTCGTCGCGAACGGCTTGCCCGTGCTGGCATGCGTCACGACCGAGCCCCTTTCGAAGACGCCGCTGCAGACGCGCACGAAGGCCAGCCGGTCGCGATGTGCAGAGTCCATGCCCGCCTGCACCTTGAACACGAACGCGCTGAACGGCTTGTCCAGCGGTCGCGGCTCGCCCTTCTCGTCAGGGCGGGGACCCGGCGGCGGTGCGAGCTCGAGCAGGGTGTCGAGCAGCTGCCGGACACCGAAGTTGAGCACCGCCGAACCGAACAGCACGGGCGTCGTCTTACCGGCGAGGAACGAGTCCTGGTCGTGGTTCTGGCCCATGGCGTCGAGCAGCTCGCTCTCCTCGGAGGCGAACGTCCAGGCGTCGCCCTCCGCCGTCGCTGCGTCTCCTGCGGACATGCGCTGCTCGGGCGCGACGGTGGCGCCGCCCGCCGTACGCGTGAACTTGATGAACTCCCCGGTACGACGGTCGAGCACGCCGCGGAAGTCGCCGGCGATGCCCACCGGCCAGGTGAGTGGCGTGGGCTCGAGGCCGGTCTTGTCGCGCACCTCATCCATGAGCTGCAGGGCTTCGAGTCCCGGGCGGTCCCACTTGTTGATGACGGTCAGGACCGGGATGCCGCGGTGCCGGCAGACCTGGAACAGCTTGAGGGTCTGGGGCTCCATTCCCTTGGCGGCGTCGACGAGCATGACCGCGCTATCGACA
>JAWWOH010000044.1:0-9813 GCA_033851845.1 Actinomycetota bacterium
CCGCGGTTCGCGTTCGAGAAGTTCCCCGGCGCCGACCACGAGCTGACGACGACGATGAAGAGCGTCGGCGAGGCGATGGCGATCGGCCGCTCGTTCGCCGAGGCGCTGCAGAAGGCGATGCGCTCGCTCGAGCAGTCGCCGAGCGGGTTCTGGACCCAGCCCGACCCCGAGGGCGCGACCGCAGAGCTGGCACTGCAGCAGGCACGCACGCCACACGACGGACGGCTGCACACGGTGGAGCGCGCGCTGCGCCTCGGCGCGACCGTCGAGCAGGTCTTCGAGGCGACGAAGATCGACCCGTGGTTCCTCGACCAGCTGGCCCAGCTGGTCGAGCTGCACGCCGAGATCCGCGACGCGGCCCACGCACCGCTCGCCGAGGCCCTGCTGCGCAAGGCCAAGCGGATGGGGTGCAGCGACCGCCAGATCGCGGCGATCCGCGGGGTGAGCGAGCAGCAGGTCCGCAAGCTCCGCCACGACCTCGGCGTACACCCCGTGTACAAGACCGTCGACACCTGCGCGGCCGAGTTCGCGGCCCAGACGCCGTACCACTACTCGTCGTACGACGAGGAGACCGAGGTCGCACCGAGCGACCGTCGCAAGGTGCTCATCCTCGGCAGCGGTCCCAACCGCATCGGCCAGGGCATCGAGTTCGACTACGCCTGCGTGCATGCCGCTTACGCACTGAGCGACGCGGGCTTCGAGACCGTGATGGTCAACTGCAACCCGGAGACCGTCAGCACCGACTACGACACGAGTGACCGGCTCTACTTCGAGCCGCTCACCGTCGAGGACGTGCTCGAGGTCGTCGCCGCGGAGCAGGCCAGCGGCGAGGTCGTCGGCGTCATCGTCCAGCTCGGCGGCCAGACGCCGCTGCGGCTCGCGCAGGAGCTCAAGGACTACGGCGTCCCGATCGTCGGCACCAGCCCTGAGGCCATCCACCTGGCCGAGGAGCGCGGCGCGTTCGGACAGGTGCTGCGCGAGGCCGGCCTCCCGGCGCCGAAGCACGGACTGGCGACGTCGTACGACGAGGCGAAGGCCATTGCCGACACAGTCGGCTACCCCGTGCTCGTCCGGCCCTCGTACGTCCTCGGCGGGCGCGGAATGGAGATCGTCTACGACGACGCGATGCTCACCGGCTACATCGACCGGGCGACGGCGATCAGCCCGGAGCACCCCGTGCTCGTCGACCGCTTCTTGGAAGACGCGATCGAGATCGACGTCGACGGCCTGTACGACGGCACCGAGCTCTACCTCGCCGGCGTCATGGAGCACATCGAGGAGGCCGGCATCCACTCCGGCGACTCGGCGTGCGCGCTTCCCCCCATCACGCTCGGCAAGGCCGACATGGAGCGCATCCGCCGTAGCACGGAAGCCATCGCGCACGGCGTCGGTGTGCGGGGCCTGCTCAACGTGCAGTACGCCCTCAAGGACGACGTGCTCTACGTGCTCGAGGCCAACCCGCGGGCCAGCCGCACCGTCCCCTTCGTGAGCAAGGCGACCGCTGTGCAGGTCGCCAAGGCGGCCGCGCGCATCATGCTCGGTACGACGGTCGCCGAGCTGCGCGCCGAGGGCATGCTGCCCAGGGAGGGCGACGGCGCCACGCTGCCGTACGACGCGCCGATCTCCGTCAAGGAGGCGGTGCTGCCGTTCGGCCGGTTCCGCGGCGTCGACACCATCCTCGGCCCGGAGATGAAGTCGACCGGCGAGGTGATGGGCATCGACGCGGTGTTCGGCACCGCGTTCGCCAAGTCGCAGTCCGCGGCCTACGGCGACCTGCCCACGAAGGGCAAGGTGTTCGTCAGCATCGCCAACCGCGACAAGCGGGCCATGCTGTTCCCGGTGAAGCGGCTCGCCGACCTCGGTTTCGAGATCGTCGCAACCGAAGGCACGGCCGACGTCCTGCGCCGCAACGGCGTGGCTGCGACCGTCGTCGGCAAGCACTCGCACGGGCTCGGCGACGACGTCGTTCCGATGATCCTGAACGGCGAGATCGACCTGATCTTCAACACCCCGTTCGGCGTCGGCACCCGGCTCGACGGCTACGAGATCCGCACGGCTGCCGTGATGCAGGGCGTGCCGTGCATCACGACGATCCAGGGCGCGGCCGCGTGTGTGCAGGGCATCGAGGCGCTCGTCCGGGGCGACATCGGCGTGACGTCGCTGCAGGAGCACCACGCGCACCTGACGAGGTCCCGGGCGGGCGGGCGGAGTTGATGCCGGTCCAGGTCCAGGGCGAGGTCCTGAGCATGCGCCGCGTCGGTGCCTACAACGCGATGACGATCGTGGCGCCCGGGATCGCGGAGCGAACGAAGCCCGGGCACTTCGTCGCCCTGCAGGTCGGCGGCTCGGAGTCGAGCATGCTGCTGCGGCGTGCGTTCGCCATCTACGACGTGAAGGAGCGCGGCGTCTACGGCGGCACCGTGGAGTTCGTCTTCTCGGTGCATGGCAGAGGCACGGCGTGGCTCGCCGCCCGACGACCGCAGGACAAGCTCGACGTGGTCGGACCGCTCGGCCGACCGTTCCGGCTGCCGCAGGGGCGCGTCAACGCCACTCTGGTCGGCGGTGGCTACGGGTCGGCTCCGCTGCTGCCGCTCGCCAAAGCCCTGCGCGACCGCGGCTGCCGGGTCGACTTCGTGCTCGGCGCGGCGAGCATCGACCGGCTGTTCGGCCAGCTCGACGCGAAGCGGATGTCGTCGTCCATCGCCGTCACGACCGATGACGGCAGCATCGGCGAGCAGGGCCGAGTGAGCGACGTGCTTCCGCACGTCCTGGATCGGACCGGGGCCGACGTGGTCTACGCCTGCGGCCCGATGGCGATGCTGCGAGCCGTGTCGGAGATCGCCGCCGAGCGCGGCATCCCGGCCCAGGTCGCGGTGGAGGAGTCGATGGCGTGCGGCATCGGGGTCTGCATGACCTGCGTGCTGCCGGTCATCGGCGACGACGGGGTCAGCCGGATGGTGCGGTCCTGCGTCGAGGGGCCGGTCTTCCTCGGCGACCGGGTCCGGTGGAACGACGTCGACAGTGTCCCTGCCGACGTGCTCGGTGCGCCGATGTCGACCGGCGGAGGGCACTGATGGGCGAGCTCACGGTCCGGCACCACTCCGCGCCGGCGCTACCCGATGTCGACCTGACCACCGAACTCGGCGGAGTCACCTTTCCCAACCCGGTCTTCACTGCGAGCGGGTGCGCGGCGGCGGGTCAGGAGCTCGACCAGTTCTTCGACGTCAGTGCCCTCGGGGGCGTCGTCACGAAGTCGATCATGCTGGCACCGCGATCGGGCCGGCCGACGCCGCGGATGGCGGAGACGCCGAGCGGGATGCTCAACTCGATCGGGCTGCAAGGCCCCGGCATCGACAGCTTCCTCGAGCACGACCTGCCATGGCTGGCCGACCGCGGCGCGCGGGCCGTCGTGTCGATCGCGGGCGGCAGCGTGGAGGACTACGCGAAGCTCGCCGCCCAGCTGCGCGGACGTCCCGGGTTGTCGATGGTCGAGGTCAACATCTCCTGCCCGAACGTCGAGGACCGCGGCCAGGTCTTCGCGTGCGACCCGTCGTCTGCCTCTGCCGTCGTACAAGCCGTGCGACGCAACACAGACACCAAGGTGCCCGTCTTCGCGAAGCTCTCGCCCGACGTCACCGACATCGCGACGATCGCGCGAGCGTGCGTCAACGCGGGCGCCGACGGCCTGTCGGTCATCAACACGCTGCTCGGGATGGTCATCGACACGACGACGATGCGCCCCGTCCTCGGCGGGGTCACCGGCGGCCTGTCCGGCCCCGCCATCCGCCCGGTCGCTGTGCGCTGCGTCTGGCAGGTGCACGAGGCGCTGCCCGGTGTTCCGATCCTCGGCATGGGCGGCATCCGCACCGGCCTCGATGCCCTCGAGTTCGTCCTCGCGGGTGCCAGCGCCATCAGCGTCGGCACCACCGTCTTCGGTGACCCCTCGGCGCCGATGCGGGTCCTGCACGAGCTCGCACATGCGCTCTCGCAGCGCGGTTTTGCGCGTTTCCAGGACGCCATCGGTCTCGCGCACCGGCCGCCCGAGGCCTACGTCCCCGAAGAACCAGACCCGGTCGGCGACGACCCGCCGGCCACCGGTCGTCGACCGCTCGTCGGCTTCGAGGAGGAGCGCTAGTGCCACAGGACCAGAAGGCCCCGATCGCCGTCGCACTCGATGCTCCGGACGTGGAGACGGCGGCGAGATGGGCCCAGGCGGTGACGCCCTACGTCGCGGTCGTGAAGGTCGGTCTGGAGCTGTTCTGCCGCAGCGGTCCGTCCGTCGTCGAGACAGTGCGTGGCGGCACCGGTGTGGGGCTGTTCCTCGACCTCAAGCTGCACGACATCCCCAACACCGTCGCCGGTGCAGCGCGCTCGGTCGCGCGGTTGAAGCCGAAGTACCTCACCGTCCACGCGACCGGCGGAGCCGACATGGTGCGCGCCGCTGTCGATGCCGCGCCGGACGTCACCATCGCCGCCGTCACGGTTCTCACCAGCCTCGACGAAATGACGCTCGAGCAGATCGGTCTCGCCGGCCCGGCAAGCGATGCCGTGCGACGGCTCGCTGCGCTCGCGGTCGGTGCAGGGGCCGGCGCCCTCGTCTGCTCGCCGCAGGAGGTTGCGGCTGTCCGTGCCGAGGTCGGGCCGGACGTCGTCCTGATCACCCCCGGCGTACGGCCGGCCGGCAGCGATGCGCAGGACCAGGCCCGCATTGCGACGCCTGAGCAGGCGTTAAAGAACGGCGCCGACCTGCTCGTCATCGGTCGTCCCATCACCGGAGCGAGCGACCCAGGTGCAGCCGCGGCCACGATCGCCGCAGGGCTTGCCGTTCGGGGTGGATGATGCAGCACGCTCCTAACGCCAGGGCGGACCCCAAGGCCCAGCGCACCTGCTCCTGACGGTCGTAGAGGTGCACACCACCAAGACCGAGGTCAAGACTGAGCACTGCGAGTGCGGCAAGGGCCAAGACTTGGGCAGGAACGCCGTGCGATTGCTTCGCCATGCACCAACACGCCGGCAGAGCCAAGACGCAGTAGTGAACTTCGTTGAGGCTCCCCACGACAGGTAGGCAGAGCGCAAGCGCGCCGGCCACCACCATCACGGTGGAGAACGTCATCGTCCACTTGCGGGTTCGCCACAGCAAGACGAGCACGCCGGTCCCCAACGCGACCCGAAGCAGCAGAAGCACGGAGCTCCAGGCAGGGTGGAGGAGGCCCACGCTCCGTAACGACACGTCATAGACCTCAAACGATCCGTGCATATCGCGGGCGGTTGCCACTCGGATCGGGAGGTCGGCCACCCGCGCCCAGTCATGTGCCAATGGCAATGCCAGCAGATTCGTCGCCACGGCCACGGCAACTGCGCAGCCGACGGCCTTGAATTGACGGCGGAGCAGCGGCATGGCAAGGAGGAGCAGAAGCATTGGCTTGATGGCAAGTGTGAGTCCGAGCACGAGCGCCCCAGTTACCCATCGTCCTCGGCACCACGCCGCTACGATGACGACAAGAGGGAACAGCAGCAGCAGGCTCGGATTGCCGATGAACAACTTGTCAGCGAACACGGCCGCGTTGAGTAACAAAACCGCGCAGAGACCGCTTGCAAGCAGTCGATGCTTGCACGAGAGGTGCACACCGACGAGCGCCGCCGCGGCCGTCGGCAGACACACCTGCACCCACGCGTACACGGACGCCGCTTGCGACTCCGAGAGCAGAGCCCATGGTGCGAAGAACGCCGCCGCAAAGGGCGGGTACCAGAACGCCGGGACTGCGGTGTACAGCGATTTTCCGTGCAGCACGGCACTCCCGGCGGAATACAGCACCGGAAAGTCGACGTAAGGTCGCTCCACGCGGGTGACCAGCAGCGTCAGCGCGTAGCCCCAGAGGATGACCCCGAACATGCGGGCCGTGCGGCTCTGGGCATCTTGCTCATCGAACTGCGGCTGCGCCCCGGGACGGAGCCGTGCCGCGACGAGACGACGTAGCGGCCCCGGACGATCTGTCACGTCCTGCACACAGCGCGAGTCTGCCAGACGCGCGTCCAAGATCAGTCTTCGACGTTGCATGCTCGCGCTGGGAGTCGCTACGTTCGCCGCCTCACCTGAAGGTGAGGTGAACGCGTCGAGGGGAGTGCCGGGATGGCCTTGCCCCCCCTGACGCCCGAGCAGCGCGCCGCCGCGCTGGAGAAGGCGGCGGCGGCGCGCAGGGCCCGGGCCGAGCTCAAGGTGCGACTCAAGTCCAGCGGCACGAGCCTCGCCGACGTCCTCAACGCCGGTGACCGCGACGAGGCGATCGGCAAGATGAAGGTCGTGGCCGTTCTCGAGGCGCTGCCCGGGGTCGGCAAAGTCCGCGCCCAGCGACTGATGGAGCGGCTGGAGATCTCGCCGTCGCGTCGGGTCCGCGGCCTCGGTGCCAAGCAGCGCGAGGCGCTGCAGCGGGAGTTCGGCGGCGCGTGACGCCGGCGAGGCTGACCGTCCTGTCCGGACCCTCGGGAGTGGGCAAGGGCAGTGTCGTGGCTGCCGTACGCCGACGGCACCCGCAGGTGTGGCTGTCCGTCAGCGTGACGACGCGGGGCCCCCGGCCGGGTGAGACGGACGGCGTCGAGTACCGGTTCGTCGACGACGCGGAGTTCGCCCGAATGGTCGGTGCCGACGAGCTGCTCGAGCACGACGCGCACATGGGCGCGTCGTACGGCACTCCGAGGCAGCCGGTCATCGATCAGCTCGCGCGCGGCGTCTCCGTGCTCCTCGAGATCGACCTCAACGGCGCACGTCAGGTGCGGGCCGCGATGCCGGACGCGCGCTTGGTGTTCCTTGCGCCGCCGTCGTTCGACGACCTCGCCGTGCGGCTCGGCGGTCGCGGCACCGAGGACCCGGAGCGGATCCGGGAGCGGCTCGACATCGCCCGGATCGAGATGGCCGCCGAGGACGAGTTCGACCACGTGGTGGTCAACGACGACATCGAGTCGGCGGCCGATCGACTGGTAGCCTTGATGGAGATCGTCTGAGCTACTGAGGAGCACTGTGTCCGGCACTGTCGCCAACCCGATCGGCATCACCAACCCCCCGATCGACGAGCTGCTCGCTGCGACCGACTCCAAGTACAGCCTGGTCATCTACGCCGCCAAGCGGGCCCGGCAGATCAACGCCTACTACTCCCAGCTCGGCGAGGGCCTGCTCGAGTACGTCGGCCCGCTCGTCGAGACCGGCGTGCAGGAGAAGCCGCTCTCCATCGCGCTGCGCGAGATCAACGCCGGACTGCTCACCCACGAGCAGGTCGCGGACCCGGTCGTCTGACCTCATGGCGCCCGCCGGCCCCGCTGTCGTGCTGGGTGTCTCCGGAGGCATCGCGGCCTACAAGGCCGTCGAGCTGCTCCGGCTGCTGAGCGAGAGCGGTCACGACGTCACGGTCGTGCCCACCGAGAGCGCGCTGTCGTTCGTCGGCGCTCCGACCTGGGCGGCCCTGTCCGGCAAGCCGGTCTCCACGTCGGTCTGGGACGACGTGCACCAGGTCCCGCACGTGCGCATCGGTCAGAGCGCCGCCCTCGTCGTCGTCGCACCGGCAACCGCCGACCTGCTCGCGAAGGCCGCCCACGGCCTCGCCGACGACCTGCTGACGAACACGCTGCTCACCGCGCGCTGCCCCGTCGTCTTCTGCCCCGCGATGCACACCGAGATGTGGGAGCACGCCGCGACGCAGACCAACGTGACGACGCTGCGCGCTCGCGGCTGCATCGTGATCGAGCCGGCGGTCGGCCGGCTGACCGGCGCCGACAGCGGCAAGGGCCGCCTGCCCGACCCCGCGGAGATCTTCGCGACCTGCACGCGGCTGCTGGCTCGGGGGCTGACCCCTGACCTGGCCGGGCGACGCGTCGTCGTCTCCGCGGGCGGCACGCGCGAGCACCTCGACCCGGTGCGCTTTCTCGGAAACCGCTCCTCTGGGCGGCAGGGCTACGCCCTCGCCCAGGCGGCTGTCGCCCGCGGTGCCGATGTCGTGGTGGTCGCGGCCAACGTCGCGCTACCGGAGCCGGCCGGGGTGAAGGTCGTGCGGGTGACGAGCGCGCTCGAGCTGCGCGACGCCGTCCGGGCGGAGGCGCTGTCCGCCGATGTGGTCGTCATGGCGGCCGCGGTCGCCGACTACCGCCCGGTGGAGCGGCAGTCGACCAAGCGCAAGAAGACCGAGACGCTCAACGTCGACCTCGTTCAGAACCCTGACGTGCTGGCCGAGCTCGCCGAGCACCGCCGGCCGAGCCAGGTCCTGGTCGGCTTCGCGGCGGAGACCGGCGATGCCGACGGCAGCGTGCTCGACCACGGGCGGGCGAAGCTGGCGCGCAAAGGCTGCGACCTGCTCGTGGTCAACGAGGTCGGCGAGACCGGCCACCCCACCGGCTTCGAGGGGGACCAGAACGCCGCGGTCGTCCTTGCGTCGGACGGCACCGCGACCGAGATCCCGTTGAGCAGCAAGGCCGTGCTCGCCGATGCGGTCTGGGACCTCGTCGCGGCGCGCCTTCCGGCTCCCTAGCCGGCCAGCCGCCAGGGTGCTCGGGTGAAGCGCGCCCTCGTCGTCGTCGTACCCCTTCTTCTCGTCGCTGCATGCGCTGGGTCGTCAGCCGGCCCTCGTGTCCTCCACCCGTCCGCGGCAACCACACCTGCTGCCGCGTCGAGCCAGGCAAGTCCCAGCCCCCCGCCGCCATCCGTCGTGGTGAGTCCGAGCCCTGCTGCCCGCCGCGCGCTCGACGGGGACGTCGACGGCGACGGCGAGCCGGATGTGATCCGTGTCTCCGATGCAACGCTCGCCGTGACGCTCTCCCGGACCGGGACGCAGCTCACCGCCTCCGTCGACAGCGACCTCGACATGAGCGAGCCGGCGGCCCGGGCCGGGTCGGTCGACGTCGACCGGGACGGCCGGGCTGAGGTGTTCGTCCGGGTCGGCCAGGGCGCATCCACCTCGACACTGCGCATGTTCGCGTACGACGGCAGGACGCTGCGCCCCGTCGACAGCGCTGGCGCGCCGCTGCTCCTCGTCATCGGGGGCAGCGTGACGCACGGCGACGGCTTCTCCTGCACGGATACCGGCCGGCTCGTCGTACGCAGCGCCGAGAGCGACGACGGCACGGCGTTCACCGTCTCGACCACGACCTACCGGGTCGGGGGCGGGTCGGCGGTCCGGCTGTCGCGGACCACGGCGCAGGCCACCGGTATGGACGACCCGCGGGTGCGGGCCGCCTACCAGGTGGACTGCGGCTCGGTCGGCGAGGGCGAGTAGCCCGCTAGACTCAGCGCCGATCCCAACCCGTAAGGAGCGCTTGTGTCGCGCCGTCTGTTCACGTCCGAGTCGGTCACCGAAGGCCACCCCGACAAAATCGCCGACGCGATCAGCGACTCCATCCTCGACGCCCTGCTCTCGCAGGACCCGAAGAGCCGCGTCGCGGTCGAGACCCTCATCACGACCGGACAGGTCCACATCGCGGGCGAGGTGACGACCGACGGCTACGCCGACATCGCCAAGATCGTCCGCAAGACCATCCTGGAGATCGGCTACGACAGCTCCAAGAAGGGCTTCGACGGCGAGTCCTGCGGCGTCAGCGTCTCGATCGGCGCCCAATCGACCGACATCGCCCAAGGCGTCGACACAGCCTACGAGGCCCGCGTCGAAGGCTCCGAAGATGCGATTGCCTCGCAGGGCGCTGGTGACCAAGGCCTGATGTTCGGTTATGCCTCGGACGAAACCCCCGAGCTGATGCCCCTGCCGATCTGGGTCGCCCACCGCCTGGCCGAGAAGCTGACCGAGGTCCGCAAGAACGGCACGGTCCCGTATCTGC
>JAWWOH010000061.1:0-2772 GCA_033851845.1 Actinomycetota bacterium
GTTCGACTGCTCGGCGTTGCCGACCTCACCGACCGTCGCGCGGCAGCGGATGTCGACGTTGCGGACCTCGCCGGACGGCATGCGCAGCTGCGCGTAGGGGCCGTCCTTCGCGACGAGCTGCACCGACGTGCCGGCGGAGCGGGCGATTTTCGCGCCGCCGCCGGGACGGAGCTCGATCGCGTGCACCGTCGTACCGGTCGGGATGTTGCGCAACGGCAGGTTGTTGCCTGGCTTGATGTCGGCGCTGGGACCGGCCTCGACAACGTCGCCCTGCGACAGGTTCTTCGGCGCGATGATGTAGCGCTTCTCGCCGTCGGCGTAGTGCAGCAGCGCGATGCGCGACGTGCGGTTGGGGTCGTACTCGATGTGCGCGACCTTGGCCGGCACGCCGTCCTTGTCGTTGCGACGGAAGTCGATGACGCGGTACGCGCGCTTATGGCCGCCACCCTGGTGGCGGGTCGTCACGCGCCCGTAGGAGTTGCGGCCGCCCTTGCTGTGCAGCGGGCGCACGAGCGACTTCTCCGGGTGGTCACGTGTGACCTCGACGAAGTCGGCGACGGACGAGCCACGTCGGCCCGGTGTCGTCGGCTTGTACTTGCGGATACCCATGTCAGTCCCTCAGTCCGTGGAGTCCGGTCGCCTAGGCGACCGGGCCCCCGAAGATCTCGATGCGGCCTTCGCGGAGCGTCACGATGGCGCGCTTGCTGTTCGCGCGGTGGCCGAAGCCACCCTTCGTCCGCTTGCGCTTTCCCTGGCGGTTGAGCGTGTTGACGTCGCTGACCTTGACGCCGAAGACCTTCTCGACCGCGATCTTGATCTGGGTCTTGTTGGCGTCCGGACGCACGATGAACGTGTACTTGTTCTCGTCGAGCAGGCCGTAGCTCTTCTCGGAGATGACCGGCGCGATCAGAACGTCACGCGGGTCGGTCAGGTCGGTCACGACGTCTCCTCAGTGGCAGCGTCATCAGCTGCGGTCTCGCTGATGTCGGCACTGGCCTCGACGCTGTCGGGTGCGGCGTCCGCAGTCTCGATCGACGGGGCATCCTGCGCTGGACTGCTCTCGACGTGCGCCGGCGTGAGGTCCTCGCCCGGGGTGGGCGCAGTCGTCTCGACGGCCGGCTCGGTCGCCGGGGCGGCCTCGGCCTTGGGCTCGACCTTGGGCTCGGCCTTGGCAGCCGGCGCCGGCGCGGCGGGGGCCGACTCGGCCTCGCTGCTCGTCGCGGTCGCCTTGACGGTCTTGCCCTTCGGCGCGCCGGCGAGGAAGGCCTGCAGCGCCGACTCGGTGAACACCACGTCGTCGCTGACGAGCACGTCGTAGGTGTTGAGCTGACCGGGCGCGAGAAGATGGACCGACTCGACGTTGCGCAGCGACTTCCAGCTGATCGAGTCGGTGCGCTCGGCGACGACGAGCACGTGCTTGCGCTCGCTGATCGCCGTGAGCAGCCCGACCGCGGTCTTCGTCGACGGGACATCGCTCGTGGTCAGGCTCTCGACCACGTGGATGCGGCCGTTGCGGGCCCGGTCGGACAGGGCACCGCGCAGGGCGGCCGCCTTCATCTTCTTCGGGGTCCGCTGGGCGTAGTCACGCGGCACGGGGCCGTGCACAACGCCACCGCCGGCGAACTGCGGTGCACGGGTCGAGCCCTGCCGGGCCCGGCCGGTGCCCTTCTGGCGGTACGGCTTCTTGCCGCCACCACGGACCTCGCCGCGGGTCTTGGTCTTGTGCGTGCCCTGTCGCGCCGCGGCGAGCTGGGCGACGACGACCTGGTGGATCAGCGGGATGTTGACCTGCACGTCGAAGACGTCGGCGGGCAGGTCGACGGTGCGGCCGCTCGACCCCTCCGGCGTACGGACGTCGACGGTGAGCGTGGGGGCAGCTGCGTTGTCGGTTGCGGTGGTCACTTGGCCACACCGCCCTTCGCCAGACCGTTCTTCACGGCATCGCGGATGAGGACCACGCCACGCGCCGGGCCCGGCACTGCGCCCTTGATGAGGAGCAGGCCGCGCTCGAGGTCGACCGCGTGGATCGTGAGGTTCTGGGTCGTCGTGCGGGCGTGGCCCATCCGACCTGCCATCCGGGTGCCCTTGAAGACGCGCGCGGGGGTCGCGCAGGCACCGATCGAACCCGGCGAGCGGTGCTTGCGCTGCACGCCGTGGCCGGCGCCGAGGCCCTTGAAGTTGTGCCGCTTCATGACCCCGGCGTAGCCCTTGCCCTTGCTCGTGCCGACGACATCGACCCGGGCGCCGGCCGGGAACAGCTCGGCCGTGACTTCCTGACCAAGGGTGTACGACGACGCGTCGCTGGTCCGGATCTCGACCAGGTAGCGCCGCGGCGGCACGCCGGCCTTGGCGAAGTGCCCGGCCTCCGGCTTGTTGACCTTGCGCGGGTCGATCGCGCCATAGGCGATCTGCACCGCGGAGTAGCCGTCCCTGTCGGGCGTGCGGATCTGTGTGACGACGCACGGCCCGGCCTTGACGACGGTGACCGGGACCATCCGGTTGTTCTCGTCGAAGACCTGGGTCATGCCCAGCTTCTCGCCGAGGACGCCGCGCGAGACGCGACCGGTGTCCTTGGGAGAACTCATGAAACTGGCAGGCATCGTCTCGTCCCTCAGAGCTTGATCTCGATGTCGACGCCCGCCGGGAGGTCGAGTCGCATGAGCGAGTCGACCGTCTTCGGCGTGGGGTCGAGGATGTCGATGAGGCGCTTGTGCGTGCGCATCTCGAAGTGCTCGCGGGAGTCCTTGTACTTGTGCGGCGAGCGGATGACGC
>JAWWOH010000081.1:0-3432 GCA_033851845.1 Actinomycetota bacterium
TGGGAGATGCTGCCGATCGAGGTGAGGGAACGCGCTTCAATCGGATCGGGGGCCGTGATCATGGGAGGGGTGACGATCGGCGCGGGTGCGCGGGTGGGCGCGGGCGCAGTCGTGACGCGCGACGTGCCCCCGGAGGCCACCGTGGCGGGCGTGCCGGCGAGAGCGCTCTCGTGAACCTGCCGCGCAAGGTCGACAAGCCGTGGGGCCACGAGGTCTGGTGGGCGCTCACCGACGCCTACGCCGGGAAGATCCTGCACGTCGAGAAGGGGCACCGGCTCTCGCTGCAGTTCCATGAGCAGAAGGACGAGAGCGCCTACCTGCTGTCCGGCCGGCTCCTCCTCATCAAGGGCCGGTCCGAGGACGATCTGACGACTGTCGAGCTCGGGCCCGGCGACGCGTGGCGAAACGTTCCCGGCGAGGTGCACACGATCGAGGCGCTCGAGGACTGCGACGTGCTCGAGGTCTCGACGCCGGAGCTCGACGACGTGGTGCGGCTCAGGGATAGCTACGGCCGCGAGGGCACCAGCACTCCGTAGCCTGCGTCGGAGTGAGAAAATGCCGGCGTGGGCTTCTTGCTCGTATTCCTGCGGCTGCGAAGCCTCGCTCTCTTCGCGTTGGCACTCGTCCTCGCCCTCTCGGCAAGTCCCGCGTCCGCATCGGCCGAAACGGCTTCGCTGACCTATCCCGTCGACGGCGCCACGAAGGTCGACACCACGCAGCCTTTCACCTGGACGGCGGTTGCCGGAGCTCATCAGTACTACCTGTACGTCGGTAGGACGCAGGGCGCCAAGGATCTGGTCGACACCGGCGGAACCCAGGCGACAGCCTGGACGATCCCGCCCCTGCCGGACAACAGCTTCTTGTGGGCGCGTATCTGGACGGAACAGAACAACATCTGGACCTACAAGGACGCGAAGTTCACGGCCGCTTCGCGCGTCGCCTCGTTCACCTACCCGCAGGATGGGGCGGCAGCGGTGGACCCCGCGCAGCCATTTGCCTGGGCGGCGATCGACAAGGCGCAGGCTTACTCCCTCTCCATAGGCACGTCCCAAGGCGCGAAAGACCTCCTCAACACCGGCTCGACGCAAGCGACGTCATGGGGCGTGTCGCGGCTACCTACGAATCAAAAGCTCTGGGCTCGCATCTCCACCGAAACTGGCGGCTTCTGGCGCTATCAGGACATCTCCTTCACCGCAACGACGCCGTCACGTGCTGAGTTCACGTATCCGACGAGTGGCTCCGCTGCGGTGAAGACCCGCCCCTTCTCATGGACGTCCGTGCCGGGAGTGAAGGGGTACTACCTCTACGTCGGCACCACCCAGGGCGCGAAGGACGTGGTCGACTCCTTCCTCACGCCGGCAACGTCGTACAGCGTCCCGCCCCTGCCGGTCGGCCAGACGTTGTGGGCTCGTATCTGGACCTACACGGCGGCGGGCTCTTGGCTCTATTCGGACATCTCGTTCCAGGTCTCCGCCGGGGCCGCGCGCCTCACCTATCCCGACTCGAGCACGACACCAACGCGTATCGACACACGGAAGCCCTTCACCTGGACCTCCCCGTCGGATTCGCAGGCCTACCAGCTCCTGATCGGCTCCTCGCCAGGAGCGAGCGACCTCGGCAAGAGCAACGGCACTACCGCCACGTCGTGGAACCCACCGGCGCTCCCTATCGGCAAGAAGGTCTATGCGCGCCTCCTGACCGAGCACAACGGCAACTGGGACTCGTGGGTCGACTCAAGCTTCACCGTCGCCTACAGCTACGCCAGCCTCTCGTACCCGAAGCAGAACCAGGCGCAGGTGGACATGTCCAGGCCGCTCAGCTGGAGCCCGGTGTCCGGTGCGGATTCTTACCGTGTGTGGATTGGCAACTCGCAAGGGGCCTCTGATCTCGGGCAATCGGGCGAGACAACCGACACGACCTACGCTCCGGGCCCGCTGCCGGTCGGCGCGCATCTGTGGGCGCGCCTGTGGACGAAGTCGAGTGGCGACTGGATCTACGGATCCGATGTTCAGTTCTCCCCTGGACCGGTCATCACGGCCCCGGCCCAGCGGTCGGTGACGGTCGACCGCACCCGGCCCGTCAGCTGGGTTCCCGGCGCCGTGCTCAACGGCAAGCAGCCGACCTACCAGCTCACGATCGGCTCGACGCCTTCCGGAAACGACCTGTTCGACAGCGGCGTGACATCGAGCACGTCGCTCACGGTGCCGGCATCCGGGATGCCTGCCGACAAGCCGCTCTTCGCGCGCGTGATCTATCGATTGGGAGACGGGACGCAGCGGCGCGCCGATGTCGTGTTCGCGACCGCTGACAGTACGTTCGCGCCCTCAAAGCTCATCTGGGGTGGCGCCGGCAGCGGCTCGTTCGACGCTGGTCAGCCCTTCCAATGGAACGCCAACGCAGTGGCTCAGGCGTACGAGCTCCAGATCCTTGATGCAAACTCGGCCACCGTCGCTGACAGCGGCGCGATCAACGTTCCCAGGTACTTCGATGTGGCGCTCGCTCGTGGCACCTATACCGCTCGGCTCGGAACGCGCATCGGGGGCTCCTGGTCATGGACAACGGAGCCCTTCACCGTCACGGCCAACGGCTCGTCGGCGACCAACGAGATTGCGGCAGCGCAGTGGGCAGCCGACTTCGTTCGCCACATGTCCGACGACCAGGATTACGCGTATCAATGGAGCGGGCTCAACGACGTCCTCACGACCACCGATGGGTTCGTCAAGGCTGAGTGCGGGCACTTCGCGTCCGAGATGCTCACGATCTTGGGGCAGATGAATGTCACCGGTCAGCGGCCCGCATCTCAGCAGCCCCAGAGGTTCACCACGTACTTCGACTACAACCCCGGAGACGGTCATGTGGCGGTCAAGTTCTGGAACGCGGACGACCAGGACTGGATCATGATCGACCCGTACTTCGACCTCGCGGCGACGCGGTCAGCGGACCGTCACTGGGCCACCGTGGAGGACATCCATCAAGCCACGTTGGCGAAGGACTGGTCTGCGATCACCTACGTCGCGCTCGGCGATCACGGGTTCGGCTTCGCCCGGTCGAATTACCTCGACTACCCACTCCTGTTCCTCAACACGAATCGGCAGGCCGCCGAGATCGATCCCACCAGCTACGCCACCTCCCTGGGGCCGCCGCCCCTCGCGAACGGATGGAAGCTCTACGTCGTGACTTCGGACCAAAAGCCGGTCACCCTGCTATCCGACGGCAACCCGTTCATGCCCACCTTCCAGAGCCCGAGCGGTTTCTCGACGGCCTTCTGGGGCGGGAAACTGGAGTTGCCCGCTGGTAGCACGGCCCACGTGACCGTCTGGGCGCCGAATCGCTACGTCTTCTGAGCCCCTAGGAGCGGATCAGTCCCAGCACCTCGTCGCGCTTCTCCTCCATGTGCTCGGGGGAGACCAGCGACTCGAGGTTCAGGCGCAG